>CALRLY020000001.1:0-973362 GCA_943368955.1 Chitinophaga pinensis
ATCGGTTGCGGCCACACCACTGCCGAATACCAGTCCGTACGCTCCGTTTTCAATAACAGCAATTGCTTCTTCCAGCGCTTTGCGGGTGGGGTTCTGGCTGCGGGCATATTCAAACCCTTTGTTTACGCCGGGTGCTTCCTGCACGTAGGTGGAGGTTTGATAAATGGGTGGCATAATAGCGCCGGTGGACGGATCGGGCTCCATGCCCGCATGAATGACTTTGGTAGCTAATTTCATAATTAAAATATGTACTGCAAAGATGCAATGAATTACAGAAACGAAGCGGCACAGAGATACCGCCAGTCATAATTATCTGCCTCGTAGGCTCCTTTTGCTTTGATGGGACGTTCCAGAGCCGCTGCATCCAGGATACGTGCATCCACCAACTGCTTCCGGCTTTCGTACATCCGTTCCCGCAGGGCTGGGTGCTCCATCCATTGCTGCTGGGGAGGTTCGTAGCCCACTTTATCGGTACGCCATACGATAGACTCCGGTAACCGGTTGTTCATGACGGTACGCAACAGCCATTTGGTGAAGCCGTTGTGAATTTTGTAATGCGAAGGCAGGCTGAATAAAAATTCCACCAGCTCATGACTGAGGAAAGGCAGCCGGAGTTCCCTGCTGTGGGCCATGCTGTTGCGGTCTGCATAGTGCAGCAGCTCACCTAAACCTTGCTGCATGGTGTTGAAGTAGAGAATATCATTCAGGCTGCTCACAGGCGGTTTAAAGATGGAATAAAACTTATCGTAATGAGCCTCAGCATACTCTTTGTTGAGATGCGGATGTACCAGAATCTTTTTTCGTTCCACTTCTTCAAGGTGGGCATTGGCCACTACCGGGAAGATAGCCGCTATATAGTTGGGAAAACCCCAGCTGAAGGGTACCTTGTTTTGCTGCAGGCGAATACGTTCCTGCATGGCAAAGCCATAACGGAAGCGGCCCACCAGTTCCTGCAGGTACCAATGAATGTATTTGGTATAGCCGGCAAGGACTTCATCGGCTCCCTGGCCATCCAGCAGTACCACGGTTCCCTTTTCTTTTGCCAGCTGCATCACTTTGTACTGGGCATACACACTGGAAGAAGTGAAGGGTTGTTCCTGGAAGTGGCACAGTTGTTCCCAGTCGCTCAACAATCCGTCAAGATCAGGTGTAACGGTATAGTGTTGCAGTTGAAAGGAACCGGCCACCTGTTGTGCTTGGTTGTATTCGTTTTTTTCAAAGCCCGGGAAGATGGCGGTGAAGGCTTTGTTGCTGAAATGCGGCGATCCGTTGCCCTGTTGTTTCAGTTCATGAATCAGGGCTGTAATACTGGAGCTGTCGAGGCCGCCGCTGAGCGATGTGCCAACAGCTACATCACTCCGTAACCGGCGCTGCACACTGGTATGGAGCAGTTGCAGCAACGTGTCGGCTGCTTCCTGTTCGGAAATGGTTCGTTGCTCCTGTTTGTCGAGGTCCCAGTACAGGTTTACATACAAGGCCCGGCTTTGTAACTGGTACGTGGCATAATGACCGGGCGGTATACAATAGATGTCTTTGTAAAAAGTAAGGCTTGCATCAACCGCATTTTGGGTATGACCGTTGGCCAGGTAACTGAGCCACAGCAAATGATTCCACTCTTTGGCTACACCAGCGGCCCACAGGGCTTTGAACTCACTGGCAAAGAGCAGTTGATCACCATCAAACCAGTAGTAAAACGGTTTTTCGCCAAAGCGGTCACGGGCGGCAAAGAGTTGTTGTTCCTGTTCATCCCACAGGGCAAAGGCAAACATGCCGTCGAAATGTTGCAGGCATTCTTCTTTCCAGCAATCGTAAGCTGCCACCAGTACTTCTGTATCAGATTGGGTGCGGAACGGGTAACCTTTCTGTTCCAGTTCCTGTTTCAGTTCTTTGCAATTGTAAATTTCGCCGTTGTAAACAAGAGAGTAGCGGTTGAGGAAGTGAAACGGTTGGGCTGCATCAGGCGAAAGATCCACCACGGCCAGGCGTCGGTGCCCCAGTGCAACGGTGCCCGATGGATTGAACCAATGACCGGCTCCGTCGGGGCCACGATGCGCCAATGCATCGGTCATGTACTGCAGCCGCCAGGGTTGCACCTTCAGGGTTTGGAGTGAGAGTATGCCGCTGATGCCACACATGGTGTAAAGATGGCAAATAATTCAATCGGCTTTTGTAAATAAATGAAGTCTCACCCAGCTTCTTCTGGAAACAGTGCCTCTGGTTACCAGCTGATGGGTAGTGCCACCATCGCATCTTCCCAGGCCATGACCAGGTTGCAGGTGCGGTCGTTCACTTTTTCAAATACAATGGTAAATGCTTCTACTGTTTCCGCAGTTTTGGCAACCGTACAGTCGGTGCGTAAAACATCTTTGGTGGCATCGTACTTAAAGGCGCCCCAGATATCGAGTTCGGTATTCAGAATAATCGTCCACCTGGTTTTAGTTTCCAGCGCATAGAGTGTATACCGTCCTTTTTTTACTTTTTTCCCGGCAATTTTCACTTCTCTGAAAAACTCAATTTCAGTTGCTTCGTTGGCACCCAGTCGCCAGATTTTTCCATCTTCCACCAGTTCGCCAAAAACCTTTCGTCCCATTTTTTGCGGACGGCTGTAAATAACCCGGGCCACCAGGGGTTCAGGCGTTTTGTTGGGCTGTATGCGTAATACCGGGTAATTGGCAGGGTAGTAGCTCATGTCCATGGGCGACTTATCAAGGGCAGGAAAACGGAAACCGCTTTGGCCGCTGGACCATAATCCGGCGAAGAGAAAAGCGAGGCTGATCAGGAATCGTTTCATCTGGTTTGTTTTTTCAGTTCGTTGTAAGGGCATCTGTTTCAACAGGAAAGAACGAAGCTGAAACAGGTGCCTGATGTTTGTTTCTTTAGTTTGTAAAATTATCAGAATCCTGCCTGCCTTGCATCACCGGCCATCCTGTTTTTTATCATATGACAGAAAACACTTGTACTTTAACATTGCATAAAATTTCAAGGTCATGTATAGAGAAATTCAATATCAATCTGCAGGAGATGCCTTATCGGTCATTCAGAGTGGCATGCGTGTGTTTGTTCAGGGAAGTGCCCAAACACCTTTGTACCTGCTGCGTGAATTAGCCAAGCAGGCATCACGCCTCAGCGATGTGGAGCTGGTATTTATTACCGTGCAGGGCGATATTACAGTAGATAAGCCGGAGTATGAAGGCATTTTTAATATCAACTGCATGTTTGTGAGCGAAAGTGTGCGGAAGGCGGTGAATGAAGGCCGTGCCGATTTTATTCCTGTATTTCTGAGCGATATTCCCGATCTGTTCAAGAAAGGCTATCTGCCCATTGATGTGGCGCTGGTACAGGTATCGCCGCCCGATAGACATGGCTATTGTTCGCTGGGTGTGAGTGTGGATATTGCCCGCAGTGCTGTTAACACTGCCAAATACATTATTGCACAGGTGAATCCGAATGTACCCCGTACACATGGTGATAGTTTGGTACATACCGACCGGTTTACCCACCTGGTTTATTCTGAAGAACCATTGCCGCAGGTAGACTATGGTTCTAAAGTAGCGGATGAAGAGCTGAAAATCGGGCAGCTGATTGCTGAATTAATTGACGACGGAAGTACGTTGCAGATGGGTATCGGCACCATTCCCGATGCGGTGTTGAAAGCACTCGGCAATCATAAAAACCTGGGTGTGCATACCGAAATGTGCAGCGATGGCATTATTGACCTCGTTGAAAAAGATATCATCAACAATACAAAAAAGCGAATTCACCCTTATAAAAGCGTTACCGGTTTTGCAGTAGGCACCCGTCGTTTATATGATTATGTGCACGATAATCCTGCTTTTGTATTCCTTGATATTGACTATGTAAACGACCCGCATGTCATCCGCCGCAACCCCAAAGTAGTGGCCATCAACAGTGCCATTGAAGTGGATTTAACCGGACAGGTTTGTGCCGATAGTATTGGTTCTATGCAATACAGTGGTATTGGCGGACAAATGGATTTTATGCGGGGAGCAGCACTCAGCGAAGGAGGAAAGCCCATCATTGCACTCACATCACGAACCAAGAAAGGCGTGAGCCGCATTGTGCCCTTCCTTAAACAAGGCGCAGGCGTGGTAACCACCCGTGGTCATGTGCATTATGTGGTAACAGAATATGGTGTGGCGCATTTATATGGTAAAAACCTGCGTCAGCGTGCAAGGTTACTCGTGGATATTTCCCACCCCGATGACCGGGAAATGCTCGACCGTGCCTGCTTTGAACGCTTTAAGCACTTTCCTACTTTGTGTTGAAACAATGAATGTGAACAGTTTTCTCTATGTTGATTTTTGATTGACAGTCTGCCCCGTTATGGGGCAGTTCTGTTTTGTACAATTGTGCGGGCAAAATTGTAAACCTCCGGAAAAAATTCCAGGTAACATTGTTTGAGGGCATCATAATTTGTTTCAAAAACAGCAGCGGCATCCGTACTGTCATTCAGATAAACAGCTCTTCTTGCCACACCCCCAAAGCTTTTTTCTGTGCCCCATTTACTGCGGTAATGAAACAGCCAGTTTTGTTGCCACATGTAAGGGAACATGGTTGCAAACCGTTCCGGAAAAAAGCGGGAATAGCTGTGCAGGGTTTCGTATGTCTGTTCTGCAAAAACGGCCAGCGATGTTTCTGTAAAAATAGTATCGTCCGTTGCCAGGAAATGATCATATACGACATCTGCAAAAGCGCCGCTGTACAACCGGTATGCTGGGCGGAAAAATGCTTTTGCTTTTTGCGTGGCGGCATGTTCATCGGTAAACGTATCAATGGCCCGGTGCAGGGCAATACCCTCTTGTATCCCGGGCGGGTAACCGAATTTCTGTTTACCTTTTACAAAGTCACTGATCATATTGCCCACCAATAAATCAGGGTTGTTGAAGGAGAGAAAAGCGTGGGCGAGATAGTTCATACTGAGATTTTGGTAAAACATTGATTCCTGATAGGGAAAAGATATGTGTTTTTTATTGACTTTTATTCGGTCTGAATTTCCCAGGGCTATTCTATAGAAACAACATGATGGTGTTGATCTCTTTTACAAGTTGAAGATAGATTTGGTACATATAACGTAGCCCGCTCCACATTTTTTTTTATCTTACCAGGATGAATATTGTGGCCAGAGTACACATCCTGTTCTTTTGCAGCTGTCTGCTTTTTCAAAATGTGAAGGGTCAGGCAGAATTGGATTCGGCAAAGCAGGTTTTTTACCGTAGCCAACCTTCAGGGGATGCTTTTATTAAAAGCAGTTTTTTTATTGCAGACCAGTTCATGGAATATGAACAGTATGATTCTGCGCAAATCTGGCTGAATAAAATTGCGGATCGTCTTCCGCTGAAAAAACCTACGCTTTTCAATTATTATTTGTCCAGCCGTCAGGCAGAAGTGTATTATTACAATGGCCTGCAACGACTGGGTCTACAGGAGTCCGAACGTTGCATGCAAATTGCCAAAGCGCTTGCTGATAGTTTGTTACTAGCTGATAGTTACAACTTTGTTGGCTTGTTTTACATGAATCTTGACAGTAACCGGAAAAGTATCGGCTTTTTTTCTGATGGCCTGAACTACACCAGGCAGCCACCCTACCCGGCACAATACCTGAGTCTGACAAAGCCGCATCATTTATTCGGTAACATGGCAGAAGCCTATTTTAAGCTGAATGTGTATGATACAGCCGTTCAGCTTTCAAGAAAATCACTTCAATTTGCTTCCGAAATTCAGGGCTGGCGGGGTGTAGCTGTTTCCAGCAACCTGTTGGGACTTGCCTTTCACAAACTGAATCAACTGGATTCGGCAGCATTTTATCATACGAAAGGACTACAGGTTGCTCAAAATGCAGGTGATGTTGATGTTGAATTGGTTTGTTATGGAGGGTTAGGGGTGGTAAATGCTGCCGCAAACAATAAAGAAGCATCCTTTCTGCATTTTAAAAATGGGTTTGAATTGCTGAATGAAAAACCATTCATTAATAGCCTGTTTTATTTAAGGTTTCTGGATGATGCCATCAGTGTTTACAAGCAGTACCAGGCAAAAGAGTTGCTGATTCAGGCGCTCCAGAAAAAAGCAGATCTGGAAAATATGCGTATTCGAAAAAATGATTTGCAAATGAATACGCTTTTAAATGCAGGTCTTACGAACGAAACCCGGTTGCTGGCTTTTGAAGTGGATGATGCAAAACAGAAACAACAATTGGCAAATACACGGTTTCTTTTTGCAGTTCTGGCGCTAGTGCTTCTTTCGGTTGTTTTTTTTGTTTACAGGTATTATCAAAATCAGAAACATGCTGCGGCAAGCATCCGGCAAAAGATAAGCCAGGATTTACATGATGATATCGGAGCCTCACTCAGCAGTTTGCAAATCTATGGTACGATTGCTGAACAATCGTTACTGACCAATCCCGGAAAAGCAGCTGAAATGATCTCTAAAATCAATAAGCAAAGTAGAGATATTCTGGATAATATGAGTGATATCGTATGGAGTATGAAGAGTAACAATACTGCAGGGACTCCATTTGAAACAAAAATCAAGAATTATGTGTCGGAAATGCTGGAGGATAAGGACATTGAGTTTTCATTGAAATTGCAACCAGAAGCAGAAGCGTTGCTTGTGAGCATGAAAGCCCGCCGCAACATTCTGCTCATCATAAAGGAGGTGTTAAATAATGCAATGAAATACAGCGGCGCATCCAGGATTGGATTGCAGGTATTTACGCAGGATAAAAACTGGATTTTGAGTATTTCGGATGATGGAACCGGGTTTGACCAGGTATTGGTAAAAAGCGGCAATGGTTTAAAAAATATAAAGGATCGCTGTGCAGAACTCAATGGCGTATGCACTGTTGATTCCCAAAAAGGAACCAGGTATCTGTTTGTATTTCCCATTCAGGTAATTACAAATTCAGGTTGGTAGTAATATGAATTTATACACAATACATATTTTATTTTTAGGAATTGCGTTTTTTCAAACGTTGTTCATTTTTGTGCAGTGGCTTTTTTTCCGAAGAGAGGAATACCTGTTTTATATTGCTTACATCACCGCCATTATTTTCTTTATTCTGTTTCGTATCAACGATGCGCTGCCGCACCCGGCTGTAACGATACCGGAATGGCTGCGGCGCATTACCTATCAGCCACTTGGTATTTTCAGCTATTGGATGTACCTATGCTTTGCCCGCAGCTTTTTAAATCTCAAAAATACGCAGCCACGGGTTTACACATATGTAAGCCGCATGGAAACAGTAATGCTTGTTTTTATTGCGGTTTGTATTGTTCTGGCTCCGTTCCGTTTACAAACCGAATATCTTGCCTTGCTCTATTTTGTTGGATATATAGTGATGTTGTATTTCTGTATTCCTGCATTTGTATTGATGCTGCGGCAAAAAGATATTCTGAATAATTTTCTGGTATTTGGTTGTTTTTTCTATGTGGCAGGGGGTTTTTCCGGTATGGTCTTTAATTATGCCCTGAATAAGTTTAGCAGCAATAACCTGAGCGTATTTTTTGGAGTTGAAATTGGAATTCTGCTTGAATTATTATTGTTGAATACAGGTTTTATGCTCAAGAACCGGATTCTGCAGCATCAGGTACTCGGGGGGCAGTCAAAAATTTTAAGTGAACGGAAGATGGATTGGTGATATATCCGCCTCACTAGTATTAGTGATAGGTATTCTGTTGGGGCAGTATTAACTTTGATTCTATGCACGTGCGGGTATTTGTATATGACGACAATCTTGCGAGGCGGGACAGCCTTAAGGCCCTGATTGAAATGAGCCCTGAATTGGGTTTTTGTGGCGAAGCTGCCAATTGTACGCAGGTACGTCAGGATATGGAAACCTGTTTTCCTGATGTGGTTTTAATGGACATCAATATGCCTGAAGCCAATGGTATTACGGGCTTAAAAATTATCAGGGAGAACTACCCGCATATAAAAGTGCTGATGCAAACCGTGTTTGATGACTCGGATAAAATATTTGAATGCATCCGTAACGGGGCCAGTGGGTATGTCCTGAAAAAAGACTCTCCGCAGCGGCTCTTGCAGGCCATCCAGGAGGTACATGAGGGAGGCGCTGTTATGAATCCGGGAATCGCTTTGAAAGTGCTGGAATATTTCAAACCTACAGATGTAAAAAACCCGCTAAGCAAGCGGGAAACAGATGTGCTTGAATTATTGGCACAGGGGCTCAGTTACAAAATGATAGCTGATAAACTTTTCCTCAGCTTTAATACGGTTAATTCTCACGTTAAGAAAATTTACGAAAAGCTTCATGTTTCATCTCTGGGAGAGGCTATCGCATATTACTACCGCAATCTTCACCGTTGAGTAGCTAAATTAAAATCATATTTTTTCGGTTATTCTCTTACGTTATTTTCAGGTGCGCTCACTTTTATCAGTTTTGTAAAATCACTAAAATTGGTGATCGACAGGTTCTGAAACGAGTGAATCTTTACGCAGTTAAAAAAAAGACATATGCGTAAGACACTCCTGATGATTAGTATCATTATAGTTTGTAGCAAGTTCTGTAAAGCACAAACAGAACCTGCAGGCAGCAGACTTACCCCCAAAGAATTTTCTATACCCGCTTCGCCTGTATTTGATATAATGGGCGTCACCCCTTCCCAAATCAACAGAACGGCAGATATTAAAGATTTTAAGGTAGACTGGTCCTTTAAATCCTGGCGGCTCAATCCCAATCTGGCCATCCAGTCGCAACCCATCTGGGAAATCTTTTATAACCGGAAAGATTTAAGTAAGTACCAGCGCACATCGGGCTTCATGCGCAAATTGGCTTCGGTTGATGTGTCTATTGGGTCGGTGCAGGATGAAAACAACGACCGTCGTATCGGGTATGCCGTAAAAATGAATCTGTTACGACAGAAGGATCCGTTAATGGCCCGGGAGCTTTATGTAGAAATCGGAGAGCGCTTTCAAAACGAAAAAATTGAACTGACAAATAAGCTGAAAGAGTTAAAGCTGCAACTGGATTCTACAACTGACATTTTGCAAAAACCTGAGCTGCGCAATCAGATCCGGGCAACGGAAGAACAGCTGCAAACACTCAACTCCCGCCGCAATACCGAAATCAATGAAAGGGCTAAAATATTTGTGGCCGAGCACTGGAACGCTTCTTCACTGGATGTGGCATTTGGAAGGGTGTATTCCTATCAAACAGATAGTGCCGGATCTCTGAAATCGCTCCGCCTCAACCGCAATACAGGTTTGGCCGGCTGGATCAACGGAAGTCTGGGCATCGGGAAACGGATTCTCCTTTCGGGCTTGCTGCGCAGCAGTTGGTACCAGGAAGAACTCAACTTTCTGGTGCGCAGCAATACCACCGGCGATGAACTCAACCAACAGGCCGTTGCAGATAATACCTTGCTCACCATGGGCCTCAATGTGCGGTACGGCGGACCCTATTTTACATTCTTTGCTGAGTTTCTTTATGAACGTAAAGGTTTAAAAACGCCAACAGAAGCCCTTGAGAAAGTGTTTGGAGCGCCTGCTGGTTTTACAGTGGTGGGCAACTCGGTAAAATGGGACGTAGTACAGCCTAACACCATCAGCTTTGGTGGCGACTGGCGCCTCAACCGCAGCGTGGTACTCAATTATGGTATGCGCTGCATCTTTAACAACGACTGGAAATTCACTGGTTTTATACCAGTAGTGTCGGTAGCATGTATGATGCGGTAACATTGACAATCAACTGATTTAATAATTCAAACTTAAAAACATGGAAATGAAAAAGAAAGGAAGTCTTATTCTGTGTGCAATCTTTGCTGGTTTTTCAGCGTTGGCACAACCCGTAAATTATGTAGTACAGCCAGTACAAAAAGTTTACAGAAAGTTTAATAACCCGCTTATTAAGGATACAGCTATCACAACCACAGTAATAAATGGTCGTGTGTTTTTAGATGGCGATATTGAGCTGGGCACACAGGAAGAGCTTGATAAGTATCAGTTCATGCAGTTTGCAGTAGTGAATGATGCAAGTATTGTTAGTGGCAGATGGGATAACGGTATCGTGCCATTTACAATAGAACCCGGATTTACATTTGATGAAGAAACGGTTATTGTCAACGCAATGAATCACATCGCATCCAGAACCAATGTTTGTTTTGTAAGAAGAACAAACCAGGCAAGCTACCTGAAGTTTAAAAAGTATTCTGTTGCTGATCTCGGATTTTCAGGAGGCAGTTCTTACCTCGGAAAGTGTAATTTTTGTGTGGATGGCCAGGAAATTAAAATTTCAGCTGCTTCAGATGGGGTGGTACGGCATGAAATAGGGCACGCATTAGGGTTATTGCACGAGCAATCACGAGAAGACAGAGATCGCTTTGTGAGAATTCAGATGTCAAATGTTTTACCCGGCATGGAACATAATTTTAACAAGGCAGTCTTTACTTCAACAGATGTCGGTCCATATGATTTTGCATCCATTATGCATTATTTTTCTACAGCATTTGGCAGAACTGTGAATGGTGCCCTTCAGCAAACCATCGTTAGAATTTCGAATCCCGCTGACCAGAACTTTGGCCGTAATACTGTATTAAGCACCGGCGATATCAGCGGTATCAACAGTATGTACCGTACTGAAAACTCTTGTGCGGCATTAACCACTACAATGAAGCCTGGAGAGTTGGCTGTAGGTGAAAGCAGAACGGTTACGGTAAGTGCTAACAAAACTCATAATCTGAGTGGCGTATTCATGCGTGCAGGACAAACATTTGAATTCAGTACTACGAACCGAGATTGGAAAAATGGATCTACCAACACCACTTGTGCAGGTTACGACGGCAACCTGCTGGATGCAGCACGTCGTTACAATAATTATAAAATGTTTTCATTAGTAGGCGAATTCTTTCGTGAAAACAGCACTTCTTCTTTCCTGAATGTTTCGTTTACTATCAATTGTGGACGTTCCTATACAGCTTCAACATCCGGATATCTTGTAACATTTGCCAATGACATACTGGTTGGTGGCTACCTGGATAATTCAGGAAGCGTTACACTCACTGTCAGGAGAACTCGTTGACTTCTTTTTCGGTAGCAAGACTATGTTTTTCGGTTTTAACAGATATATAAAAATTTTAAAAATGAAATCAAAACTTATTTGTTTCGTACTGATGGTATGGGGAATTTTTTTTTCTGCAATATCATCTTATTCTCAAAAATTTGATGTACAGATAACTCTTGACAAAATCGCATGTAAAAAAGCGGTCGAACTATGGCCTGATACGCAGGATGATCTGTATGGGAAGATTGATATTGTATCTTACGTAATGAACGCAGCTACGGGCGCCAGGGAAAAGTATGGCTACTATAAGGGGACTCCGTCTTTTTATAATGAGCTTACAGCTAAAGGTTTATCTGGAAATATATTGTGGACTAAAAGGGAGGATAACCCCTTACGATTAGCCACGGGTCAGACTGTTACATCCGGGGCAGGACTAACGATTTCTAATCTTACCTTATCACAAGTACTCAGTATTGAATTTCTGGTGGGAGGTGTCCTGCATGATGATGAAGTTGTGAACATACGATATCAGCCCTGTACCTCCTGTGGTTTTAACTTTGCAGAAGGTAGTTCATTGTTGGGTTCTGCACTCAATTACCGGATTATGAAGCTAAGTTCTTATCAGAGCCAGATTGAATCAATTACCACCGGTACAAGCAAATTTCTGAAAATCGGGGATGATCAATACTTCCAGCTTGATTTTTTTGAAACAGATCAAAATAGTGCTCATGTTCAGTTTCTCTTTAAAATAAAAGTCACGAAGCGTTCTTTCTGAAACGGAGGAACTATCACTAATACATGTATGGATTTTGGATGTCACCGTCCATCATATACCACACCCGATGTAGGTGTTTCGTACAATTCAATTTTGCTCAGCAGGGGTAGAACGGGCTTGAGCTGGTTCCACAGCCAGATGGCAATGTATTCGCAGGTGGGGTTTTCCAATCCGGGTACCTGGTTCAGAAATTTGTGGTCCACCTGTTGAATCACGGGCTCAATGGCCCGCTTCAGATCAGCAAAATCAAGTACCCACCCGAGATTTGCATCGGGTGTGCCTTCGAGGAACACGGTAAGTTGGTAGGTGTGACCATGAATTTCACGGCACTTGTGTCCTTCCGGAACATTGGGCAGAAAATGAGCCGCATCAAACGTGAACTTCTTGAAGAGTTGCATGACCGTACTGTTTGGTTGAAACTGCAAAGGTAGGCAGGCAACAGATGGAATTGCTGAGCCTTGCTTGCCGGCCGCCTGTTTTCCGTCAGTTCGATGTTTTCTTTTTGTGGGACAGGTAGTAGAGGACACGGCTCAGGTCTTCGGATGAAAGCTGCCGGGGATCTATGGTTTGGGCATGCTGCTCATTGGAGTTACGCAAATGCTCAGCATACGATTCGAGAGAACCTGTTGAAAAATCGGGCACCACTGATTTGCTTTTCACTTTTTTATTATGACAATCGGCGCAGGCCTGGGCATAGAGTGCCTTGCCTTTGTTGAAACGCTCCAGAAAGTAAGGAACGGCTTCAGGGCTCATGCCATGAGGAATTACGTAATCCACTTTCTTCTGCGCCACGCAGGCTATAGCAAACAACAGGACCAGAAGATACGCTCTCATAATTCGAAATTAATAGGTTCCGCCCACTTTCCGGGCATTGAGTTGTTTGTTGCGTGACGATGGCAGTTGCTGTGGAGCTACTTCAATAATAATACGTTCATCTAAAGAACGTAAAAACGCCAGCAGGGATTGCTTTTCTGTAGCAGACAGATGCAGGGAATCGCCGGGCAGTGTTTGGTTGGACACCTGTAGTCCTTTCCCCGTTCCGCCACCGGCATCATAAAATTCAATTACTTCTTCCAGTGTACGATACACGCCGTTGTGCATATACGGAGCGGTGTGGCTGCTGTTGCGCAAACTACCGGTGCGGAAGGCATGGCGCATTTCAGCTGCCGGATGAATGCCGAAGCGTCCCTCATCTCTGCTCAGCAGGGTGGAGGCACTGTCGGCCGGTGTGCCAATCACCTCAAATTCATTACCAATAAAGGGCGGTTTGATGCCGCTGAACGTGGGCACAAAATGACAGGTGCCACATTGTGCTTTGCTCATAAACAGGTTAAATCCGTCTTCCACCTCCCTGCTAACCGGTACATTAGAAAGAAATGCCTGGTCAAACGGTGATGGATAGTGGCTGAATTTGCTGTAGTAAAAGGTAATGGCCGATACCACCTGCTCCAGTGTAATGGTGGTTTCGCCAGGCAGCTGTTTGAGAAAACGCTGAAAGGCCGATTTGTAATCGGGGCAGTTCAGAATTTTTTCCAGTACATCCTTCTTATTGCTACCCATTTCAATAGGGTTAGTAATAACGCCCACCGCCTGGTCATGCAAACTCAGGTGTTTGCCATCAAGGTGCAACAGATGCTGGTAGGGCACATTGAGCAGGGTGGGAGTATTACGGGGCAGCCGGTCTGTAAGGTTGAGCTGAAGGGCTGTTGCCGCACTGTTGTCGGTGAAATATTCGGTAGGCTTGTGGCAGCTGGCGCAACTGCGTTCATTGTTTACCGAAAGAAGGGGATCATAAAACAGGAGTTTACCAATGCTGTCGAGTTCCTGCAAAAACGATGAATTGTTACTCCGGTAGTAAACGCCTTTTTCATATTGGGCAAAATAAAGCGATTTATCAAACAGGTTGTTGGTGCTGTTGCTAAGTGTATAATCGTTGTAACTGCGGCTCACCGCTTTGTAACGCCGTATGAGTTCCTGGTTGCGTGCAAACAGGGGATTAATATAGTTCCGGATGAACTGAAAATGCGGAAAGAGTGTATTGTCATCAGACTGCTGTTGCACAAATAGGAGTGCGTTGCGATACAGCTTTCTGTATTCTTCCGGCAGTGGGTGCGAAGGAAAACTGTTATTGTAAGCACGGTACAGCTCTTCCACCTGTGCCAGCATCCACTTCAGTTCCGGAATGATGCGCTCCGGTGCCGGGCATTCAAATCCCGTGGTGTAAATGGAGGCCAGGTTGAGGAGGAACAAACGATTGCAGTAAAAAAAGGCATCGGGTGACGTGAGATGCGTGGTGATGGAATCGGCACGAAACGTTGCCAGGGCGGCCTGTGAGCTATGGATCAGCTGCAGTAAGGAATCTTTGTTGCCGGGTGCTTCTTCCAGCAGTTCTTCCGCCAGGGTAAGTCCGGCTCCGGCCCTCCGGTAAGGCGGTTCAAATTTTTCAAAGACTTCGGTTTCCCATTCCACGGGGAGCGGACCGTTGATCTGTTTGTACACAACAGGCTCGAGGTATCGCAGCCAGAAATCAACCGACTTCAACTGCAGCCGGCAGTTGTGCAATTCCCGGCGAAGGTGTCGTAATTGTACTGTATCGTCAATATTACTCCGTTGTATCTGTTCGATCAACCGTTGCTGCGCTTGTTCCAGTTGTACCAATCGATTCCGGTACCGTTCCTGGTAATCGTTCTGCGGCTTCCGTTCGGTAGTAGCCAGCAGCACTGCACCGCTTATGATCATGAGCAACACGTACTTCATTTGTCCATCAGTTGACTTACAATTTTTGCACCGGGATAAACACTTCTTCTTCCGCTTCCGGATCATCAGGACGGTACCCCGGTGCCATCCGTTCAAAATGGGGCCGGTGATCCAGCACGCAGCCCGACTGCGGCAACCATCTCCCGAAAATAAACTGTGCTGTTTGTGCAAATTGAGCCGGTGTACCCCGGTGCCGGAACACAGCATAAAGACCACCCGGTGAAAGAAACTGCTGCATTCCATCCGGAATGGCTGATCCTTCATTCACCCTTACAGCAGCCCACTGATCGAACAATTGCTCCGGTTGAAACTGCATGAAATAATCCGGGCTGTCATACACCTGTACCGAATAAAAACAATCATCGGCACAACCTATAATTTCCTGTTTGCGCTGGCGCAGTGACCGCCAGGAACTGGTCATGGGCTCCTGCAGCAGGTTGGTGCGCCGGTGAAAACCGGTGAAGGCAAAAGAAGGCACTTCTTCGAATCGTAAAAACAGCGACATAGTTGTTATTCGTATTGGAAAGATAACTAATTAAAGAAACGCCGGCAGCTACTGCCGGGTTTGAAGCAGAGTCATTCCATTCGTTATCAATCTTCCTGCTTCCGTATCATTGAAACCGTAAACCATCCCAGCAAAACAATTACAACGCCAATGATCATCCACAACCACCATGCGTTGGTGAACAAGGCCGTTTTTTTCTGCATGGTCGCTGGGTTGATCGCTTCTTCAGCTCCAGCTGTCAGCGACACCAAGGAACCGGGAATGTTGTTGGTAAAACGGGCCAGGTCGTATTCAGGGGCAGTTATCTGTTCATTGCCATACACAAGATAATAGCGGGTGTTTGCACGCTGCGGAAAACGGGCCACCAGTTCATGCACAAATCCGCTCACTTCCACTGCATCAACTGTCAGGGGCTGATTGTCCTGGTTGTGCAGCACAAGTTTCAGCTGTTGCGTGATCGTTGCCGGAAAGCTGAACCGGTTGGTTCCGTCTGAACTGACGACTCCGGTTGCCAGGCTGCGGTACTGGTAACTCCAGCCCTGTTCGGTTTGAAAACTGTCGCTGAGGCAGGTGATGGTGAGCGGACGGTAGTAATCCACGTTGTCCTGCACACGCACCTGCAACTGACTAACCGAAACGGGCAGTGGCAAATCAATCGTCACTTCTGTCTGTTGGGATGCTTTGTTGTTTTCCTGTTTGGTTTTGAGTACTGTATAAGTTTTGATTGTTCCGGCAGCTGCAGTTCGCAGCAGCAGTTTGGCCGAACGGAGTACCGGTTGTTCTTTCGACCGCACCAGCAAGCGGTAATACCGGTACCGGGCATCGGGGAAGTTCAGGCGGGTGAAGCGGAATTCGGTGGATGCATTGCTGATCGATAGTATGCGGTACCGGTCCAGCAGGGTAAACCATTCCTGCTGGTCATGGCTGCCCTGCAGTTGTATGTTCCAGTCGAAGTTCTTCTGTTCAAATTCAGGTTGCAGGTAATTGATGATTTCTTCATCGGGCAGTTCAAACGTAAAGTACCATCCGTTGCTGTTGTATGTGGTATTGCGCAGGAGAAAGGATACTTCTTTTTCTGATTGTATACTGCCGGCCTGTAACAGGTACGGGACTTCCAGGGTATCCTGACCCGGTGCCACACCGTAGATGCGGATGTCGTGCAGGTTGTTCCTGGTTTTTCCAAATACCGAATCGGGTACTGTCAGCCGATGCCATTGTGATGAAACTCCTTGCAGTTCCCGTTTGTAACGGAACTGGGTCAGTTGTCCGGAAACAATTTCTGTCAACAGCAGTAACAGCAGCAGTAATTTATTCCTGTGTATCATCGGAAAGAAACAGTTTGTATTTATTGTACAGAAATGAAATGATTAACAGTAACACGCCCAGCAATACAAACACAATGGTTTTGCTGATGGTGTTGAGATGCGAAATATCGTAGAAAAACAGTTTCAATAAAGTGGCGCCAAACAGCACGATCGCTGCAATACGGATCTGCTTTTTCTTCTGCCAGATGCCGAACCCGATGAGCAACAGGGCACATACGCCCCACAGAATACTCAGGCCCAGCTTGTATTGATTGGTGTGGCCCGCCAGGTCCAGCAGGCTGATCAGCTCACTGCTGGCTATCCACACAAGGGTGCCGCTCACCACCAGTTCAAACAACGTCGTAATTTGCTTTGGCAACGGTTGCGGCTTGATGAGAAACCGGTAGCTGCTGAACAGCAACAGGAATACAAACAAATAGGAAACATACCGGATGCCGATGTGAAAGGGCCCTTGTTTATAATACTTGCTCAGTGTTCCCTCCTGGTAGCTGTCACGAAGGAGACTCAGGCTGTAGAGCCCCTGTGTGAGGTACGCCAGCAGGGCTGCAGCACTTAGCAAAATACACACGGTTGTCAGATGTCGGCTGCGGATCCGCCAATGGTTCACCAGTGACAAAACAGCCACAAAGAACATAGAATATTGCACCACCCACAGGATGCGGAATTTCACCAGGTCGTTATTCCACTGGTAGGTATCCCAGTCGCCGGCAGGGTCTTTTATTTTGATTTCGGATGCGGCATAGCGTTGGTTCCAGTAGTCTTCCAGTTCCAGCCGCAGGGAATAGTAAATCACAAACAATAAAATGCCGGGTAACAAAAGATCGGCAATTACGGCCAGTGGTTTTTTATGTGTCGTTTCTGTTGCTGTTTTAAGTCGGTTGCGTAAGTAGTTGATGAAACCAAAAGCAGCAATAAAAAGAACGGAGGTAAGAAATTGAAAGTTGAATACGGGCAGTGTGCTGGTTTGTGTCTTTCCGTTTACGTACACTACATTACTGCTGGCCCAATCCTGCAGCAGACTGAAAAAGGCCAGTGCCATTAACGGATACGAAAGTCGTTCATAAACGGCCACCTGTTTGCTGGTACCAATCCAGTACAACAACGCTGCTTCGCCCACCCACAGCAGGGTAACCCAATGGCCGTTGAGTTGTACGGGTATGGCTATGGTGATGAACACGAGTACCAGTCCGGCTACGAGATAAAACAACGTGCGGTCGGCCAGCTGGCGCCTGTACACCAGCAGGCTCACTGCAAAATGCACCACTGCATTGGCTACAGTGAACAGCCCGGTGAACGATGCAGTGCTTTCTGTTCTGTCGAGAATGCTGTATCCAAACCCGTAAAATAGAAATGAGTTGCCAAGCAGCAGCAGCAAATCGATTCGTTGCAGTTTCCGGTTCTGGGTAAGTTGATATCCCAGGAAGACACCGTAAAAAAGAATAAAAAACAGGGAAGCAAACAGTAACGCCAGGCTGAAATGTTTGGTTGCATCGTATTGAGCAACAAACCAGGAACCATAAATCAACCAGGTAAGAACAAAGGCAGCAATGGAAAGAAGACTCCAGTATTTGCGGAAGGCAATGACCAGGATACCGCCGTTGACGATCGTCATATAGGAAAACATCACGGCCACCCGTCCCGATCCATCGCTCAGCAGAAACGGCACGGCATAAGCGCCCACCAGACCAAACAAAGCAATCAGCTGCCGGTTGTAGTGCAGTGCTGCCAGCACGGTAAAGGCGGTGAACAGGGCCATCAATGCAAATGCCGCAGCCTGGGGCAGCAGGTTGTAAAAACTAAAAGCCGCATACGTGATAAAATAAAAAATCGCCATCGCCCCGCTCAGCAGTACGGCACTGAAGGGCTCGTATTTTGCTTTCAGCTTCAGGGCAAAGGCCAGCAGGCCTGCACCCACCAGGTAGCCGAGGATGATGCGGGTGAGCGGACTGATCAGCTCATGATCAATGGCATATTTGGCGCCGATTCCCACACCCAGTACGGTAATGGCAATCCCGATTTTGCTGATGAGGTTTTCGCCCACAAACTTCTCCCAGTCGGCTTTGGGTTTTTGAGGAGCAGCCGTAAGTGGTGCTGGCTGCGGGGTGGGTTTGGGTACAGGGGTCGACTGAGGTGAAGGGGTTGTTGCTGCGGGTTCCTCCATGCGCACAAAATTGCTCACCGGGTTGGGTGGGGCGGGAGGCGGAGCCGCAGCGGCAGCTGTTATGCCCGACTGCTGCAAGCGGTTTACTTCGTCACGCAACGACTGTATTTCCTGCGTAAACGATTCGTGTTTTTCTTGCAGTGTTTTCAGTTGTTGCAGCAGTTGCTCCAACTGTGTTGACTGATCATTCATATTGGGGGTTTTATTCAACAGCCAGGGCTGCAGACAGAATGAAGATACAAAACAATCGGAGTGTGCCGGGCAGGAGTGCCACTACAGCGGCACAGCAGAAAACAGAATTGGTTGTTGCGCTGATCAGCTCAGGATTGTACTCTTGTAAGACGCCGGCGCCCCATCAGGAAGTAAATCAATCCGCCAACACTCATAAGCATCACAAATGCCACTGTCCACATGATTTTTTCTCCATGGGTGAACAGATCAGAACTCCATACTTCGTACATCGCCAGCAGCACATAGACCAGGGAGGCAATCAATCCAATAGCCAATACAAAATCAGCGCCGGTTGCATGCATGATTTTGAGATAAGCACCCAGGATCGTGAGTACAAAGCTGAGTAAAAAGCTAATGGTTAAGAAGGTTCCCTGTTTCATAGTTATGATTGATGAGCCGTAAAAATAATGAATAAGCAGGTATCAATGCTGTTTCCGGTTGATGATCCAGAGTAACAACGCACATGAGCCTGTAATCACCGTAAACGATTGTTCAAACCTGGTTTCGGCAAATACATTCCCGATGGTGTTGAGTGCAAATAGTCCAAAATAAACCCACAGGATGATTGTGAGTGCCTTCTCACTCAAAAAGGCTTTCAGTAATCTTCCTTTTTGTAACAGCGCCAGCAGAAAAAAGAGAAGAATGATTATGGACAGGCTCTCAAACAAATACATCTCCCGGTCGTTTTTTAAACGTCCACCCCAGGTAATGGCATAGGGTATGAGTTTGATCAGAATCAGGACATGTAACAGCAAGGTAAAAAGAGTTATGCCAATCAACAGCCTGAGAGGTATGCTACGTGTTGCCTGCATTGCCAGGGGTTTTTTTCTTTACAGTAAGATAATCGTTTGAAGTTTCAATTGCAAGTAAAAACAGCGCCGGGTGTTGCATTCCCGGCGCTGTTTAAGATATTGGAAACAAATCAGTAGGCCATATGTACCAGTTCCATGTACTCTTCAACAGTTCCGTTCTGTAAACAGGTTTCAATAATCTGTTTGCCGGTTGGGTGTAAGTCGTCTGTCAGGTATTGCTGCAATTCTTTGCGGAAGAAATCATACAATATTTCAGCACCTGCATCATAACCGCTTGTTTCCACTTCTGCCTGCTTGTACACTTTGAGCAAGCGGGTGGGGATTTTTTCGCTTTCAATGGTGATGTAGTTAAACTCGAAGCCCAACAGCGGACAACGGGCCAGCTGGTATTGTTCGCTCCGCAGTTTGGCATTGCCCCGGCGGGTAAGATACTCACGCATTAGCAACTGGGGTTTAAACCCGACTTTCCATGCCCCAATGTATTGATTGGGTACCAATGTATAACGGGTGCGGGGCGTTTGCATAATCTGCTCCAGCAGAATATTGGCATGTTGAATGCGCTTGCCGGTTGCAAAAGGCCAGTACGATCCCACACCTTCGCTGCCCATGCCACCGCCGTCAACGATGCTGGGGTTGGCATGGCCACGGGGTGCCACCAACCGCCACAACCAGGCAAGTGCCGGCGGCAACACATGAAACAGACCCAGGATGCCATAGGTTGGATTTTCTTTGGTACACGGAGGTGTTCGTACACCAAAACTTCTTACATCAATATTCACCGGGTTGTTGATGACGTTGGGTACAATGGCCCTCGGCACAATGACACGGGGGTTGGGACAAGGTTTGCCGGGGCTGTCTTCGGTATGATTCCAGATCAGCGCTGTTGAGCCGGGATTGGATTGAACGTTGATGAACAACAACGGCTCTTTGGGTTTGATGGTTAATTTTTCCAGCTGCGGATCATCGCCGTAATCGGTAATACTGTCCACCCGTATGAACCATGCATTTTCTGCATCCAGCACCGTGAGCTTGCCGGGCGTGTGCTGCAGCGATGGATGACACAACGCCATATCATCGGTTACCGGATAAAACGAACAGAACAGCGGAAGATGAATCACCCTCCTGTCGCCGTTCACAGAGTTGGTGCCCACCAGGATTTCTCCGTTCTTTTCCCGTACGATGCCCTGCAGCATTTCACTTTTACCACCACCACTGGCACCTTCGTGCATAAAGGTGGTAATGTTGTCGTACGGACTCGCCACCTGTACGGTTGAGCAGTGGGCTGTTACCCATCCTTCTTTTTCGCCCTTGGTCAACAGCGCACCGTATAAACCTTTCTTGGCACTGGGACCGGGATATAAATTGTAGGAGAAGATTTCGTGTAATGAATCGGAGCGTTTATGCACCACAATCTGTTTGCCGTTAAAGTGTGTATGCCGGAATGTAGGCGCTACATAAATGGTTGATTCAATAACAAAGTCATCGGGCAACTGGTCGTGGGGAATGATTTGCTGCAGCATGGCCAGGCCCATAGCAAAGAAGCCGGCATTGGCTGGTGCAATGGCAATGCCCCCGGAGCCGATATGATCTCTTCCTGCAAAATAGAAGAACACCGCCAGGTCCTGCGATTGCAGCCAGCTGATGGTTTCTTTCCGCAGGTCGTTAAAATCATACCCGAAGTGTTCGTCGAACCGCATTTTATCGGTGGGCTCGTCATCACCAATGAGCATCGTGTCAGGGTCACGGCGCCGCATATACGGATCGGTATAGTTGGCCGAAACACCATTGGTTACTTTGTGTACAATGGCTTCTGTAACCACTTTGTTGTCGGGGAGTGTGTACTGCACTTCGTATTGCAGGCTGCCCGGCCCGCCTACGGCAGCTTCGGCCAGTTGCTGAACAGTGTCAAATACACGAAAAGATTTACAGGTGTCGAGGATCGTCCTCGCATCCGGCGGCAAGGCCACTTTGGCTTTGTCCAGGATTTCAAATAATTGATTCATGGTTGTGTGTTTAATGGTAAAGAATCATACAGTTTGAGAAGCACCTGTTAACAGAGGAGCTTACGTGCAAACTTGAACGCACTCACAGGCTTACAATCGTTGGAGAACAGGTAAACAGTTGCGGTATTGATACGACTACTATACCTTGTTTTGCAGATGCAAAATTATTTCACGCCTTCTTCTTTTTTTAGCGAATGGAGATGATCGATGTCAGGAGAATTTATTTTCCTCGTTAGGCTTTGTAATTATTTTCTGTTGTATGTACGACAGACGACAGGAAGCTAAAATGCTTTACAGTTGTAAAAGGTAATTTCCGGACGTATTAATTATAGCTTGCAAGAATATTTTTTTTACTACGTTTAAAGCAGTAATGAATCCTGCTTTTGCAGCAGATGGATTATTTGAGTATAATCCGGGGCGAAGTAATCCCGCTTTTTATTTTTTCTGCAATCTTCAAGGCCCGTTCAATCCGTTTGTCGGCCGATTTCACCTGGGACACCAGGTACATCAATCCCCGCTGATTTCCTTCGGTTAAAGAATGAAATACCGCATCGGCTGCAGCATCGGTGCGGAGCACTTCCTGCAATTCTTCGGGCATGTCAAACTGGTAAGGTGTTGTATCCATGGAAAAAGCAGCAGTAACGGTTGTGCCTTTGCGAATCTTTAATTTTTTGCAATGGACCGATCCGATGTTGATAAAACAGCCGCCTTCTTTTTTCGGCAGCAGCGCTGCATGAAATTCCACCTGGTCATTCAACCGGCACAGCACCCGTTTGTTTCCGTTTTTGGTAAACGGCGCCACTGTTTTTTTATCGAGCAGGATGTAGTGCATGCCGCTGTCAAACTGATGTACAAGAAAGGATTGAGCCATGGTTTTGATCAGATGAAAGTAGATTTTTTTTAATGTGTTGTGGTATTAAAGAGTCAAATGAATCGGTCGGGGTTGAAATTTCGTAAAAATGTTTTGTACCTTTTTGCTTGCCCAAAAAGGTACCCAAAAAAGGCACCCGAGATCGAATACGCCCCGATCTCGGGGGGTACCCTGATTAGACTTTAGCACTACTGTAGTGCCCAACAACAGGGCCTTGATTTCGTTCATCAGTTGGTAAGTCTCTGCTGGTTTAGATTTTTTTGCAACCCAATAGTTTTTAATTACACAGGAAACCGGATTTTGTTGTTACAACCCCTCCGGAACGACACAGAATGCTCAAGCTGTTGTGCTTGTTGGCTGCTTTTTTTGGTTGGTGCCATCATCCGGCACAGGAACTATTGTTTTGAAACTAAATTTTGCAGTATCAAAAAATCCAGTACCTTCATTTTGTCCTGGTTCTGTTAGCCGGTAGTTAACAGTCTCATTGTTTCTTTCTTTATACCGGCATTCGTATTATAACAGTCTTTGTTTTCGCCTTTGTTTCTTGTTTCTTGTTAGCAGTTCGTAAGCCTCGTGTTTCGTCAGTAGTTATTAGTTCACACTTTTAAACCCATTGTACGATGAAGCTTTCTGATTTTATTCTGTTAGATGAAGAGAAAAAGACATTTACCGTGCTGCACCAGGGTGTACTGGTAGCCAAGCGAAGGGAGCCGTTTTACATGGTGTTCCTGTTTCAGCTGGCCGGTTATTACGTGGAAACCTGGTGTAATACAGAAAGTAAAAAAGTGCAGGAATTCCGGGTGTTTGACGGTACGGAGTTGTTACAGCCCTACCTCGAAGCGATTTCCATACGGAATTTGTTACCCTGAAAGGCTCATACCGCAGTTTTTGGCCGGGCGAACCGGTACGTTCAACGTTTCTGCGAATGCGGTCGTTGGGGGATGTACCACAAATTCTTTTTTACATCCACCCCGCCTTTCATTTCTTCCTGCACCACCCGGTCAATGATGCCAATGCCTTTTTGTGCCATTGCTTCAAAGTTGTCAATACCGGGGGGCTCAAAGCCAACCCGGGTTCTGTGAATATCAAAGCGGTTGGAGAAGCTCCGGTTGAAGGCTTGTTCCACGGCTTTGCGGCCCATCATGAAACCAAGCAATCCACCCCAGGTGGCCGTGGGGTTGTCGGAGTCCCAGCCAGCCAATGCAGCAATCTTGATCGTTTCTTTCAAATCGCCTTCACCATAAAACAGGCTGATGAGGCTTGCAGCAAAGTTGATACCCGCTGCATAGCAACCGTTGCAATACAGGTTGCGGGAGGTGAAGTTGTACCCGTCGGCCTGTTGCACCTGGTAGCGGTGGTACACAGAGTCTCTTGTCTGTTCCCAGGGAATGCTTTGTTTGTAGTTGGCCCAAACGTAGTCATACATCTTTTGGGCGTACGAACCGGAGGGTAATTGCTTCCTTGCCTGTGTGGTCATTTGAAACAATCGTTCTTTTACTGGTATGGTTTTATCGGTGACGGCAGCCAATGAAAACAGGGTGATATAGAATTCCGCAATCCACTGGCTGTTTTCCCGGGCCGTGGTTTGCACGGGGAGCAACGCCATCTGCAGGGCAATATCCGGACGGCCCGGTGCCAGGAGCCCGAACAGTTCGGTGGTAAGCTGCGCATCAATCATTTCATACTCCGGATTGTTGGCCGGGTGGCCGGTTGCAGGCGGCACCATTCCCTGTTTCATGAGATCGAATGCTTTCTGATTCGACACCCAAAGAAAGTTTTCTTCTTCGTGTTTGATATGCCGCAGCCAGCCTTCTCTTATCTGTTCGCCCGTGAGGATGCTTGTTTGATGCTTCCACAACAGTTCCTGGTACAGGTATTCAATATCGGTATCATCATCAGCGCCCCACATACTATCAGGTGCGGCAAAAATAAAATCAATGGTGGGGGAAAGGTTGCTGGGTTGTCCCTGTGCCCAGATATTCGGCTGATCGGGTTGGCCCCAGCTGTTCCGGGTGTAAAAGGCGCCGGTTTGGATGGCACCGATGTTGCCGATTTTGTCCATCTCTGTAACAAGACCGGTCCAGTTGGCAATACAGGTGGCCAGCCAGAATCCCTGCAGCTGATCGTGGTAACGCTCCCGGTTCACTACCTTATCTGTTGACGAAGGTGTATACGATTGGTAAATAAGATGGGGATTCCTGTACGATTCTGTTTTGTGTGAACAGCTGCTGTAGCAGGACAGCACAACCCAACCGGCAACCAACAACGTGGCAAGCTTTTTTATTTGTAACATAACGGGGAACCGAAGTGCAACCTAAAGCTACAATAATTCCCGCTGGATCTGTTTGCTCCCTGCTCAGGATAAGCCCCGTTCCTGCAGCACCCGTTTCAGTTCCTGTTGATCGGGGTTGGACTGTTTGAGCAGTTTGTAAATCAGGAACAGCGGAATCAGGGTTAAGAAGCCCCAGGTATTTTTGACAACGCTGAAGAAAATGATGCCAGCCAGGAAGCCGATAAAAACAGCGCTGGTGATTTTTGCTGCTTTCATTTTTTTTGCTGCCTGCAGCAATTCTTCATCGGTGAGTTGGGAGAGGGGTTTGGTTGGCATAGATTATTTTCTATTCGTAAAACCAGGTTTCAACTGTTTGATGTTTCTGTTTTAACAGAACATATTCTTTTCGTAATTCAATGCTATCGTAAATCAGTTCTTTAACAACGGTTCCGTCTACTTTGATGATTCCCAATTTGCCATTTATCTTACAAATATAATAGCGCCAGTTTTGCGATGATTTCACTTCATCATAGAGCAAGGGTATAACAATTTCATTACTGGTATTCAAAACACCATATTTGTTCCCCTTTTTTACTATTTGAAAGAATTGTTCACCCATTGAATTGTGTCTTACGGTTTCAACAAAAGCAATGTCTTTGTCCAGCACCACGATACTGTCTGGTTGCTGAAGGTGCAGTAGTAGTGGTAGGTCATCTTTTACTGCAAAAACTTTGTAGCCGTCCTGTGTATAAAATCGGTATACTTCGGGCAGGATCTGCTCTCCTGTGAAGCTGTAAACGCCATTTAAATTCTTTTCATTCTTTGTGATGTAATAGTCGTCATTTTCTGTCGAAGAGACGCTCTTATAACTAACGGGCAGAATAATTTGCCCGTCTTGGTTGCATAAACCAAATTGAGAGTTGGGTGTCCACAGAATAAATCTGTTATTGTTTCTGGGCAGGATAAATTTAAAGTCCGTTGTAAGGACGACTTCGTTGTTTAGTGTCAGTAAACCCGTAAGGCCCTTTTTGTATACGATCAGCCGGTTGTTTTTGTATTCGATCAATTCATAAATAAAGGGGACAACTGTTTGATCAAGGCTGTCTGTAACGCCATAGCTCCTCTGTTTCACTTTGAGAAACCTGTTTGCTTCAAGTTGTATCTCCTGAGAAACGGCTTTTTCTGCAAGAACAAAGGCTAGGATGGTTAAGAAAACCAGTTTCATATAAAGAGTTAATTTATCAGCACATTCTATAGAAAAATTTGCATTTTTAAACTTCCTGGGGTCAACTAAGGCAAGACCCCGGAGCGACAGAAATCTTGTGCCGTTTTTGGGGTCATTCAATTGGTTTTTCGGGCCTTATACCATACATCAAAAGGTAGCCAATCATCCAGAATTCTCCAATAGTGGCGGGGATCGTTAAGCTCTTTACAAATGCGTTGGAAAAGCCAATGCAAATTAAGTACGTACTTACAATGTAACCAACACCGCCAATGATCAGAGTCCAGCCCAACCACAATGGCATTCGTCTGGATGTAACAATCACATAACCCATGGGGAGGAGCCAAAGCCCGAAAAACAGACCGCCCACCACCCAGGCATTTGCGATGACCGAACTTAAAAGCTGTATGATTATTATTTTTTCCTGAAAGGGAAGGGTGGTAACGTTGGCGACCTGGATTGCAGCGCCCATGGCAATTGCACTCACCATAATGGCTGCACAGTTCATGAGCCCCCAGCCGGCAAGGGCAAACGCTGCCCAGCCATTTATTCTGTTCAACAGTTTGTAAAACCAAACGGCCGACAGCGCCTGGGAAGCAATGATCAACAGCTCTAGTACTAGCCTGATTCTTGCAGTGGTTACCTGCTCTGTTAAGTTCGTCAGTGTTTTACCGGTATCGCCGGTAATGAAAACCTTGCTATGAAATACCCCGAAGCCCAGGATGCCGGAAATTGCCAGCAGCAAATACCAACTACCGGTTATGCGGGCTGTTGTAACCAGGTTGTTTTGTTTCATTGTGTAGTTGTTTTAGTTTGGTTAGTGATGCAGGGTGTTGGTTGTACGGTATTGAGCTTGGCGATGTGGTGGAAATTTAGCACAAAAGTTCAATAGAATTACTACTGTTGAACCTTGCACAAATGTTTCATAGAAGCACTTCAGCCGCCATATTTCCAAACCGATGATGGCTGCTCGTTGTTTTTCTACAATTTATATTCGTTCATTTTGTCAATCAACAATTTATGTAAGTCGTCAAAGTTTGTCTGTAAGGCATTTGAAGAAATACTTATTGGCGAACCGTATGACTTGTAATTCATTTTCATAGCATTTCGTTTTATCGGACTTGTTACTTTGTCAATATATTCTTGCGGATTTTTAACGATAATCATCAAAAATTTTTGATTCATAACTTGTGAAATTGCAATTTCTTGAATGTCCTTCCAGGGAATTTCTCCTGCCGAAACACCACTTGAATTGTCAATAACTCCTTGTTTATTAATTATTAGTCCAGCTTTTTTGTCAGAAAACTTGCGAAAAATTGTTATTGCGACAAGTCCAAAAAATAAAACTGAGGCAATTCCAATTATAAAAAGTGTTGTCGGGTTACCTAAAATAGGGTTACTAATTTTCGGTGGATTTACTAAAAACCATATTCCAAGTCCAACAAACATTAGTGAACCTAAAAAGGTTAGTATCATTTTAGTTTTACTTAATGGAATTTCAAAATGTTCTTCGTTACTCATTTTTGTTTGTGTTAAATGTTAGTCTTTCGGTGTCGCTTTAAAAATGACAGCCAACGGGCAGGGATTTGTGCAGATTGTGAAATAGCATTCCGTCTGCCCATAACCGCTGATGATTGAAAAATATATAAAGTTGAAGTAAAGAACTAAAGCCCAGCGATGTACGTCCAACCCGAACAAAAGCTGAACAGAATTACGAATGCTCATTGTTATTCCGTCTGCCCAACTTGCACAAAACCCAATGTTGTATGCAGCTTTTTTTATACTAGAAAGGGCTATTTATCATACTTCTGTTTAAGTCATAACTTTTTCTCTGTCTTGTCTAGAACTTTTCTGAATTAACTTTTACGTCAATTAATTAAAGATCACTTGTCAAAAAATAATATTCGTCAATCTTTTCAACCGATTTCAAATTACCCTTTTTAGTTTGTATCATTTTAACACACAATGAGTCATATTTCTTACTGTCGCTAAATTTTTTTATAAATTCTTTTGATGTTTTAATTGCAACTTCTCTGCTGTCAAATTTATCCGCTGAGAGATGACTGTTGTATAAGTCTAGCTGGATATAGCTTTTCGTCTTACTATCTGCGTCAAAAAACTTATATTCCATTTTCTCAAATAGTCCAATACTCGCAACGTCAGTTGCTCTTTTAAGTCCGTCTTTACTTAATCCTATTTTGTCTTTAATGCTTTCGCTATTGCAAGAAAACATAACCCCAATAAAAATTGAATAAATAAAATATTTCATTTTTTTTAATTTTTTACGGTCAAATAAAGTTGCATACAACACATAAATATACGCAACTGCCTCAAAAATTCAGGCTTGAGAATCAACAAATTAGTAGTGCGCTTTCTGTATTGTTGTTGCACAATGCACTTTTTCAGGAGCCGGGAATAAATGTTTAGTTGCGTTTGTTGTCGGTTAAAAGTTGGGGTACTGCATCCTCAATCTGCAATCTGCAATCTAAAATCTTCAATGCCACCCCAGGTCCCTGACCCGCCTCAACCCCGTTCCTGATTCTCATCAGTTTGTGATTGCTATCACAAAGGTCTGCTCCAGGCTGTCTTACTTTGCTGCCTGATTTAAACGCATTATTATGACTACGCATCATCAAATCCTCATCATCGGCGGCGGTAACGCCGGTATTTCTGTGGCAGCGCAGCTGCTGCGGGCCAACAAACAACTCGACATTGCCATCATGGAGCCCGGCGATAAACATTACTACATGCCGGCCTGGACACTGGTGGGCGGCGGTGTGTTCGATATAAACAATACTGTCCGCAACGAAGCTGATGTGATCCCCGAAAACACCACCTGGATCAAAGAATTTGTCGCATCCTTCCAGCCCGAACAAAACCAGGTCACCACCCGCAATGGCAATATGTTCACCTACGATGTGCTCATCGTAGCCGCCGGTATTCAAATGAACTGGCACCTGGTGAAAGGTCTGCCCGAAACCCTCGGTAAAAACGGGGTTACCAGCAACTACCATAAAGACTATGCTCCTTATACCTGGGAGTGTTTTCAAAGCCTGAAAGACGGCGATACCGCTCTCTTCACCGCACCATCAACGCCCGTGCGTTGTGGCGGCGCCCCGCAAAAAATCATGTACCTGGCGGGCGACTATTGCAAAAAGAACAAAATCAACGCCCATATTGAATTCACCTCCGGTGGCGGCGTCATCTTCGGTATTAAAAAATACGCCGATGAACTGATGAAACTGGTGAAGGACTACAAAATTGCACTCAGCTTCAAACACGATCTCATCGCCATTGATGGTCCCAACCGGGTGGCTACGTACAAAGTGACAGCCCCCGACGGCTCCACCAGCGAAGTGCAGAAACAATTCAGCATGATCCACGTGGTGCCCCCGCAAAGCGCTCCCGAATTCATCAAGGCAAGTCCGTTGGCCGATGCCAATGGTTGGGTGGATGTGGACAAGTACACGCTGCAGCACACTAAGTTTAAAAACATCTTCAGCCTGGGCGATGTTACCAACACACCCAATGCCAAAACGGGTGCGGCCATCCGTAAACAGGCGCCGGTGCTGGTGAAAAACCTGCTTTCGTTTTTGAAGAGCCAGCCGTTGGCGGCTCAGTACAGTGGTTACGGCAGCTGTCCGCTGGTGGCGGGTTATGGCAAACTCATCCTCGCCGAATTCGGGTACGATAACAAAGTGATGGAAACCTTCCCCTTTGATCAGAGCAAACCCCGGTGGACGATGTACTTTCTCAAAAAATATATATTGCCCTGGCTCTACTGGCATAAAATCCTGAAGGGACAGATGTAACATAGCATTCAACGCATTCCTTTGGAACAACTCGATGATGCGTAAGGCGGCTGTTTGGTAAAGATGGTTTTCTTTCCGGCAGCCGTTTCTTTTTTGGGGGACTTTCGCTTTGCTCAAGTGACAACACGGAGAAAAGGAGGGAGGGGAGGACACGGAGGTTGGGACACGGATTTAAGAAGAATTACACGGATTACACGAATGGGGGTTGACACGAATTTCAAGAATGAATTACACGGATTACACGAATTGTGGAACTTTCGCTTCGCTCAAGTGGGGAACACGGATTTTTAGGATACGAATGGGGGTTGACACGAATTTCAAGAATGAATTACACGGATTACACGAATGTATTTGGGGACGAATTAAAGAAGAATTACACGGATTACACGAATGGGGGTTGACACGAATTTCAAGAATGAATTACACTGATTACACAAATTAGGGATTAGGGTCTTCGTTAACTCCTGTCTCTCTGTATCTCTGTGGTGAAAACATTACACGAGTGAAAACTCAGTGAACTCTTTTTCCTCCGTACCTCCGTGTTGAATACTGTTTTCTTAGAACAATTTCAGGAGCAGCTGGTGCAGGTACAACCCGCCCAGTGCACCGGCGCCGAGCAGCAGGGGATAGACGAGGAACAACCACAACGCATCCTGCCAGCGTACCTGCCGCCAGCCGGCATTGCCTTCTTTGCCCAGCAGGGTGAGAAAATCGTACCACGACAGCAGGTGCAACTGCGTTGCCAGCACATTCGCCAGGATGGCGGTGAGCAGTACCGTGAGTCCGGTGATGTAGAGTTTCCACATACCCGAAAGGTACGGCTTCTGCGGCTGCTGTTCAGGGTTTGTCGTTCCCCAGTGGAAAATAACTCCATCATTCCCAACACAAACCGGCACAGCCTGTACCTTTGCAGCTGTTATGCAAACAGATTTTCAGCGTTCGGATAAAGCCGTGGCCAACTGGTTGTTTTTTGGCGTGTTTTTATTGATTGTGCAGATCCTGCTCGGCGGCATCACCCGCCTTTCGGGCTCGGGCCTTTCCATCACCGAATGGGAAGTGGTGACGGGCACCCTGCCGCCTTTGTCGCAGGCACAATGGCTCACCGAATTTGATAAATACAAAACCACCCCGCAGTACAAACTGCTCAACTCCGATTTCACCCTCAGCGATTTCAAGTTTATCTTCTTCTGGGAATGGGTACACCGTTTCTGGGCCCGTATGATGGGACTGGTGTTTGCCGTGGGATTTGTGTACTTTTTGGTGAAGCGCTATTTCCGCCGGGAGATGGTGCGGCCGCTGGTGGTTCTGTTCCTGCTGGGTGGCCTGCAGGGAGCGGTGGGATGGATCATGGTGGCCAGCGGACTGGTGGGCGATGCAGTGTATGTAAAACCCACCCGGCTGGCATTACATTTTATCCTGGCGATGGGATTGCTGAGTTATACGTTCTGGTTTGCACTGCAGTTATCGGTACCCGCCAAATACATTACCGCACACAAAGGACTGCAGCGGTTTACGCTGTTGCTGCTGTTGCTGCTGGTGGTGCAGTTGCTGTTCGGGGCGCTGATGGCCGGACATAAAGCCGCTACCGTGGCGCCTACCTGGCCACTCATCAATGATACCTGGCTGCCCGATACCTGGCTGAAAGAATCGCCGCTATTGCTGAATTTCATCGAGAATAAACTCACCATTCATTTTGTACACCGCAACCTGGCCTTTGTATTCTCGGTGCTGCTGCTGGGCTGGTATTTTTTTGCAGCCAAAGTACAGGCACCTTTGGTACAGGCCACCCGCTTTTTACCTGTAGTGTTGGTAGGGTTGCAGGCAGCGCTGGGCATTTTGTCGGTGTTGCTGTCGCTCCAGATCATCCCCAACCGTTGGGGTGTGTATGAATGGCTGGCCCAGTTGCACCAGTTGGGTGGTATGTGTTTGTTGCTGAGCCTGGTATGGTTCCTGTACCTTGTGCGGCCTTCGCAACGCTGAGCAGCAATGCTTCCGCAGGGTTTTTCTTTTTGTTAACGGATTTCACTGCATTCCGTTTTTGAAAGCAACGGCAATGCAGTAACTTGAGGGTGTGTTACCGGCTGCGTTGGTAGCACAACCAGGTAACATTTGAACAACCCGTACAATCAATGAAGCAATACCTGCAAGGCATATGGTATTCGTTCCCGGTGCAACTGCTGTTTCTGCATTTCAGAAAGTACCAGCTGCTGCTGCTGTTTTGGTTTCTGCTGGGCAGTGCGATCAGTGGCGGATTTATGAGCCATTTTGGAGCCGGCTCGCTGTTCCTGGCGCCGGAATACCTGGGACGGGTCAGCTTCATCAGTGCTTTTTTCACGGGGTCGGCTTATGGTGTGTTTCTCATGAGCTGGAACATTACCACCTTCATCCTCTTCAGCCGCTATTTTAAATTTCTGGCCACCGCCACCAAGCCCTTTCTCAAATATTCGCTGAACAACGGGTTGCTGCCGCTGCTGTTTCTCCTCAACTATTTTGTGCAATTGGTTCGGTTCGATAAGTACAATGAACTGATGAGTATGGGTGAAATTCTGTTCATTGCTGCCGGCTTTTTAGGCGGACTCATTCTCTTCATTCTCTTTTCCTTTTTTTATTTCTATGGCAGTGAGCAGGCTATTCTCCGCACGTTGCAGCCGGTACTCAGTAATCCACGGCAGTTCCTCGAAAAATACAAACCCATACGGATGCGTCCAGAAGAAGATCTGGTGGTGCGGGTGGATTATGTGCTGACTGATTTTTTCACCGTTCGTAAGGCTCGTACCGTAACCCATTACAGTCCGGATTTCCTGGATCTGATTTTCAAGCGTCACAATTTTGCAGCGGTGATGGCGATTGTGCTGGCGTTTCTGGTGTTGGGGGTTTATGGATTTTTCTTAGATCAGCCTTCGCTGCAGTTGCCGGCCGCTGCCAGCATCTTTGTATTTTTTTCCATCCTCATAGCAGCATCGGGTGCATTGGCCTATTGGCTGGATACCTGGAGCATTCCGGTAACGCTGCTGCTGGTATTGGTGTTTAATTTCCTGTTCCGCCATGAGTACCTTGATATCCGCAACAAAGCCTTCGGGTTGAATTATGAAAACCGGCAGCAACGTCCGGCCTATTCGCTGGAAGGATTGCAGGCTATATGCACCACCGGGCAAATGCGGGCCGATAGTTTGCACATGATTCAAATCCTGGAACGCTGGAAGCAACGGCAGGGAGTGGAGAAGCCGTATTTGTATGTCATTAATGTGAGTGGCGGCGGCAACCGTTCGGCTACGTTTACCTTTCAAACCTTGCGGATGGTGGACAGTGCCCTGGGCGGACTGCTCATGAGAAAAACTGTTTTGTATTCCGGTGCATCGGGCGGCATGCTGGGTGCCACTTACTACCGGGAGTTGTACCGGAGGCGGAACAGTGACAGTGCGCTGGTATCTGATTCGGCCACCAGTTCCAACGTATCAAAAGATCTGCTCAATCCCATCTTCTCTTCCTATGTTACCCGTGACCTGATTTCGCCGGTGCAGAAATTTTCGGTTGGTCCGTACCGTTATGTAAAAGACCGTGGCTATGCATTTGAACAGCAGTTCAACTACAACACAGGCGGCATCATGGGCGACCGGCTGGCCGATTACCGGGAAGAAGAAGCGGCCGCACGGATTCCGCTGGGCATTTTCAGTTCTACTGTGTCGCAGGACGGACGCAAGCTGATGGTTGCATCGCAGCCCATCCGTTTTTTGATGCGGCCGGTGGGCGATACCCTGCGTACTGCCGAGCCCGATGCCATTGACTATGGTGCGTTTTTCAGTGAACTCAATCCCTATAACCTGCGCTTGCTTTCAGCGCTGCGAATGAATGCAACGTTTCCCTATGTGTTGCCCAATGTGTGGCTGCCCACTGTTCCCATTGTGGATGTGATGGATGCCGGGCTGCGTGATAATTTCGGGCAGGAAATCACATTACGTTTTCTCCATGTGTTCCGGGAGTGGATCCGTAACAACACAGCCGGCGTGGTGTACATACAGGTGCGTGACCGCAAGAAAGGCGAATGGAAGGAAGAACTGCCCGAACCGGGCATCGGCGATATACTCTACAAACCGGTAACCACCCTGCAATACAATTTTTACAAAGTGCAGGATTACATGCAGGAAAGTATGATCAGTTACCTGCGTAACGAAGTGGAGTTACATCGTTATGTGTTTATTTACGAACCGGCCAGTTCCCAAAAGGGTGCTGCCCTCAGTTTTCACTTAACGGAACAGGAGAAAAAAGATATTTTCCGCTCTGTGTACAATGAAAGTAACCGGCGGGTGTTGCAGGATTTATTGCAGCACAAGATGCTTCCTGCTGCCAAGGTTGAATAAACGAACTTACCATTTCAACAACGCACTGGCCCAGGTAAAGCCGCTGCCGAATGCCGCCAGGCACACGAGGTCGCCTTCTTTGACCTTGCCCAGTTCCCATGCTTCGCTCAGCGCAATGGGTACAGAGGCGGCTGTGGTGTTGCCGTACTTCTGAATATTGTTGTACACCTGGTCGTCACGCAGCTTGAGTTTTTGTTGCACAAACTGGGCAATGCGCAGGTTGGCCTGGTGCGGTATCAGTAACGTAAGGTCAGAAGGGTTGTACCCGTTCGCCTGGAGTGCTTCCAGGATCACCTCGGGAAATTTTACCACGGCTGTTTTAAACACAGCCGGTCCGTCCATATACGGAAACAGTTCGGCCTTATCCATCATTGCCTGGCTCATGAACATATCGGCGATTTCGGCTTCGTTGAAGGTGGCCAGGTTTTCTTTCCAGTGGTTGGCATGCGTACCGGGATTGTACATGGCCAGTATTTCGGCATCGGCACCATCGCTGTGCAGGTGGGTGCTGAGGATACCCTGGTTTTCATCTTCGGTGGGCTGCAGTACTACGGCCCCGGCGCCATCGCCAAAGATCACACTCACATTGCGGCCCCGGGTGGTAAAATCGAGTCCAAAGGAATGTTTTTCTGCGCCCACTACCAGAATATTTTTATACATACCGGTTTTGATAAACTGGTCGGCTACCGATAAGGCATACACGAAGCCGCTGCACTGGTTGCGAACGTCCAGGGCGCCTACTTGTTTCATGCCCATGGCCCGCTGCAGCAGTACACCACAGCCGGGGAAATAGTAATCCGGGCTCAGTGTTGCAAATACAATAAAGTCAATGTCCTGCGGTGTGGTGCCGGCCCGTTCAATGGCAATTTTCGCAGCTTCCACACCCATGGTGGTGGTGGTTTCGTTGGTGCGGTGGGCATAGCGGCGTTCTTTGATGCCGGTACGTTCCTGGATCCACTCATCGTTGGTATCCATATAGCGGGTGAGATCGTTATTTGTTACAACCTGTTCGGGTACGTAGTGGCCGATACCGGCAATTTTACTGCGAAACATATGGCAATCGTTTGAAACGGGAAGTTAGGAAAACCAACGCAATTGCAACTATTGCAACTGAAACCGTTTCAATCCGAATAAAAAAGAAACGGGAGGCGCAAGCCTCCCGTTTTATAGATAGCAGATGAAGTGATTAATGAATTTCCCATACTTCGTTGCCACGTAACAGCTTATCGAGATTGCCTTTTCCTTTGGCGGCAATCACTTCTTTGATCTGCAGGTCCATCATCTCTTCGTAGCAGGGGCGTTCGGTTTCGTAGAACACACCAAACGGACGGGGCAGGTGCCCGTCATGGTGCGGATCGTCGAACATACGTACCAGGATCTGGGCTTTATAGAAATCTTTTTCATCATGCACCCACAGGTCGTCTTTGCTGTGGCCTTCATCGAGGTTCACCACTACCGGGCGGAAACCGTCTAACTTAATGCCTTTGTTCTGCGAAGCGCCAAATACCAAGGGCTGGCCCTGAACAAGGAACAAGGTTTCTTCGGGCTTGGTGGATTTTTCAGTGAAAATCTCAAAGGCCCCATCGTTGAAAATATTACAGTTCTGATAAATTTCGAGGAAGGAAGCACCTTTGTGGCTGTTCGCCCTGATGAGCATTTCCTGCAGGTGTTTGGGATCACGGTCCATACTGCGGGCAATAAACGTGGCATCGGCACCCATCGCCAGTGCCAGGGGGTTGAACGGGTGGTCAATACTGCCAAACGGGGTACTCTTGGTAACTTTCTTTTCCTCCGAAGTGGGTGAGTACTGGCCCTTTGTTAAACCATAAATCTGGTTGTTGAAGAGCATGATATTTACATCAAAGTTGCGGCGCAGCAGGTGGATGGTATGGTTACCGCCAATGCTGAGTCCGTCACCATCGCCGGTTACAATCCAAACGCTCAGGTCGGGGCGGGCCGCTTTCAGTCCGCTTGCAACTGCTGTGGCACGGCCGTGAATGGAGTGCATGCCATACGTATTCATGTAGTAGGGGAAACGGCTGCTGCAGCCGATACCGCTGATGATGGCAATATTTTCACGGGGAATTCCCAGGCCGGGCATAATTTTCTGCACCTGGGCCAGGATGGAATAGTCGCCGCAGCCGGGGCACCAACGCACCTCCTGGTCGGTTTGAAAATCTTTGGTGGTCAGGGGGGCGGAAATCACTTCACTCATATGGTAGTAATTGAATCTTTCAAAGTTAATAAAATGCCGCTAATATCGGAATGGACGGTCAGGGTTTTGGCTGATTGTTGTCAGCCGGTGGAATTTCTTTGTCCGCTGCCGTAGGTGATCAGGGGTTGCTGACCAGCTCCTCCCAGTATTCGGCTGCCCGGCGGGTGTGCGGAATGACGATGGTACCGCCCACGATATTGGCCACAGCAAAGATTTCGTACATCTGTTCGGTGGTTACACCCAACTCATGGCACTTACCCAGGTGGTATTTGATGCAGTCGTCGCAGCGCAGCACCATGCTGGCAACCAGGCCCAGCATTTCCTTGGTTTGAGTGGAAAGAGCGCCTTCGGCATAAGTATTCGTATCGAGATTCCAGAGGCGTTTGATGACGAGGTTGTCTTTGCTGAGAATGACTTCGTTCATTTTGGTGCGGTAGTCGTTGAATTCCTGTATCAGATTGCTCATGAAAAATTTTTTTGTAAAGATATTTCTGTTCTAACTTCTATTAGTCACATTTATATAAAAAGAAAGCTTCTGGGTTGAGTTCAAAAATCTTGGCGAAAACTTTTTTGTTTTTAAATTTTCTTTTTAGCTTGTGCTAACTATAAAAACACTAATTATGAAAAGCAATTTCACCCCCCCCCGAACACATTTGTATTTAATCTGCTAACCGTAGTCACCGGAATCAAAAAATCTCTTTGTTTGTTTTTGGTTTTCTATTTGATGAACACATGTATTTCCTGCAAGAAAGAAAGTAGTAATACTACAGCGAAAGAAGCTGAAATTTTTAAAACGAGTACGGAATGGTTGAAAGCACAGGCCAGTAAATTAACTCCCGAAGGGAATAGCAGGATACTTCATTTGTTAAACAGACTTGATCAGAAAGATGTAAGTTTTACAGAGGGTCCTTCCGGCTCTCTATGTTGTGCCGTGAAGGTACAGGAAGCATTACAGCGGGAACTGCAACATAAATACCTTGTGTTAAAAATGAACAAAGCAGGTGAAGTTGATTGGACAGTGGGTGCTGCAAATCATTGGCAAGTAAAGGCATATACGGAGTTAAAAGGAATCAAAGCGCCGGACATTCCAGGTGGTGGATTTTTTACGAACGTGAGGCATCTAAATTCTACAATTTTCAACTTAGTACAAGAGCCAATTCAATGGACAGAACTTGCAGTTACAAACCAGGCAAACGGCTGGATTGGTAAGTTTCATGTTACGGGTAAAATATCTGCACTAAATATTCATGAGTTCCAAATTTCAAAAGAAAATGTGTGGGGTTTTTATGCTGAGTTTCAATAATAAAATCCCAATGAATAAAACTCTGTTAACAGCCTTTATTATTTTCTGTTTTTCCTGTACCAGTTCTCGAAGTAATAAATATGGCGGAGTTTTTAATCTGGAAATCCGGTTTCTTGATAAAAAAACGCTTAAAACAGATACGGTGCCTTGGTTTGTCGATTTCCGACATTGGTTTTACGACAGCATGATTATAGGTGAAATAAATCACCGCTTCATTGCTACGGATATGTACGAACAAACAACAATTCGGGATACCCCCGATCATTATACGTTTATAGATCTGCGAAAGAGGAAGTTTACACTTTTTAAAAATTTTTCGGACACAGCAAGACCCTATAAAACGTATTTTCAGCCTGATTCGGGAAGAGCGGAAGGAGGCTGGAATTTTCTTAGCAAATTGTCAGATAATATCCCGTTGGCTTATTTAAGCGACACTGTATTGTCAGGAAAGAAGTACGAGCTTTATTATTCACAGTATAAGGAAGTCAGTAGCAATTCATTAAAAGGCAGGTATCATTTTTTAATGAAGCATGATGATAAGTGGTGGCCATTGTATTTTACATTGCATTTCGGTTTAACTGAGCAAACAGGTCGTAAAGTAGACCGATATGTAAGTGAAATACCCGGAGATCAGCTTTTTATGACTACCCAGTATGTTCCTGTTTCGAGAACGCTAACACAAGAAGAATTGAAAATATTTCAGGCGTGGAAGAAGAAGTCTGATGAAGTAAAATAATAAAACTGAAGGGAAAATACACTTCGCAGTCTTATGGTACATTAAAGCATTTACAGATTTAAAGGGTATAAAAGCGCCAGATATTCCGACAGGAGGTTTTTTACTAATGTAAGACACTTGAATTCGGCAATTTTTAATGTAGATGGGAGTTTGACTAAATGGACTGAGCTTGCCGTTACAAACCAGGCAGATGGATGGCTTGGAAAGTCTCATGCTACTGGTAAAATCTCTCCTGAGGGTTTACCGGAATTTTTGGTTGGAAAACAAAATGTTTGGGGCTTTAGTATTGAATTTCCATAAAATGATATAGAATGAGGAAGTTTGTTGCCGTGTTTTTTATTATCATTTGTTTTTCTTGTGCCAGTTCACGAATTAATAACTATGGAGGAGTTTTTAATCTGGAATTGCGATTCATGAACAAGAAAACATTACAATCAGAGCCGGTGCCATGGTATGGAGACTTTAAACACTGGTTTTACGATAGTATGATTATTGCTGAGGTAAAGAAGAGAAATATTTTTACAGATCAATTCAATCAAACCACTGTTTATGATACAATAGATCATTATACATTTATTGATCTTAGGAATAAAAAATTTACAGTTTATCATACTTTTTCGGATACTGCTAAACCTTTTAAATCGTACTATCAACCTGATACCGGTTATGCTGAAGGAGGCTGGAACTTTTTGAGTAAGATTTCAAGCAAGACTCCCCTGACTTATACAAGAGATACAATTATAGCCGGGAATCTTTATGGTTTGTATCATTCTTTCTACACAGAGAATAGAAGTAAATTACAAAAAAGCAGGTATTATTTTTTGAAGAAACATAAGGATAAGTGGTGGCCATTGTATTTTACATTGCATTTCGGTTTAACTGAGCAAACAGGTCGTGTAGTAGACCGATATGTAAGTGAAATACCCGGAGATCAGCTTTTTATGACTACCCAGTATGTTCCTGTTTCGAGAACGCTAACACAAAAAGAATTGAAAATATTTCAGGCGTGGAAGAAGAAGTCTGATGAAGAAAAGTAATAAAACTGTAGAGAAAATATGTTCTCAATCTTATGGAGTTTCATCTGGTTTTTTAGTCAGATGCCTACTGTTTTTTTGTAAGTAAATTTTCAGAGCAGATTATAAAATTGAGTTTAAGCCGGTACATACAAACAAAAAACCATCGCATTGCGATGGTCTTTTTTTGTGGGTGCGTTACAGATTAGTAACGGCCAAAGCTTTTGTTTCCAAAAGAACGGTTGTTGTTGCTGCGCTCTTCACGGGGTTTTGCTTCGTTTACACGGATAGCACGACCTTCAACAGTACCACCATCCAGCTCAGAAATCGCTGTTTTAGCAGCGTTGTCATCGCTCATTTCCACAAATCCGAAACCACGGCTACGGCCTGTGATTTTATCGGTAATTACTTTTGCGCTGGTTACTTCACCATAGCTTTCGAAAAATCCTCTTAAGTCATCATCCTGGATGTTGAAGCTTAAGTTTGAAACATAAATGTTCATTGTTGCTTTATTTAAGCATGATTAAAAACTGAGAAAATACGAGGCGTAAAAGAAGACTAACTATTAGCAGAATATGCGTAGCAGATAAGACAATTCACTTACAAATCAAAGTATCACTCAAATAACAGCGCAAAGATAACGGTTTTCCACCGAACGGAACGTTTTTATTTTCTAAGACAACGAAATGACATTTTTGTTTCGTAAATGTATTGTCGCTTTGTAAGCCATTAACCTCTTGAACTTTTGAACCTCTGGAACCTTTGGAACTTTCACTCCCGCTCCTTCAACCACTGTTTCAAGCCCCTCACAATCGCTTCGGCTATACCTTTCCGGTAGTCGGGGTTCAGTACATTGGCTTCTTCTTCCGGGTTGCTCACAAACAGGGTTTCAATCAACGCATTGGGAAATTCAGTAAAACCATTGAGCAGGAAGTTGAAGTTGCCCACCAGTGCATACTCGGGCAAACCGAAGGCGGTCAGCTCTTTGAATAAGACCTGCGACAGAGAACGGTAACCAATGTGTTTGTAAAACATGCCAATCCCTTTTGTGCGGATGGGATCGCCGCTGCTGTTGAGATGAATGCTCAGCACCAGGTGCGGATTGCGGTCACGGAAAAAATTATAACGGTCGTGATTATTAAAAGTGGTATCGGTGGTGCGGCTCATGAGTACCGTGGCCCCTTCGGCTTCCAGTGCCTGCTGCAGTTCTTTGGCCAACAGGAGGGTCATGTCTTTTTCCATGACACCGGTTAAACCAAACGCTCCTTTGTTACTGCCGCCATGACCGGCATCCACACCAATCACCAGGTTCTGTAACAACAGGCTTTTGGGTTTTTGCCGCACACGGATGACCAGCGTTTTTCCCCGGTAGCTGATGCTGTGTCCCCAGTGTTGCGGATCGTTCAGCTCGAGGATGATGCGGAAGAGGCCGTCTTCCAGTTGCTGGTAGTGAACCTGTTTTATTGCTTTGAGCGATTGCTGCTGAATGATCCAGTTGGTATTGGAAGTAGCACCATATACATCTACGACAATGCGGTTGGGTGATACTTCCTGGAAACTTTGCCAGGGCAGGCGTTCGGTGAGTGACAGTGATACATAATCGTACAAACTGTCGCCCCAGGCCTGCATATTACCGGTGAGGGAGGCAGGGGTGAACACAGGTTGCGGCAGAACGGTGATGTGTTCTTCTTCAATCCATGCCCGGCGGTGCGCACTCAGCTGCACGTTGTACTTATCGCCTACCTTGCCGATGGCCTTCAGTTTTACCAGTGAATCGAGGTAGCCGATTTTGGCACCTCCCAGCCGGTCTTCACCCAGTCCGTGAAGGAGGTAAGGCAAACGGCCTTTGGTTTGTAACACAACGGGGGCTTCCGGCATCAGCGCATAGGTGGATTTCGTGGAAACTTCCAGTTGCTGTGATTCGCTGAACTGAACGATTGCTTTCAGTGGTTTCTTTTGTTCAGTGAGAAACGGGTCATTCTGTTTTACAATGTACTCCCCTTTGTAAATGCCCCGTATGCCGGTACTGTCCCAAACCGGCACTTCTTTCAGTTCAAACCCGTTTTCCAGTTTTACAGCTGCACCCGGCATGGTTTTCAGGGAGAGTTGTACCCGGTCGCCGGGCTGCAGTAACAGATCGCCCTGCGGTTCCACCCGCCACCAGGCAACGGTAGCCGTTGCGACTTCTTTTTCTTTGGCAGGAAGCTGGTAGGTGTAGAACAGCGTCTGTGTGCTTTTAAATTCCTTTGCATCGGTTGCCACCAATTGAATGCTGGTATCGCCCGGTTGCAGGTTCACTTCCGTGGCAAAGGCGCCCGTGGGCCATACCTTCACTTCTGCACCATTCAGCAGTAATGTACACGTTTTGCAGGTGGTGCCTGTAATAAATTGCCGTGCAGCAGTAACAGTTGTTTTGTTTTTGGCAGGGGTTACAAGTTTGAGAAATACCTGTTGTGCTGTGACAACATGCATGGAAAGAAGTGACGATAGCAGTAATACAAAGCGGGCCATGTGGTGAAAATAAATAATCCTTTGCAGGTAGTGCAAAGGATTATAATTTTTACAATTCTGTTACATGTTCTTATAACGGATACCTGCCATCTGCACGCAGCTTAGCCGTAATACGCCGGCGGGCATCCTTGCTGTTGAACGCTTCTACTTTGGTGAAACGTTTCAGCCCCAGCAACATCATCTTCTGCTCATCGCCATCGGCAAAGGCGTTGAGCGCATCTTTCCCATGCTTGTTGATGCCATCTGCAGCATCGTACAGGTAAATACGCATCATGTCCAGTTCCATCTGGCAGGCAGCTTCTCCTTTTGTTTCAACCAGTTGAGCGGCACGCAGCAGGGCGCTTTCTGCATTGAAGGTGAGAATAGCCATATCGGCAATGTTCATGAGTATTTCCTGCTCGTGTTCAATCTTCATCATCAGTTTCTGCACGGCAGCACCAGCTGTCATGAGAATGGCTTTTTTGAAGTTGGCAATGGCTTTGAACTCTTTGGCAAACGGTGTGTCGTCTTCGCTGCCAAAGTCGGGGATGCTCATGAGTTCTTTTTGTACGTTCATGGCTGGTCCCATCAGGTCCAAACGGCCTTTCATGGCACGTTTCAGCACCATGTCCACGGTGAGCAGGCGGTTGATTTCATTGGTTCCCTCGTAAATGCGGTTGATGCGGCTGTCACGGTAGGCACGTGAAATATCGTATTCATCACTGAAGCCGTTACCACCAAAAATCTGCACACCTTCGTCAACCGTAAGATCCAGCACTTCACTGCCATATACTTTCAGCATCGCACATTCAATGGCATATTCTTCTGCAGCACCCAGCAGGGCTTCGTGGAAGGGTTTACCTGCGGCGATTAATTCATTTTCTTTATCCTGGATCCATTTGCTGGTGCGGTACAAAGCGCTTTCCAGCACCCAGATTTGTGTTGCCACTTCGGCCAGTTTATGTTGAATAGCGCCGAAGTTGATAATGGGTTGTTTAAACTGCTCACGTGTTTTTGCATATTCCAGCGCCAGGTTGAGCGAACGCTTGGAGCCGCCTAATGCAGCAGCGCCCAGTTTCAAACGGCCGATGTTGAGGATGTTGAACGCAATGACGTGACCCTTGCCGATTTCGCCCAGTACATTTTCAACGGGAACTTTACAATCCTGGAAATACAATTGTACAGTGGACGATCCTTTGATGCCCATTTTATGTTCTTCGGGCCCTTGGGTAAAGCCTTCCATACCCCGCTCCACAATAAAGCCGGTGAATTCTTTGCCGTCAATTTTGGCAAATACGGTATACACATCGGCAAAGCCACCGTTGGTGATCCAGCATTTTTGTCCGTTGAGGAGGTAATACTTTCCATCTTCGCTCAGTTTGGCGGTGGTTTTGGCGCCGAGGGCATCACTGCCACTGTTCGGCTCCGTTAGTCCGTAGGCGCCTTTCCATTCTCCGCTGGCAAGTTTGGGAATGTATTTGGCTTTTTGTTCAGTTGTGCCGAAGTAGAGGATGGGCAGTGTGCCGATACCGGTGTGGGCTGCAATGGCCACTGAAAAGGAGTAACCGCCGCCCAGGGCTTCGTTCACCAGGGTGGAAGTGATGAAATCTTTACCCAGTCCGCCGAGTTCTTCAGGCGCCGAAGTACCCAGCAAGCCCAGTTCGCCGGCTTTGTCCATGAGCGAAGGCATAAGACCTGCTTCCATTTTATCAAGGCGGGCCACTACGGGCAACACCTCGGTTTCAAGGAAGGTGGAACACATGTCTTTCACCATAACCTGTTCTTCATTGAATTGTTCGGGCGTAAAGGTTTCTCCCGCTGTGCTGGCTTTAATGAGCCATTCGCCTCCTTTCAATACGGGCGATGCAATCGTAGCTGTACTCATATGTTTATGATTTTAGATTGTTTCGAAATGAGAAGTCAGTATTCTTTATTTCAGATTGTCGTATACGATCTGCAGTACCTCTTTCGCAATATCCACTTTGTCCTGCGTTACGCCCACCAGTGCTTCGTTCAGCGTGGTGTTGGCGAGTTGCATTGTTTGTTCGTCCAGCTGTTTCCCCTGTTCGGTTAAGAATACCTGGTTGATGCGACGGTCGGTTTTGCTGGCCACCCGCTTTACCAGTTTCAGTTTTTCCAGGTTATCCACCAGCCGGGTAATGCTGGGTTTATCCCGGAACGTGGCATCACATAAATCCTGCTGGCTCATACCGTCGTTCTTCCACAGGTGATACAGCACACTCCACTGCTCCACAGTAATTTCAACGCCTGCCTGTTTAAAATTTTTCTGCAGCCGGCGGGCAATAGCCGTGGAGGCTTTTCCCGTCATAAAGCTGTAGAGTTCGCTGCGTCTGAATTGGTTGTTTGGCATATAGTTGTTTATGCAACTAATCAAAGATAGGAGTTCTGCCCGATGCAACAAACAGTTTGGGAGAAAATATTTTGTTAAGAGCGTTCTTAATGGGAAGTCAGCAAAAACAGTCTGGTGGCCGAAGCAATCAACGGGTTTTGAAGCGATACCTGATGGGTGTTTTCAGAAAAAAAGCTGTCTTGCTCAAAGGCAGACAGCTTTTCCCAAAGGCAGGTTCAAAGGCAACTGGAGCAATGTTTACTCTCTTACGAGGATAAATTCTTCCCCATCGCTGTTCAACCGCATGCGGTTGCTTGAAAATTCAAGTACATTCCAGTCGTCATGTATTTCGTATACATCTTCTCCAAAGCGGGCTTCCGCTTCTTCTTCGTTGCGGAACGGTGGTACATCAATATCAAGTTTGCGGTTGCCATCTAAAAGTGTCCAGGTTCCTCTTGCTAATTCATTTCCATTTTCGAGAAACAGGAACGTGCCGTTGGGTTCAAACCGAAACCGAAACCGGTTAAAGGAACTGGTTTCGTTGACCGACCCTTCCATGAAGCGATCCACTTTCCAGTCGCCCGGTAAGGCAGCAGGATCGGCGGATGTCCTCATTTCATTTTGTGTAACATCGCAGGAAATGAAAAAGAAAAGAGAAAGAAGCAGCGGGTAGAGTGATTTTTTATGCATAAGATAAGTTTTTTCGATTTACAACAAGATTCGTGCAACAGTATATGGCACTACTAAGATTGCACGGATTTTGACAAAAGGTTTTAAAAAAAAGGGTGTTTGTCAGCTTTCATAAACCCATACGTTGTATTGAACCCGGTACAGGTAGCACCAGAGAATCTGTTTGAAGTTGCAGGTAGTACTTACACATTTGTTCATCCTGCTTTCTTTCCTGTTTACCGGAACAGACCGATCCTGAAACCCACATACCCGGTGAAGCCTGATAGATCAGACTGATTCAGATTTCTGTATGTCATTTGTCCAACAAACCGATAACCGGTACCCATATTGAGACGTACATGTTTGTGTAAGTTCAGTTCCAGCAGGGCCGATGGTTCCAGCTGGAAAAAGTTGGCTTCTCCCAATCCTGCTTCTCCCGCTTCATTATCCATTTGCACTTCTCCATACCCCACATATAGTGGGAAGGTGAGGTGAATCATTTTTTTCGAAAGCATTGTGTATTCTGCAAAGCCTCCAACAGTCCAGTAATCCATGTAAACAGATGGTATTGTTTCGCTTTTGGGTTTAATTTGATTAAGGGAGGTATTGAAATATGCGCCAGCAGAAAATTTATCTTTCACAGTTACGCCCCCTCTCAGGTTAAACAGCGTGGCCGTGCTTCCATCCATTTGGGTGAGCCCAAGCGTTGGTGCAACAAAAAATCCCAGGTCTTTTTTTTGTAAACCCTGCCCCTTACCCAGCAGGGTTTTGGCCTCCTGGTTGGTTTGTGCAAAGAGTGTGCTTTGTAATAAAAAAACAGATAGAATAACCGAAATGGTGCGGATGTGTAAGTTTCTGTTCATTTGATTCTGATTTAAGTATGGATATGTTACAGGTCGAGAACAGGTGAATCGTGTGTATGTTGGTTCTTATAACTGCCTGCAATCTTGTTTTAGGATTTTGTTTAGAGGAATTACCCTGTTTATTGAAAGGATTAAACCCTGAGGTTATGAGCCTCCATACATAGCTTGCAGGGGCTGGAAAAATTGTGAGTCTTGATTCGTCAGCAGGATTCTTAAAATCCATATTCAATCAATACGCCACAGTTACATGCTCCAATCTTATCTTTGAAGCCATGGGTCGTATTCACCAGTCGGATGCTCTCAATTTGCTATCCAAGCTCACCGTTCGACGTCTTTGGAACCTGTCAAAAGTGTGGGGCAGTTACCAGTTAAGTAAACTGTTGAACCGGCCCATCCAGTGGGGCTATCCCGTATCTATTTCCTTTGAGCCCACTACCAGTTGCAACCTGCGTTGCCCGGAGTGTCCCAGCGGCCTGCGGGAGTTTACCCGTCCCACCGGCATGTTGCAGAAAAGTTTTTTTGAACAAACGATGGACGACATTCACCGGGAGTTACTCTATCTCATCTTTTATTTCCAGGGCGAACCCTACCTCAACCCCGATTTTCTGAAGATGGTGCGGTATGCGCATGAAAAAAAGATTTACACCGCCACCTCCACCAATGCCCATTACCTTACGGATGAAAAGGCAAAGGAAACCGTGGAAAGCGGTCTCGACCGCCTCATCATTTCCATTGACGGCACCACGCAGGACGTGTACCAGCAGTACCGTGTAGGCGGACAGCTGAACAAAGTGCTGGAAGGTGCCCGGAACATTGTGAAGTGGAAGAGAGAACTGAAAAGCAAAACACCGTTTGTTGTATTTCAGTTCCTGGTGGTGAAGCCCAATGAACACCAACTGGAAGAAGTGAAACAATTGGCAAAGGAAGTGGGGGTGGATGATGTATGGTTCAAAACCGCACAGGTGTATGACTATCAAAACGATCCCAATCAATTGATTCCCACACTCAGCAAATACAGCCGCTACCGTAAACAGCCCGATGGCAGCTATGTGCCCAAAAACCAACTACAGAACCATTGCTGGAAGTTGTGGCATGCCAACGTGATTACCTGGGACGGACTGGTGGTGCCCTGTTGCTTTGATAAAGATGCCATGCACCAGCTGGGCAATCTCAACAGGCAGTCGTTCAAAGAGGTGTGGCACAACGACAACTACCGTCAGTTCCGCAAAGAACTCATGACCAGCCGCCGCAACATTGATATTTGCTCCAACTGCAGTGAAGGGCTGAAGGTGTGGGAAGATTAATTACATTTATTGTACGTTGTTACGCATCCAGCGTTCATTTTAAAATCAACTTATGGCAACATTTTCAAACCGGCTGCGGCAGGTCATCTTACTCGTTGTGTTGATAGCACTGGGCTATTTGCTGGTGCAGGAACTGTACATTTTTTTGCCGGGCTTTTTGGGTGCTGTTACCCTTTATATCCTCAGCCGTGGCTGGTTCCGGTACCTGACACAAATCCGGAAGTGGAATAAAAATTTAACTGCTACTTTATTTATGCTGGGTTTTCTCGTGGTGGTTGGTTTTCCGGTTTACTGGATCATTCAGTTGATGTCGCCAAAAATCAATGAAGTGTTCAGTCATTCGCAGGAGTTGATCCAGGGCATTAAGTCAGTATCGGCACAAATCCGGGAGTGGACCGGACAGGATTTATTGACCGAACAAAATATTGCCGAGCTGCAGCGCAAAATTGCTAACTTTTTCCCGGCTTTTCTCAACAGCACTGCAATGATCGTAAGCAATCTGGCTATGCTTTTATTTATGTATTTCTTTATGCTTACCAATGGAAAGCGTATGGAAGACGGGCTAACCTACTTCCTGCCCCTGCGGGATGAAAACATTGAAATACTGGGCCGGGAAACCATCAGCATGGTACGTGCCAACGCCATCGGGATTCCGTTGATTTCATTGATCCAGGGAATTTTTGCACTGATCGGTTACTGGATTTTCGGCGTGAATGAATTTGTGCTTTGGGGCTTTATTACCGGCGTGTTTGCTTTTTTCCCCATCGTGGGTACCACCATCATCTGGCTGCCCATCGTGGTCTTCCTGTTCTCTCAAGGCAATAACGGGGCCGGCATCGGGTTAACCATCTGGAGCCTGCTGGTAACGGGTAATGTGGACTATCTCGCCCGTGTTACACTCATGAAAAAGCTGGGCGATGTACATCCGATTGTAACAGTGCTGGGGGTTATTGTGGGGTTGAGTTTGTTTGGTTTCTGGGGATTTATCTTCGGTCCGCTGCTGATCAGTTATTTTATTCTCCTATTCAAAATTTATACCAGCGAATTCGGATCTTTGCATGACGCCGGCAATCCGCATCATCATGGAGACTGATTCAGTCAAACTGCAAAAACACTGTTTCTATGAGTATCGAACAGGACATTCACCAGATCCGTAATTTTCGAAACGAACATCATAAGCTGATCGTCAATGTTATCTTCTCCGGTAACTGGGTTATGGAGCACATGAAAGAGCTGCTGGATGAGGCAGGTATTTCTGCACAACAGTTTAATGTACTCCGCATTCTCAGGGGGAGTAAACAACCCCTCACTACGTTGCAGATACGGGAGCGGATGCTCGATAAAATGAGTGATACCAGCCGTATTGTAGACCGGCTGATTGTGAAAGGATTGGTTACTAAAAAGACAAATCAGTACGATAAACGCCTGGTGGATGTAACCATCCATGCCAATGGATTGAAGTTGTTGAAGCAACTGGACAAACTGAATCCGGGTATTGATGCTATTGCTGTAAATCTTACTGAAAAAGAAGCACGCCAGTTGAATAAACTTCTGGATAAAATGCGGGGCTAAACAATGATGCGATTCCTGTTGCTGTTTCTGTTCTTAGCTTTTTTTTGGCAACTGCCGGCGCAGCCACAACCCGAGTTCCGGGCTGCCTGGATTGCCACTGTAGACAATATTGACTGGCCTTCCCGCAAAGGCCTTGCCGTTGATTCGCAGAAAGCTGAATTCATCCGCCTGCTGGATTTGCACAAGCAAAACGGTTTGAATGCCATCGTTATGCAAATCCGTCCGGCTACCGATGCGTTCTATCCGTCGCCCTACGAACCGTGGAGCGAATGGCTCAGCGGGGTGCAGGGCCGTCCGCCTTCGCCCTACTACGATCCCCTGCGGTTTATGATTGATGAAACGCACAAGCGGGGCATGGAATTTCATGCCTGGTGTAACCCGTACCGGGCCGATTTTAAACTGGGAACAGCATCCATCGCTCCTGCGCATATCACCCGCCTGTACCCCGAATGGTTTGTGGAATATGGTGATAAGAAATACTTTGACCCCGGAAACAAAGAAGCCCAGGCCTATGTGGTGGATGTAATTGAAGACATCGTGCGACGGTACAAAGTAGATGCCATTCACTTCGATGATTATTTTTATCCCTACCGCATCGCCGGTAAGGAGTTTCCTGATTCGGTTAGTTATGCCCGTTATGGAATAGGGATGAAGAGAGATGATTGGCGCCGTAGTAATGTGGATTCCATTATTCACGGTTTGTACCGGGTCATTCGCAAAACCAATCCGGCAGTCAAATTTGGCATCAGTCCCTTTGGTGTGTGGCGCAACGACTCTAAAGATCCACGGGGCAGCGCCACCAATGCCGGGCAAACGAACTACGATGATCTGTATGCCGATATTCTGCTGTGGCTGCAAAAAGGCTGGATTGATTATGTAGCGCCCCAGCTCTATTGGGAGTTCGGCCACAAGGCAGCGCCTTTTGAAACACTCATCGACTGGTGGAGCCGCCATACCTACGGCAAGCATTGCTACATCGGGCTGGGAATTTACCGGGCCGGCAGCAATGCAGCATGGAGCGACAGCACCCAGCTGCCCCGGCAGATCGAGCTGCTACGCCGTACCCCCAATATGCACGGCATGATTTTCTTCAGCAGCAAATCCTTCCTGCGCAACCCGAATGGCTGGAACGACAGTCTGCGCCTGCGCTACTTCCGCCACCCGGTTCCCGTGCCGGCCATGCACTGGCTCAGCCAATAACCACCCTTTGGCTTCTGTTTTCATGAACAATTCTGTTTTTTCCCGGTTTTACAGGTTACATTTTAAAACACAGCTCCCACTTATATACGAATGACACATCAGGATTACAGCACAGAACCAGAACTCCTCAGCCAGTTACAGCAATCATCGTTGAATGCTCCTGTAACAAAGTTGTATCAGTTTTATTTTGAACCGGTCACACACTGGCTGCAGTCGCAGGGGGCCGGTGAACAGGATGCAGCCGATATTTTTCAGGAAACAGTTCTGGTGCTCATTGAGCAGGTGCGCCAGAACAAATTCCGGGGAGAGAGCAAACTCAATACGTATCTCACCGGTATAGCCCGCAACCTGTGGCTCAATGAGCAGCGCAGCCGGTTGCGGCGCAACAACAGGGAAGAATTATTTGCAGGTGCAATGGATACAGCATCAGAACCCGACGCACAACAACGTATTTACAACCGGGAAAACAGGCAGAAACTGCTGAGGTTGTTTGAAGAAATAGGTAACGTATGCAAATCGATTCTTACAGGTTACTATTTCGAAAAAAGATCCATGAAAGAGCTGCTTCTTGTTACAAACTACGAAAACGAGCAGGTGCTCCGGAATAAAAAGAGCAAATGCATGAAGCATCTCAAAGACCTGATTTTAAATAACAGAGAACTTACAGAAACCTTTAAAACCTTTATGCACTATGATCAATGATATACAATTAGATGCACAACTCGATGCCTGGCTCAGAGGCTTTCAGACAAGAGAGCAACTTGATGCCTATCTGCAACGGAACGGTATTGCAGATGCTGCACCCTATGCCGATGCACATGTGCAGGCTGCATTGGCCGTGGAGCGTTATAACCTGGTGCAGCAGGTGCAGGCGGTTCATGCTTCCTGGACAAAGTCGCACCAGCCGGCCAAAACAACTCCCCTCCGCCGTTTGGGTTCAATGCCACTCCGTATGGCTGCAGCTGTTCTTTTTTTACTGGGCATGTTTACGGTACTGCAGTACATTTCAAGCACATATGACCAATTATACCAGCAAATGCATCAGTCGTTCGCTGCAGATGTTACAAGGAGTTCAGCCGGGGTGAGCAATTATGTTGAGGCATTTCAACAGGGAAATTATAAAGAAGTGATCCGGTTGTACCGTGAGTTAAAACAGCCGGGTATTCGTGAAAAGTTTTTTGCAGGAAATGCATATCTCGAAACAGGAGATGCAGGCAATGCGATTGAACTATTCCGTGAAATTCTGCAAATCAATACGCTGCGTAATGAGCGGCTGTACCAGGATGAAACCGAATACTACCTGGCGATGGCCTACCTGAAAAAAGAAGATAATAAGAGCGCTGTTCAGTTGCTGGAAAAGATATCGGCAGATAAAAACCATACCTACCATCGTTCTGTAGATAAATGGAAGTTGTTTCGCTTAAAATGGCTGGGACATTAACAACGAAGTTTGAAAAACCAATTATACAGTAGTCGTACAGCAGTATCCGGTTTTGTTATCCTGTTTCTTTAAAATCCTGTCCGGAAAACCATCCGTATCCAAATTATCAGAAAAGCCAGGCAAGAGGCTTCAGGAAACTGAAGCCTTTCGTCTTTGCAACCGGTATAGAATCATTGCTGTTGCCATGATGCTGATCAGCAGAATAGCAACAAGGCCGAATGAAAAGTTGTCATCTTTATTTTGCAAAAGAGCCGGACCCACATAAATAAAGGGTGCCCAGTAGGGAGGAGCTTTCAACCGTTCATCAATTGTATCATCTTTCAGAAAATCAATTTTTGCTTTCTGTAATGCAGCAGCAGGGTGCAGCCCTTTTTGAATATACCAATACATGCGTTTCATCAGATAGGTGGTTACCTGGTCATTTGCTTTCCAGAGACTACTGATAATGCCGCTGCTGCCGGCATAGAGAAACGCACGGGACAGACTGATGATGCCATCACTTGATGATGATTGTCCGCCTGCTGTTTCGCAGGCACTCAGTACCACAAGTGGTTGTTTTGTAAATCGCAGGTTATAGATTTCATGCAGGTATAAACGGTTGTTTTCGGCGGCTGTTCCCGGTGCCGGGAAAAACTGGATATAGGTTTCCGGTTTACCACTACTGTCGGGGTAGGCAAATGCATGAGTCGCCAGGTGCACAAGGGAGTGCGTGGATGCATTGCGGAGAAAGTATTGTTTGGTGGCTGTTGTATCTTCTGCAGGGCTGATGTTGAGAGGTGCTGTTTCCTGTGCGGAGTAAGGAAGAGCTGAAAAGCCCTCACCATTGATTTCTGCTTTTTGTTTTGAGAACGGTGCCATGGCCATCATGGTGCCATTTGGCCTGGTTGCCTGTGTTTTTGAAAACAACAGGGTAAAAGAATAATGATAGGAAAGGGTACGTTCCAGGGCAAGATAGGTACGATCTGATTCTGAAACCAGTAAAGATTCAAATGGAATGAAATGTAAAGGTCCATCGGGCAGAATGGTCCATTGCTTTTTTTGAAAAAAAGAAGAAGGCAGATGTCCTGTAAGCTCTTTATAAACACTGGCAGCAGCAGCATAACCACCAAAACGTATACCTTCCTTTGCCTCATACAAAGTCCGGATGAGTTGCTGTGTGCGGGAGAGAAAGATACTGTTCAGCTGTATTTGCCGCAGTTGAACACCTTCTTTATGAACAGCAAGGCATAATAAGGCTGTATCGCACCAGAAATACTGCAGTACCGCCGTGTGGTGATCCAGTTTCGATTGAACATCCCGGAGGTTGGTTAACAAAGTGGCAGCAGGGTTCTGCAGTGCCGTATAGGCAGGAAGTGTTTCATATTGCTTGTGCAGACGTGATAACTGAATTTGCAGTGATGTAATACGTTTCCGGATTTGTAAAGCATTTTCTTCACTGCTGCTGTTGTTGAGCCGGGTGGTATACACCGCCAGCAACTGTTTGAACTCCTTCTCTTTTTGCAGCAGCGAGTCGGGTACAATTCCAGACAATTTAATACGTGAAAGCTGCAGTTGTTTGTTGAGCACACTTCCTTTGTAGCTTTCTGTAATCAGCAGGAACGAATCAATATACCGGGTTTCGCCTGTTGCCTGGTGCAGGAAAGAGGCCTGCATAGCAGATTGTGCAAAAAAGTTCCGGAAGTTTTCATTGAAGAAAAAGGCAGCTTCATCGTTATCAAAATTCGTTCTGATGTAATTGGCTGTTTTTACGGCCATAAGGTTTGTTTTCAACGCTGCTTCCAGCCACCTGGTTTCTTTTTTTGTTTTATAAAGCGTTAATAGCAGGTCTGCTTTGTGGCGCAAGGTTTCAAAAAAAACAATTGGTGAAATTACCTCTGTTTCACCTGCCGGCAGATCGGTAATCGTTTGTGGTTGAAAGGAATAATGCAGTTCGCTCAATGCAATGTTGCACCAGCTGATAGCCTCCTGTAACAAACCTTGTTGAAAGGCCAGTTGCGACCGGTACAGGTAGCTGTAGGCTTTGTCTTTGTTTTTTCCATGTCCCGGTAGTTGTTTGTGAAGCGCAATGGTGCTGTCAAACACTTTTTCCGAAGCTGCAAAATGGCCCTGGTGCATATAAATCCTTGCTTTATCGGCCAGCAAGCGGGCATAAGCAGGTGTTGTGCTGGGTGAAACTTTTGAAAAGTAGAACAGGGAGCTGTCGAATTGCTTTGTATTGTAAAAAGCATGGCCTATGTTTTGATACAGGCTTTCGGTCAGCAGCCTGTATTTCAACAGGGATTGGTAGGTGCTCAGCGCCTGTTCATGCCTGCCCAGCCGTGCATAGCAGCCGGCGATGTTGTTTTGAAAGCTAACGAGCGATTCGGTATAGCTGGGATCTGATGGAAGCAGCCGGTCGGCAGCCAGTTGAAAGTAGTTGATGGCCTGCTCAAAGTTGGCAGCTTCGTAATAGAGAATGCCCAACGAGTTGTAAAGAATGGGCAGATCAGGATACCCGGTTTTCCCTTGTGCCAGTTTTGATGCCTCTTCAAGATAATAACGGGCGCTGTCAATTTCGTACAACGAATACCTTGCTGAACCCATGTACAGACATGCCTGGTATAAAAAAAGGGAGTCGTTTATGCTTTTCGCCTTTTTATGTGCCAGGTGGTAATACGGAATGGCTTTGTTGTATTGCTGCTGCCCCTGGAACAGATTCCCCGATTTAATCTGGCAGTCAAGCCAAACCGTTACCGGTACCTGGTTCTGCTCAGCAGTTTTGATTGTTTGTTCAAAATATAAAAGCGCCAGGCTGTCGGTTTCTGCTGTTGGTTGCTCTGTTTCATAGTATTTATTGGCCAACTGGTAATAATATCTGTAATCAGCATGTTGTTGCTGATGAGCCATTACAGGCAAAAGCATCAAAAAGAGGTATACCAGTTTGCGGATTGTCATATTTACAGCTGTTGGCAAGATAGAAAAAACCCCGTCTTTGCAGACAGGGTTTTCAGATATTATATTCGACCAACGATGATCAGTATAGGCGGACGTTTCGGTCGTTCGTACGTAGCAAAATCGGCAGAATTAATCAAACGTGCATTAATGTTCTGTGCCTGGTTGCTCCGGATATTCAATTCATTTCTCAACAGCAGGGGGATATCGGATTCTGTTTGATAATAATAAATTTTTAGATTGATTTTTTGCAGGGCCCGGTTACTGGCATCGTTTAGCCGGTAAAACATAATGAATTCTTTTAGTGTGCCATTTACGGGTTGCGATGAACCAAACAGTCCGGCCCTGAACGATGCTTCCAGATCCAATGTTCCGGTTTTCGTATTTACCAGTAATTTATCCTGGATGATGCCTGCAATATCATCGTTGCCATCATTATCTAAATCTGTTTCATCAAACACACAGCTGCTATCGTCATCATCATCATCGTCACTGCATGGAAGCAGTAATGCAGGTCGTGCATTATAAATCGGGAAAGCCGTGTCGTAAGCAACGGGTGTGGCATTAATGTTATAAATGCCATCTGCATAATCAATCCCCGAAACAACCAGTTTCACGCTGTCAATGGCAATACCGGCAGCATTTATAGCAAAAACCTTATAACGGATGCCCGATTCGCTTTTAGACAGGTTGATACGTCCGGTTATGGAATCAAGCAACAAGCCTCCCGGGATGGCCTTGTATTTAACTGTGGCTGAAGGAGTTGAAACAACTGTGACCAGCTTGTCGGATAATACATTGTGGTTGTAAAACAACGTATCTCCATAGGAAAGCCTGTTTGCAGATGTATTCTGATTGTCCTCATCAGGGTTGCCCGTTTTCTGGCAGGCGGCCAGCAGTAGCGTGCCTGAAATGAGTAAAAGTTGGGAAAGCCTGTTCATAATTCTTTTAAATGAGTGTCCACTGTACGTGGAACTGTAACCGTGATTTCCGGAAAAAGTTCAAAAAGACGAAAAGATCCAATAACAACCGGCCGGTTACCTGTAAGTCTCCGGCTGGAGTTCCTTTTTTTCTGTGAGTGGTTACATTTTCTCTTTCAGCAACCACTCATTTCTGTAAACATTAAATCAAAAAGCATGAATAACCGCAAATTTCGTTCCGTACTACCAGTTTCTCTTCTCTTTTTAGGATCATTGATTGGTTGTGATAAAGCCGCTGTGGAAGAAATGCAGAGCTCCGATACGCTCAGCAATGCTTCCCTGCCGCCGGCTACAGCCATTAATCAGTCTGTATTTCTTCTCATTGATGAAGAAAGCATTGATAATGGAAACAAGCCCAATAATTTTTCTGAGACCGATGTAAATGATCAGATTGCCTCCATCGGCCAACGGCAGACTCTTCGGTATTTCAAAAATAATGTGGGTAAAATCATCACCTTATATACAGGTGAAGTAGGCGATGAAGGATGGCATGCACTTACCACGGTTCCTTCTTCCTGGATACAGGCCGGGCCTGCGAACAATGGCACCCGTAATCTGATACTGGCCGGTCCGGGTTTAGGTGGTGGAAATGATAAAGAAAAGCTGTTGGATAAAATACCTGGTGTAACACCGCTGCGTGCCACCGGTTTGAAAATGCTTATTGGCACAACTATCCTTGCGCTGGTATATGACAGTGAGATTGCTATCAATTATTCTCCGTTAAACGGAAGTTTAAAGGGCGAAAACCTCGGTATCGTGGCATTTGATGTATTGGAAGTGCGGAAACGTACAGACGGATCCAGCGGATCATTACCCGCAGTTCGGATACGCATCCGTGAGGTTTCTGAAGCATCTGGTGCAGCTCTTAAGCTGTTCAGCAATGCCCCACGGCCAAGATCTTCCTCTGAACCATTTGATATAAATCCCCCTGCTGTTGTAACGGCACCTGTTTTTGTGGATGCACCCTGATCGGAGACCCGTTTGAGTAACAGGCTGCCTTTTTCCCAAGGCAGCCTGTTTTATTTAGAAAGCAGCTCCTTTGAGGATTTATGGGTTGATTTTAAATGGCTTGTTTCTGTATGGTTCCCCTGCTGATAATGATCAGGTTGTTTTGTTGTATGCATCATTTTACCGGGGTTCCCCGGAGCCTACCTTCATACTCTAAACCAACGGGTATGAAAAAGATTGTTATTGCGCTGGATGGGGAACATTTCCCGAAAGGTGCGTTTGAGCTGGCTGCTTCCTTACACAGAAAAGAAGCTGTTTTGGTAACGGGGGTTTTCCTTAGCCCGATTGATGTATCGAAAATAGTTGCCTACACAGGTTTGGAAGCGGTTCCCTTAATGCCCTCTATAGTAGAAGGAGACTATTCTGAGCAGGTGAAAAACAATATGGACCTGTTCAGGACAAAGTGTACAGCAGAAGGAATGGAGTTTCGCATGCACAATGATTCTGAAAATCTGCCCCTGGCTTCACTTGTAAAAGAAACCCGCTTTGCAGATCTGGTATTGATCAGCCGGGAGTCGTTTTTTTCAAACATCAGCAAAGAGCAACCAAATGAATACATGCAGGAATTGCTGAAGAAAACGGAATGCCCGGTGTTGATTGTGCCGGAGCGTTATGAAGAACCGGATAAAATCATGTTGCTGTATGATGGTGAGGCATCTTCTGTATTTGCCATCAAACAGTTTGCGTATTTATTCCCCGGTCTTGCCAGCCTGCCCGCAACGCTTACTGAAGTAACCGCATCGCCGGATGAAAAACTACCCGATCAGGATTCGGTAACAGAATTAACAGCAAGGCACTTCAGTGATCTTACATTACATGAATTTGCACTGGAAAACAAACGGCAACTTACGAACTGGTTACTGGAGGAAAATAAAACCTGGCTGGTTATGGGCGCCTATGGCCGCAGTTTATTCAGTACCTTATTTAAGAAGAGTTTTGCAGATGAACTCATTAACAGAGTGCAACTGCCCATATTTATTGCTCATAGATAGGCAGCACAGCTGCATATACTTTGGTTGGTTTAAACCCCGTCGTTCCCGGCGGGGTTTTCTTCTGTTAAGCATCATATATAACCCTGAGTTGTATCATTGACCCGGGAGTGTGCAGCTGGTAAGTTTGAGAACAATTTGAAATATGTATTTACATATTCATGATAACCGAACGTTGAAAGAATTACAGGATGATTTCGCTTCTGTATTTCCTTATCTGCGTCTTGAGTTTTTGTCAAAACGTCCCCGCAGCACACAAAGGATTTCCGGGCATAACCTGTTAAATCCATTTTTGCAAGTTGTAACAATCCGCCGGCAGCACCGCAACGGTGCTATTGAAATAGGGGAACATATGCGAGCAAAAAAGGTAGAGCAATTACTGAAGAAAGAGTACGGTCTTCCGGTAGAAATTCTTCATTACACCAAGGGAGGGTGGTTGCAGACAGATGTAGCGGATGCTGCCACATTGCAGGAGTTAAATGAGCAGGGCCGTTGCGAATTTCACACAGTACATAACGTGTATGCACAGGCCAGAAACCTGGCATGACGGATCTGTTTAAAACAGGATCTTTTAGTAATTTCTTTTGATTTGTATGTTTCCGGTTCCTGTATCTTGCAAGGATGAAGAATAACAAGCAGCAATCACCGGTTGAAATCCGGTTTCTCGAGGGCCCTCAAAGTCGTTGGAAGGACTTCAAATTCACCATTAAAGTATTGCTTGAGTTTATCAAAGGGTACAGGAGTCTTTCTTTTATCGGACCCTGTGTAACTATTTTTGGCTCTGCCCGCTATAACGAAGGACATGAATACTACGATCTTACCCGCAAGGTAGGGGCCGAAGTGGCAAAAATGGGCTTTACTGTGTTAACCGGAGGAGGACCGGGGCTGATGGAGGCCGCCAACCGGGGCGCCAAAGATGTAAACGGTCGCAGTGTAGGCTGTAACATTGTATTGCCGCATGAACAGGAACCCAATCCCTACCTGGATAAATGGGTAAACATCCGCTATTTTTTTGTACGCAAAACACTCCTGATCAAATACTCCTATGCTTTCATATGCATGCCCGGAGGTTTTGGTACGCTGGACGAATTGTTTGAAGCGATTACGTTAATTCAAACTGGTAAGATCAGGAATTTTCCGGTGATTGTTATTGGAAAAGAATTTCATAAGGAGATGCTGGAGCATATCCATCTGATGAAAGACAGGGGAACGATTTCGCCGGAAGATGTTGATTTATTTGCTGTAACAGATTCTATACCGGAAGCGATGCATATCCTGCGGGAAAAGAGTATCAAGCGCTTTGAACTGAAGCACGAACAACCCCGTCCGTTTAAATGGCTCTTTGAACGAAACGGAATATAGCCTGATCTTTTCGAGCCCTTGGCTGACAGGAATCACGCATTTTCTTGACCCCCCTCATTCCGAACGTTTCAGCAACCTTGCATTTTTGTAGTTGTTTAAAACGGCTCCGGTATGAATAATTATCTGTTTCATGTTTATCATGAAGAAAACGTTTCCTGGCGCAGCACACTGGAGCTGCAGCGAAAGGAAATTCCGGGTATGAGCCGCATTCTGGCTGAAATAGTAAAAGATAACCCGGCTGAGCGTTACCTTAGTAATGCCCGTCATTTGCAACGGCGACTGGAGGAGCAGGAGGCACATATACGGGCCATTACACAAAAGATCCAGCAGCAACAGGAAAAGCTGGAAGGGGAGGAACAAAACCAGAAAACAGGTTTTTCTTCCCTTGATACGCTCTATGGGCAAGAAGAATTGCGTGATGAAGTACTAAAATTTGAAAAAAATTTTCTCGACTTTAAGCAGAGTTTCCATAAATACCTGCTTACGATGCTCTGATTATGTCTGTTACCAGCACTCCTTCTATTGCCAAAGCAACTGCATGTTACCATTGCGGGGAACAGTGTACCCATGAAATCATGGTGGATGATAAAGCTTTTTGTTGTGAAGGCTGCAAGTTTGTTTACCAGCTGCTGAATGAAAACGGCATGTGTAACTATTATGACTTGTCGAAGCAGCCGGGTCTTACTGCAAAGGGGAAATTCCGCAACAACCAGTTCGCCTACCTGGATCATGAGGAAGTGCAGCGCCAGCTCATCCGCTTTACCGACGGGAAACAAAGCAGGGTGATTTTTTATCTCCCCACGATGCATTGTGCCAGTTGCGTATGGCTGCTCGAAAATCTGAACCGGATAGAGCCGGGTATCATGCACTCTCAAACCAATTTCCAGCGGAAAGAAATTACTCTTGTGTATGAACCACAGAAAGTGACGCTCCGGAAAATTGTAGAGTTACTTGCCTTTGTTGGATATGAACCATATATCAGCCTGGGTGATGCCGGTGGAAAAAAGCAAAAGAAAGTAAACCGTACGCAGATCTTTAAAATTGGTGTGGCTGGTTTTGCCTTCAGTAATATTATGATGATGAGCTTCCCTGAGTATTTCTCCGGAGGCGATATCAACGAAACAATGTTGAAGCAGGTGTTCTCCTGGGTTATACTCGGACTTTCGCTCCCGGTATTTTTTTACAGCGCTTCCGGGTTTTTTGTAAGCGCCTGGAAAGGCCTGAGGCAAAACTGGCTCAATATTGATGCGCCGATTGCACTTGCGATTCTGGTAACCTTCGGTCGGAGCGTGTATGAAATTGTTTCGCAAACAGGTGCCGGTTATTTAGACAGTATGAGCGGCATTGTATTCTTTATGCTGGTGGGCCGCTGGTTTCAGAATAAAACCTACGATTCATTTTCATTCGACCGGGATTATAAGGCGTACTTTCCGCTGGGGGTTACCCGGCTTACCCCAACCGGTGAAGAAAATATACCGGTTACATTTTTGCAGAAGGGCAACCATATCCTGGTGCGTAACGAGGAAATGGTGCCGGCCGACAGTCTCGTGCTCAACGGTACTGCAGCGGTGGACTACAGTTTTGTGAGCGGCGAAAACACACCGGTGGAAAAAAAGCAGGGCGAACTCATTTATGCAGGAGGTAAAATAACCGGGCAGGCAGTGGAGTTGGAAGTGGTAACACCTGTTTCGCAGAGTTACATAACACAGTTATGGAATAACGATGTGTTTAACAGCTATAAAAACCAGGATAAATCGTTCGTTCATCCATGGAGCCGTTACTTCACTGTGGGTTTGTTTCTGATAGCAGGTATGGCAGCTCTCTACTGGTCGTTTGTAAATCCGTCAAACATACTTCCCGCTGTTACGGCCACGTTGATTGTGGCCTGTCCCTGTTTTTTATTGCTGGCAGCATCGTTTACGTATGGAAATATGCTGCGGCAATTTGGCAAGAATAAATTCTACCTGAAAAATGCAGGTGTCATTGAGGCGCTTGGCACAATCAATACAATAGTGCTGGATAAAACAGGCACCATCACACATAATCATTCTTCCATCGTAGCGTACGAAGGCGAGCCGCTGACTGAACAGGAGCAGCTGTTTGTTCGCTCTGTAACCCGGCAGTCGTCGCACCCGCTCAGCAAGCTGATCTACCATGCGCTGGGCAGCACCCGGGAAACACTTCTGCCGCTGGATCAGTTTGAAGAAATCAGCGGCAAAGGGTTGCTGGCCGAAGCAGCGGGTATGCAGTTGAAAATGGGCTCAGGTGCGTTTATCGGAGAAGCGCAACCACAACTGGTTTCATATGATACAGGTACGCATGTACACCTGCAGTTGAATGGAAAACGGAAAGGAAAATATTCCTTCAGCAATCATTATCGTACTGGTGTTGACGAAGCAGGAAGAAGTCTTATGAACAGCGCTTATACGCTTCATGTTTTATCGGGCGATAATGATCATGAGCAGCAAAACCTGCAGCAACTGCTCGGCTCGGAAGTGGTATTGAATTTCAGGCAATCGCCCCAGGACAAGCTGGATTATATCAGCCGTTTGCAGCAGGAAGGGCAGCGGGTGTTAATGCTGGGCGACGGGTTGAATGATGCCGGCGCTCTCAAACAAAGCAATGTGGGTGTGGCCGTAAGCGATAATGCCAACCAGTTTTCACCTGCCTGCGATGCTATTCTGCAGGGTGATGAAGTGGGCCGGTTGCATCATTTTCTGCACTATGCCCGCAGCGGCAAGCTGAATATTACGATCATCTTTGCTATTTCCATTCTTTATAATATCGTTGGACTTTACTTTGCCACGCAGGCATTACTCAGTCCCATGATTGCTGCCATACTCATGCCCGCCAGCACCATCAGTATTGTGACAATGGCAACTATCTTCAGCACCATCAGCGCCCGGAAACGGGGTTTGTGAGTTTCGCAACAGCATATGCGATGCGGAAAAGCCTGCCGCTTTTTCAGGCACGATCCTGTTTACTACGAAAGTTAACCAGATACACACCGCCAAAGATGAGCAGTGCAGCCAATAGTTTGTACAGGGCTGGTTCTTCTTTGAGGAAGACAATGGAAATTATTGCAGAAAAAAGAGGCTGCAGGTAAATATAGGCTCCTGTTGCAGAAGCACTCAGGTGTTGCAGTCCGTAGATATTAAAAAGATAGGCAAAGAAGGTGGCGCCCAGTACCACAAAAATCAGTCCGGCAAAATGATACAACGTAAAGGAACTCCAGTTGGTTTCAATGAAACTGCTCCAGCAAAACGGTAACATCATGATGGTTCCAAACGTGAATACCCACCGGATTACATGCAGGGGTTTGTATTTCTGCATCAACGGTTTTACCAGAATAAAATAAAACGCATATGAAACAGCATTGATCAGTACCAGCACATCTCCCGCAATCAGGTTGCTGGCAATGGCAGAGGATTCTCTGGACAGGATCAGCAGGGCGGCCCCTCCGATGGCAAAAAGAAGCCCGGATATTTTTAATAGCGACAGTTTTTCTGTTCGCAGTACAAAGGCTATGAGTAATATAAATACCGGCGTGGCCAGAATGAGTAAAGCGGCATGGATGGGAGTGGTAAGCGTTAACCCCTTGATGAACAAAAGCTGATTGATAGCTACACCGGTAAGTGCACAAAGAAGGAATCGTGGCAGATCGCTTCGGTCAATACCGGCTTTAGAGGGTTTGAGCAGGTAGATCAGCCAGAATAAACTAACAGTAACAACTACACGAACTAAATTCAGTCCGAACGGCGGTATAACAGCCGGCGAAATAAACTTCACGACGCTGAAATTGATACCAAACAGCAGATTGGCTGCCAAAACGGCCCAGTGAGCTTTTATTGTTTGAGCGGAACTCATAATTGCCTGCAGCGGGGCGCAAAGTTAGGGTAAGGCAGGGGAGTCCTTACTTATTTCTGCCAGTAGTTCATCTACGGCATCGGTATATTGCTCATAGTCCGCTTCTGTAAATGGATTGCTGTAAGGGAAGTCTTTTGCCAGCTCCAGTGCCTGGTTGAGCTGAAACTCCTTTTGCGTAAGAAAGGGAAACAGCCGCAGGTTTTCCATATGCCGGGCCAGGTATTCCTGTTCTGTTTGCCCCGGGGTGGGTATCAATACTGCTTTTTTTCGTAGTCGCACTAAATCCATGAGTGTGGTATAACCACTGCGGCAGATGACCAGCTCTGCACCTGCCAGTGCCTGTTGCAGCCGGGTTGCGGAAAGATGGGCAGCAACCTGTATATGAGGCGGTAGTGGAACTGTTACTCTTTCTTCCCGGGGCAATCCACGTACCAGCAAAACCGTTCCTTTAAAGAATTGCAGTTGATGAATCAGTTTCTTTTCCAGAATACTGCGTTGCGGCTCGGGTCCCGAAAGAAGGATGAGCAGCTGGCAAAGGGTCCCGGGTGTGGTTGGCTGCAGCCGAGACAACAATCCCAGGTAACGAGGCAAAACGGTTGCAGCAGGCGGATGTGATAAAAGGCCTGCCAGGTTGGGTTCTCCCAGCAAATCGGGGACCCAGAGTTTGTTGAATTTTCGAATGAAACGGCTGTGGAATCGGTGCAACAGACGGTCGGCGCCGGTGCCAAGGCCTGAACGAATTCCTAACTGGTGTGTTATATAAACTGTGTAAACAGCCGGGTGATACAACCCCGGACGGTTATCGCTGATGATGCAGTCAAACCGTTCTTTGGACAAAAGCGACCGCAGCCACTTCTGTTCATGACGGATGGATTGAAAAATGTGTGGAATTTTAAGAAGTAATGAATAGGCTGTATGCCCCTTGCTGTAGCGGATAGCATACCCACGTAACGGGAGAAGTTCGAGATCGGGAAACTCTTGTGCCAGTAGTTTGGCAATTGCACCGTCGGCTGCCAGTACCACCTCGCAGCCACGGGCACGCAGTTCGCCTATCAGCGGTATGCAGCGGGTGGCATGACCCAGTCCCCAATCAAGAGGGGCGAGCAATATACGGGGCATAGTTTTTGTTTCTGAAATGAAATTAGGAAAAAAAGAACCGGAAATTTCTTATTTTGAACACTCAATATTGATCCAATGATCCGTGATAAAACAAAGAGAACCTTTTTACACTGCCCAACAAAACCGGGCCTTTTACTGTTATTATTTATTCTTTTACTGGCCGGAAGTTGCAATGTTTCCAAAAAAAATAATTGTGGCTGCCCCAATAAAAAAGGAATGGTTGGATATTAATTAGCTGCATCAATGAACAGGAACCAGCAACGAGATCTGCTTGTGTTGCTCAACACAGAAACCCGCAGCCGTGCGGCCATTGACCAGGAGGTTGAATGGTTGCATAGCCTTTTGCAGCATGTGGAGCAGCTCGAAAATTTTTGCAGGGCACATGAGGTCATTGATTTAAACAGTTACCGCATCTACACTCAATCGGGCCGGGTGAAAAAAGTTGTTTTGCGGCGTGATTTCAAAGCGTTTGAATTTATTTGCAACAAAAACTGAACGGGTAACCGCTTCCCCGGCCGTTAATCTTTGTCACCGGTTTCTCTGATCATCTGTTATTTTCAAATCAATTAATTTCGCCGGCATGATGCATAATTTCAATGCCGGACCCGGAATTCTGCCCCGGGAAGTATTGCTGCAGGCAAGCGAAGCGGTTCTTGATTTCAATGGAATGGGCCTTTCATTGCTGGAAATCGGTCACCGTACAGGGCCCTTCATCAGCGTAATGGAAGAAGCCCGGTCGTTGGTGAGGGAATTAATGCAGCTTGATACAGATCATGAAGTGCTTTTTTTACACGGAGGCGCTACCACCCAATTCATGCAGGTGCCCATGAACCTGTTGCCCCAGAATGGAGTGGCGGCTTATACAGAAACAGGAACCTGGGCTAACAAAGCGATGAAAGAAGCCCGCCTGTATGGACATGTGGAAGTTGCCGGTTCATCCAAAGCAACCAATTACACCACTATGCCGCAGGACCTGCAGGTTAGTCCCACGGCAGCCTACCTGCACATCACCACCAACGAAACCATAGCCGGTACACAGTGGCAGGAACTGCCTTACCAGGAAGGCGTGCCCTTGGTGGCCGATATGAGCAGCGATATCCTCAGCCGGGTACTCGACTTCAACCGGTTTGCTATCATTTACGCAGGTGCACAGAAAAATATGGGCGCTGCGGGTGTGAACCTCGTGGTGGTGAATAAAAATTGTTTGGGTACGGCAGACCGTACAATTCCTTCCATGATGGACTACCGGAATCATATAGCCGAAGCCAGCATGCTCAATACTCCCCCGGTTTTTGCAGTGTATGTGGTGCTGCTCACTTTGCGGTGGCTGAAAGCGCAGGGAGGAGTGGCGGCAATAGAGCAGTTGAACAACCAAAAAGCACAGCTATTATACCAAACACTGGAGCAGCTTCCGGTATTTCACCTGCCGGTTGCAAAGGAATACCGCAGTAAGATGAATGCAGTATTCACGATGGCAGATGTGGCGCTGGAACATGAGTTTTTGCAGCTGTGTAAAGAAAATGGTATGTATGGTGTAAAAGGGCACCGGAGTGTGGGTGGCTTCCGGATCAGTCTGTACAACGCATTGCCACTCAGTAGTGTAGAAGCCATTGTGGCATTACTGCAGGATTTCGCACAAAAGAAGGGCTGAGGACTGATATTTGTGTTTCTGTCGGCGTTCCCCTTAATTTTCCGTTTCTTTGCACCCGTTAGTAAGTAAAAAATATGGCTACTATTGTTCCATTTAAGGCGTTGCGCCCGCAGGCTCAGTTTGCCCGGCAGGTTGCATCGAAACCTTACGATGTATTAAACACCAGGGAGGCGAAGGAAGAAGCGCAGGGGAATCCTTATTCATTTCTTCATATTACGAAACCTGAAATTGATTTGCCCGAATCAACCGACCCGTACGCTGCAGAAGTGTATGAAAAGGCAAAAGAAAACCTGCAGGCCTTCATGCAGCGGGATGTATTGTTTCGTGAAAGCAAACCCTGCTACTATATTTATCAATTGATCATGGATGGCCGTAGTCAGACTGGTTTGGTATGCGGCAGCAGCGTGAAGGACTATGAGAAAGATGTTATCAAAAAACACGAGTTCACCCGCCCGGAAAAAGAAAACGATCGTATCCGGCATATCACTGTCAGTGGTGCTCAAACCGGCAATGTATTTCTTGCCTACCGTGATGTGGAGGAAGTAAATATGCTGGTGGATAAATGGAAAACAGATAAAAGTCCCATCTACGATTTTACAGCCGAGGATGGCGTACAGCATACCGTCTGGATTGTGAATGATGATGCTGTTATGAAAACCATCACGGCATTGTTTAAAAAAGAAGTACCGCAAACGTATATTGCCGACGGGCATCACCGTGCAGCATCAGCAGCCAAGGTGAAGCAAACACTGGGTAAGGAAGCGCCAATTGGTGCCGGTTATTTTCTCACTACCTTATTCCCGGCCAGCCAGCTGCAGATTCTGGATTATAACCGTGTGGTGAAAGACCTGAACGGATTATCCGGGGCCGCTTTTGTACAGGCACTTTCTTCCGACTTTGATATCAGCAGCAACGGAACGAAACCCGTCAAACCACAGCAACCCCATGAGTTTGGTATGTATATCGGCGGCACCTGGTACCAGCTCCGTGCAAAAGAAGGAACCTTTGCCTCCGATCCCATTGGAATTCTTGATGTAACGGTTCTGTCGGCTAATGTTCTTGAAAAGCATTTAGGAATTAAAGACCAACGTACCGATAAGCGGATTGACTTTGTGGGCGGCATCCGGGGACTGGAAGAATTACAGAAACGGGTCGACAGCGGTGAAATGGCTGTTGCCTTTAGTCTCTATCCGGTAACAATGGAACAGTTGTTTGCCATTGCAGACAGCGGTAACGTAATGCCCCCCAAAAGCACCTGGTTTGAACCCAAGTTGCGGGATGGATTGCTTACGCATCTTATTTACGATGCCTCTTAATGAAATTCTAAATCTTACGGTAAGCCCCTTCTCCAAGGGGCTTTTACAGTAATTTTACCTCTTATGAAGAAGTTTGTTGTTTACTTGTTGATCATGGTTTCCGGACTCTCTGCAATGGCACAGGAACCCGATGCGGCCCAGCTGCACGAAACAGCCAGGCAGTTTATGCGTACTGGCGACTGGACGAATGCCGTGTTGCTGCTGAACAAAGCCCTCGCAAAAGAACCCGGAAACCTGCTGGTTCAGAAAGACCTGGCAATGACCTACTACTACCAGCGTGATTTTGCAAAAGCAAAAGAAGCGATGAAAACCCTGGTGGAGCGGGAAGATGCAGATGTGCAGACATACCAGATTGCAGGCAATATTTACAAGGCGCTGGAAGAAGGGAAGGAATGTGATAAAATGTACCGCAAGGCGCTGAAGAAATATCCCAACAGCGGGCCGTTGTACGCCGAGTATGGCGAATTGCTGTGGATGCAAAAAGATCAGAGCTGTGTGCAGCAATGGGAACAGGGCATTCAGAATGATCCGAATTATGCCGGTAATTATTATTACGCAGCCCGCTTCCATTATTTTTCAGGCGACAAGGTGTGGCCGTTGCTCTATGGTGAAATGTTTGTGAATATGGAAAGTTATACCAACCGCACAGCAGAAATGAAAACCCTGTTGCTGGAAGGGTATAAAAAACTGTTTACAACAGATCCCAAAGTTAAGCCCGGCAAACAATCGCCTTTTTCAGAAGCCGTTTTTCAAACCTGGAATCAGAACCAGGCTGTAACCAGTGCAGGCATCACCACTGAAACGCTGGTTATGCTTCGTACCCGTTTTGTGCTGGATTGGTATAAAGAAAACGGATCGAAGTATCCCTTCCGCCTGTTTGAGCACCAGCGCCAATTATTACAAGAGGGTATGTTTGAGGCCTACAATCAATGGATTTTTGAAGCAGCAGGAAACCTGGCCGGTTATGAAAACTGGACCAAAGTAAATACGGTTCAATACAATGAGTTTACCCGTTTTCAGAAAGCAAAAATTTTCAAAGTGCCGGTGGGGCAATACTACCGCATGAACTGATAAAAAACCCCGGTTGCAACCGGGGTTTTTCTTTTCAGATGTAGCAGTCAGTATACTTTTTTCATATCTTTCTCTCCTGTATTTCAGGAATCATTGATTCCCTCATTTATTGATTGTAACGATTAAATACTTGCTGTATGAAACCAACCCGTTTGTTTGATTGCATTGACTACCAGCTCGAAAAATTTCCGAAGGAAGATATGTTTTCCGCCAAAGAAGAAGGAGGCATCTGGCGGAAATACAGTACAACAGAAGTAAAAGAAACGGTGGAGAAACTTGCTGCCGGTCTCATTCATCTCGGGATCAGCGCCAATGATTTGAGCATTGAACGCCGTGATAAAATTGCCATCATCAGCAATAACCGGCCGGAGTGGATGTTTCTGGATCTGGCTGTACAAAAGATCGGGGCGGTACTGGTGCCGGTTTACCCTACCCTGGCTATTGCCGAACTGGAGTTTGTGCTCAATGATGCAGAAGTGAAACTGGTGTTTGTCAGCGACCAGGAACTCTACAATAAAGTCCAGAGCATCCGTTCATCTACCCCCACAGTTCAGGCTGTGTACACGTTCAATTTTATTCAACAGGCTTTGTACTGGAAAGATTTACTGAGCACCGGTACAGAGGCTGAACGGTCAGCTGTAGCCGAAACATCTGCCAGGGTACGGTATGAAGATCTGGCAACGATTATCTACACATCCGGCACAACAGGCACACCCAAAGGTGTGATGCTCAGCCATCGAAACATTCTTAGTAATGTGCTGGCCTGCGAGGAAGTGTTTAAAGAATTCTGTTCGGAGAACGATCGGTCGCTCAGCTTCCTGCCGCTCAATCACATTTTTGAGCGCATGGTGACTTATATCTATCTGTTCAACGGTGTATCGGTGTATTATGCCGAAAGTCTGGATACCATTGGCGATAATCTGAAAGAAGTGCAGCCGGCCGTTTTTTCAACAGTACCCCGATTGCTGGAAAAAGTATACGAACGCATCATGGGTAAAGGGCAGGAGCTCACCGGCATCAAGCGGAAACTCTTTTTCTGGGCCGTGGATGTGGCCAGCCGGTTTGATATCAACAAAACACACAGCCTCAGCTATAAACTGCAACTGTCACTGGCCAACAAACTCATCTTTAGTAAGTGGCGGGAAGGGTTGGGCGGTAACGTAAAGGCCATCGTTACCGGTGCAGCCGCCTGCCAGGTTCGCCTGCTGCGCATTTTTACTGCCGGCAAACTCAATATTATGGAAGGGTATGGTCTCACAGAAACGTCGCCGGTAATTTCTGTAAACCGCTTCAACGAAAAGAACCGCAAGTTTGGTACAGTGGGTACAGTTATCAGTGGTGTGGAAGTAAAGCTGGAGCCCGATGGTGAAATCTGCTGCCGGGGGGAGAATGTGATGATGGGCTACTACAAACGTCCGGATTTAACGGCAGAGGTGATTGATAAAGATGGTTTCTTCCACACAGGCGATATCGGCATTTTTGTTGAAAATAAATTCCTGAAGATCACCGATCGTAAGAAGGAAATCTTCAAAACCAGCGGCGGAAAGTATGTGGCGCCCCAGCCCATTGAAAATAAAATGAAGGAAAGCAAGTTCATTGAGCAGATGATGGTGGTGGGTCCGGAGCAGAAGTTTGCCGGAGCACTCATTGTGCCTTCGTTTGCCAATTTGAAGGAGTGGGCGCAGCAAAACAACCTCAGCTATGGAACCATTCATGATCTGCTGCGCCACCCCAAGGTGCTGGAGATGTTTAAGAATATTGTGGAGGAGTTCAACCACCAGTTCAATCATGTGGAGCAGGTGAAAAAGTTTGAACTGTTGCCCGATGAGTGGACGGTAGATGGGGGCGAACTAACGCCCACACTCAAGCTTAAGCGGAAAGTGATTATGGAAAAGTACAGAGATGCCATTGAACGCATTTACAGTTAACTACATATCCCCTGTTTCAGCTACAGGGGATTTTTTATGAACTGGTAATTGTGCTAGCACTTAAAATTATATCTTCGCCACACCATTTTACATCAAGAAAAAAGTACCACATGCTTCCCCGTTTCAAACGAATTCTCTTAAAACTATCCGGCGAATCTTTAATGGGCGATAAGAATTTCGGGATGGATTCATCCGTTATCTCCCAATATGCACGGGATATAAAAAGTATTACAGAATTAGGGGTGCAGGTGGCTGTTGTAATTGGGGGAGGAAATATTTACCGGGGCATGAACGAAGCGGAGACAGGTATAGAACGGGCACATGGCGATTATATGGGTATGCTGGCAACGGTTATCAATGGTATGGCCTTGCAGGCCGGGCTCGAAAAAATTGGTGTTTATACCCGTTTGCAAAGCGCCATTAAAATGGAGCAGATAGCTGAGCCATATATCCGACGCCGGGCTATCCGCCATCTCGAAAAAGGACGGGTGGTGATCTTCGGTGCGGGAACCGGTAATCCTTATTTCACAACGGATACAGCAGGTTCGCTCCGTGCCATTGAAATCAGCGCTGATGTGATCCTCAAAGGAACAAGGGTGGACGGTATTTACACCGCCGATCCGGAGAAAGATCCAACAGCCACCAAATACCAAAGTATTACCTTCCAGGAGTGCCTCAGCAAAAACCTGCGGGTGATGGATATGACGGCCTTTACGCTGTGTATGGAAAATCAACTGCCGATTATAGTTTTTGACATGAATCGCCCCGATAATCTGAAGCGGGTCGTTACAGGTGAAAGGGTGGGGACAATCGTTAACGGTTAAATCCTTTTATTCCCTGCGAATCAGGTGTGGATTGTGTAATATGAAATCACCGGTTTTCGTAAAAAATCTGTAACATTACATTCCTTTACCGAACGAGAACTCTGCAGGCTTTTAATCTCTATTTCTGATGATACAAGGAATGATCCTACTTGCAGTACAATTATCTATTCTTGAAATTATTATTTTTCAGGTTGCGGCCCTTGTTATTGGCTTTGTGATCAGTTATTTATGGTCGATCCGCAATGGAGGCTACGAAACAAAGCTGCTCGAAAATCAAAAGCGGCAGAATGAAGATGTTTCCTGGCGGTTAAAGTACTATGAGCTGACGGATCAGCACCAGCAGGAACTGGATCAACTCAAACGTCAATTGGAACAGGTGCATGAACAGGATCAGCAACTGGCAGATGAGGTACATGAACTCCGTATGCTCAACCAGGAGCTCATGTCACGCCCGGCTCAGGTGGAAAAACCGGCTCCCGTCTCTGTTGCTCCAAAAGCACCCACTGAAGATTACGTAGAGCAGTTGCAGCAGGCGCAACAATACCTTACCAGTCACAATGAAAGCATTCAACGGTTGTTATCGCAGATAAAAGACTTTGAAGAATCACAGCAACAGTTTGAACAGGCCATTCAGGAAAAAGAAGAACTGGACCTGGAAGTACACAAGCTTCAAAAATTACTCCATGCCAAAGACAACGAAATAGAGTTGCTGAACAGAAATGCTACATTGGAACTGCAAATGAAGGAGCAATTGCATGCCACGTATGATCAGTTCCACGAAATGCAGGAAAAACTGAAGCGGATGGAAGCACAATTGCATCAACCTCCTGCTCAGTTATTTCGCCTCGAAGAACTGGAAGAAGCAAACCATGCACTGAACAGGGAAGTGGCACAACTGCGTGCCAAGTACAGGGACATGTCAGAAGAAAACTCACGTTTGCAGAGCGACCTTACAGAAGCAGAAAGCAAGCTGCGGGAATCATTGCTGCAGCAACAACAGATTCAGAAGCGGAATTCGTTTCTTGAAACGTTTAACCAGGATTTACAACAGGTGGCCGAGCAGAACAAGCAGTTGGAAGAACAACTGCAACGCATCAGCCAGATTGAAGATATGATTGCAAAAAATTCGTCGGCATCCAATCAGCCGCAATAAATTCAGTACGTATGCAGGTGCTATTAAAAAAGCAGCGTTACGAACGCTGCTTTTTTAATGAAGTTAACTGCTTTTCTTGGCAGCTTTTTTCTTTGTGGGTTTGGCAGGACGGCTCTTACCGAAACTGCCTTTTGAAATTTTACCCCGTTTTGTTTTTTTATCGCCTCTTCCCATAAATGGTTTATTTACCGGTTAATAATGAACGTACAGTGAAGGTACAGGTTGTTGAATAAAAAAAGCAAGAAACTGTTGTCTCTTGCCTTTTTTATAAGAAGGTGCATTACAGTTTTGCAGAAAGTTCTTTACCAGCTTTGAATTTGGCTACTTTCTTCGCTTTGATTTTAATGGTTTCACCGGTTTGAGGATTACGGCCTGTACGTGCAGATCGCTTGCTCACAGAAAAAGTACCGAAGCCAACCAGTGTAACTTTACCACCGCCTTTTAAGGATTTGGTAACAGCTTCTACAAAAGAATCGAGGGCAGCATTGGCCTGGGTTTTTGAAATACCTGCATCATCGGCAAGTTTGGCAACTAATTCAGCTTTGTTCATAGTTTGATTTTTTAACAGCGGCAAATATAGATGCTTTTGCTTTGCAACAAAATTTTTTCTGTTCAGTAAAACCTGCTAAAACCCGCACCAGCTAAGCATTTCAGACAAATGAGATTACTTGCTTACTCCGGAAAGTAGTGGTGCAGTGGGTGTTTGTTGATTTTCAGCGGTATAGCCCGGCTGGTGAATGCAACTGCTCTGTTACGCTGCCTATGACCAAGTGGATTTGTTTTCCACAGTCAGCCCACAACCTCCATGATACTCCGGAATGCAATAAAACGGGCACCCCATTTCTGGGTGCCTTTGTCACGCATGGTTGCAGCAAATTTTTCCAGGTAACGGTTGTACGATGCTTTACTTTCAGCAAAATACTGTGCTGCATACGTTGGACCTTCCGTATCATCCACCTCCAGTAAACGTAACAAACGGTGATGCGTAAAGCAACCGGTGCCGGTTACATCGGGCATATGTTCTTCTTTCATCCACTGCAGCCATGCATCGTGAATACTCCATTCCACTTTGATTGTTACATTGTACAGAAACATCGGGTTACTTTTTTAATTCAAGATACACCGGACAATGATCGCTGTGCTTTACGTCCGGATAAATGTCGGCATCCTTAACCTTTGTCCGTAAGGATTCCGTTACTGTTATGTAATCAATACGCCAGCCTTTGTTGTTCAGCCGCACACTCGGGAAACGCTGACTCCACCAACTGTAGCGGTGAGGTTCGGGATGCAGTTCACGAAACGTATCCATCCATCCGCTGTTTAAAAATTTTGTCATCCAGGCACGTTCTTCGGGTAAAAAGCCACTTGATTTTTTGTTTCCCTTCGGATCATGAATATCAATTTCCTGGTGAGCAATATTGTAATCGCCGCAGAGAATCAGTTTTGGGTGTACTTTTTTTAATTGATCCAGCCAGCTATAAAATTCATCCAGCCATTTGTATTTAAAATCCTGGCGTTCATCACCGCTGGTTCCACTGGGGAAATAAGCGTTGATGAGGCGCACGTCGCCAAAGTCAAGCTGAAGTACCCTTCCTTCATCATCGCTTGGGCCATGACCATTACCATATTCTACAAGATCGGGTTTTTGTTTTGTGAATACAGCCACACCGCTGTATCCTTTTTTCTGTGCACTGAACCAGTAATCATGATATCCTAATGCGTTGAAGGGTTTATGGTCCACATCTTCTTTCAATGCTTTGGTTTCCTGTACACAAATGATATCTGCCGGGTGGGTGGCCAGCCAATCAAGAAACCCTTTTTTGATGGCAGCCCTGATGCCGTTTACATTGTAAGAGATTATTTTCATTGTGGGAGTGATTGGTTAATTTCGAGGACGAATGTAAGCAGTATTTATTGCCTTTGAAGGGCCACATTCTTTTTATTTCTGAATCAGATTGTTATGAAAAAATATATCATCAGCGTTGGTGTTCTTTTTTTCTCATTGATTGCAGGCGCACAGGAGTTCCGTATGTACGGACCGGCGAACCGTATACAGCTGCAGGCCGGAGTTACGTCTGCCAATGAATTTACTTATGCCATTATATTTAATCAAAAACAACTCATACAACCATCGCAGCTCGCAGTTAAACTGAAGGAACCAAAACTGGAGTTCCGCCAATTTCAGCTGCTGGGTGTTGATTCAACATCCGTGCAGGAAGACTGGCAGCCGGTTTGGGGCGAAGTGAAATCCATCCGCAACCAGTATAAAGAAATCCGGTTTCGTCTGCAACGTACTGCTGCACCAGCCCTGTTGATGAATATTGTATTTCGTTTGTTTGAAGAAGGGGTTGGCTTCCGTTACGAGTTTCCGGAACAGAAAGGGTTGAATTATTTTATTGTCGCCGAAGAGGAAACCTCTTTTCATTTTGGCACAGACCATAGCGCATACTGGATACCGGTAGATTTTGATTCGCAGGAATACTTTCATACCACCAGCCGGTTGAGTGAAGTGGATGCAGCTGTCAGCTCTTCCTACGTTGAAATTGGTGTAAAGACTTCTAAATTTCCAAACGGTGTACAAACGCCTTTGTTGTTGAAAACAGATGCAGGTGAATATATCAGTCTGCATGAAGCCGCCTTAATCAACTATCCGGCCATGCACCTGGATGTGGATAAGAGTAACTACAGCCTGCATTCCAAACTGGTACCCGATGCGGTTGGAAACAAAGCCTATCTGCGTACTCCGTGTCATACACCCTGGCGCACGATCATCATCAGTAACAAAGCAACCGACCTGCTTAGCTCAAAAATGATTCTGAATCTCAATGAGCCATCGAAAATTTCAGATCCTTCCTGGATCAAACCGCAAAAAATGGTAGGGGTTTGGTGGGAAATGCATGTAGGTAAAAGCAGCTGGGATTACAGTGGAGGCCAGGTTGGTTCGCAAGGGGTCACCAAAGTGCCACATGGTGCAAATACTGCGAATGTAAAACGCTATATTGATTTTGCTGCGGCTAACAACATTCAGGGCATATTGGTGGAAGGATGGAATACGGGATGGGAAGACTGGTTCGGTAACTGGAAAGAAAATGTGTTTGACTTTGTAACGCCGTATCCAGATTTTGATGTGGTTGAACTTACAAACTACGCAAAGGCGAAAGACGTGAAACTCATTATGCATCATGAAACGTCCGCATCGGTTACGAATTACGAACGGCATATGGACACGGCCTATCGTTTTATGAAGCAATTTGGATATGATGCGGTGAAAACGGGTTACGTCGGTCGTATCATACCCCGGGGCGAACACCACGACGGACAATGGATGGTGAATCACTATAACCGGGTGGCGGAGAAGACAGCAGGGTATCAAATCATGATTGATGCACATGAACCGGTTCGTCCCACCGGCCTGCACCGTACCTGGCCCAACTGGCTGGCCAGCGAAGCAGCCCGGGGTAATGAATTCAATGCATGGAGCCGTGGTAACCCACCCGAGCATGAAACGATTCTTCCGTTTACCAGGCTGATGGGCGGCCCCATGGACTATACTCCCGGTATTTTCAAAATCAAAATGAATCACTACCGGCCAGGTGCAACCGAACAAGTGCATACCACACTGGCCAAGCAGCTGGCTTTGTATGTAACCATGTACAGTCCGCTGCAAATGGCGGCCGACCTGGTGGAAAACTATGAAGCCCGTCCCGATGCCTTTCAATTTATTAAAGATGTGGCGGTGGATTGGGACGATAGCAAATACCTGCAGGCCGAACCGGGTGATTATGTGATTGTGGCCCGCAAGGAAAAAGGAAAAGAAAACTGGTTTCTGGGTGCCATTACGGATGAGGAAGCCCGCAGCTTTACAGTGCCTCTTGATTTTCTGAATGCGGGCCAGGTGTATGTGGCCACCATTTACCGGGATGCGGCCGATGCTCATTGGCAAACCAACCCGGAAGCATACGTGATCGAAAAAGTATTGGTGGATGCCAAAACAATCCTGAAGTTAAAACTGGCACCGGGCGGTGGAACGGCCATCAGCTTACTGCCGGCTGCAGCTTCTGAACTGAAATCATTTAAAAAGTATAAACCTTCCAAATGATTCATACGATCATCTTTGACCTGGGCGGTGTTTTGATTGACTGGAACCCGTTGTATGTATACCGCAACTATTTTGATTCAGATGAAAAACTGAAGTATTTCTTTGAACAGGTATGCACGCACGACTGGAATGAAGAACAGGATGCCGGGCGGTCGCTTTCAGAAGGAACGCAACTACTGGTACAGCAATTCCCGGAATGGGAACAGCCGATTCGTGATTATTATGGCCGCTGGACGGAAATGCTGGGTGGACCGATTCCGGAAACGGTTGATTTGTTTCAGCAACTGAAAGAATCGGGTCGTTATAAAATGTACGCACTTACCAACTGGAATCATTACCTCTTTGAAATTGCTTTGGTACGTTATCATTTTCTTCATTGGTTTGACGGACGTGTGGTGAGTGGCGAAGAAAAAACACGGAAACCATTTCCTGAGTTTTACCAGTGTTTACTCACTCGTTACAATGTGAACCCTGCCGGTACCGTCTTTATTGATGATAATCTGCGGAACGTGGAAGCAGCTCTTGCATTAGGCATTGATTCTATTCATTTTCAAAGTGCTGCACAACTGAAAACAGAATTACAAAAACGAAACATCTTATAAAGCAACAGCGCAGTGGTTGTTGTATACCTGCTGCGCTGTTTGATTTTTTATTCAAGAATGGGCCGTAGCCACCTGGTTGCTTCTTCCAGGCTCATTCCCTTTCGTTGGGCATAATCATGCAGCTGATCTTTCTGAATTTTTCCTACGCCAAAGTATTGGCTTTGCGGGTTTGAAAAATACCAGCCACATACAGAAGAGGCAGGGTACATGGCCAGCGATTCTGTTAAATGAATACCCGTGGCTGCTTCACCTCCCAATAAGTCAAACAGTTTGTATTTCTCAGTATGATCGGGACAAGCCGGGTAGCCCGGTGCCGGACGGATACCGCTGTATTGTTCTTTTATCAGTTCCTCGTTGCTGAGTTGCTCCTCTTTGGCGTAACCCCAGAATTCTTTCCGGGTGCGTTTGTGCAGCAATTCCGCAAAGGCTTCAGCCAGGCGGTCGGCCAGCGCCTGCAGCATGATTTTATTGTAATCATCATGCGCTGCTTCAAATTCCTTGATATAAGCATCCACTCCATGAATGGTTACGCTGAAGGCACCCAGGTAATCTTGTGTGTTTGCAGTGGAGGGTGCAATGAAATCGGCCAGGCTGAAGTTGGGCTGCCCGGCTGCTTTTTTGATTTGCTGCCGCAGAAACTGCAGGTGTACCATTTCATCCGGACCTTCCTGTTGTTTCAGCAGTGTTACTGTATCTTTTCCATCGCTGTTGGCAGGCCAGAAGCCGATGGCTCCTTTTGCGGTGAGTCGTTGTTCTTTGATTACCTGTTGCAGTAAAGCTTGTGCATCATTGTAGAGTTGAGTTGCCTGTTCGCCCACAATTGCATCGCTTAAAATGGCAGGGAACTTGCCATGCAGTTCCCACGCAATGAAGAAAGGTTGCCAGTCAATGTATTTTGCAATTTCTTCCAGCGGATAATGGTTGAACTCTTTTGTGCCGGTGAAGGTGGGTGCAACCGGTTGCACCTTATTCCAGTCAATCTGCACCTGATTCTTCTGTGCTGCTTCAAGTGGAATAAATTCTTTTGCGGAACGTTTGCTGTTGAAATCGTCACGCAATTGATTGTATTCTTTCTCAATATTTCCGAGAAAGTCCGGTTTCTGTTCCTTACTCAGAAGTGAGGTGGCAACTGTAACACTGCGGGATGCATCCAGCACGTGAATCACTCCCTCATCATACTGTGGCGCAATTTTTACAGCTGTGTGCATACGGGAAGTAGTGGCGCCGCCAATGAGCAGCGGTTGTTTCATGCCACGACGTTTCATTTCGTGTGCCACATGAACCATTTCATCAAGAGAAGGCGTAATCAAACCACTGAGGCCAATGATATCCACCTTTTCTTTTTGGGCAAGATCCAGAATTTTATCGGCCGGTACCATTACGCCCATGTCAATTACATTGTATCCATTACACCCCAGTACCACACCCACAATATTTTTTCCGATATCATGTACATCTCCTTTAACTGTTGCCATCAGGATTTTTCCGGCAGAGGAGGCTTCGTTTTTTTCCGCTTCAATATAAGGAGTTAATACTGCCACACTTTTCTTCATCACACGGGCACTCTTCACCACCTGGGGCAGAAACATTTTACCGGCGCCGAACAAATCGCCCACTACGTTCATGCCGGCCATGAGCGGACCTTCAATCACATCCAGCGGACGGGGATACTTCTGCCGTGCTTCTTCTGTATCGCCATCAATGTACTCGGTAATGCCGTTGATGAGGGCATGCTTTAAACGTTCTTCAACTGTATTGTTGCGCCAGGCTTCGTCTTTTACCTGCTCTTTGCCTTTGGCTTTTACCGTTTCGGCGAAAGAGATGAGCCGTTCTGTAGACTGGTTCTGATCATTGTGGCGGTTGAGAATCACATCTTCGCAGAGTTCTCTCAGTTTGGGCTCAATTTCATCATACACAACTAACTGGCCTGCGTTGACGATGCCCATATCCATGCCGGCTTTAATGGCATGAAACAGAAACACACTGTGCATGGCTTCCCGCACATGATCGTTGCCCCGGAAGGAGAAGGAAAGATTGCTTACGCCGCCACTAACTTTGCACAAAGGCATGCGTTGTTTGATTTCACGGGTGGCTTCAATAAAGTCCACGCCGTAATTGTTGTGCTCTTCCAGTCCTGTTGCCACTGCAAAAATATTGGGATCGAAGATGATGTCCTGCGGTGCAAAGCCCACTTGCTGCGTAAGAATGTTGTAGGCCCGTTGGCAGATTTCCACTTTCCGGTCTTTGGTATCGGCCTGGCCCTGTTCATCGAAGGCCATCACCACCACGGCTGCCCCGTACATGTTGCAGATTTGTGCCTGCTCTATGAATTTGGCTTCTCCTTCTTTCATGGAGATGGAGTTGACAATACATTTCCCCTGTACGCATTTCAGTCCGGCTTCAATGATCTCAAACTTCGAGGAGTCGATCATGATGGGGATTTTGGCAATATCCGGTTCGCTTTGCAGCAGGTTGATGAAATTGGTCATGGCCTGCACGCCGTCGAGCAGGGCATCGTCCATGTTGACGTCGAGGATCTGCGCACCGTTTTCCACCTGCTGGCGGGCCACACTCAGGGCCTCTTCGTAGAGGTTTTCCTTGATTAGGCGTGCAAATTTTTTAGAACCGGTTACATTGGTTCGTTCGCCTACGTTCACAAAATTGGTTTCCGGCCGCACGATGAGCGGTTCAAGACCTGAAAACCGGGCGTATGGTTTGATAATATTCATAATGAACCACAAGGGGCACAAAGAATTGCACTAAGTTCACAAGGAACCATTAATTACTCTTTTAACCCCGTCTTTAAAAAGTAAAAATTAAAATTTATTAATAATCCAAGCTTGCAGTTTGCAAGCTTCAGATATGTAAGCACTTGTGCAAGGTGAATATTGTTTAAGGCTTCACCTGATTTGATTTCTACAATGAATTTATTCTCGATCAACAAATCGGCCCGGTATCCAATCTCTAATTTAACTTCTTCATATACCAGCGGTAATGCTTTTTGTTTCTCTATTTTCAGACCGCTCTTAAGTAATTCATAGTATATACATTCTTCATAGGCGCTTTCCAGTAGTCCGGGACCTAAAGTTTTATGTACTTTAAGTCCGGCATCAAAAACTATTCTGGAGATTTCGTTTTCGGAAACCATTGTGTTCGTTGTGCTTTCTTTGTGTTCTTAGTGGTTATAAGCAGATTCTATCAAAGGTAATGTCCTCGGCTTCATTCCTTTTACATGCTCTGCAATATGCTTTATATGATCAGGCGTAGTACCGCAGCAGCCGCCCACAATATTCACCCAACCTTCCTGTGCCCACTCTTCCAGGTAGTGCCCGGTGTCTTCGGGGCGTTCGTCGTATTCGCCCATGGCATTGGGCAGACCGGCATTGGGGTAGGCCGAGACATAGCAATTGGCCAGTTGGCTCAGCTCTTCAATGTGCGGACGCATTTCATGTGCACCCAGTGCACAGTTCAAACCAACGCTCAATGGCTTTGCGTGCATGACGGAAATATAAAACGCTTCCAGTGTTTGCCCGCTCAGCGTACGTCCGCTGGCATCGGTAATGGTACCGGAAATGGAAATGGGCAACTCCGGCGTACCGGCATCCTGGAAATATTTTTTGATAGCGAAAATAGCCGCCTTGGCATTGAGTGTGTCGAAGATGGTTTCAATGAGCAGTAAATCCACGCCGCCTTCCACCAGTCCCTTCACCTGTTCGTAATAAGCGCTCATGGCCTCATCAAAGGTCATGCCCCGGAAACCGGGATTGTTTACATCGGGAGAAAGGGACAATGTTTTATTCATGGGTCCAATAGCACCGGCGACAAATTTGCTGCCTGCTTCGGGATGTTCGGCTTTGAATTCGGCAACTGCTTCACGGGCCACACGGGCAGCTGCCACATTGATTTCAAAGGCTACCTCTTCCATGTGATAGTCGGCCATGGAAATGCGCTGGGCGTTGAAGGTGTTGGTTTCTATGATATCAGCGCCTGCCTTGAGGTATTGTTTGTGAATTTCTTTGATGATCAGCGGCTGGGTTAAGCACAGCAGATCATTGTTGCCTTTGAGATCGGAAGGCCAGTCTTTGAAACGTTCGCCCCGGTAGTCGGCCTCGGTTAGTTTATGACGCTGGATCATGGTGCCCATGGCGCCATCAATCACCAAAATGCGTTGTTCCAGTTCTTTCCGGATATCACTCATTGTGTTTGTTTTAGTTGGTGCAGGGAGTCCTGCGGTGTGCCTGGTGAACAGAATTGCCGGACGATGCAGTGAGTGACACAACCACAGCTGAACAGGGGCCAACAGATTGTGTCATACACATCGGAACCATAAACGTTGGAGAAACCGGGAAGAGGGTTTGTAACGTTTATTAGTTCCGTTGCGGCCGAACAATAAACAAATCCGCCAAAAACAGTGCAAATGTAACGCAAAAAGCCGCAGCAACAAAGCGTCTGCGGCTGGATGGGATTTTAAAGACGGGGTTAGAGTTTTATGAAATGTAACTGGTCGTCCTGGGCTGGATTGTCATCCTTCAGTTTGATTGAAGTGCTTGTTTTTTCGGTTTTCTGCCAGTCGTCGTTCAGTTCAGATAAAACAGGGTCGGCACCGAAGTTGAGAATGAACTTGTTGCTGGTTTCGCTCCATGTTCCGGGATAGGTAGTGCCGTTTTTTGTAACGGTAATGGTTCCGCCGGCATTAAACACAAAGGAATAGCCAGTAAAGTCGGTGGTTTCATCTTTTTCATCCCAGTAAAAATTTACTTTCCAGCTACCGGGAGGCGGATTGCTGGTACTGCCGGTGTCATCATTTTTGCTACAGGCGGTGAACAGGATGAGTACCAGAACGGGGCTGAACAGGCGTGCTAATTTCATATCAACATGTTTTAAGGTGAGGGATGAAGTGAATGGAAACAATACTTGAATAACTGCAGCTGTCCTGCATTTAGTATTCAATGTTGTAACATTAACAAAGTTGATACCAATTTTGCCGGAACGAGGTGACCGGCGTCACCACAGAGAAAATTTTATCAGATTGAGGAGCCGATATACTGATCCACCGGCTGCCGGTTTTGAATGGAGCGGGCGAGTGTCAGTTCATCTGCATACTCCAGTTCGCCGCCAAAGGAAATACCCCTGGCAATGGTGGTGATTTTTACCGGCAGCTCTTTTATTTTTTTGCTGATATAAAACAAGGTGGTGTCGCCCTGGATATTAGGGCTGAGTGCAAAAATCAGCTCCTCCACTTCGTCTTCTTTCAGGCGCTTCAGCAGCGGTTCAATACTCAGCTGATCGGGGCCCACACCATCGAGCGGCGAAATAACCCCACCCAGCACGTGGTACAACCCGCTGAACTGCTGGGTGCTTTCAATTGCAATCACATCCCGTATGTTTTCCACCACACAAACAACCCGCTGCTTGCGGGAGGTATTGCTGCAGATGTTGCATACCTCTGTATCGGATACATTGCAGCATTTGCTGCAGAATTTGATTTCTTTACGCATGCGGTTCACGGCTTCGCTGAAAAACTGCACTTCTTCTTCTTTTTGCTTCAGCAGGTGCAATGCCAGGCGCAGGGCGGTTTTTTTACCGATGCCCGGCAGTTTGGCAAATTCATTTACAGCAGACTCCAGCAGGGACGACGAAAACGACATGCGGCGAAATTACGATGATTGCCTGTTACAGGCACAACGTGTTTGGAGGTAACGAAAGAAAACTCACTTGTTTTGTGGCAGCAGTTCAATTTCGGTTTCGTTGTCCCAGTTTTCTTTGATGGTAATCGTTTTGTCGAGGAAAAGTACACGTTCCGGTTGGCGGCGGGGTTTGGTGAAATAACTGCCGGGGTCCCAAACGCCGTTGCGGTTGGCATCATACAAAATGGATAGTTTATAGGAACCGGGTGGGAAAAGTTTACGGTAGAATTGGTTGCCGGTAAGCGGGAAACTTGCTTCGAGCTGATCGCCGTTGTAGAATAGTAAAACGGGGTGCAGCGAGGTATCAGCATTTTTAAAACGGATGCGAATGCTGCCATATTCATCTTCCTGCTTTACCCTGAACTGAAGCGTGTCGTTGGCGGTGGTGGTGAGTCCCGATGTGTCCGTGGCATACTCCCGGTCCAGAAACAGATGGTAAGTGCTGCCGGGTTTCCAGCTGGTGAGCAGCAGCAGTTTGTTGCGTGTGGTATCGTTGACCACCAACAATGGTTTTTGCAGTACAGAATCTTCCACCAGCCTGATTTTGGAAGAGTCGGCTTGCTTTAACGGCTTGCTGTAAGAAAGGGTGAGGGTGTCCAGCAGGTCCTGTGCATTTTCTTTGAGGTTGGTGGTGTAAATAAGCTTACGGATCTGATCCCGCCCTGTGCCTGCAGCCGGTCCCCGCTTCTTTTCTTTTTCTGAGGCAAATGCGTACAGGGTAACGGGTGTAGTTGCTCCATTTACCACCACCGGTGAATCAAGGAAGGCAAAGGTTTCAATGGGCTGATTGAATTTTTTATTACCATCGGCATCCAATAGTCCGTACACGTAGTAGGTTCCTGCCGGCAGGTTGGTGAAGCGGAATTGTCCTTTTCCGTTCAACCGTGCCACATAAGGTGGTGTTTCTTTTGCAACAGTTGAGTCTTCTTCCTTGCGGTAGAGCAGGGCAAACAGGGTGCTGTCTGTTTTACCGGTTTCGGCCAGTACAATGTTGCCGGTGAGTTCATTAGAGTCGATCTGGTTGCCGGTTGAAAAAACGTACCGGAAGTTGCGGAGAATGTTTCCTTCATTCAGATCGGCAATGGCATCACCAAAATCAATGACATAAGTGGTGTTGGGAAGTAATGAATCTTTGAGACGGATGGTAACCGAACGGAGTTTGGATTCAATTAGTGGAGGTTGGCTGGGATAGGGTGCCACCAGTACTTTTTCAGAAGGGCTTTTCAGCTCCACAAATTCATCGAAGTTCAGTACGATCTTCTGTGTGATAACATTTGTGGCCGAATCTTTTGGAAACGAGCTGATTAATAAAGGAGGCAATGAATCACGGGGCCCTCCGCTGGGAGGTACAATATTGGCGCAGCCCGGACCAGTCAGCAGCAGGGCTGAAAGAATTGCTGTAAAGAAGAAAACTGAAATGATTTTTCCCAAACGCATACAGGTTGCAAACATACTTGAATTAAAGCAACCCTGTATAGCTGGATAAGATGATTAACAGTCTGTTCGGGAGCAGACGAACTGTGTATAAATGTTCCTTTCTTTATGTTTCTTCCCCATCCTCTTCCCGCAGTTCATGCAAAGCAACCGCCAGGTTGTTCTTTTTTACAAAATTGCACCAGTGACAGTCTTCTTTGCCGCAGCCGGTATAGAATTCTTTGTTTTGAATTTTTTCCCAAACAGTTGTGATTTGTTGTGAAACCGTTTCTAGATCGGCTGGTGTGATGACGATCTTTTCTTTGCGGTATTGTTTCTTTTTATCCGGCTCCACAAAATCAAATTCTGTACTTACCACACGCCAGTCTTTCTGGTCGTAATGATCAATCAGCAATTTGTAAAAAACCGCCTGCCGCCAGTAGTCGCCTCCGTTGGGCTGTTTGTCGTTTGGTGCTTTCAGTTTTTCTTTTGCCTTGTCCACGTCGCCTGTTTTGTAATCCACCACGTTTACATTTTTACCATCAAACTCCAGTTTATCCATGGCACCCCTGATGGGAATGTTTTTGTAAACCGTTTTTATACGGCGCTCAATGGCAACAATTCTATTAAAGGAACCGATCGATGAGTCATAGTAGTTGCTCAGTACTTCCTGCCCGTATTCCATACGGCGGTTAAACTGTTCCCGTGTAAAACTTTCACGGTGCCGTTTCATATACCATACAAAGTTGTCGAGAAAGCTTTCTTTTCCGGAGAAGGTATTGGTTCCGCTCTCCTGCATTTTGCGGAACAATTGTTCCAGTGCATAGTGTACGGCTGAACCAAATTCTGTTGCTTCATTCTTGGGGGAGGGAATACGGATGAGGTTTTTGTAATAAAAGCCCAGCGGACAATCGAGGTAATTGTTCAGCGCTGTTACGTTCATGGTGAATTTTTCCAGCAGGGTGTTTACGAAATCCTGTTCGGGCTGTTCAAGTTCCGGCGCTGCTGCTTCACCAAACTGCAGGGCAGCAAATTGGCTCAGTACTTCTTCGCTCAGCACAACCGTTTCCGTTTTCAGTTCATGTTCATCCTGTATTTCCGCAATGAACATCGAAGGTTCCAGTTCTTTGCCATCATTTTTAAAACGGCTCCAGGAAAGGTGCAGGTGCTGCTCGGCCCGTGTAAGTGCTACATAAAACAGGCGGCGCAGTTCTTCTTCATCGCTGTGTTTTGGCTGTTGGTCAAACATTGTATCGGGCAGGGAATAACCCCCGCCGGGTTTTCGTTTCTTTTCCCAGAAGCCTGCATTACAGCCGGCGAAAAACACATGTTCAAATTCAAGACCTTTCGATCCGTGTGCCGTCAGCAGGTTTACGCCTTTATCGGTACCACTCACCTCAACCAGCGGCAGTGCAATACCTTCCCGTTCCATTAGGTCAATCATGTTGATGAATTGCTCCAGCGACAAAGTGGGGTTGCGGTGCGTTTCTTCTTTTACAAAATCAAATAAAGCCGTAATGATCTGCAGCTGGCGGTGTTTATCGGGTGCCTGCAGCACAGCCTGCAGCAACCCGGTTTTGCGGATCACCTGTTCCAGTATGTGTTGCAGGGTGATATTGGGCACATCGGCAATCAGTTGTTCCAGAATACGGCTGGCCTGCCGTAACCCTTCGGGTAATACAGTGGAGAACAGGTCTTTGGGTTGTTCCTTGCTTTTTTCGGCCAGCAGGCGGCGGAGCGACATTCTTCCATCGGTCGAACGGATTTCCGAAGCCTGCACGGTCACTTTTGCAATTTCAATCGGTGCAACGCCCCACCAGCTGAAGTGCAGCAATTCAAACAGCAGCTCATCACCACCATACGGCGAATCATGCTCTGCTGCAAGAAAGCGAAGCAGGTGAATGATTTTATTTGCCAGCGGCAGTTCCAGCACATTCGTATTTCGTTTACTGTACACCGGTACTTCCAGTTGCTGCAGGTACCGGGTAAGTTCTTCTCCATACTTATTCTCTTTATAAATGACGGCTATTTTACCCGGAACGGTTCCTGCCCGTAACAGTTGCTGCACTTCCAGGGCAATGCCAATCATTTCCTGCCGCATGGTTTCATAGCATTTGAAACGGGGCGGGTGTTTTATGGATTGCAATGACTCCCGTGCGCTTACCAGTTCTTTGCTCAGTCCGTTCATTTTTTTCACCAGTCGCTCTTCGTTGCGGTTGATGAGGGTGCGGGAAACATCCAGTATGGGTTGGGTGGAGCGGTAGTTGCTGGTGAGCACCACCGTTAGTAAATCGTTGGGAAAACTACTGGCAAACTGCAGCATGTTTTCCACGTTGGCACCCTGGAAGCGGAAGATACTCTGGTCGTCATCGCCCACCACAAATACGTTGGGCCGCTCCCAATAGTTGATGAGCAGTTCCACGATCCGGTTTTGGGTACCGCTGGTATCCTGGTATTCATCCACCAGTATGTACAGGAACTGTTCCTGGTAGCGGGCCAGCAGTTGTTTGTTTTCTTCAAAAGCTTTGATCACCCAGTTGATCATATCGTCAAAATCGTAACGGTTGCGTTGCCGCATGAGTTGCTGAAAGGTGTCGAAGAGATTGACGGCTGCACGCAGTTTCTCCATGCGTGTGGTGGCTTCTTCCACTTTGTCTTTTTTCAGATCACCGGGTTGAAACTCTTTGTATTTGCGTTTATAGATGAATTCATCCCGGGTGGGCAGATCGGCCAGGTAATCGTCAATTTTTCCATTAATGAAGGCAGGTGTCCAGCCTTCTTTTTTCATGGTGCTGAAGAGGTGTTGCAGATTGGTGATTTCAAAATACACATCGCCGCGGTAGCGTTTGAGCGGATGGTTTTTGGGGAGGTTGTCAATCAGGTCTTTGAACAATTCAATCCGTTCCAGGTCGGAAATGGGATCGAGAGCTGTCTTTTCAAACAGCGACAGGTTTTCCTGGATCACGTCATTGCAAAAAGCATGAAAGGTGTAGAGGTTTACTTTGTATGCATCCGGACCAATAAACTGCAGCAACCGTTTGCGCATGGCCACCACGCCGGCATCGGTATAGGTGAGGCACAGGATGTTTTCCGGCAGTGCATCTGTTTCGAGCAGAATTTTTCCAATGCGGCTGGCCAGTATCTGTGTTTTACCGGTACCGGGACCGGCAATAACCATTACGGGTCCTTCGATGGTATCAACTGCCAGTCGCTGGCGTTCATTGAGTTTGCTGTACTCTTCCGAGAATTTCCGTTCCAGTTTTTCTTTTGCAACAGACATGCTTCAAAGTTAGCAGAAACAGGGTGTTTTCTGCCACAGTGGTTACAACCTTTCCGTCTGTTATTTGTAATAGTTGCATGTCAAAAGTTTATAGTTTAAAAACCGTGCAGGTGCTGCCGGTTAAGTTGGAAAAAGCATGGGATTTCTTTTCCAATCCAGCCAATCTCAGTGCTATTACACCACCGCACATGGAGTTTCGTATTGTATCAAAACATCAGGGAAGCCGTATGTATGCGGGACAGATCATTGAATACAAGGTGAAGCCGTTACCCGGGTTGCCAATGTACTGGATGACAGAAATTACACATGTAGCCGATAAACAGTTTTTTGTGGATGAGCAACGGTTTGGTCCCTATAGCTTATGGCACCATCAGCATCATTTCAGAGAGGTGGAAGGAGGCGTGGAAATGACCGATATTGTGCATTACAAAATTCCATTCTGGATATTTGGAGATATTGCGAATGTGTTGTTTGTACGCAGGCAGCTGGACTCCATTTTCCGTTACCGTTTTGAAGCAGTTGAGCGTTTGTTTGGGAAAAAAGAAGCCGAAGCGCTGAAATTCTGAGCTATAGCTGCAAGAAATAGTGTATAAAAGACTGAAAAACAGAGTTTAATAACTTCTCCGATTCAATTGTCGGGCATTCTATTGAAAAAAAGGAATTCATAAAAATACCACATATGTGGTATTTTTTGGTAGTGGGGATGGTTGTAATTTCGAAGCTGATTCAGGTAAGCCGTTGTTAACTTGAAAGTGTAACACTCTCCACTGCAACTTTGAAAATACTACCTGAGGGGGGCGATTATTTAAACCTTATTACCGAAAAACACTCATCGCCTCCCTTTTTTCTTTATCCCGGCATCCGGGAAATGTATTTCTCCATTTGTTTAATCTGGTCAACAATTTGAGGTGTGGCGGGCTTTAATGCCTTTGCTTTGCGGAAATAATCTTTTGCCGCCCGGAACTCCCGCTTGTTGACCATAATACTGCACATTTGAAGAAAGGCTGCTGCCTGGTTTTCTTTATCAGGAAGCCCTTTGCGGATAGCCTGGCGTATATAACTTTCTGCCTGTTTGAAGTTGTTTTTCTGCACAGCCAGCATGCCCATCTGCAGGAGGCTTGCACCTTCGGCACCCTGCATAATGGAGGAGCCGGAGCCGAGGTCAATTCCTTTTTTCATGAGTAGTTCGGCTGTATCATAATCCTGCTTGCTCATGGCGATATTTCCTTTGAGGGTATAATACACGCTACGGATGGGTTTGTACAGCAACCTGGGAAACTGAACGGAGTTGAGTATTTTTTCAGCTCCTTCCATGTCACCGGCCTCCATGTATTCCTGGATCAGCCGCAGGGGCCCGAACATAAAATGTCCCACCAGGCTCACCAAAGCAATCAGGTACAGGATAAACGAAGGCCAGAAGCCAGTGAAAATATGTACCACAATGGCCACCACCAGGAACAGGATGCCTAGTGCCAGACGATAACGGATGTATGTATTGAGTAAGTTCATGCGTTTAAAATTGGTTGGCAAAGGTAGGGTATGATTGCAGATTTGCGGTTGGCGATTGGCGATTTATGCTATTTTTGCCCACCAAAATTGTAATTCAGGCCCGGTAGTTCAATGGATAGAATAGGAGTTTCCTAAACTCTAGATACAAGTTCGATTCTTGTCCGGGCTACATACAAAAGGCAGAACCGGCATTTACCCAATGAGGGGAACCGTAGCCGGGATGCCGGTTTTTTAGTACCAGGTATCAAATGATGTTACTCAGTAAAAAACCGCCCGGTCTTTCAGATCGTTTTATTCAAGCATAGTTGTTTATCACCGTCAGGCTGCCCGTTCAGCTTTAGTGTGCTGAGCTGCATTGTAAGTAAATCAGATGAATACCCTTGATCCGTAATTATAGTTTTCTCTGAATTCTTTGGGGGTACAGCCCTTCTTTTTTTTAAACAGTCTGTTGAAGTTTGAAATATTGTTGAAGCCACAGTCGTAGGCCACTTCAGAAACGGATTGAGTGGTATCAATCAGCATTCGTGAAGCATGGCCTAACCGGATTTCCAGCAGGCTGTCCATAAATGAAATACCGGTACGGGTTTTAAAAAAGCGGCTGAAAGCAGCATCTGTCATATTGGCCAGCTTCGAAACCTCACTTAATGTAATGGCTTTCTGAAAATTTTGATTCATATAATCCACCACCAGTTCAATGCGGCGGCTGTGGAAGGAGGAGTCAACATTATTAAAGCTTGAGTCGGAAAGCATTTGCATGTGCCTTGAAATCGAAAGATCATGCAGAATCGACATCAGTTCCAGTACAGAATCAAATCCCTGCTTCTGGTTCAGAGTCAGCAGGCGGGGCGTAAGCTGGTCAATGGTTTGCCGTGAAAAAGAAATGCCACGTGCCGATTTCTCGAGCATGTTACGGATAAAGCTGAGCTGGTTACGCTTTAAAAATTTTTCATCAAATAAATCTTTGTGAAACTGAATGGTGATTTCACGTATTTCTTTGCTTTTGCATTTGTGTGTTTGCCATGCATGGGGCAGATTGGAGCCTACCAGTACCAACTCTGCTTCACTGATTTCTGTTATGTGATCGCCTACCACCCGCTTGGCACCTTTCGCATTCAGAATAAAGTTGAGCTCAATTTCTTCATGTGAGTGAAGAGGGAAATCAAACTCAGATTTTACACGGCTGAATAACGTAAAGCAATCATTACTTGTAAGAGGGGTGATTTCCCGCATAATATTCTTCAACATGGCCCGGTTCTTTAGATGTAAGAAAGATACAAAAATCGGATAAAAAAGTATTATTTATTTTACAAGTGTGTTCATATAATTAGACGCATTTTCTCCTTAGTCAAGTGTTTCATTCTCGAATCATTTTACTTCAACAAAAGTAGAAAAATGGCAAGTAAGTATCAAAATAGTATTAGAAATTGAGCGCATTATTCAAATAAATTTGTCCAAACATTTTTGTCATATGAGAAAAAATATCTGCCAACAAGTGCTCATATTGTTGATATGCGTGCTTTCAGTTACGAGCTCTTTTGCACAGGAGCGGATCCTTACTGGTAAGATTTCCGATGAAAGAGGAGCCCCGGCTTCGGGCGCATCCATTAAGGTAAAAGAAACCAATGCAGCCACTATTTCAGATGCTAACGGAAATTTCCGGATTGCGGTTGGCGCAAACGGCAAAACCCTGGTTATTTCTTTTGTGGGAATGCAAACTCAGGAAATTGCTATTGCAGATCAAACAAGTTTGAGTATTACGTTACTGCCACAAAGTTCAGTTTTGTCTGATGTGGTAGTGGTGGGTTATGGTTCTGTGCGTAAAAAAGATCTTACCGGTGCCGTAGGTTCAGTGAAAGGCGATCAGCTTACCCAGGTGGCAACACCGGATGCCGTCCAGGCCATTCAGGGACGGGTAGCAGGTGTGCAGGTAATTACCAATAGCGGTGAGCCTGGCAGCGGTGCCACGATCCGCATTCGGGGAATTGGTTCCATCAATGGAAGCAGTCCTATTTATGTAGTGGATGGGTATCAAACCGGCGACATCAGCTTTTTAGCGCCGGCAGATATAGAGAGTATTGATATCTTAAAAGATGCTTCTGCAACCGCCATATATGGCTCCCGTGGTGCCAACGGAGTTATTGTGGTAACTACAAAGAAAGGAAAGAGGGGCCCCGTAAAATTCACCTTCGACACCTATGTTGCCAATCAAAAAGCATGGCGTACCATGCCCATGGTGAATGCCACTCAATATGCCAATCTTGTTTTACAGGGATATGAAAACGACGGTACACCGTTGAATCCCAATAGCATGCTCTTTACCCGTCTTGATTTTGTTCGCCAAAACAACTACGTTGGAACCAACTGGCAGGATGAAGTGATGCAGAGTGGCTTTATGCAGAATCATTCGCTCACCTTGTCGGGTGGTAATGATTTGAACCGCTTCCGCATCAGCGGTACTTACTTCACCCAGGATGGTATTGTGAAGAACTCTGCCATGAAAAAGTATTTCATCAATTTCAATAATGATCTCACGCTCAGCAAATGGCTGACTGCCGGTGTGAGTGGTGCCTTCACTCATTTTGAAAAGAATTATTACAATGGTGATTATTACAGCGGCGTGCTGACAACTGCTTTAATCGCCGATCCCATTACACCTGCCTGGAACAAGATCACCAACAATTGGGGCAGGGCTGATATCTCCTATCAAAACAACCCTGCACGCAGTGTGGATGAACTGAAAAACAACAAAGCATGGGGCAATTATATTGTAGCCAACGCATGGGCAGAAGCAAAACTCATGAAAGGACTTACGTTCAAATCACAGGTTGGTACTTCGTTCAATGTGGGGCATAATAAAAGTTATAGTCCCCGGTTCTTTATTGCTGTGGATGAAGCACGTGACCGCAGTTCTTTGTGGGAGCGCCGCAGCGAATGGAACAGTATGCTATGGTCAAACTACCTGAATTATAACCGTTCCTTTGGTGATCATTCTATTGGTTTGATGGCAGGTGCTGAAATGCAAAAGGGACGTTACAACGATATGTCTGCCACCGCTTATGATGTGCCCGCAGATAAGGATCTGATGTTTCTTTCTTCCAGCCAGAGCACAGAGTACCAGGTAAACAGCTCGCAAAGTGAAACGGCACTCCAATCTTATTTTGGTCGTGCTAATTACTCTTATGCCGGTCGTTATATGCTTACCGGAACGATTCGTTATGATGGTTCCTCTAAGTTCCTGGGCGATAACCGCTGGGGAGTATTTCCTTCTTTTGCCGGTGCATGGGTGGTGAGTGAAGAATCATTCATGAAGAATGTAAAAGCTGTCAGCTTGTTGAAACTGAGAGGTGGATGGGGCCGAGTGGGGAATGAGCAGTCTGCCGGTGCGTATGACTACACAACCTCGGTTTTTGGCAACAACATTTATGTGTTCAATGACCAGTTGGTACAGGGCTTTGCTCCTGGTTCACTGGCCAACCCTGAATTGAGATGGGAAGTAAACCAGCAAAGCAATTTCGGGCTGGATATCGCCTTACTTAACAATCGCCTTACATTCTCAGCTGATTATTTCGACCGCAAAACACAAGACATGATTGTTAGTGTACCCATTCCCGGTTACGTAGGTGCAGGCGCTCCCCGTGTAAACGCCGGTTCTATGCGTAACTATGGTTATGAATTTACAGCTGCCTATAACGGAGGTAATCAATTCCGTTACAATATCGGCGCCAATCTCACCCTTGTAAACAACGAGCTTACCAGTTTAGGTGGTGGCGCTCCACAGGATGGAGGAAGTTCCGGTAAATTAGGAAATACAACACGTGTGGAAGTGGGCATGCCTTTCCCGTACTTCTATGGTTTGAAGACCGATGGTATTTTCAACAATCAGGCAGAACTGGATGCACATACCGATAAAAACGGAGCGGCCATTCAGCCCAATGCCAAGTTGGGCGATGTTAAGTTCATTGATATGAATGAAGATGGTAAGATTGATGACCTGGATCGTGTGAATCTTGGATCACCGTACGCAAGATTCCAGTATGGTTTCAATGCCGATCTTTCTTACAAAGGATTTGATCTGCGCTTGTTTATTCAGGGAGTGCAAGGAAATAAACTGGTAAATGCAATGCATTGGAGCACCCGCAATGGTAGTAATGCCGGTGGTGGCTGGGGCAACTTTGAAGAAGTACGCCTCAATGCATGGACGCCTGCCACTCCTGATAACAATGAACCTCGTATGACAGCTACGGATCCTAACAACAATATGCGGTTCAGCGACCGTTATCTTCAGGACGGAAGTTACCTGCGTTTGAAAAATATTCAGATTGGCTATACGATTCCCGGAAAATCACTGGAGCGCTTCAAAATATCGAATCTGCGCATTTATGTGGCAGCGGATAACCTCTTTACCATTACGAAGTATGAAGGATTTGATCCAGAAATTGGCGGATTAGGTGGTTACTCTTTCGGTTTGGATGTAGGTACGTATCCGCAACCACGCACACTGCGTGCCGGTTTACTTCTTAATTTTTAATCATTCCTCACTGTAAAAAAATGCATATGAAACGTTATTCAATCATCCTGCTTGCTGTACTGCTTTTTGCAGGTTTGGGATGTAAAAAAATTCTTGACAAAAAACCCATCGGCATACAAACCGAGGAAAACTTCTTTCTCGATCCTGCCCAGGCGATTCTTGGTATTAACGGAGTGTATGATGTGGCTTCCTGGGATGAAGGGAGCGGAAGCGGGCACAATTATGAATGGATGTACGGGGATGTGCTGAGTGAAAATGCCGAAAAGGGAAGTACTCCTTCCGATTTTCCCACCATCAGTGCTATGAAAGAGTGGAGAACCGATCCTGCAAATACACCCGCCTCCAGTACATATTATAACCAATGGCAGGGCATCTTCAGGGCCAATACGGTAATCAAAAACCTGTCTGGTGTACAATGGGATCCTGTACTTCGTGATCGTATCATGGGTGAGGCGTACTTTTTGAGAGGGTATTACTACTTCTACCTGGCTCGTCTGTTTGGCGGTATGCCACTCTTTGCAGAACCCGTAAAACCATCACAGTTTGGAACAACGCCCCGTGCCTCTTTAAGTGAAACTTATAAGTTTATTGAAGAGGATTTTAAACGGGCAGCAAAACTACTTCCGCAAAGAAGCGGATATGCAGCGGCAGATCTGGGTCGTGCCACCCGGGGTGCTGCCCAGGCTTATATGGCCCGTGTGATTATGTATCAAATGGGAACCGATAACAAAAACAATCATACCTGGCAGGAAGTATACAATTATGCAGATAGTGTAATTGCCTCCGGTCAGTATTCTTTGTTGCCCAACTATGCACAAATTTATGAAGATGAAGGAGAGAACAGCAGCGAGTCGGTTTTTGAAGTGCAATGCAAAGCAACAACTGAAAACTGGGGACCTATCAAAGCAGGTACCACTAATAACATTATTCAGAATAACCGCCGCACCTGGGGATGGGGTTTCAACAATCCAACAGCCAGTCTGGCTGCTGAATTTGAGCCCAACGATCCCCGCAAGCAATGTACAATGTATGCAGATGGCGATATCGTGTTGGGTACCAAACAGGAAATCAGGTTTCCCGATGAAAATGCAACAGGTTACCTCAACCGTAAAGCGGCAATCGTAAAGCCTGCTGAAGCAAAAGCCAGTGGTCAGAACCTGCGCAAAATGCGTTATGCGGATGTGGTATTGATGAAGGCAGAAGCAGCCATCAATCTGAACCGTGAGCAGGAAGCAAGAGACCTGATCAACCTGGTACGTGCAAGAGCTCGTAACAGCAGTAAACAAAAGGGATCTATTGAAGGAACACTGACATATGAAGCTTCAGGCGTTCCTGGTAATACGCTTCCTCCATTACTTAATACAGTTACAGGTCCTGCCCTTCGGGCAGCTTTAATGCACGAACGCAGAGTGGAGCTGGCTATGGAGCAACTGCACTTCTGGGATCAGGTTCGTTGGGGTACTTACATGAGTTCATTGACTCCAACCGTTCGTACTGCCGCCTTATCGCATAGTATTACCGGTGGCGTAAATCCAATTCCGGTATTGCCCATTCCGATTATTGAAGTACAGTCATGGGGACTCCAACAAAATCCCGGTTACTAATCACTCCTAAAATCACAATTATGAACTATTCTTATAAATCAATTTCTCAGATTGCACTTGCGTTTGCAACGGGGGTTCTGCTGTTCTCTGGTTGTACCAAGTCGAAAGAGTTTTCATCGGATTATGATATTCAGTGGCCGGTGCCGAAAATCACGACTGTCACACCACTGAAAGACACAATTGGAAAAACCATCACGATTACTGGTGAAAAATTTGAAAAACTCACAAGGGTTACCATTGGTAATCCCGAAACGGAAGCAGCCGTAGTATCCTCCAATGCCACGCAGGTGATTGTTCGTATACCCCGCACGGCTAATGCCGGACCTGTTACCATTTATACCAACTACAACCAAAAGGGTACCAGTGAACAGGTGGTAACACCCGTATACCTGAATGTAAATGTAACTGGCTGGCCTAACCGAATAACCCGTGGTGAAGCGTTTGTTATCAAAGGCGATAATATGGATATGGTACAGGAAGTGGAAGTGGATGGCAGAAAAATTGCAATTGCTTCCCGTCCCGGAGCAGTCACCAATGAATTATCGGTACCAACAGCCGGGTTAGCGTTACCCGACCAGGTAGTTTTAAAAGTTACCAAAGCCCGGGCCGGCATCCTCAACGGCACTTCTCCAGCGGTTACCGTGGAAGATCCCTCTGATTTCTTTATTCCTGAAGCGCCCATTTTGCTTTTCGATTTTGAAACCGGTTCCAATCCATATAGCAATTACGGTGGTTCAACTGCCACAAGCGGCTTTAATGCAAGCGGCGCTCCCAAAGGACGGGATGCACGCTACTTAACCATTCAGAAAACCGCTGCTGTTGCATGGGAAGGTTTGGGTGAAATGGTGTATAATACCCCCATCAATTTATCTCAATTCCACAAACCTCATCTTACATTCCTGGTGAATACAAGAGGAAAAGATGGTTATATGCAGGCCGAATTTGTACAAAACGGAACCAAATGGGGCATGCACTTTAAACCCGCCAACTCGGCATTTGATTACAACCTGGCAAGTGCGGGCTGGACATGGGTGAGTGTGGAACTGAAAACTGAAAACGTAGAAAAATGGGGCGGTAGTGGCACTTCTTTTGATCCGAAAGGGCCGATTGATCAAATTACCTTTGGCTTTAAACGTGGAAATGGATCCAGCTCCGATTTTGAAATCAGCGTCGATCAACTGATGATTACTGATGGCGCCCAGAAGCCAATAGTGAAATGCTGGGATTTTGAAGATAATGTAAATCCTTACAGTGGTTCGGCAAGTAGCGGCATCAACCTCAGTGGTATAGCCGGAAAGAGCGGAAACAATTATCTTACTGTTAGTTTGAACGGAGCGGCCAACTGGAACTGGACAGGCGATATGGCTGTTGGAGGCCCCATCAACCTTTCTGCACTTTCTGACCCTTACCTCAATGTATGGATCAATACAAATGGTAAAAGAGGATACTTCCAGTTTGAAACCAACCAGGCAAATGTGAAATGGGGTGGTAATACCAATACAACCGATTATCTTTTTGAAACCAGTGGATGGAAACTGTACAGCTTCCGTTTGAGAACATTCCCCTGGGAGAGATGGGGCGGCAGCGGTACAGCTACCAGTTTTGATGTAAGAGGTGTTCTGGATTACTTCAAGATTGGCTTTACCACAGGTAATGTAGCTGGTGCGTATGAAGTTAATATTGACGATGTATATATTTCAGACGGACCCATGTTCTGATGATGATTGCAAACAACAACAGGTGGTGAATCCTGCCACCTGTTGTGTTTTATAGAATACACGATTAATCAGTTAATAATTGTAAGGAATTGAAACGTACTATTTCGCTCTTGTTGGTGTTTGTATCCTGTTTTCCTGCAATCATACGGTCGCAGCCTGCAAACTATCATCCAATTGATGCAAAGGCCACAAAAGAAACACGGGCTTTGTACCGTAATTTATTCCGCCTGCTCGAAAAAGGTGTTATGTTCGGGCATCAGGATGCATTGGCTTATGGCGTTAACTGGCGCTATGAGCAAGGCCGCAGTGACGTAAAAGAAGTGGTTGGTCAATATCCGGCTGTGTATGGATGGGAAGTAGGCCATATTGAACTTGATTCACCCCAAAATCTCGACCAGGTACCGTTTGATCAAATGCGTTCGTTTATACGTACAGGTTATGAAAAGGGAGGAGTGATCACCATCAGTTGGCATCTTAACAATCCCCTGAATGAGAAAAAGGCGTGGGATGTAATGCCCGGCTCTGTTACTTCAGTATTACCCGGTGGCTCTAAACATGAAGTGTTTAAAGTCTATCTCGACCGGCTGGCCCGTTTCCTGGGAAGTCTGCGTGCAAAAAACGGAACCCAAGTTCCGGTTTTATTCAGGCCTTTTCATGAACTTACCGGTGATTGGTTCTGGTGGGGACAAACACTCTGCACAGCAGAAGAGTTTAAGCAGTTGTGGCGGTTTACGGTGAACTACCTGAAAGAGGAAAAGCAACTGCACCATATTCTGTACGTGTATAACACAGATAAGTTTTACAGCAAAGAGCATTTCCTGGAGCGCTATCCCGGTGATGCGTATGTGGACGTGGTAAGTTTTGATACTTATTATTTTACCGATTCACTGCCTACCCGCAAGCAGGAATACATTGATAACATAACCAACCGCATGCGGTGGATGAGTGAAGTGGCAAAAGAACACAACAAGCTTCCTGCATTTGCCGAAACAGGATATGAAGCCATACCGCAGGCAGACTGGTGGACAGCTGTACTGTTACCCCTGCTGAAGCAACATCCGGTTTCTTACGTACTGGTATGGCGCAACCAGGGATTGATGAAAGAGTCTGGAAAGATGCATTATTATGCTCCTTATCCGGGTCATGGATCAGCAGCTGATTTTTTTAAATTTTCAAAAGATCCGCATATGTTGTTTGAAAAAAGAACAAAAGCGTTTCGTGTTTATAAATGAGCAGTAAGATTACATACAGGTTTAGTCATAATCAATAGTTGTGGTTTTAAAGCCCGCTGTTTCTACAGCGGGTGCCAAAACCTCCTTCTTAAAAAATTCTTACATGAATGAAAAACTGCAGATAAAGGAAAAAATCGGATATGGATTCGGCGACTTTGCTTCGTCCATGTTCTGGAAACTGTTTTCTGTCTATCTGTTGTATTTCTATACAGATGTATTTGGAATTGCTGCTGCTGCCGTAGGAACCATGTTTTTGATAACACGCATCTGGGATACGGCTCTCGATCCGCTCATTGGTATTATTTCAGACAAAACCACCACCCGCTGGGGAAAGTTCCGGCCTTATTTGTTGTGGATGGCTGTTCCTTTCGGACTGGCAGGTATTCTCACCTTCAGTGCTCCGGATTTGGCAGCTACAGAAAAGCTCTTGTATGCGTATGTAACCTATACGCTGATGATGATGGTGTACTCTGCTATCAATGTGCCTTATGCCTCCTTGATGGGTGTTATGACGGCCGATATAAAAGACCGTACCACGCTGGCTACCTTCCGTTTCATTTTTGCATTTGCCGGAAGCATCCTGGTGTTGGGCAGTACCGAGCCGCTGGTAAACTGGTTCAGCAATGAGGGGGCGCTTCCGCAAAGAGGATGGCAATGGACCATTATCATTTTTGCTGTGATTGCCTCCATCCTGTTTTATGTTACGTTTACATGGACCCGAGAGCGCATTCAGCCTCCGAAGGAACAAAAGTCTTCTTTAAAAGAAGACCTGCGGAACCTGGCACAGAACAAGCCGTGGTTTATTTTGCTGGGAGCAGGTGTGTTTACATTAATCTTCAATTCTCTACGGGACGGATCAGCTGTTTATTACTTTAAATATTACTTCCGGCAGCAGGAAGCCTTTCAACTTCCGTGGCTGGAGGTGATGATCAATTACAGTACTTTATACCTGGTGCTGGGCCAGGCAGCAAATATTATTGGTGTGGTACTGGCCAAACCGGTATCGGACCGTATCGGAAAGAAAACCACCTTTCTGCTGGCAATGCTGGTGGCCGCTGTTTTGAGCTGTATCTTCTATTTGTTTAGTGAGCAACAGGTGGCACTTATTTTCACGTTTCAGTTTCTTATCAGCATCTGTGCCGGTAGTGTGTTTCCTTTATTATGGTCCATGTATGCAGATATTGCCGATTACTCTGAATGGAAGACCGGCCGACGTGCCACCGGATTGATTTTTTCTTCTTCCTCTATGTCGCAAAAGCTGGGCTGGACCCTCGGAGGTGCCGTTACCGGTTGGTTGCTGGCGTTCTGGGGCTTTCAGGCGAATATGGAACAAACGGAAGCTGCACAAACAGGTATCCGCCTGATGTTGAGTTTTATTCCGGCAGCAGGAGCTTTGCTATCAGCCGTGTTTATTCTGTTTTACCAATTAAGCGATAAAGTAATGCTTGATATAAGTCAGCAACTGATTCAACGAAGAGGCGATCAGTCATCCTGACTTTTAAATGCTTCCTGTGAAAACAAACCATAAAAATTTTAATCATTCGATAAAATGATTCTATGAGTACAAGTTTTGAACGCAGACTGAAATTTTTACAGGATGCTCATAAACAATTACTGGAGCAGAAAAACTGCAAAGCCGAATTACATAATGGTGTATATGTGCGTTACAGTAATCCTGTGCTGACCGCTCAGCATGTGCCCCTTTTCTGGCGCTACGATCTGAATCCTTCCACCAATCCTTACCTGATGGAGCGCTTTGGCATTAATGCAGTATTTAATGCAGGTGCTATTAAGTGGAATGGAAAATATGTACTTGTAGCCCGGGTGGAGGGCGCTGACAGAAAATCTTTTTTTGCTGTTGTAGAAAGCGATACAGGAGTGGATCAGTTCCGGTTCTGGGACCATCCGATTCATATGCCGGAAACAGAAGTGCCCGATACCAATATTTACGATATGCGGCTGATCCAGCATGAAGATGGATGGATTTACGGTATATTTTGTACCGAACGCCGGGATCCGGCAGCACCAACTTCCGATCAATCATCGGCCATTGCTCAATGTGGTATAGCCCGTACAAAAAATCTTGTGGACTGGGAGCGGTTACCCGACCTCGTTACACCTTCTCCCCAGCAACGGAATGTGGTATTACACCCGGAATTTGTAAATGGGCAATATGCCTTTTACACAAGGCCACAGGATGGATTTATAAATGCAGGAGAAGGTGGAGGGATTGGTTTTGGGTTAGTGCCGGATATACTGAATCCGGTTATTACCAAAGAAACAGTCATTGACCCCCGGCTCTATCATACTGTTTATGAAATGAAAAACGGTCTCGGCCCTGCACCGTTTAAAACAGAAAAAGGATGGTTGCATATGGCGCACGGGGTTCGTAATACCGCTGCCGGGCTTCGTTATGTGCTGTACCTGTTTTTGACAGACCTGCATGATCTTACCAAAATTCTTTATAAACCTGCCGGATATTTTATGGCACCCGAAGGAGACGAGCGCATAGGAGACGTATCGAATGTGCTGTTCTGCAATGGGTGGATTGCTGATGCAAACGGAGATGTATACATTTACTATGCTTCTTCAGATACACGTATGCATGTGGCAACCACTACCATAAACCAGCTGCTGGATTATGTAATCAACACCCCGGCAGATGGGTTTACAAGTGCGTCTTCAGTGGAAACGGTTGCTGAAATTATTGGTAAAAACCTGGCACTTGCTGCCGGTGCAATTGTGGAGTCATCCGTATCCACGCATGTATTGATAGATAAGTAATTGGGAAAAAGCCTGTTTGTTTTTCAGAAACAGTAACGGTCATTGAAGATTATGGAGCAAATTTTATATCACTACAAACAGGAAATGAACGAAGAGTTGCAGCGTTTGTTGCAGTACTGGGAGGATTATACACTTGATGATGTAAGGGGCGGTTTTATAGGAAAAGTAGATGCAGCAAATGTGGTACACCCCGAAGCACCCAAAGGTGCCGTACTTAATGCCCGCATTTTATGGAGTTTTGCTGCTGCCTTCCGGCTTACGGGCGAAAAGAGATACAGGGAGCTGGCTGATCGGGCTTATCAATACATTGATACAAAGTTTGTGGATCCGGCTTTTGGCGGTGTGTACTGGAGTGTTGATTGCAATGGGCTGCCATTAGATACCAAAAAGCAGGTCTATGCGCTCAGTTTTACCATTTATGCACTGGCAGAGTACTACCAGGTTGCCGCTGAGGAAAAAGCATTGCAAACAGCAAAGGCGCTTTACTATCTCATTTTAAAACATGCGTATGATAAACAGCATGGTGGATATATTGAAGCGCTCACCAACGACTGGAAGCCCATTACTGACTTCAGGCTAAGTTCAAAAGACAAGAATACGCCCAAAAGCATGAATACACATCTTCATGTGCTGGAGGCTTTCACAAACTTATACCGGGTGTGGCCCGATGACAACCTGGGCAGCCATATTGAGCGGTTGATTGTTGACTTTGAACAACACATCATACATCCGCAAACTAAACATTTGCAGTTGTTTTTTGATTACGACTGGACAGTTATGGATACCGATGTTTCATTCGGGCACGATATTGAAGCTTCCTGGTTACTGCTAGAGGCTGCGGAAGTGCTGGGGAACCTTGTTTTGATCAGGCGTACAAAAGAAACGGCAGTTGCTATTGCAACTGCAGCAGCGAAAGGGTTAGATGCTGACGGGGGGTTATGGTATGAAGCTGATGCAACCTATACTCATTGGGTGCGTGAGAAACACTGGTGGCCTCAATCTGAAGGGATGGTTGGGTTTTTAAATGCATATCAGCTTACGGACGAAGAAAACTTTTTGCAACAATCGCTCAGTTGCTGGGCGTTTGTAAAAAGGAGCCTGAAAGATCCTAAAGGCGAATGGTTTTGGGGTGTTGATGCGAATGGTTTGTATATGAACCAGGACAAAGCCGGGTTCTGGAAATGCCCCTATCATAATACAAGGGCCTGTATCGAAGTGGTCAGGCGGGCAGACCGTCTTTTAAACAAACAATCTCATTTATAAAGAGCGCATTATGAAAAGATTGATTTCTTTCATTCTGATTATATTTCTCAAAAGCATTCTGTTTGCACAGGCGCCGGTCATAACTTCTGTTACCGCAAGTGGCGCCACCGTTCCCCGGTATGATAAACAGGAACTAACGGTTACGTTCACAGGACCGTTCAGCAATCCCTATGATTATGACGAAATTCTGGTGAGAGGAATTTTTACAGCTCCTTCCGGTAAAAAAGACACGATGGAAGGATTTTATATGAGCAATTACTCTTTAAATACATCTACTGGCAGTCTTACGCCCACTGGATCAAATGGATTCCGTATCCGTTATGCACCTGTTGAAACAGGCACCTACACATATGTGGTAACTGTGAGGAATCATTCGGGAACGGCAGCGTCAACCGAAATGAGCTTTAATGCCACTTCTTCAACAAGGAAAGGATTTGTGCGTAAGAACGAATCGAATTATCTCCATTTCGATAATGGCGAACAATATATTATGATTGGTCAGAATCTGGCCTGGCAACAAAATAATAAGTACCTCAATTTTAAAAACTGGACTGATAAGCTGGCGTCCAACAATGCAAACTTCATCCGCTTGTGGCAATGTCATTGGGGCCTGGGAATTGAATGGACCGGCACACCATATAACGGTTTGAAGAGTTACAGCCAGGTTAATTCATTTTATACCGATAAACTTCTGGAGGAATGCGAAGCAAAGAATATTTATATGATGCTTTGCATTAATCATCATGGAATGGTGTCAACCACCGTAAACCCGGAGTGGAGCACCAGTCCGTATAATGCCGCGAATGGCGGCCCCTGCTCCAATACTACGCAGTATTTTACCAACTCCACCGCCAGAGCGTTGCATAAAAACAGGCTTCGTTATATCGTGGCCCGTTGGGGATATTCACGTAATATCATGAGCTGGGAGCTGTTTAATGAAGTAGACTGGACCGATAATTTTTCAAGCTCTGCCACAGTGAGGAGTGCTGTACGTGACTGGCATATCGAAATGGCTTCTTTTCTGAAAATAATTGATCCGTTTAAGCACCTGGTTACAACTTCATATGCTTATTCAGACGAAGATCCGGCCGTCTGGAATCATTCATCAATTGATTTTACACAATCTCATTTTTATGTGGGCTCTCCCAATTTTGAAACGGTTCTTGCAGATGGGGTTCGTAAAGATATTAACCGTTATAGCAAACCTTCTTACACGGGTGAGTTTGGTGTAAATACATCGCAATCCAGTTTATCAAGTCTCGACCCCAACGGTATTCATATTCATAATGCTGTATGGGCCACCTTGTTCAGTGGTGGTATGGGGGCCGGTTCCACCTGGTGGTGGGATACTTACATTGAGCCGTCTAATTTGTATTATCATTACAAAGCGCCGGCGGTTGTTGCAGCAAACCTCGAACTGGTGAATCACAATTATAAACCCTCAACAGCAACTGTTTCGGGTACTTCTTCGGGTGAATTGATTGTGTCGCCCGGTGTTGGATGGGGACGATCACCCGCTGCTGCATTTACCATTGACAATAGTGGTGTTATGACCCCGTCGGCCGGCAGCCTTGGTGAGTATGTATATGGATCACAGTGTAAGTCGGCTGAAAAGAATTCACCCACATTCACCGTAGCATTTCCTGCGGCCTCTCAATTCAGGATTCGTGTGACCGACGTGTCTTCTTTCTGCAATGCACAGCGGCTGCAGGTACGGGTTAACGGAACGGAAGTGCTGAATGTTTTAGTTAGTGCTAACACCACTTATACAGTAAATGTTCCTGCCGGTGCTGCAGTCATTGCAGTTGATAATCTGGGTGGCGATTGGTTCCGTGTGGCTTCCTATACATTTACAAATATTGGCTCTGCATTGAATACCTATATTCTGAAAAGCAGTGATAACAACCGGGCAGCCGGTTGGGTGCATAATAAAAAGTACAATTGGGTGGATGCCGGTCCTTCTGGTTCGACTCCTCCGGTTGTAAGTGGAGCCACCCTCACGTTAACGGGTATGAGTAACGGTACCTATGAGGTGCAATGGTATGAGTGTCTGAACGGAACAGTGGTTTCAACTGCAACCGGAACTGCTTCTGGCGGAACGCTGGCACTTCCCGTTCCGAATATTGCCTGGGATCTTGCGTTTTCTGCCAAAGCCAGTAGCGTTACTTCTGTACGTGAGCTGTTTCCGGCACGGAACCTGAAGATTTATCCAAACCCTGTTGTTGGAGATAAGCTGGTGATTGCCTATGATCTGCCTTTCGGTATGCAGACAGATATTCAGTTACTTGATATTTCCGGCAAAAAGGTAACGACTTTATTTAACGGGCGGCAGCAGGCAGGAGCACAGCTTATTGAGTGGAGCACGAACGGAAAAAATCTGGCAACTGGATTTTATTTTATCCGCTTCAGTTCACGTAACCGGCAACTGATAGAAAAAGTGCTGATTGCCGGAAACTGAGGATAGTCTTTTTTGCCTGTGAAACAGGAAGCAATGAGCCGATTGCCAGAAAAATCAACTGCACTGTTATGCCTTTTACCAGCAGATTGAACTTTCGTTTATGCAAAATAGATTGATTGCTTTCTTTTCAGTTTTATGGCTGCTTGTTTACCCGGTGGTTGTGCAGGCTCAGCTTCAATTGTATACTCCCGCCAGCGGGGCTACTCTAGGTAACAACATGCCCACTCTTACCTGGCAACAGGTGCCCTGTAGCTTTTATGAAGTGTGGATAGATGGTAAACTGATGGATACGGTGCATCCTCCCCAGCAGGCAGTGATGCCATTTCCGTTAGCATTCGGCAAGCATCGCTGGAAAGTTGTGGCAGTGAGTGGTACGAAACGCATTTCAAGTGCAGAGCAACTGTTTACAGTAGAAGATCAGCCACTCAATCCGCTGCCTGAGGGCTCTTTTCTGTTGCGTCATGACTGGCGGGTACAATCATCAGCAGTGGTTCATAACGGTGGGGTGTTGGTGTCAACAGTTCAGCAACCGGTCAATGGCTGGGCGCATACCAGTGTGCCTGCTACGGTGCTCACTGCACTGGTGCGGAATGGTATTTATCCCAATCCTTATTCGGGGTTGAATAATATGCGTATTCCAGATGCCAGCGATGTATATAATGCAGAATATAAACTGTTACAGTATAGTCATCTTCCCGGCCAAAATCCATGGGCCAGTCCCTACTGGTTCCGGAAAGCATTCTCCTTGCCCGCCAACTGGCCGCAACAGCGCACCTGGCTGCATTTGGATGAACTCAATTACAAAGCTGAAGTGTGGCTGAATGGGAAAAGGATTGCCGATACAAATACTTTGATTGGTATGGAACGGTCCTTCCGGCTGGAGGTAACTCCGTTCCTGCTCCAAACCAAAACCAATGTACTGGCGGTATTAATCTATCCGCCCAACCATCCCGGAAATCCAGCCACGGAACCGCTGACTCCTTTTTCCGATCCGGGAACTAATATGGCCGATGGAATGATTGCCCGTGACTACACCAAGTGGGATGTACTGGGGTGGGACTGGCAGCCGGCTATACGTGACCGTGATATGGGCATTACAGAAGATGTGTATCTGAGTACCACCAGCGCCATTGAAATCCAGGATTTGTATGTTAGCGCCGATCTGCCCCTGCCCGATACTACTACGGCTGCCATCATCATCAGTGCCCTGTTGGTGAATCATAGTGCTGCCGTGCAAAAAGGTATTTTCAAAACAACCATCAACGGTGGTGCACAAACTGTTTCGTTTGATGTTCCATTTGCATTACAACCGAATGAATCGAAAACGATACAGTTTTCTCCCGAAACTATTTCTCAATTGCAACTGAAACATCCGAAACTGTGGTGGCCGCATGGATATGGTGCACAGCATTTGTATAATGTACGCACTGAGGCCCGCACCGGTTCTGCTGTTGCAACAAATCAAACCCGTTTGGGCATCCGTAAAATTCAAACATGGATTGGTCTTAACGAGCGGGTGTTTGCGATCAATGGCCGCCGCATTTTTTGCAGGGGTGGTAACTGGGTCACCGATATGATGCTCAACTGGACAGCGCAGCGCTACAAAGATGAAATTGCATTAACCCGTAATGCCAATCTCAATCTCTTACGCATCTGGGGACCCACTGGTGCCGCACCACAGGCTTTTTATGATGCAGCCGACGAGCAGGGTGTACTGCTTTGGCAGGATTTTCTCAACGATTTTTGGGGGACGTTTAAAAATACACCTGGTTATCAGCCAGAGGCTTCTTTGTTTGAACAGGCCAGTATCGGACTGGTTAAAAAATACAGGAATCACCCATCGCTCATCATTTGGTGTGGTGGCAATGAAGGACCGAATCCAAGAGAAACACTGCTAAAAAATATTCTGGCTCAGTACGATCCACGGGGCGGACGACATTATCTCACCCAATCAGACGGTGATGGATTACACGGTGGCGGACCCTATCATACCCTGGAGCCTGCTGACTATTATACACACAAAAAATTAACCGGCTTCAGCAGTGAAATTGGTCCCAGCGGATTGCCCGTTGTGCAGAGCTTTCGCAAGTTTATGCCGCAGCTCGGTAAACAATGGCAGCCTGGTTTCTTTCCCATTGATGGTGTCTGGGCTTACCATGATGCCAACAACTGGCCCGGAGAAGATACCCGTAAGTTTAGTTCGTATGATCACATGCTTCGTTCTTATTACGGTGCGCCCGACAGTTCAGCTGCAGGAGTGGAGCAATACCTCGAACGGGCCCAGCTGGTGAACTATGATGTGTACCGTGCCGCCATAGAGTCAGTAACACGGCAACTCTGGAAATCATCCAGCGGAATTGTACTTTGGAAGTCAAACTCCAGCTGGCCCAGCGCCACCTGGCAAGTGTATGACTGGTACCTGCAGGCTCATGCCGGATACTATGCAACGAAAAAAGCCGGTTCCATGGTGCATGTGCAATACAACCGGGATGACGGAAAGGTGGTGCTGGTGAATCATACTGCAAGCACAAAGCCTGTAACCGTTGAGGCAATAATGTTTAATCTGTCATCACAACCTGTATGGACCAAACAGGTTATGATTTCTTTACCTGCAGATACGGCTATTGTTACTCCCTTGCAGATAGCAGCTCGGGATACGCTTCAATTCCTGCAACTACGGGTGAGTGATGAAAATAAAAGGGTTTGGAGCGAACAGTTGTACTGGCTCCACGGGGGCAATGTGTTTTCCTCCTTGCAGCAACTGCCGGAACCGCAGCTTGCAATACAGGTTCAAAAAAAAGGAGCAAAGGCGTATCAATTTACTGTCATCAATAAAGGCACCTCTATTGCCTTTCAGATGCAACTCCGTTTGTCGGGCCGTTATTCAGCACAGGAAGCTTTGCCTTCTTTGTGGAGTGATAATTTTTTCAGTCTGCTCCCGGGTCAACGCAAAACACTGGAAGTGAATGCTGCTTCGGCTTCGCTGGACGAACCCTTGCAACTGGAGTATAAAACGTATCCGATGGGCGGATGGAAACAGGTTTCTTTACAATAAAAATTCGATTATGAGTGATCAACCTTCTGCAACACGTTATGATCAAATGACCTACCGGTATTGTGGGCGCAGTGGTTTGCAATTACCATCTATTTCGTTGGGTCTATGGCACAACTTTGGTTCGGTGAATGATTTTAATGTAGCGGAAGAAATTATTTGTCATGCGTTCAACCAAGGCATTACACACTTTGACCTGGCGAATAACTATGGACCTGTCGCCGGATCTGCAGAATTGAATTTTGGAAAAATTCTCCAGCGCAACTTCCCAGGATTTCTGCGGGACGAACTCATCATCTCCACCAAGGCCGGTTACGATATGTGGCCGGGACCTTATGGCAATGGCGGCTCCCGCAAGTACCTGTTATCGAGCTTGGATCAAAGTCTGAAGAGGATGCAGTTGGATTATGTAGATATTTTTTATTCGCACCGCCCCGATCCGCACACACCGCTGGAAGAAACCATGCAGGCATTGGATACAGCTGTTCGAAGCGGCAGGGCATTGTACGCCGGAATCTCCAACTACCGATTACCGGAAGCTGAAAAGGCGATTGAACTCTTGCGTCAAATGGGTACACCCTGCCTTATTCACCAGCCTAAATATTCGATGCTGGAACGATGGGTGGAGGATGGACTGCTGGATGTGCTGGGAAATCAGGGTGTGGGCTGTATTGCTTTTTCACCGTTGGCACAGGGACTCCTCACCGGTAAATACCTCAACGGAATTCCTTCCGCATCACGGGCTGCAAACGTACATGGTCACCTGCAGGTGCAGGATCTTACCGCAGAGAAGCTGCACCGCATCGGTCAACTGAACGAACTGGCCATTCAGCGGAAGCAATCACTGGCCCAGATGGCCATCGCCTGGTTGCTCAAAGACCAACGGGTTACATCAGTGCTCATCGGTGCCAGTTCGGTTACCCAGCTGAATGAAAATCTCGCAGCACTGCAACAACTGCCGTTTACAGAAACGGAGTTACAACAGATAGAATTGATACTCGCTTAAAGTATTGTTATGAAATCATATTTCATTTTAATCCTGCTGATTCTGCAAGCAGATAACAGTAACGCACAGCCGCTCACAATGAAGCCGGCAGCCAATTGGCCCATTATCGTACGGAAAGGTGACCAATTGTATGAAAACGGAAAGCTCTTCCGCTTTTTCGGGCTGGCGGCTCCCAATATTCAGCAGAATGAATCGCAGATCCGTCTCGATCGCACCAACCGTTTCCCCGATGAATTTGAAATACGGGACATTCTTGATGGTTTACGCCGTGCAGGCGCCAGAGCCACACGTACCTTTTCACTTTCGGTGTACTCTCCGGCCGACAATGGCATGCCGGTGTATATTTCGGCCCGGCGCCAGTACAATGAAGAAGCATTCCGCTGCCTGGATCGTGTCATTGCTTTGTGTCATGTGTATGATGTACGGCTCCTCATTCCCTTTATTGCTTCACAATCCTTTGGTGGCATACGGGGTGTGGATGAGTTTTCGGCCCTTGCCGGAAAGCCCAAAGGCAGTTTCTGGACTGATGAAGAACAGAAAGAAGACTTCCGCCATTTTCTTTCTTATATACTCAACCGCCGGAATACAGTAAACGGATTGTTATATAAAAATGATCCGGCCATTCTTGCCTGGCAGTTGGGTAATGAGTTTGGCAGTTATGCCGGCGACCGGGGATTGTCTTACGAAGAATGGTCACCCCGTATTCTGGCCTGGAGTAAAGAAATGGCGGCCTTTATCAAAAAGCAAGATCCTAATCATCTTGTAATGGAAGCGGGTGGGGTAGACCGTGAGCAGATGATCCTCGATCCCAATATTGATCTTATCAGCGAACATTTGTATGAATACTGGAACAAGCTGGGAGGGCGTCCCTGGCAACTGGCACCCATCGCGTTGGAAGTGTACCAGCAATGCAAAGGTCGCAAGCCCCTTATGATTGATGAGTTTGGATTGGGCTCTACGGCCAATCTGCAGGAACTGATGCAAACCATTCGTGAAAGCGGAATTGTAGGTGGCTTGTTATGGAGCATTCGTGGCCGCCGCCGGGATGGTGGCTGGTATTATCACAACGAAGGAGGCACACCTGTTAACTCCTATCATGTGCCTGGTTTTTCAAACGGCTTTGTGTATGAAGAAACACGCATACTCAACTTGCTGCGTAAAGAAGCGTATCTGATCCGTGGCATCACTCAGCCCCCTGTTCAGCCTCCAGCTGTGCCACCCGTATTATTTACTAACCCTGATGGGTTGACGTGGAGAGGAAGTTCAGGGGCATCCTTTTATGTATTGGAGCGATCCCCCCAGCCTGGTGGCCCGTGGACGGTCCTTGCAACCGGCCTGGAAGATGCGGTACTGGCAGATGTTACCAAATTTGAATCTTCAGAGGCAGCTGCCTTGCCGTTGACTCTGTACACAGATGTACAGCCTTCAAAAGGCAGTGTGTGGTACTATCGTATCAGAGGAATGAATGAAGCCGGCACTTCGCCCTATTCAAAACCACTGCGTGTTGCATACTGACCAATAGCATACAGACGGTTCTTTGTGCCAGAATACCATGTAATGTATAAGTTGATTTGCTCTTTTTTTATTTTCTCATTGTGATGTGTGCAGTATCTTACCATAGCAAATCAATTACTATGGACTTACAACTCAACGACCAGCTGTTTTTAGTGGGCGGAGCTACTTCCGGCCTGGGAAATGCCGTGGCAGAAACCCTTTTGCAGGAAGGTGCACGTATCATTGCTGTGGCACGAACAGCCGCACGTTTACAGGAATTAAAAAACCGATTCCCTTACCATGTGGAAGTGGTGGAGGGCGATAGTACCCAACCCGAAACAGTTGAGCGTATTCTCCAGCAAATTGGCAACCGCCGCATCCACGGAGCATTGATCAACGCCGGTGGTCCGCCGGCCATGCAGGCAATGGAAAGCACCCTGACCGACTGGGATGCAGCCTATCACCAGGTCCTGCGCTGGAAAGTGGAACTCACCCAACAACTGGTAAAAAAGATGCAGGAGCACGACTATGGCCGCCTGGTTTTCATTGAAAGCGCCAGTGTGAAACAGCCCATGGAAAACCTGGTGCTGAGTAACGCATTTCGGCTTGCAGTAGTTGGCTTTGTCAAAACACTCAGCCAGGAAGTGGCCCATAGCGGGGTTACGCTCAATATTCTCGCCCCGGGTTATCATGCCACACCGGCTATGGAACGGCTGTACAAAAAGAAATCGGAACAAACCGGTATGAGCATCGAAGAAGCCATGCTGCAGTATATCAGCCAGATCCGTGTGGGCTTCCTCGGCGATGGAGAAGATTTTGCCTCACTGGCGGTATGGTTGTTGAGTCCGCACAGCCGCTACCTCACCGGGCAAACCATCAGCGTGGATGGCGGTATCATCAAAGGAACGATGGGTTGAGGAGGTTTGTTGCTGGTTACACTTTTATCTCCTTCCATTTTCCTCTGCGGAAATAAAACCACGCTGCTACTGCAATGGCTGTTTCTGCAATGGGTATGGCCCAGAACACCCCCTCGACTTTCCAGTTCAATCCTTTTGCCAGCAGGTAGGCAAGCGGAATCTGGAACAACCAGAACCCGGCAAAATTGATAATGGTGGGCGTTCGGGTATCGCCGGCGCCGTTCAGTGCCTGCGTCATCACCATCCCGATTCCGTAAAAAATATAACCGGTGCCGATGATCTGCAAGGCCTGTACACCATAAGCCTGTACCGCCGGATCGGGAGTGAAAATGTGGATGATGGGCCCTGCAAACAGCAGGAACAGCAACATCACCAAACTCATGAATACGGCATTATACCGTGCTGTTAAACGTACACTGGCCACGGCCCGTTCTACCTCGTTGGCACCGAGATTTTGTCCCACCAGCGTAGCTGCTGCATTGCTCAATCCCCAGGCCGGCAAAATAAAGAACACCACGTTTCGGATGGCCACCTGGTACCCGGCCGAGGCAGTAGTGCCGCCGGTTTCGGCCACTAGCCGGGCCAAAATGATCCAGCTGCCGCTGGCAATAATAAACTGAAATGTGGCCGGCCAGGCCAACTTCACCAAGGAGCGGATTAGTTGTTTGTCGAACAGGAAATGCCGGCGTTCAAACTGCAATACCCCATCGCCTTTGAACAGGTGAAAACATTGGTACAGCACACCGGCACTGCGGCCGATGACGGTGGCAATGGCCGCTCCCTTCAAACCCATAAAATGGATGAGAATCGGGCACAGGAGGATGTTGAGTAAACTGGCAATCCACAAGCTTTTCATAGCCATGGCGGCATCGCCGGCGCCCCGGAAAATACCGTTGATGAGAAAGAGGAGCATAATGGCCAGGCTGCCACCCAACATGATGCGGGTGAAAACAGCTCCGTCTCTTACGACTTCTGCACTGGCGCCCATCAGCTGCAGGATGTCGGCAGCAAATACAACCCCTGCCAGGCTCAGGATAGCGGTGATGGCAAAGGAAATCAATAGGGCCTGTGCCCCGGCGTGAGCAGCGGCTTCGGGGTTCTTTTCGCCGATACGCCGGGCTACAATGGCCGTGGCGGCAGTGCTGAGTCCAATGGCTACGGAGTACACAATGGTCACCACCGATTCGGTGAGACCCACGGTGGCAATGGCATTTTGCCCGAGTTTTCCTACAAAAAACATGTCAACCACGGCAAACACACTCTCCAGGCTCAGCTCCAGGATCATGGGTATGGCCAGCAGCAGTACGGCTTGGCGGATGCTGCCTTTGGTATAATCGTGTTCTTCACCCCGGATAGACTGACGGATAATTTGAAAAAAAGAAAGACGGTTTGATGGTTGTTGAGTCGTCATAAAAAAGAGGGATCGTTAGAAATGAAAAAATGCTGCGGTCAATGCGCAGAAAAGGTGCTCTTTGTCCGGATAGGACGACTCAGTAATTCATAATGCAAACATGTAAGAAGACAAATGTAGGAGAAATTGTTGCATTGGCCGGTAGTCCTTTCCTGCCAGCGGTTTTTATCCGTGTAAGACGGTATTTTTGGCGGTTGACCGTGTTTTCGTTGCTGAAAGCGCTACAAGTTTGTACTTTTATAGTGATTATTACGTTATCAGTCAGCATAACACTCCAATAGGAAATGCCCGTAATCTAATTTGTTTATCAGGCACAATGATTATTTCGGCATACTATGTGGGGCAAAAGCTGAAAACTTAAAACACAAACATGAAACAAATCATCGTATCCCTTGCATTTGTGGTGGCCGCTACAGCAGCGTGGGCTCAGCCTGCCCGTGTACCGGTAAACGATCCGCCACCTGCCAATACAAAGCCCAACACACCACCACCGGTAACCAATACCAATACAACCACCACTACCAGTTCCACGCTTACGAAGTACAGCGATCCGCAGGGTCGTTTTACAATTGGCTACCCGACTGAATGGGTGTTCAATGATAAATCTGAATCGGCGGTGCTGCAGATTACCTCTCCCAAGGAGTCGGATGCCGATGATTTCAGGCAGAATGTAAACCTGCAGGTGGAAGATATGAGCGGAAAGAATACAACCGTTGACGATTATGTAAAATCCAGCATGAATGCTGTGAAAGAACTGGTGAAGGGCTACACCGAAGTTTCCTCGATGTTCTTTAACCGCAACGGTTTCCGGGCTTACGAAGTGGTGTATAAAGGCAAATATGGCAGCATGACCAGCGATATCAAAATCAAGCAACTCTTCACCATCGCTAACAACAAGGCCTATATTCTTACCTATGTATGCAAGGCCGATGAGCGGGATGCGTATGAAACCACTGCCAACAAGATCTTCAATTCATTCAAATACTGATCACCGGATCTTCGGTTGATCCAACAAAAAAGAGCATCCGCCCCAAATGGAGCGGATGCTCTTTTTATTTGTATAGAGAATTGATTATTTCCTGCTGTTCATCTTCGCCAGCAAACGTAAGATTTCGAGGTAGAGCCAGATCAGTGTTACCAGCAAACCAAACGCTCCGTACCACTCCATATACTTAGGTGCTCCCAGTTCACTTCCCCGCTCAATCATATCAAAATCTAGCAACAGGTTGAGTGCTGCCACACCAATGACGATCAACGAAAAAATGATACCAAACGTAGAGCCGGTAGTGACAAACGCAAACTGAATGCCAAAGAAACCCAGGATCCAGGTGAGCAGGTAAAACAAGGCAATGCCTGCGGTGGCAATCACAATTACAGAGCGTAACTTTTCCGTTACTTTAATGATGCGGAACGTGTACAGCAGATACATGGCAGCTGCTACTGCAAACGTGAGTACCACTGCATGCATGATGATGCCGGGATACTTTTCCTGGAACATGAAATTGAAGTACGCACTGATGGCGCCAACAAACAAACCTTCCAGTATGGCATAAGCAGGGGCCAGGTAGCCACTCCATTCTTTTTTGAAGATGATGACAAGCGCCACTACCAGTCCGCCCAGCGCACCACCAATCATCAGAGGGGTAATATTCTTACCGGCATCAAACCAGTTCCATGCAAAGGCGGCACCGGCCATTACCATCAGCATCAGAAAGCCGAATTTATTCATTGTACCGCTGACGGTCATACTGTTGCCGTCCTGTACGGTTATGGTTTGTTCAAATTGTTTTTCAGAAAGGGTAGGGTTCCCCGACTTAAAAAGATTCATATTTTTCAAATTTGTTGGTGAAATTAAACAATTCTCACGGAAGCGTCTGCAGCAGGTTGTTAATCTTCCGGCTACCAGTAGCATCCACCCAAACCCTGCAGAGGTGTTTCCCGGAAAAAGAGATAGTCATCGTACCAGCGTTTCTTGAGCAATGGATCGCTGCTGAGGTTTTCTATCACATATACCGTTCCGTTGTATTCCAGTTCCAGCCGCACAGGTCCTTTTACATCCGCAGCCCATTCGGCTGCCCGTTTGCGCAACAGTACCAGGGGGTAAGAAAACTGCCGGTATTGATCGCCGGTGAACGCAAGTAAGTTGGGCGATACAGACAGTATCAACGCCTTATCTTCCTCAAAATGAAACAGCTTCGTATAGCGTGTATTCAGCAGCAGATGGTTGCTGCGGCCGGCCTCAGTAATAAGATTGCTGTACATGGTTAACGTAGCCCGGTTGCTGAGACCCCAGTAGCATTGGGTGCCCCAGATCAGAAAACAAACAGCAGGAACCCACCATCGTACGGATTTCAAAAGCGGTTGTCCATGCCTGTTAGTGCCGCTGAAAAACTGCTTCCCCATGTATAGTACAACCGGACTGAACAACGCTGCAAGTCCCACCAGCCATAGCGAAGGTTCCATACCCTGCATTCGTTTGCCACCAAGGTTGCAGATGAAAAAAGCAGATAGGCCAATCACCAGCACTGCTGCCAGGTAGTTTCGCAGGGCCGGAATCAACCGAAGACGCTGCAAATGTGCCGGGGTTACAATGCTGGCGGTGAGAAATAAAAGTCCCAGCGATGCAAAATTGGCAAAGCCCAGCAGGCAGAGCCAGGCATGAAAGAACAACAGCAGCACGGCAGCTACAAAGCGGGTGCGTACGAACAGCAAACCAAATGGCACTACCAGTTCGGCCAGCAAAGTGCCCAGCTGAAAGATGCGGGTAACGGCAAGCGGAAGTACAGAACCATCCGGCATAAAATGCCGCAGCAGGTACAGGTTCATTTCGTTGGCGCAGGTGGTATCGTGATCAAGAAAACCCCAGTTGAGTTTGTGAAACCCGGTGAGGAAATAAATAACAAAAGCCGAGGTGCGGATGATCTGCCCCAGGGCGGCATCGCTCAGCAGCTGACCTTTGTTGTGCAGGCGTTCAGCAGCCAGCAGCACAAACAGGCTGCTGCCCATGAACATCTCCAGCGTGGCATGATTGGCCAGCTCGGGATAGCCGATGGCATTTTGCGCCACCGCTACGGCCACTGCCAGCAGCGGCAGGGTGCGGTACTGCGGGTTGATGAGCAACGAACTACAGCCAATGGCTGCTGCCGTAATCGCTACAAAATGCGCTTCCACAGCAAAGCTGAAATGCATAAACAGCGATGCAGTAAACAGTACCAGCAGCAGTTGCCGGTAGCTGAGCGTTGAAACCTGTGTGGAGGAAGCTCTGTTTTGCATGTGCCTGTCAGCTTGGTTCCATAAATATAAAGCGAGTCAAATGCCGGGGTTAAAATAATTTTCCCCCTCCTTACTCTCCAACGGATTTCCCATGTTTCTCCGTTTTAAAAATCCTCCTTGGCTCTCCCGAATTCCCTCTTTTCCTCCAGCTCTATCGTATTTCTCATTCTTCAAAATGATTTCGGTCAGCATGCATTTTTTTTATAGCTTTCACACTTAATTTTGAAAGAATTATTTCAACCGTAGTATGGCACGTAAAGAAGAACTTTTAAGCGACGTTGTAATCAAATTTGCCGGCGATAGCGGCGATGGTATGCAGCTCACCGGCAGCCAGTTTACCAATAACACTGCTATGATGGGTATTGACCTGGCCACCTTCCCCGATTTCCCGGCCGAAATCAGGGCCCCGCAGGGTACCCTGCCGGGTGTGAGTGGGTTCCAGCTCCGTTTCAGCAGTAACCCGGTGTTTACCCCCGGCGATGCCTGCGATGTGCTGGTGGCGATGAATGCCGCTGCGCTGAAGGTAAATCTCACTGCCATTAAGAAAGGCGGTAAAATCATCGTCAATACCGATGGGTTTGATGCCAAAAACCTCCGCCTCGCCAACTACCCCGAAGGCGAACACCCGCTGGAAAACGACAGCCTCAGCAACTACGAGGTTATTAAAATTGACGTAACCAAACTTACCCGGGAAGCGCTCAAGGAGTTCACCATGGGCACCAAAGAAAAAGACCGGGCCAAGAATATGTTCGTTCTCGGTTTTCTATACTGGATGTACAACCGGGATATGGCCAATACCATCCAGTTCCTGAAAGATAAGTTTGGAAAGAAAGATGATATTCTCAACAGTAACATTGCCGCCTTACAGTCCGGTTATAACTACGGCGATACCACTGAAACTTTTACCACCACGTTCAAAGTGGAAAAAGCAAAAATGGCGCCCGGTGTGTACCGTTCCATCATGGGCAACCAGGCCATTGCTTACGGACTGATTGCCGCCAGCGAAAAAAGCGGGTTACCATTGTTCCTCGGTTCGTACCCCATTACACCGGCCAGCGATATTTTACACGAACTCAGCCGTTATAAATCCTTTGGGGTGAAAACGTTTCAGGCCGAAGATGAAATTGCGGCCATTGCATCCACCATTGGTGCGGCTTATGGCGGGTCCCTGGCTGTTACTACCAGTAGTGGTCCGGGTATTGCGCTGAAAACCGAAGCGATGGGACTGGCGATGATGCTGGAAATTCCGCTGGTGATCATCAACATTCAAAGAGGTGGTCCTTCCACCGGCTTGCCTACTAAAACAGAGCAGAGCGATTTGCTGCAAGCTTATTACGGCCGGAATGGTGAAGCGCCGATGCCGGTAATTGCTTCTTCCACTCCCAGCGATTGCTTTGATGTAACCTTTGAAGCCTGCCGCCTGGCCCTGCAGCACATGACACCTGTAATTCTGCTGAGCGATGGATACATTGCCAACGGCGCCGAGCCCTGGCGTTTTCCGCAGTCGAAAGACCTGCCGGAAATTACCGTACAGTTTAAAACAGAACTGGGCGAAGATGAACCGAAATACCTGCCCTACAAGCGGGATGAAAAGCTGGTGCGGCCCTGGGCGATACCCGGTACGGCCGGACTGGAGCACCGCATTGGTGGATTAGAAAAGCAGGATATTACCGGTAATATTAGCTACGACCCCGATAACCACGAACACATGGTGAAAACCCGCCAGGCCAAAGTGGAACTCATTGCCGACTATATTCCCTTACAGAAAATTGAAAGCGGACCCGAAAAGGGCAAAGTGCTGGTGCTGGGCTGGGGTAGTACGTTTGGCTCCATTAAAACAGCTGTGGCTGAGTTGCTGGCCGAAGGACATGCCGTTTCGCATGCGCATCTCCGTTACCTGCGCCCCTTCCCCAAAAACCTGGGCGAACTCCTGCGCAATTTTGAAACCGTGCTCATCCCCGAAATCAATAACGGGCAGCTCATCAAAATCATCCGGGATGAATTTTTTGTGGATGCCAAAGGCTACAACAAAATCAAAGGAACACCCATCACCAAAGGTGAACTGGTGGAAGCCATCCGGGAATACCTGTAGTATGCAACCCGATTCAGATAAAGAAAACCCGCCGGTAGTTTCCGGCGGGTTTGTTATTTTGATTTCGCATAATACCGGCACATCTCCTTCAGTCCACATTCACCACATTTAGGGTTACGGGCAAGACAGGTATAGCGGCCGTGCAAAATGAGCCAGTGGTGGGCTTTGTGTATGAGCTCTTCCGGGAATTCTTTGATGAGCGCTTTTTCCACCGCCAGGGGCGTGGTGGCGGTGGAGGGCACCAGTCCCAGCCGGTGACTCACCCGGTACACATGGGTATCTACAGCCATATTGGGTTGGGCATCAATCACGGAGGTGATAACGTTGGCGGTTTTTCGTCCCACTCCCGGCAGGGTCACCAGTTCATCCACCGTCAGTGGCACTTCACCGTTAAAATCACGGATCAGCTTTTGCGCCATGCCTATGAGGTGTTTGGTTTTGTTGTTGGGATACGAAATACTTTTGATGTAAGGAAACAACTCGTCGAAGTTCGTTTGGCTCAGCGCCTGTGCATCGGGGAAGTGTTCAAACAGGGCGGGGGTGGTGAGGTTCACCCGCTTATCGGTACACTGAGCCGAAAGTATAACGGCTACGAGTAGCTGAAACGGGTTGTCGTACAACAGCTCGGTTTCTGCATCCGGGGCGTGTTCCGTAAAATAGTTGATGACAAACTGGTAGCGTTCCTTTCGTTTCATGAGCGTGAAAAGAAGCGCAAGTTATTGCATGGAAATCAAAAAACGGGGCCGCTTAATTCAGGTGATGCACCGTATGTGTATCGGCCGCATGGCGCAGAATGTTCCGTATGCTTTCTTTACGGGGCGATAAACGGAACTGTTCCAGGCGCCGGTACGAGGCTTTCAGCACTTCCAGCTTTTCCCGCAGGGTCCAGTCTTCGGCGAGGGCCTGTTCAATGGCAGCGGTTTGCTGCGGCGTGGTTTCTTTGTAGAGATATTGTATCAAATCTTCAGGAGTAAAAACTGACTTCATAAGCAATCCTTTTTTCGTGATGAAATGGCGGTTTTTCAAGGATGCTTTCCCTATAAACGGGGCTGCGGGTCAGTTATTGTGCGGAGCGGGACTTATTCTTCAAAAATGAAGAGGTCCTCGTTGTCTTTCTTCATGTAGTATTTCTCACGGGCCAGGCGTTCGTAGGCGGTGGGATCATTTTTCCGCCGTTCCAGCTCGGCTTTGGCATCTGCAATCTTCTGATCGTAATAGGCGCTGCTCTGCTGCAGTTCGCTCAGTTTCTGGTACCGGCCGAACTGGGAGACCAGATCATTACGGTCGAAAAACAACATCCATACGGTAAACGTGACGATGGTGAGCAAGTATTTGTTTTTTACAACCGCCGGTATGTAGGAAAACGCCCGTTTCATGGAGTGTGTTTCCTCAAAAATATTACAAAGTCGGGAATTCTGCCGGCAAAACTTCCGGCGGTCGGCAGGCTCAGGTCAAGGGCGCCTGCGCCTCTGTTCTGCGGTAAAGCCGGTGCATTTCGGTCATATGCGGCAAGGTGAGAATGCTGAGAAGCACAAACAGGCCTGGCAGTGCATTGGCCTTGAGCCAGGCACCATCACTCAGCCAACCCAGAGCCAGCAGCAGCAACAGGGCTCCCAGGGTTGCTGGAACCGCTTTTTGCAGCATGGTTTTGATACCGGAACGGCGAAACACTTCCTGCCGTATGTGCAGCAGAGCATTGAGACTGTGCCAACCTGTAAAGTAGAGCACAAACCCAAGAAGAAGACTGGTATGGCTCAGCAGGTACAGAAACAGCAGAAAGCTGATTGTTGCTGCACGGCTGTTCGGCCCTTTACCGGAGTTGAATAACAAAATCAAACTGCATAGCAATAACCATGCAACGGAAGGCAATTGAATCAGGTACTTCACCAGTCCGGCAGCAATGGGACTGTTGCGGGTAACCAGGGCCGTTAGTTGCTGCAATAGTGCTGCGTCCTGTGTCAGCAACCAGCAGGTAAGTGATGAACCATATAGAAAAACTAAAACCGGTGCTTTGTTGCCCGAGTGGAAACAGTTGAAATCTGTTTCGCCAAAATGCCAGGCGGTGAAGCCCAGAAACAACAGAAAGGCTATACCGGGAAACAACAGCCACACACCGAGGTAGAGTCCGGCAGTGAGCAGGTAAACGGCCAGGTACTGGGGCAAGCGGAATTGTTTATTTCTGTGCTGTGCCAGCAGGTGATCCAGCGAACCATGCGGAATGCCGGCCACCACTATCAGCACTGCCACGGCGGTCCACTCAAAAGTGGTGCCCAGCCAGAGCGGACGGGTGATGGCAGCTACTACGGCCAGCATGAACAGGCTTAGTATGTGCAATAGTAGCCGGTTCATGAAAGAAGTTTGATGCGTTTGAGAAAAGGCCACCAGGGCAGGCCGGAGAAGAGTTTCACTTCATCGGTCACCTGGCTGTTTTCATCGAGGAACGTCAGAATTTCCTGCATGCGGCTCTTGCCGAACAGTTGTTGAAAAATATAGGTTGCCCGGCGGGGTTCTTCACGAATGATGTTCAGCAGCAGCCGGTCATAAAACAAAAACCGGGAGGGCCGGCTGCGACGGTTGCGTTGCGGCAAATGCAGAGAAGTGGCGAGCAGCCGGGCATCTTCCACCATCCGTTGAAAGGCATAACCTGTGCTGGGTTTAATCATGCCGGCCGATTGGCCGAGTTTAATCAGGTTTCCGTTTGAGTGTGTAGGCAAGGGAGCACAGTGTAATGGAATGGCACCCTGTTCCTTACTCACAATCCGGAAACCGGTTCCATAATAGGTTTGAATGTAGCTGGCAATTTCCGACTGGTACACAGCTGCATTGAAAATTCGTTTTGAATAAAACGTGCATTCAATCAAAGCATGGGTTTCGGAAAAAGGAAGTACATAAAAGAAACAGAAATCAGTTTTGTTGTGAGCGGTAAAATCCATCAGTACCGCTTTTTTCGGGTCAAACACCGGAGCGTCGTATTCAACAAACCATCCGTGAAAATGCTGATACAGTGTATCGTCTGTCACCGGTTCGGCCATGTTGGAAAACAGCAGATCACAGCTGAACTGTTCTGTTGTTGTGGTAACGGTCCATCCCCCGGTGGTACGGTTCGTCAATGTAATCGTGCTGGTATGCAATGCAACATTCGGATGTTGCGGAAAAAATTCATTGTTGAAGTAGTGGTTGAAATCGCTGCCTTTGATACAGCAATACCGGTAAGGTGTAATGGATTCTGCTTTGGAAAAGCCAGGGGAGCGGAACTCGAGTGTCTCCCAGCTATGTGCAATCAGGTGTTCAAAAGGATGATCGTTCTTTGTCCAGAAACACCAGGTCTTTTGCGCCAGGTTGTTTTCTCCTTCAATGATCAGGATCCGTTGGTTACGGAAGGAGGGATTGGCCTGCAGAAAGTACAGGGCAATGCGGGAGGCTGCCCCTCCGCCAGCCATGATGATATCGTAGTGCTGCAGTTTCATAAAAGAAGAAAGAGCTTACACTCGTAAAGTGTAAGCTCTTTCAAAACTGAATTACGCAGAAGCAGATGATTTTCTGGAAAGTGCATAGATCACCAAGCCAAAGCCGATTTTGTTCACCGCATCACCAATGTTGTAAACGATGTCCATGGCAGCAGAAGCAGCTGCACGGTCGGCAACCAGCTCCATACCAAACAAACCACCTTTGGTTCCCAGGATATAACCTAAGGGATAGATCGCCCATCCTACCAGTACAAACCAGCCCAGTGTTTTAACGGCAGCAGCCACATCCGGACCCGCATTACCGGCCAGTTTTGCTACATCACCAAACCATACCAGGTATACAATGTAGAAGTAGAACAGACCACTGATGGCGCCCCAGATCCAGCTAACTGTTTCAGCAGGATAAATCGCTTCACCAATGTAACCGGTTACCAGCATACCTACGGAAGCGGCAATAAGTTTCCATAACAAGCTTTGATTAGAACCTACCTTTTTGGTAATGAGGTAAAATTCCACGCACATCAGAGGAACTGTCAGCAACCAGTCAACATAACGGAAGAAAGTGGGTGACTGACCTGTTTCCAGGCTGTACCCACGCATGTAATAGTAATGCACAGCAGCAATAAAAGTGATAAGACCACTTACCAATACGGAGGTACGCCATTTCTTATCGGTGTTCCCCAGTTCAAAGAAGAAAAATACAGAAGCGGCCATCATAGCCATTGTGCCAATAAAAAACGTAAAGGCAACATAGTTGTCGTTTGCTATTGGCTTGATCTCCAGCAAAAACGTTTGTAGCATATAAAAAGATTTTGGTAATGAAATACCCGGTTTGTATAATATTCCGGGGTTAAACATTCAACAAAACCTTTTTGCGGGAAAGAAAGTTCAGTAAAAAACAAAAAACTTTTTATTGCTTAATAAAAAAGACCTAGAAGCATATAGAAGACTAAACAAAAGGCTAAAATAAAATAAATAGAGGCTTTGTCAATATATGACAAAGCCTCTATCGTTAGTTGAAATGGTATGTTCTATATGGGTGGCGGCTCAGTTGTTCCGCACAGCCCAACCGGGAGTTGCTTATTTCCCGAAACGGATCTTTCCTTTGGGGTACACCGCATTTTCGCCCAGCATTTCTTCAATACGGATCAGTTGGTTGTACTTAGCCATACGGTCGGTACGGGAAGCAGATCCGGTTTTGATTTGTCCGCAATTAAGCGCCACGGCAAGGTCGGCAATGGTGGTATCTTCGGTTTCGCCACTGCGGTGACTCATAATGGACGTAAAGCCGGCATTTTGAGCCATTTGCACCGCATTGATGGTTTCGGTTACAGTACCAATCTGGTTTACTTTAACAAGAATGCTGTTGCCGATTCCTTTGTCAATACCATCTTTCAATCGCTTCACATTGGTTACAAACAAATCGTCGCCAACGAGCTGGCATTTGCTGCCAATGGATTCGGTGAGTTTTTTCCATCCGGCCCAATCGTCTTCGGCCATTCCATCTTCAATGGAAATAATGGGATATTTATTCACCCACTCGGTCCAGTAAGCCACCATTTCATCGCTGCTGATCACCTTACCGGGATTGCTCTTATAGAATTTATAAGTATTGGTTGCTTCATCATACATTTCACTGGAGGCAGCATCCATGGCAATCGCAATTTCTTCACCTGGTTTGTAACCGGCGGAAGAAATGGCTTCCAATACGGTTTCAATTGCTTCTTCGTTACTCTGGATTTCTGGTGCAAAGCCGCCTTCATCACCAACGTTGGTGCTATAGCCTTTTTTCTTCAACACTGATTTCAGGTTGTGGAACACTTCCACGCCCCAGCGCAAGCCTTCGCTGAAGGTAGGAGCGCCAATGGGAATGATCATGAACTCCTGGAAATCAATCTTGTTATCGGCATGGGCTCCACCATTCATGATATTCATCAACGGCATGGGCAGCACGGTAGCGTTCACACCGCCGAGGTAGCGGAACAGGGGCAGACCACTTTCTTCAGCCGCAGCTTTGGCTACAGCCATACTCACAGCAAGGGTGGCGTTGGCGCCCAGCTTTGCTTTGTTTTCAGTACCATCTATGGAAATCAACAGTTGATCAATGTAGGTCTGGCGGGTAACGTCAATGCCAATCAGTTGGTCGGCAATGATATCGTTTACATTCTGAACGGCCTTCAGCACACCACGGCCGAGGTATTTGCTCTTATCGCCATCACGTAACTCCACGGCTTCGTGTTTACCTGTGCTGGCGCCACTGGGCACGGCTGCACGGCCCAAAATGCCGTTTTCGGTTATTACATCAACTTCAACGGTGGGGTTTCCACGACTGTCGAGAATTTGTCTGGCATGAATGTCTGCAATGAAACTCATAATCTTGATTTTGTTGTTTAAGTGATAGGATAGTCCGGAAGTCGGGAAGAGAAAAGACCGGAAGTGAATCAGTTCCAGAACAGCTGTTAACAGCAGAGTCGTTTCTTTCGGACTTTCTGACTCTTCTCTTTTCTGACTTTTTTGTTTGCGTTGCAAAGAAAAGGCATTCGGGCAGAGCCGCAAAGAACTGTTATCAGTGAAATACTTATTTTTAATCAGAAACAAACGGTCGTATGGACTTTCAGTTACTCTCTTCGGTGGCCCTGGGCATTGCTCTCAGCGCCTGTTGCGGTTTTCGTGTATTTGTACCGTTGATGGGTGGAGCAGTGGCGGGCTACCAGCAGTGGTACGAGTTGCCACCCGATCTGCAGTGGATGGGCACCTTACCTGCAGTACTTGCATTTGGTACAGCAGCCCTCGTTGAAATTGCTGCGTACTATATTCCCGTGGTGGACAATTTCCTGGATGCGATCGCTTCGCCATTGGCGGTGGGAGCTGGCACCCTGCTCGCTGCTTCTTTTCTGCCGCTGGCAGATGTGGATCCGTTGCTCAAATGGGTACTGGCGTTGCTGGCAGGTGGTAGTGCGGCCGGAACAATTCATGCTGGTACCGGCTTGCTGCGGCTGGCGTCCACCAAATTCACCGCCACATTGGGTAACCCAGTGGTGGCTACAGGTGAAAACACAGCGGCCATTGGCGGTACGGTGCTGAGTTTTTTCATGCCGGTTGTGATAGCGGTTGTTTTGTTGTTGCTGATGGGATGGATTCTGGTGAAATTGCTCAGCCGCAGGTCACGCCGTTAAATTCCGGAATACTTCTTCCAGCTTTTTACTGCCGCTCTGCAGGGCTTCAATGCTGAGGTTCTGTTCAATGGCCAGGGTAAGAATTTGTTTGCGGGCCGCTTCGGCATCGGTACATTCCAACTCCCAGTTCCAGGTATCTTTTTTGGTGACTGAAATAACGGCCGGCAATCGTTCCATCCAGGCGGCTTCCAGTGCTTCTTTAAAGCGTACCTGTACCACTTCTCCGCCGGCGCTGCTTTGCAGGTTGCTGAGCAGATCATCGGCCACCAGTTTGCCTTTGCTGATAATGAGTACCCGGTCGCAGATGGCTTCCACTTCCTGCAGAATGTGCGAAGAGAATAAGACCGTCTTGTTTTTACCCTGTTGCCGGATTACATCCCGTATTTCAAGAATCTGGTTAGGGTCAAGTCCGGAGGTGGGCTCATCAAGGATCAGTACTTCCGGATCGTGGATCAGGGCGGCAGCAATACCTACCCGTTGTTTATAGCCCTTGGATAACTGCTGAATTTTTTTGTTGGCTTCCGGTGTGAGTCCCACCATGGCAATGGCCTGTTCCACTGCTTCTTTTTTATGCTTCAGCCGGTGAACATCTGCCATAAAGCCGAGGTATTCCCTTATATACAAATCGGTGTAAAGTGCATTACTTTCAGGCAGGTAGCCGATTTTCTGTTTCACCTTCAGTGGATCCTGCTCTACCGGAATGCCGCAAACTGTTGCTGTACCGCTGGTGGCCTGCAGGTAACCGGTGATGATTTTCATGGTGGTACTTTTACCTGCACCGTTGGGTCCCAGAAAGCCTACAATTTCACCTTTGTTTGCGGTAAATGAAACATCGTTTACCGCTTTTTGGGTACCATACACTTTTACCAGGTTCCGCACTTCAATTGACATACATACAGGTTTGCATCAAAAATAAAAGAAAAACTCATTGTGGCATATTAACGCAGCAGTTGCACCCATCCTTTCTGTGTATAACGAACACCATTGCGCTGGTAGACAATCAGCCAGCTGTACTGTCCGGCAGCGGCAGGTTGGTTCTTGATCGTTCCGTCCCACCCTTCGGAAAGGGAACTGGCCGTGAACACTTGTTGGCCCCACCGGTTGTAAAGTCTGAAATCAAATGATTCAATGCGGAAATAGGCACGGGCACGCAATATATCATTCAATCCATCCTGGTTGGGTGTAAAGGCAGTGGGTACAAATACAATGTCGCCGCAGTCCTGGTAATCAATACGAATTGCATCACTTACCGTTCCGCAGTTATTGGTGACCTGTACTGTGTAGGTGCCGGCAGTAGTCACCAGTAAGGTGGAGTTGGTGCTATTGTCGTTCCACCGCCAGCTGTCGGCCAGCGGATGAACAGCGTTCAGCAGCAGTGTTTCATTGGAGCAGAGCAATGTATCATTGCCCAACGCAACGGATGGGAGGTTATTGCGGGTAATGCGGATCGAATCGGTGCGGCTGCAAACAGCGCTGCTTGTGCGCACTGTATAAAGACCGGCAGCGGATAAGTCACGTTGCGCACCGGGCACTCCATCACTCCATAAGTAAGTAGTTGCACCGGGCTGCTGTACATCAACTGCAAGGACGGCATTTCCGCAGAGCAGGGTGTCGTTGGGCAGCCGACGGACCAGAGGATTTGTCTGTACCGTAACAGCTATACTGTTGCTGCTGCTGCACCCTCCATTGGTTACAAGTTGAAGTGTATAGCTGCCTGCATCAGCAACGGTACTGTTAGGAAGCTGCAAGCGGTTTGTTGTGGAAAGGATGCCACTTGTTCCTTTTGTCCAACGATATTCCAGCGCCGGAGTACTGCTGGAAAGATCCAGTGTATCCTGTTCGCAATAACTGGTCTTGCCGCTTAACACCGGCACCACCGGTGCAAAAACTTTTACGGGAATTTCCGGTGATGCGGAACGGCAGTTAGCCGAATTGATATTGCCTGCTTCGGCTACCAGTAAGCGGTAGCGCCCACTGTCGCTTTTCTGTATGTTATTGATGTTAAAGCCACGATTCGTGGCTCCTGTAACCGGGTTCCAGCCCATACCGTTGTTGAACTGCCACTGGTATACCGGGTTGTTGTAAAAGCCGGCTTCCACATTTACCGAAAGGTTGAGGTTGTTGCCAGTACACAATTCAGGCGTGTTTTGAAATCCTCCGGTGAGGGAGGGGGTCATGACCGGGCCGCATAAGGAAATTTCTATATCGTCCAGGCAAAGATCATTGCCGTTGCCGCCGGCCTGATTGTTGAATATGCGGAGGATTACGGCGTTCTCTGTGGGCGGCAGCGAAAAATTAAAACCGTATTGCGTCCACGTGAGTGATGTATAACGGGGGATCCTTGGTGTTATGTATTCAGCGAGCAGTGTGCCGGTGGCAGCGCTGGTGAGCTCAAAGCGGAGCACGGGGTCCAGCGGATCGACACTGCCCAGCCGGATGAGGTTGGCGATCCAGGCCGAAAAGAATAATTGTGACCCACGGCATAAATTGTCAATCCGTGTTTCGTAAAATTTTCCGGGAGTGAAGTCAGCGTTTACCAGCATCATATAGCCGCCCGAATGATCATTCCCCACCAGCCAGGAACCAAACTGCCCTGAACCGGTAGTAAGATCAGCTGTTGTACGGCGGATGCCATACTCGCCATCAAACAAAGTGCCCAGCGAATCAAACCGGTAGGTTGTTTTGCCCGGTGGTAAGGGCGGACCAGGCAACGGAGAGGTAATACCACCCCCGAAGTTTTCATAAAACAACACTGTTTTTCCGGCGCATTGTGCGTTCGATATTGCTGCAGGTAAAAGGAAAGTGGCACACAGCAAGAGTTGTGCCGTTATGGAAATCAGAATTCTGTTTATAGATGTGGCAGGTAATGCAAGCATGGACTGCAAAGGTAAGCCCCGGCGATTGAACCGGGGCCAGTTATAACCAACCATATGAACAGACAAAGCAATTAGTTCTGGAAAAAAAGACAGCCCTTCCAATGGAAATGCTGCATCGACTAACATTCGTGAAAGAAAGCTTCTGTGTAAACAAGGTTGGTTGTATAAGCGTAAATGTCTAAAAAATGGAGGTGGAAAGGGGTTTTCGGCATTTAAGCAATGGGTAAGCAGTGTATTATTGGGCCAGCAGTTCCTGCACCTGTTTCATCAGGTCACGGGTTGAAAAGGGTTTGCTGATGTAGCGTTCGGCGCCCAGTTCCAGTCCCTTTTTGATATCAGCTTCCCTGGTTTTGGCCGAAAGAAAAACCACTTTTATGTGGCGTAACTGTTTGCTGGTTTTAATATGGGAGCAAATGGCATAGCCGTCTACATCGGGCATCATGATATCAAGAATGACTAAGGCGGGTTTCTCTTTGTTAATGCAATCCAGCGCTTCGTTGCCGTTACGGGCTACAGTAACCTGGTAGCCATTTTTCTTCATCAGGAACTCCAGTGAAAGCAGAATGTAGGGATCATCATCCACCACTAATATGTTCGCAGGGGTGCTCATACCGTAAAGGGTAGTGTAAAGATAAAGCGGGCTCCTTTACCTTCTTCACTTTCCACCCATATTTTGCCGTTGTGCATTTCAATGATTTTTTTGCAGATGGCTAATCCCAATCCACTGCCTTCAGGTTTTTTAATTGTTTGATTTTTGGCCTGGAAAAATTTGTCGAAAATCAGTTCATGCACTTCGGGTGCAATGCCTTTACCGTTATCCTGTATCCATACCTGCCATTCATCGTGGTTGGAGAAAATCGAAATTTTAATGGTTCCGGTTTCCGGGTCTGCAAATTTGATAGCATTGGAAATGAGGTTGGTGAATACCTGGCGTAACAAGGATTCATCGCATTGCTGCAACAGCATGGAGTCGGGGATCTGGTACTGCAGTTGAATCTTTTTTTCTTTGATGAGTGGTTGCAGGGAGCTGATGGTGTCGTGTACCAGTTCCCGCAAATCAACGGAGCTGAGTTGCAGTTTCTGACGGCCACTTTCATAACGCTCCAGGTTGAGCACCTGGGTGATGAGATGACTGAGCCGTTCGGTTTCTTTTACCACAGCACCCAGATAGTGCTGGCGCTGTTCTTCGGGCAGATCCGGATTGTCGTGGACGATTTCTGTAAGCGCCCTGATGGAAGTTAGTGGTGTGCGCAACTCATGTGTTACGGTGTAGAGGAACTCATCTTTCAGTTGATCCAGGTTTTTGAGTTGTTCATTGGCAAGGGTGAGCTGTTCGGTTGCCCGTTGCAGCTCGGCCGATTTTTTACGTAACTCTTTATTGAGTCCCAGAATTTGTTGCGACTCACGGAGAATGTCGAGTACTTCATCAATATTAACTTCTTCTTCTTTTGACACACGCTGCACCATAATGCGTGCCGATGCAGCCCCGATGATACCGGATAATACTTTCTCTGAAAAAGAAACCAGCCTCGGATCGGCTTTCCCCTGCTGCAAGGAAAAGTTGTACCGCTGGGCATAGCCCTGCAGAATTTTTGCAGCCCGGTCTTCGCCCAGGAAATTGGCAAGCAAAGAGTTGAGATCAGGTAAGGAAGCAGTTCGTTTTAATATGCCTTCCGTACTGGTTCCGGAAAAGCGGAAGATATCTGTAAACACTTCTGCATGGTATAGTTCTTCAGCCGATTTTTTGCTGTAAAAACTGATGCCGAAAAACAAAAGACAGTTAAAGAACAGGCTCCAGAAAAAAGAATGAATGATGGAATCCAGTCCGGTTAGTCCCAACAGCGCAAAGGGTTTCAGTAATGCGCTTCCAAACAAGCCTTCCTCAAGAATTGACGCAGGTAATAAACCTGCGCTGATCATAGAGGGAATAACCAAAGTCACAAACCAGATCGAAAAACCGGCTACAATACCAGCAAGGGCTCCATGTTTGGAAGCACCTTTCCAGTACATGCCTCCAATGGCTGCTGGTGCAAACTGTGCAACGGCTACAAACGAAACAAGCCCGATGGAGACCAGCGATAATTTTTCGGCCACCAGCTTATCATACGCAAAAGCCAGTAACAATATGCCCGCAATGCTGAAGCGCCGGATGGCAATGATGAGCTGTGATGCATTTCCTTCTTTACGGGTTTGAAACAGGGAGCTACGGATAAAGCCCGGCAGTACCAGGTTATTACTTACCATGGTGCTGAGTGCAATGGTTTCTACAATAATCATACTGCTGGCAGCAGAAAACCCGCCAATGAAAATGAATAAGCTGAGCAGCTTCTGATCGAACTGCAGCGGTATGCCCAGCACAAACATATCGGCATGGGTGCCGGTTTGGAGCAGGTTGCCGGCAAATGCAAGCGGCAATACAAACAGGTTAATGACAAACAAATACAAAGGAAACAACCAGCTTGCTTTTTTCAGGTGGGCTTCCTGCACATTTTCCACAACGGCCACCTGGAACTGGCGGGGTAGAAACACAACGGCCAGCATCGATAAAAGAATCAGTCCCAACCAAGTGGAATACGAAGAAGTGGGTTCCAAAGTAAAGAGCTGTTGCAGTTCTTTCGAAGCTGCTGCCCTGGAATAAATATCGCCAAAGCCGTTAAACACACCGTAGCAAACGAAGATGCCTGCCGCAAGAAAAGCAGCGAGCTTGATGATAGATTCAAACGCAATGGCCGCCACCATGCCTTCGTGTTTTTCAGATGCGTCTACGCTTCTGGTGCCGAATAGAATGATAAATACGGCAAGCAGTAAAGTAATGTACAAGGTGGAATCGGTCCAGCTGGTGAGTTGCGTTGCTGATGGATCAGCTCCCCGGGTGAGCAGGGCAAAGCTGGTGGAAATGGCTTTCAGCTGCAGGGCAATGTAGGGAACCACACCAATCACACATAAGACGGTAACGATGGCGGCTAATGAAAAATTCTTGCCATATCGGGTGGAAATAAAATCGGCCACACTGTTGATGCCTTCTGTTTTGCAAATGCGGAGCAGCTTCCGTAAAAAGGGCCAGAAGAGTAAGGCCACAACGGTAGGACCCAGGTAAATCGCTAAAAATTCAATGCCGTTGACCGATGCACGTCCCACACTTCCGTAATACGTCCATGCAGTACAGTAAACGGCTAACGATAAGGAATACACGTAAGCATTGTTGATGATGCTTTTGCCCATTTTCAACCGGTGCTCAGCCCAGTAGGCTACGGCAAACAGCAGGCCCAGGTATACCAGCCCAGAAACAATGACGAGACTGTTATTCATGCTGTTTGCTGCGTTTTGGTTTCCGTACCCAGATCACCCAGGCACAAAGGATGAAGAGCATCCATAATACGCCTACATACAGGAATAGCAGGGGAATACCGCCGACTGTTTCCGGAACATTAAAAATGGATAAAAACGGAAATCCCAGCATCAGTAGCAACAGGATGGCAAGGAATAGTGAAACGGCCGATTGTTTGGATTGAGGCATAAAAAAGGACAACAAATCAGTGCTTAAAGTAAGCAAGATTTGTTGTCCCTCAAAATCAGATTGCTTTATTTAATCCAGCGGCTCAGTATTGTAATCCTGCTCCAGTTCTTTTGAGCTTTCGGGCAAATGATCATATTCGCCTTTCATTGCATAGTAACCAAAGAGGGTCATGCCAATGGCAATAGGAATAAACACAGCAATGAATACGCCCCATTGAATTTTTGTATCAATCACCGGCTTTTTGGCGATTTCGCTCATGGCGGTTTCAATGAGGTAATAGAGGGCCACCGGACCGGAAGCAGCCCACAGAATTCCTAAATATCGTTTGATCTTATTCATGTCATTTTTTGTTTTAGAGTGGAGAAAGATTAATCGTTTACATCCGGATCAATTTTATTGCTGATATACAAAGCGCCAATGAATAAACATATAGCTGCAATAATAATCGGATACCACAAACCGCTCAAATGATCACCGGTGTAAATGGTGGTGAGCAAGGTGGCAATGAAGGGTGTTAGTCCGCCGAACACACCATTTCCCACATGGTAGGGGAGCGACATCGAGGTATATCGGATTTTGGTGGGGAATAATTCCACCAGGAAGGCTGCTATGGGACCATACACCATGGTTACATAAAGAATCATGACAAACACCAGGGCAACAATCATCCAGTAATCAGAAGAGCTGATCTTCTTACTCAGTTTCACTTCCGGCTTCAGTGTTGTTTTGCCTGCTGCTGCATAAGCAGTATCGGTTTTGGTTTCGGTCATCATCATTCCGTCGCTGTAATGAGTTACGGTAACAACTTTGCGGAGGGAATCGGATGAGTTGGCAATGGCAGTCGTCGTAACCTTTACTTCTTTTTGTTCAGCAAGCTCGGTTTTATTGGCCGGATTGACCAGCGATTCAATTTTTCCGAACATCGGGCGGTAGGTAAAAATGGCCAGCAGCATGCCCACCATCATAATCCATTTTCGTCCCACTTTATCACTCCAACTGCCGAATACCACAAAAAACGGAGTGGCGAAAAGAATGGCCCAGATGAGCAGTGTTCTTGACTGGTCAAAATCTACTTTACAAACGTTTTCAATAAAGGATTGTGCATAAAACTGACCGGTATACCAAACAACACCTTGTCCCATTGTAGCTCCAAACAAAGCAAGCAACACCATTTTCAGATTGGCTTTGTGGGCAAAACTTTCTTTCAAAGGATTTACAGAAACCTTTCCTTCTGATTTGAGCTTGGCAAATAAAGGAGATTCGTTCATCTTCAGCCTGATGTAAATCGAAACAATCACCAGCAGGATCGAAACCAGGAAGGGAATCCGCCAACCCCAGTCGTTGAACTTGGAGATGGATTTTGTAAGATCTGCATCCAGGCTGTGACGGGTTATCAGAATCACACCCAGCGATACAAAAAGTCCCAGCGTGGCTGTCGTTTGAATCCAGGAAGTGTAAAACCCACGTTTGTGTGCGGGCGCATGTTCGGCTACGTAAGTGGCAGCGCCTCCATATTCGCCACCCAGTGCAAGACCCTGCAGTAGTCGGAGTATTAATACAAGAATCGGTGCTGCAAACCCGATTTGTTCATAGCCCGGTATGAGACCAATGGCAAAAGTGCTGCCCCCCATTATGACGAGTGTAAGTAGAAACGTGTACTTACGGCCAACAAGATCGCCGAGGCGGCCGAATACCAGGGCGCCAAACGGGCGCACAATGAAGCCCGCTGCAAAGGTGGCAAGGGTTGACAGCAAGGCCGCCGTTGGATTTGTTTTGGGAAAGAACTGGCTGGCAATAACCGTAGCCAAACTACCGAAGATGTAAAAGTCGTACCACTCAATGAGTGTTCCAACAGACGAGGCACCGATGACTTTCCAGATGCCTTTTGATTCGTTTTTGTTCTGGTTCATGAAGTTGGTGGGTTTAAAAGATTTACAGAAATACCTGGAACTGCAGCAGCAGTTCACCGGCACGTTTGAAAGTTTGATTTGTGGTTGGGTGGTATAAGGGACGGCTGGAATACTGCAGTGTGATCTTTGAATGATGGCCGTCCAGGAAAAAATTTGAACCAAGATCATAATAATGACCGCCCTCTGCCAGAGCCTCAAATTTTTTGTAAGCATAAGCGGCTATAGGTTGCACCCGTACTTTGGGTTTTTCCACTTTGCCTTTGCCGGTTAAAAAGCCAACCTGGGTATACCAGATGTTACCGGTACCCAGCAGGTAACGGGCATCACCGGCTCCTTCTTTGGCACGGATGCCGGTAAAAGCAGGATCGTTGACGCCCAGGTTCATAATGCCGACAGTACGCAGGTAGTTGGGACCAAAATTGTAATTATAAAGTACACTGTAAGCTGTGATGGCTTTATTTGACTTTTTTGTTCCAACAGGTAGATCAGCAAATACATCTGCAGCAAACATGTTTATGTTATGCCGCCTGAAAACACCTGCAGCTGGCTGTGATAGGGTGCCGTCTTTCTGTGTATAAAAGCCGGCGCCGATATTGAATACCTTTTTGGTGCCTACATACGTTCCTACCGTAAAGGGGAGTACGTTGGATTCCTGATCGAGAAACTGATAGTCAAAGTAGCCGCCGAAGGAAGGGGCCACTTTACCGTTGTTATCTACTGCTGCTCCGCCCAGGGCAGGCGTTTGGTTGGTGGCAAATGGTTTGTTCAGATGCATCCGGTAGGTGAACTTATCAATCTTACCCTTGGCGTACAGGCCAAACTGGCGGGCAAACTGATCGGAGTTTTCAATCAGTGGCCAGTTGAAAATAGGGGCATCAATCATGAGGAAATTCAGTGTGGAGGCTGAAGTCATGCGGGAAAGGCCGTGCCAGTAATGAAGCCCCGCTCCAATGTACAGCGTGCTTTTGTTTGTTTTTTTTGTTGCAGGGTTAATGGTGGGAACCACAGCATATTCGTTCCACACATCATGAAAGAAAATTTGCGGCTTTTTACCCTGGCCATAACCGCCCGTACCGGAAGTGCCGGAACCACCACCATTTACAATCGTTTGGTTGTTGATGCCCCAATGCGCCATGATGAGGTAACGGGGGGATATTTGTGCATAGACCAAAGCACGGATACGCCGGGCTCCTATATCCCAACTGTTCTTTGCAGCCACACCATTGATCATAGTGCCCGGATTGTTTTCGATACTACGCATCCAGATCTGGTTCCAGACGATGAAACGCATGTATTTACTTCCGTCTTCCTTTAAGTTGATTTTAAGTCCGCTTCCATATTCAGTAGACCCTTGTGAAAAAGCAGAGCTCAACAAAAAGACTGTGAGGGGCCATACAAGCAGTTGTTTCGGGGAAAAGAATCTCATTGCATTGAAATTTGGTAAACAATCGGTTCGTTCTGCCAAATTTTAGGAATCCTTCCCAAGCAGCATGCAACACAGATATACTTTTGGTAAATGATATAGTTATTACCACTGATTTTTCCTGAAACGTTCCCATTTGATGAGCATGTATTTGTCGCCCAGTTCGGTAATCATGCAGCCTGCACTTTTCAGGGCATCTTTTTCTCCCAGGTATGCTAACAGCTCACTCTGTGTAAGTACTTTATACGTAGGCCGGTATTCGTAATTCTCCGGAGCCTTGATATTGTATTGTTTCACCCAGTTCATGACGCTTACATGACTGATGCCGAGAATACGCTCAATTTCACGGTACGTTACTCCCTCTATGTATAGTTGAAGCGCTTTTATGACATAATAAGGGTCAATTTTTTTACCTTCTTTCAGCACAGTGAAAAAGTAATTACAGTCTTTGCAGCGAAAGCGTTGTCTTCCTTTCACAATGCCACTTTTAGCAGTGGATTCACTTTTGCACCGGGGGCAAACGATCAGTTTCATGCAGCTGTTTTTGGGGAGATATATGTAATTAGCATAAATATACGTATTTAGCAATTACGATGTTTGGCTTCCTGCAGGCATTTTATACTTTTATCCTCATCAAAAGAAACTAAAACCGATTGTTATGTCATACCCCTACCAGATTCAGTCGTTCGAAGAATACAAAGAGGCATATAAAAAAAGCGTGGAAGACCCGGAAGCATTTTGGAGCGATATTGCCGGCCATTTTCAATGGAAGAGAAAATGGGACAAGGTGCTCGACTGGAATTTTCAGGAACCAAGTGTTAAGTGGTTTGAAGGTGCAAAACTGAATATCACTGAAAACTGTATTGATCGCCATTTAGAACAACTGGGCGACAAACCTGCCATCATCTGGGAACCGAATAATCCGGAAGAACGGGTGCGTGTGGTTACCTACAACCGCCTGCACAAGCGGGTTTGCCAGTTTGCACAGGTGCTTACCAACCTGGGTGTAAAAAAAGGAGATCGTGTATGTATCTATATGGGCATGGTGCCGGAGCTGGCCTATGCTGTGCTGGGATGTGCACGCATCGGCGCTATTCACAGTGTCATCTTCGGCGGGTTTTCGGCGCAAAGCATTGCCGACCGCCTGTACGATGCCCAGGCCGAGTACGTGGTTACCTGCGATGGTGCCTACCGGGGCAATAAAGACATTCCGCTGAAAAGTGTAATTGATGATGCCCTCATCGGCAACCGTACCGTTAAGAAGGTGATTGTGTATACCCGAACCCGCACACCGGTATCCATGCTCAAGGGACGGGATGTTTGGTGGGAAGATGAAATGGAGCACGCCGAGCATGAAGTGGAGAAAGATGGGAAAGTTTCTTTTCCTGCGGCTGAAATGGATGCGGAAGACCCGTTGTTCATCTTATACACATCGGGCAGCACCGGCAAGCCCAAGGGGGTTGTACACAGCATAGCCGGATATATGTTATGGACCAATTACACATTTGTGAATGTGTTTCAGTATAAGCCGGGCGATGTTCATTTTTGCACCGCTGATATCGGATGGATTACCGGCCACAGTTACATTCTGTATGGTCCGCTCAGCGCCGGAGCTACAACTGTTATGTTCGAAGGAATTCCCACCTGGCCCGATGCAGGTCGTTTCTGGGATATTGTAGACAGGCATCAGGTGAATATCCTGTACACCGCTCCAACAGCCATACGCAGCCTGATGGGCTTTGGACTGGATCCGCTCAAGGGAAAGGATCTTTCATCGCTTAAAGTATTGGGCACGGTGGGTGAACCCATTAACGAAGAAGCCTGGCATTGGTACGATGAACATGTGGGTAAGAAACGTTGTCCCATTGTGGACACCTGGTGGCAAACCGAAACTGGCGCCTGCCTTATTTCAAATATGGCTGGCATCACTCCTGCCAAACCCAGCTGGGCTACGCTGCCCATGCCGGGGGTGCAGCCTATTCTGGTTGATGAAAACGGGCATGAAATCACAGAGCCCGATGAAAATGGAATTTTCAAAGGAAACCTCTGCATCAAAGCTCCGTGGCCGGCTATTCTACGTACTACCTATGGCGATCATGAGCGCTGCCGCCTCAATTATTTTGCCACCTATGAAAATCTGTATTTTACCGGCGATGGGGCCCTGAAAGACCAGGACGGCAACTTCCGGATCACTGGCCGGGTGGATGATGTGCTCAATGTGAGCGGCCACCGGTTAGGCACAGCCGAAATTGAAAATGCCATTAACATGCACGCCGGCGTGGTGGAAAGTGCCGTGGTGGGCTATCCGCATGATGTAAAAGGGCAAGGGGTTTATGCGTACATCATATTCGGACACATGCATAATAATGACGAAAACCTTACCCGCCAGGATATTTTGCAAACGGTTACACGTGTTATTGGTCCTATTGCAAAGCCTGATAAAATTCAGTTTGTAAGCGGCTTGCCTAAAACAAGAAGTGGAAAAATTATGAGGCGTATTTTACGAAAAATCGCCGAAGGTGAGCTTGCTAATTTAGGAGATACTTCCACCTTATTAGATCCCGGTGTTGTAGAGGAAATAGTAAATGGCAAACTATAAAATAAAACCCCGCATCAGCGGGGTTTTATTTTTAAATGAAATAACAGATGCCTGTTAATCTGTTGGCATTTTAGCAAACCATAGAGTCTTTCCACTTTTGTTTTCACCTAAGAAAATAATATTGCCTTTGCCAATAGGAAGAAATGGGTGTTTGTTATTTACATAGTAATCAGATTTCCCCTGACCAAACTGAACAAATTCTCCAATGCCGGCGCTGTTGATGTCTATTTTGGCTACACTGGGATATATTAAAAACTTAAACTTGCTTTCTCCTAATTCTTTCTCCGTTTTTAATCCAGCCATTTCCATAATGATCCAGTACAATTTGTTGCCATCGTTGCTGAAAGTAAGCATCTGGTTGTTGGGCGACATACTCGCTTCTTTATCGTTCTCTTCCCGGCGTACACCATAAGCTGCTTTCAATGAGCCTTCCGGTGAGAAATGCATCATGATGATATCCTCGTACTTATAACCGGCTTTTGATTTCTGAAATTTCTGTCCGGTAAGAAAGAGATCACCATTGGGAGCAATTTTCAAATCGGATACACGGAATTTTTTGCCTGTATACTCGGGCTTTTTCTTCTGGGAAGCCGGGGATTTCGCTTTCGCTTCAAATTCGGCCAACGTATTAATGGTAACATAAGCAACTTTTCCGTTGGAAATTTTTACAACCTGGAATCCTTTTGCTTTAAATTCATCACTTTGTGCATCTCTCATTTCGGAAGTGGGTTGAGGGGTACTGAATTTTTCATTGAAGTAGCCATCATCTGCACCAGTAGCACCCAGTATCAATACATCACTGCCAGACTGTACGAACATATTCCCGTTAAAAATGCCGGCTTTTGATTTTATGGCAATCCGTTCTTTTATTTTACCGTCATAGCTGATACGTACGTACGTGTAATTTTTCGAATCAGGATCCGCAACAGTTTTCATGCCTTTTCCGCCCATTGGAGCAAACAGCATAAGTATATCATCTTCTGCATTTGCATCTTCATCATTATCGGCTGTACTGATACCAACGATGTATTGAGGTTGATCGAACTGAATGGTTTGATCGCTGATGCGGTTCATTTCAGAGTCAAAGCGCATTACATGAATTTCTTTGTATTGTCTCAAGCCGTCTTTGGTAACCGGACCTTTCGCCCCGGCAATAACCAATACGCTTTCCAGTTCGTCCTGTTCTGTATGAGCGAAATAAAATAGTTTTTCGCCATCATCTGTCTTGGGTTTGAGTTTGTCGGCCAGTTTGATTTTCGTATCATATCCGCCCCAGAACCAGTTCCATTTGCGGGTTATGATTTTGCGGCGTAAAACAAGCGTGCCCATGAGGTTTGTTTCAACTGTCATGGAATTCAGCGTGTATTCTTCTCCTTTATCAGCTCTGTAGCCTTTAATTTTTTCAAGAGGTTGTTCGCTTTCCTCCAATCCTTTAAAGTTGAAGTTCAGGTCGAAGCGATAGGTTTCAAATTTCGCCTTCTTGCCTGTGGCTTTTGTTACATAAGTAAGCTCCAGTTCATTTTTTTCTTCATTGATTTTGGGCTCATAGAGATATCCCTTGTTGGCTTTTTTTGAAATTTCAAACGTGGCTTCTTTGGAAAGCTGTTGCGAAAAAGATGCTGAAAGCAGCATGGTGGCTGTTAGTAAAAGGGCAAAATGCTTCATAAACAAGTTATTTTGCCGCTAATGTAGAATGGGAGTAAAGCTGAATCAATACCCGCAGCAGGGTATTTACAGGCATCAGGGACGTATGATGACTTCTGTTCCTACAGGTAATAGTTCATAGAGTTCCTGTGCATATTGGCGTTTGGTAGAAACACATCCCAATGTCCAGTTGTAGTAGAAATCAACAAACCGGTCTTCATTGCGACGGGTGGCGTGAATGCCGATGCCACCTCCTGGTCTCGCTGAAGAAGGAATGAGGCCGGCTTTTTTCCGGTCATTGAATTTCTCCAGGTCTGCAGCATTGGGATAATCCAGCAGCAGAAAATGGCCCCATTCGGGGTGCAGTTTTTTGTGTATGATTTTATAGGTTCCTTCCGGAGTGCGGCGGTCGCCTTCCATCATTTTATCGGTTAGCTCACTGCTCCCAAACACAACCGGGTAGGTAAGAAGCCAACCTTCTTCATCATACACTTTCAGTTCATACTTGTGTTTTTCCACCACTACCCTGTAAGATCCGGAAGAGGGTTGGCGGGTTGTTACAGAGCCCCGCTTGGTAACGGGTTTGGCGGCCAGTAGTACCAGCAATACAGCAACTGAAATAAATAAGGCAGATTGAACTCGCATCGGGCAAACCGGTTGATAGTACCCGGTAAACGACAAAAAATTATGCCGGATTATAAAATCCGGCATAATTAACAATCTGTTGATGCAGCGTTGGCTGCTGAATTGAGTTCGGTAGCAGCAGAAAGAATTAATGAAATACTTTTTGCTCCAGCGTTTTCGCCTGGTCAATCATTTCCTGCAAGCTTTCGGCACCGGGTACTTTTCCGCTCAGCCCGAATTGATCATTTGTTTCCAGCAGTTTTGCGTGCAGGTTTACTGCATTGCGGGTCGACAATTCTTTTACAGTATCCACACCTGCTGCTTCAAGCAGTTCGGCAATTTGCCCGGCCACACCTTTAATGCGGTGCAGATCGGCGTGGTTGACCCAGGTAAGGATCAGACTTTCAGGTATTTCTGTGCCTAGGGCAAGGGCTGTTCTTCCTTTTTTAGTGCCACCTTTTTCCAGGAGGTCGTCGGTTGTAAAAACACCCTGTGCTTCCAGTTTGGCAGCATAATTAGGTCCTACCCCTTCAATATCCACAACTTTATAAGCCATAGTTTTTTTGCGGCAAGGTACTAAAAATCTATTGCGGCATTTGCCAATGTTTATTAAAAAAAGCCGCTTCCTCATGGAAGCGGCCGCCAGAGAATACACCGTAAGGTGTATTACCAGCTGCTGAGACGTATTCCTACAGTGTAAGGTGTTTGGTTCAATCCATCACGGAACATATTGTTCAGGGCATAGCTGCCGTAGAAGCGGGCCAGTCCGAGGTTGAGTTCACCAATCACTGCCACCTTCCAGGGTTCGAGGTTGAAATCATTTTTCACTTTTTCTTTGCCTCTCAGGTCGCTGATCATTTTTTGCCGGGCGCTGTACAAATAACCCACACTTACACCTGCGCTGAACCCGTAACTTTTATTCTTTTTAGGTGTAAAGTTGAAATTGAGCATTACGGGCAGGGTTACGTAATCGGCCGCCAGTTTGTTTTTATCGAAGGAGGCAACATCGAAATCCCGCTCAATAAAATCACTGGGATCGTAGCGGAACCGGATATTTTTTTCAAAACGGTAGTTATTCAACTCCAGTCCTAGTCCGTATTTCAGGTTCACCACATGGGCAATCATATTAATCCGCTGCTGGAAAAACCACACATTCACGTTTACGGATTTTCCGTTCCGCAGACTCATAGCATTTGCGCTGCCGCCGGGGAAATAGCCACCCGGGCCGCTGATGGCTGGTGAACTGTAGTTGGTTTGGTCATTCACGTTGGCAAAGCCAAGGTCCACCACCCACCAGTTGGTACTGATGTTGGACTTCTTTTCTGCTTTCCGCTTTTTGATTTCAACGGTTACATTGTTGTTTTCTTCTTCTTTGTCACGGGGATCCGGTTTGCTTTCTTTCCCGTCGTTTTTCTTAATGATGATGATGTTGCCCACCTTAATGGTATCAGCGCTTTGCGGTTTGGTGGTTGTGTCTGTTTGTGCAAAAGAGCCGAGGCATACTGCAAGACCCAGCAATGTAAAGGACATGTGCTTCATAAAAAATCCTGTTTTACGGTGATTTATTTTGTACCTATCGCAAACACTGCAAATCGTACCTGCGATTCGCCTGAACTGATGCCTGTGCGGCGCTCAATGGTTCGTTTGGCTTTTTTGAAGAATCCTTTAATGCCGCTTCTGCGTTGTTGCTCTTCATTAAAGAAACCCTCGTCTTCATCGCCTGCATCTTCATCAGCATTGCTGTAAGAAGCAAAGCCTGCATTGTTTACTACTGATGGTACGGGTGAAGTGGTTGGAATGTTACTGGTTGATTCAGAAATTTTTTCAGATACTTCGGTGGTGGTTTGCACTACAAGTGCTTCTTGCTGTTGTGTGGAGTTCACAATTACAGCAGGCTGATGGCTGTTGTTGGCAACAGTCTTATCAACTGCAGGTAATACCACCGGCTGCCTGCGGCCAGCCGTTGCCGTTGTTTGTAACGCAGGGGTATTGCCGACAGAAGCAGCACTGGTATTTTTGTTTTCAACAATTGTGTTTGTTGCCTGTGTAGCGGTTCCGGAAGTTGGCGGACGGGATGTTTCTGTTTTGCCGCTTACTGTAACTGCTTCGGATGGGGAAGGTGGCGTACGGAACAACACCCACCAGCCGGTGCCCAGCAGGAAGATGACAGCTGCAGCGGCAGCAAACCGGCGGGCAAAAAGGTTGAACGACAGCACCACGCCCGGCTGTTGTTCTTTTTTGTACAACAGTGATTTATCGGGGAACACCAACGCTGCATCGGGCTGCAGCCTGGTTTTTTTGAGCAGGGCAAGTTCCTGTTGCAAAGCCGGGTTTTGTTGCAGTGCCTGTTCCAGTTGCTCCTGTTGGGTTGCTGTAAGTTCGTCGTCTGTTGCCAGCAATGCCAGTTCCTGTTGCGGGGCGCTCAGCTCTTCTTCCCGCAGCAGCGAACGGAGGAACGCAGCATCCAGTTGCCCGTTGGGCGTAAGCCGTGTTTGTAACAGCAGTTGCAACTCTTCCCGCAGATCGGGATTGGCTGCTACAAATGCTTCCACCATAGAACGCTCTGTTCCTGCCAGCTCACCATCTGTGTACAGCAGGAAAAAAGATTCGTAATTATGGCGGTTTATGTTCATTCTGTTTGGTCGTCGTTTTTTAACGTATCTCCTTTCTGATAAAGTTCATATCTATCAACTATCATCTGCCAACTATCATCTAAATCACGTGTTCCATACTCACCAAATAACTTTTGAGTTGCAGCCGGGCCCGGTGCAGGTACACCTTCACCTGGCTTTCGTTCAGTCCGGTTATCTGGCCGATTTCTTCATAACTATATCCTTCATAATCTTTCAGCAGCACTAAGCTGCGGGCTGTTTCACTGAGTTTGGCCAGTGCATCTTCCAGCACTTGTTTCAGGTTGTTGCTCTGTTTTTCCTGCACACGCACATCTTCCCGGAACTCATCCTTCAGTTGCACCCGCTTGTGCTTGCGGATGTGATCAATCATCTGGTTATACGCAATGGTGAACAGGTAGGATTTGCTGCGGTCGGGTTCCACCTGCTCCCGGTTGATCCAGAGTTTTTCAAAGGCCGACTGTACCACATCCCGTGCATCTTCTTCATGCCCCAGGTTTTTGAGGATGAAGCGATACACATGATCGGCATGGTTTGTAACACAGTCGTTGTACTCTCTGGCAGTCATAAACAACAATCAGTTTGCCTTTTGGCTACTGGTTATACGGGGCTTTTAAGAAAAAGTTACAAAAAAGGGAAAAGATTCAGAAAAAACCCGAAAAAGCATCTGTAATCAGGAAACCTGTGCCCGGTTTGGGGGTTGCGGGTTTGCTGCATTTACCGGAACTGGACTTTTGGTGCCATACGGCTTCCCGGTGGCTGTTTGTGAGCAGGGCAGTGGCCGCCAACAGGAACAAAATACAGGCAGATATCAGGAGCGTTTTCTTCATAACCAGCTTTTGCGGAATTATAACGAACATACAAACCGGATTGTTACAGAAATTAAAATTTTTGATGCGTTGGGTGCATCCCGAAATGAGAAACAGCAGGCAAGTACTCCTATACAGGCCCGAAATCAATTAATTTCGCAACGCATGATCAAACAGTTATATAGGTTTTTACATCCAAGGTTTGAAAAACTGTTCCTTGAGTACAAGATGGATTTCCGTCCCCGCTACGGGCATGGTAAGCCTCCGCACCGACTCTTACATGAGCTGATAGAGAAACACCGCCCGGTTTACCGGCAGTTGCTGGAAAAAGCTCTTGGCCACAGGGAGTCTTTGTGGCAGATACGGGAGGCAACCAATGAAACCAATTCCTTGCTGCCCACCTGGAACAACCAGTTTTTGCCCGGTTTGGATATTATTTCGATTTATACCATGATGGCAGAATTCCGTCCCCGTCACTACATTGAAATCGGGTCCGGAAACTCTACCAAGGTGGCGTATAAAGCCAAAACAGAACAGGGACTTTCAACCATTCTTACCTCTATAGATCCCCGCCCTCGTGCCGAAATTGACAGCCTGGCCGATGTGGTCATCCGCAAGCCGCTGGAAGAGGTGGACCTGGCTGCTTTACCCGAACTGGAGGAACATGATATCCTGTTTATTGACAACTCACATTATATACTCCCCAACTCCGACTGTACCGTCTTTTTCATGGAGCTGTTGCCCCGCCTGAAAAAAGGGGTGATTGTTCATGTGCATGATGTGTACCTGCCGTACGATTATCCGCAGTTTATGTGCGACCGGTATTATTCCGAGCAGTACGGCCTGGCTGCTTTTCTGTTGGCCAACCCCGACCGGTACCAGCCACTGCTGCCCAATTATTTCATCAGTGAAGATGCCGAACTGTCGGCCATCCTGGCGCCCTTCTGGGAGCACCCGGTTGCAGCAAAGGCAGAACGCCACGGGGGTTCCTTCTGGCTGCGTATTGGTGACTGAGAAACTGCATGATTTTCTGTTTTTCTTGCAACATCTCCACTTACATTTGCAGATACGAAACGATTAGCCATGAACGAAGCATTTGTACAACGAATTGGGTCTGAACTGGAAGAAATCAAAGCAGCCGGACTTTTTAAAACTGAACGGATTATTGAAAGCGCACAGGGCCCCGAAATACGGGTGAACGGTAAAAATGTGCTGAATTTCTGTGCCAATAACTACCTCGGCTTGTCTTCGCACCCGAAGGTGATTGAAGCAGCAAAAAAATATATTGATCTCCGGGGTTTTGGCATGAGTAGTGTGCGCTTTATCTGCGGCACACAGGACATTCATAAAGAACTCGAAGCCAAAATTTCAAAATTCCTGGGCACAGAAGATACCATTCTGTATGCAGCCGCCTTTGATGCCAACGGTGGGGTATTTGAGCCGCTGTTCGGCGAGCAGGATGCCATTATCAGTGACGCACTCAACCATGCGTCCATAATTGACGGGGTGCGACTGTGCAAAGCACAGCGGTACCGCTACGAGCACAATAATATGGAAGACCTGGAACGTCAGCTCCAGGCAGCAGCCGGTGCCCGCAGCCGCATTATTGTAACCGATGGCAGCTTCAGCATGGATGGTACCATAGCCCAACTCGACAAAATTGTAGCGTTAGCCGAACAATACGATGCCGTCATTATGGTGGATGAATGCCATTCCAGCGGCTTTTTAGGTAAAACCGGCCGGGGCACGCACGAATACCGGGGCGTGATGGGTAAGATTGACATCATCACCGGTACCCTGGGTAAAGCATTGGGTGGTGCCAGTGGCGGCTTCACCAGCGGACGCAAAGAAATGATAGAAATGCTCCGGCAACGGTCCCGTCCCTACCTCTTCTCCAATACACTTGCTCCCAGCATTGTGGGCGCTTCCATTGCGGTGATGGACCTGCTGAGCGAAACCACTGAGTTGCGTGACAAACTGGAACACAACACCAACTATTTCCGCACGAAAATGACCGAAGCCGGATTCGACATCAAGCCCGGAGACCATCCCATCGTTCCCATCATGCTCTATGATGCGGTGGTGGCCCAAACCTTTGCTGCCAAACTGCTGGAACAGGGGATTTATGTAATCGGTTTCTTTTTCCCCGTGGTACCCAAGGGCCAGGCACGCATACGGGTGCAGTTGAGTGCAGCACATGACCAGCAGCATTTAGATAAAGCCATTGCTGCTTTTACAAAGGTGGGTAAAGAATTGGGCGTGCTGAAGTAAAAACTTCCAGTTAAGAATTTTGATTATTTATGCCCCGCCTTGGTTGGTGTCCTCACGAACCATCTCTACATATGTTACTACCAGCTTTACCTGTTTGAAACACAAAGGATAACTGGGAAGCAAAAATAAACACCTTATCTAAAAAATGCCTTGATTGCATTTCTGCTTCGTTTAGAAGTATAAAAACGATTAAAGAAAGAGGCCCGTCGCAACATACTCTTATAGGAAATCAACTTGTTATTTTTTAATATAAAAAAATGTATATAATAGCTACCAAACGGAGAAAAATCTCCAACAGGTCCGAGACCAGAAGTACCTCTTTCCTTATTCATTTTAAACTCAACATTCAAAATAGCGACGTCATTATTAAGGCTTTTATAATCAACAATTTTATTAATATATGTTTCGAAGGAATCAACCGCCCCCCTTGATAATAAGTTAAAGGAACTGTCAACTTCTGCATAATTTAAAATAGAAGGTACTCGAAAAGCAATTCTTTTATTTTTTGCAAAAAATGATTTTAGTTCTGTATCGAACAATTGAAAAAACTTTAAGCTATCCTTACTAAATACCCAGAATTTACTATCATGCGCTTCATTACTTACGAGTTCCTGATAACTATAAAATGGGGAAATAGTTAAGGCTGAATCGCTTAATATTTTCTTGAAATTTTGAGAATAAATGGGGGAATAAAGAACATGATTGCACGAAGAAAGCCCCCCCCAAATTAAAATAACAGTTATTACATTTTTCATTTTAAAAATTTAGGGTTAACGTCTTAAATTAAAACCTTCAGAAAAGAATATCATTTCTAATCCATAATCAACGAGACTCCAGAAATTCTTGGTTGGCTTGTTTTTATTCATAGATTCCCCCGCTCTCCTGAGTGTTCCATTTCGTCTTACTGTTTGAACCATTGCTCAATAAAGTTAATTGGTTGAGTGCTATCCTGAGTTTCCCGCAAGGGTGCGGGACAGGTGCAACTCAGGATTTGTTGATTGCTGCACATAATATTTATTCATTTCAGTTTTTTGCTTCTGTGCTTCTGTTATCTGGTCCTGAGTTGCAAATTATTAATGCAGACATTTATCGTCTGTACTCAGGACAGCTTTCAGCTTTTTGTTCTTTACTCATCGTTTACTACTACCAGCTTTATTTATTTCGAACACTACGGACAGCTGAGAGACGCTTGCGATTTCTATGATTCTACCAAACAAAATTATAGTTACTGCTGTAAACCCTTTTTTGATTGACACAAGCAAAAATCCTGTGAATAATTTTGTTTTTAACTGCATTGAGGACATTCATTTTGTTCTTTCCTTCCCCAACTTTTCTTTCATAATATTCACGTAAATCGGTACAAAATCTTGCTGCCACCAATGATGCCATATGTAGTAATGATTTAGCTTTCATATTTGCCTTTTTGCTTGTCCTTGTTTTCCCCCGAACACTCGTTCCCGAGCTATGCTCAAATGGTGCTATTCCTGCATAACATGCATACTTTCTTGGATTATTAATTCGTTTAAACTCATTTGTATTTATAACAATCTCCGCTGCTGTAACTTTTCCAACACCTGGAACCGATTCTATATAGGAAAATAATTCTTTTAAATGCTCGTCAGATTGAATTAGTGCTTCAATAGCCTCGTCTGTATTTTTAATATCAAGTTCAAGAGCCTTAAGTGTATGCCTGCAACACTTTGTTATTTTTGAGATTGTAATCTTACTTTCAAAACCAGTACCTTCTTTAAAAGAAGTTTTTAATTGCTTTCTGGCATTTAGCAGACGCTCTCTGATACCAATCAGTCTCCTGAGATCCTTTACCACGCTTCGTTCAGGCTGCCACAGCTTTAAAAACTCTTTATTCTTAAACGCATATACTGCAATTCTGTAAGAATCAACCTTATCATTTTTTCCTCTTTGTAACCCTCCAGATTGTTTAATATGAACAGATGACTCCAGACAGACAAGCAAATTTCTTTCTTCCATTACCCTAAGAAAATGGGCATTGTAAATGCCTGTGTGTTCCATGCAAAACACCGTTTCGTTTAAATTGATTCGTTCATGCTTTGCCAGCTTGCGTAAAAACAACTTGATTTCTTTCTCAGTATTACTGATCTGGAAATAGCCCTTACTTTCACTTCCTTCCAGAATGCTGATGTCCAGAGTCGACTTTGAAACATCAATTCCTACAAACCATTGATAATTCATAATTTTAAGTTTGATATTTAACAATGGTTAACCAAACTTGAACACAATCAAAGCCTTTCTAATGGGTCTTTCCCAAATTTCTATTTGATGCCTGTTCAAGTAAGCGGCACAGGTCTAAATCGCAAGATAGGTCTTACCTGGCCAGTGGGGTAGTTTACCTGTGCCGCCAGGTTAACTTATCACTTACTAAGTTCCTAAATCCCTTGGTTAATGATTAATACAAACCTAAAGGCTAGTGAGAGTTTACCACCACGCCGTTATTGGTTTTTTATGAATAACTCAAATTCAACTTTCAATAATTTTTGCACATTAATTTTTAACCGCATTAAAAAAATCTTCAAACAAACTATATGTAATTTTTGCTACCTGTGCGCTATCAAGTTTTCGTATATCGCCTGCCTTATAAAAATGGTCTTTATAATAAACAACCTGCTTATTTAATACTCCAAAAACATAGCTTCTGGCACGTACTGCATCCTCCCCAATACTCGCATAGTTACCACTTGGACGCCCCCCAACTGTTGGATTACGCACATCGTGAAATACATAAAAAATCAAATCATCTTTATCTGCATTTGAATACCCTGTTCGAATTAAAACTGAATCAAGTTGATACGACTTAGACTGCTGAATGCGCAACGCAGTCTTATGAATCCATTCCGATGTAATCCATTGAGGTGTGCGGGGCCCTTTTAAAGATACAAACGTGAATGAAATATCAGTTGTTGTATCAACTATAAATCTCTTATCAATTGACATAAAAATTTTTTGTTCATTAAAAAGTTTTTCAATAATAGTGTAACTAACAGGAATAAATGTATAAGTTGCGCTCGTGCTTCCACCTTTAAACACCATGTAATCTCTATAAGGACTTCCTGTTCTTTGCGCAAAAACAAGATTAATATTTTTATAATTGCTACTAATAACAGAGTTAGCAATGACTTTTCGCCTTGACAAAGATTTATCAGCAACACAACTGTATAAACTAAATAATGATACAAGTAAGAAAGCTAATCTTATTTTCATATGTATATTAATTATTGCCCTAACACGAATAATCTTGTTGCTATTGCCATGTTTCCCCCGCTCTCCTGAGTGTTCCATTTCGTCTTGCTGTTTGAACCATTGCTCAATAAAGTTAATTGGTTGAGTGCTATCCTGAGTTTCCCGCAAGGGTGCGGGACAGGTGCAACTCAGGATATGTTGAAACGTGTACATAGCTTTTATTCATTTCGGCTTTTTTGGTTTTTATACTTCTTTTCACCTGGTCTTGAGTTGCAAACTCAAGACAGCTTTCATCTTTTATTTCTTTACACATCGTTTACCACTACCAGCATTACTTGTGTGAAAAACTAAGAATAGCTGGGGTTTTTTCAAAAGAATTCCATTGAAAAACATCAAAACATTCCTTAAAGCTATATTCCAAAAAAAGGTTTCACTTTCTTTTTTGAAGTTGCTTCAACCAAACAAATTACTTTGTGTTACAATTTAAAACTACATCATGAAGTATGTATTAACTCTTCTTCTTTCCACCTTTGCCCTGCAGGGCTTTTCTCAAATTGATACGGTTGTAATTCGGGTGGATTCCATGTTTGAAAGTAAGTTTCACCGTAAATTGTATGATAATCGTACCAATGTAAAATATCATTTGGATGAATGGGCCAATGTGCGGGAGATGGCCGTTTATCTTGCATCGCTCGAAGAACTTTCCACCGGTAAAAAAATGTATGCAGTTCGTATTGACCAACGGCTCAACCGCAACCTCTTTACCGATGCTCCTGCCACCAATGCCGAATACATTGATGAAGATGAATTGGATAAGTTCATTGGCTACCTTACACAAGTGCGCAATGAAATTATGAGAACCGACCACAGTAATCAGCGCTATACCGAATACCGGTTTTACACCCGTGCAGGTATTATGCTGGAGTGCTATACCGGGGTGAGCCGCTGGCGCTGTGTGATTCATTATGAAATTGCAAAAATTCCGGTGGATACATACATCAACAATCCTGAACGTTTGGAAGAATTGCTGCAGGCCTTACTTGAAATCAATAAAGAAATTAAAAACCGCCGCAGCAATGGAAGGTAAGTTCAATCTTTTAGTTGCATTGTTGCTTTTTAGCATTCAAATTGTATCAGCACAAAAAGCAAGAAAACTATATCCCGGTTTTACAGCAGGTTGGCAGCATTCAGCATTTCAGTACAGGAGCACAGAAAATGTTATTTCAAATAACGGTGCATGGCGGGGTGCTTTTGTGCTGGATTATGAAATTACAAGACGCTTATCACTGCACACACAAATCGGAGCACAACGTATCAATGCCACTACGCTTTTTGGAGGGAATTCGCATACGCTCACCTATCCTGAACTATGGGTAGGCTTTAATGAATATTTACCCGTGGGGGGTGGTGCCTTGTTTTTGAATGTGAGTTTAAATGCAGGTTACGGTTTTTCATCGGGCAGTACTGATGTTTTTGCTGATGAAAATTACAAACGTTTCAGAAGCGGATGGGGCACATTGATGGGATTCGTTTTCAGAAATGGAATCTATTTAAATACAGGTATACAGGGAGCATTTACAAACTACTACGATAATGACTTTGGTGCAAAAGTGTTTGATTTTTCAGTGCATGCCATTAGCATCGGGTATATGGGCGGTGCAAAAGAACGGAACAGAGCACGAAGAAATTATTAATCTGCACATTAGCCAGGTTGCTTAGATGGCTTTGTGGTAGGTATGATTTTTTTTACAACTGGAAATCCAACAGCAGGTAACTATTTACGAAAGAGTTGCAGGTAAATGAAAAACAGGCAGGTACATTTGTAGTGAAAATGAAAACAGTCAGCATTATTTCTCTGTTCCTTGGCATGTTGGTTGCTGTCACGTTGCAGGCTCAAAAAACTAATACTGCCTCATTTCCGCAATCTTTCACAGGTAACTGGAAAGGAACACTCACCTGGACGGTACCCGGTAAGGCGCCCCAAACATTTACCATGCGCCTGAATGTGCAACCGGCGGACAGTGGTCGTTACACCTGGCAAATCATTTATGGCGATGACCAAAAAGACAACCGTCCGTACTTGCTGCTGCCGGTTGATACTACCAAAGGCCACTGGCAGGTAGATGAAAAAAACGGAATCGTACTCGACTCCTGGTGGTTGGGCAACTGGTTAACAGGTGTATTTTCGGTACAGGGCACTACCATTGTGGATCAGTACTGGCTGGAAGCAGAAGGGCTGCATGTGGAATTCATCAGCTACGGAACTACTCCTCTTCGTACCACCGGCGGTACAGTGCCCGGTATTCCTGCGGTGGAGGTTTATGCAATCAAGAGCGTACAGCGGGGAGTTTTGAAGAAAACAGATTGATTCAGCTGTCGGGTATCAACTCCAACGTACTTTTGCACAAATTCTGAATTATGCGGCTTTTGTCTGTTTTGCTGTTCATTTCCCTTTTCTTTCATTCCTGTTCCATTAACAATCTTACAATTGACAATGACCTCAAGCCTTACTTCGATCAATACCAGGTGAAAGGCACCTTTGCGTTGTTCGATAATGCACAGGCACAGTTTACCATTTACGATTCTGCCACCTACCGCAAACGGTTTTGCCCGGCTTCCACCTTTAAAATCGTCAACTCGCTCATTGGACTGGAAACCGGCCGCATCAGCAACGAAAAAATGATCATTCCCTGGGATGGAGTAGAGCGCTCCATCAAAGAATGGAACCAGGATCTTACCATGGCGCAGGCCTTCGAATACTCCAGTGTGCCGTATTACCAGGAAGTGGCCCGCCGAATTGGCCGTGACACCATGCAGTATTGGATAGATACCTTGTCCTACGGCAATAAAAAAATTAGCGGTGCTATTGATTCCTTCTGGCTCAACAATACCCTGCAGATTTCGCCCGATGAACAACTGGGATTGGTAAAGCGGTTGTACTTTGAACAATTGCCTTTTCAGAAACGCACCCAGCAACTGGTGAAAAAAGTGATGCTGCGGGAAGATAACACTCTCTACAAACTGAGCTACAAAACCGGTTGGTCGGCCCCCGCCGGTAAAGAACAACTGGGATGGATTATTGGGTGGATTGAAGAAAACCGCCATCCTTACTTCTTTGTACTGCTGCTGCAAACCCCGGATCCCAACTTTGATATGGTGACCAGGCGAATGGCCTTGCTGAAAGACATACTTAAGCATTACGATTTCATGCAGGGAAAGAAATAGTCGGTCATTCCGGTGCCTTCGGAACGGCTTTTGTATCTTACCGGACAGAAGTTAAATCGTTTGATTCTTGATTTCATTTGCGCATAAAGAATATCTGTTGCTGCTGGTACTCCTGGTGCCACTGTTGTTATTGTTTGTGTTCAACCGTCGCTGGAAGAAAAAAATGAAGCAGCGACTGGGCGACCCGGCCTTGGTACAGGCACTGACCGCCAGCCACTCGCCCCGGCGTTTTTCCATCAAATTCTGGTTGCTTGCTGCCGCACTGTTGTTCACGGTGCTGGGCGCTGCCAATCTGCGTAAACCCGGTGCCGTGGAAGCTACAGCCCGCAAGGGAAGAGATGTAATCCTGGCGCTGGATGTCAGCAAAAGCATGTTGGCCGATGATGTTCGTCCCACCCGGCTCGAAAAAGCAAAACAATTTGCCGGCAAAATCATCAGCCGGTTGCCCGACGACCGCTTTGGGTTGGTATGGTTTGCCGGTAAAGCCTATCTGCCCATGCCGTTGACGGCCGATGAAGGCGCTGCCCGGCTGTTTTTGCAGGCAGCATCGCCCGATGCTGTGCCCACCCAGGGTACCGTCATAGCCGAAGCCATGCGGTTGAGCACCCAGAATTTTATGGCCGAAAGCAAACGCTTCAAAGTGGTGGTGTTGATTACCGATGGAGAGGACCATGATGAACAGGCGGTGGAAGCCGCACGGGAGCTGAAGGAACAGGGCATCCTGTTGCTGGTAATTGGCATTGGCTCGGCCGAAGGATCTCCCATCACCGAACCAGGAAGTAAAGAATTTAAAAAAGACCAGCTGGGGCAAACAGTAATCAGTAAGCTCAATGAAACCCTGCTCAAAAAAATGGCAGCTGAAAACGGAGGCATGTACGGCAACCTGCAAAACACCGATGCCATGGTGAATGATGTGGTGGCTGTTATCAATCAGCTTGATAAAAAGGGTGCCACAGAAGCCGGGTTGCCCACCAGTTATATCCATTTATTTCCCTGGTTTCTGGCCGTAGCGCTGTTGTTGCTAGTGAGTGAATGGTTTATTTCAGAACGGAAAAAAGTATGAAGTTTTTTTTATTCATAGGTTGTGTGGCTGTTACACTGGTAAGCCAGGCCCAGACCGGCGAACTGGTGCGGGGCAACCGTTTTTATAAAGAAAACAAACTGGAAGAAGCGGAAGCAGCCTATCGGAAGGCACTTTCAGGCTCACAAGCGCCAACGGCTTTTTTTAATCTCGGTAATACGTTGTATAAAAAAGGAAATTCCAGGGAAGCAATTGAATCGTATGAGCAGGCAGCAAACGGCACCGATGCCAACCTTAGAGCGAAGGCCTTGTACAACAAAGGCGTGGTATTTCATAAAAACAACCAGCTGGCAGAAGCGGTAACCGCTTACAAGGAGGCCTTACGGCTGACCCCGGATGATGCGGAAGCCCGTAAAAATCTGCAACTGGCCCTCGCTGCCAAAAAGCAACAACAACAACCGGAAAATAAGCCACAGCCCAAAAAGCAGGAACAACCACAACAACAACAGCAGAAAAAAGAAGATCCCAAACCGCAGAAAAGCAAGCTTAGCCAAAAGCAGGCAGAACAGTACCTGAAAGCGCTGGAACAGAAAGAACGTGAACTGCAGGAAAAAATGCAAAAGAAAACCGGAACCACCGCACAACCGCTGAAAGACTGGTAACGAAAGGTGTACCAGTTATAGAAACCATGAATCAACTGCCGGTTCGGTCAACCTTACACACCTTTCTTTGTTACATTTGTGCCATGTACAACGGTTGTGCCCGGATGTACCATTCAACCATTCAAATATTCATTCCATGTTTCTTTATACACCCTCGCTCACAGAATACAAACGGCTGGCAACCCGTGAAGTGAAGATCGGTGATTTGCTGTTGGGTAATTTTCATCCCATTCGTGTGCAAACCATGACCACCACCGACACTATGGATACCCTTGGTACTGTAGAACAATCGATCCGCTGTATTGAGGCAGGTGCCGAACTGGTGCGTATTACCGCCCCTTCCCGCAAAGAAGCAGAAAACCTGCAGCTGATTAAAGATGAATTGCGGAAGCGTGGCTATCAAACGCCCCTGGTGGCCGATATTCATTTCACTCCTAACGCAGCAGAAATTGCAGCCCGTATTGTAGAAAAAGTACGTGTGAATCCCGGGAACTATGTTGATAAAAAGAAGTTTGAGCAGATTGAATACACCGATGGTGAATACCTCGAGGAAATTGAACGCATCCGGGATCGCTTCACCCCCCTTGTGAAAATATGTAAGGAACATGGTACAGCCATGCGGATTGGCACCAATCACGGTTCGCTCAGCGACCGCATCATGAGCCGATACGGCGATACAGCTATTGGGATGGTGGAAAGTGCCATGGAATTTCTGCGCATTGCCCGGGACGAAAGTTTTCACAATATCGTACTCAGCATGAAGAGCAGTAACCCGCAGGTAATGGTACAGGCTTACCGCTTGCTCATTCAGCAAATGATGCAGGAGTTCAGCGAGTGTTACCCACTGCACCTGGGTGTTACCGAAGCGGGCGATGGGGAAGATGGTCGTGTGAAAAGTGCTGCCGGTATCGGCACACTGCTCGAAGATGGCATTGGCGACACCATACGGGTAAGCTTAACCGAAGATCCGGAATTTGAAATACCCGTGTGCCGTGATCTTGTAAAACGTTATCAGCAACCTTCCACTGTTGGCGGTATCGTGCCGCCTGTTCAACAACTGCCCTATTCACCGTTTGAATACAAACGCAGGCACAGTTTTGCAGTGGGTAATATCGGTGAAAAACATGTGCCGGTAGTAATTGCTGATTTGAGTAAGCTGGAAGAGATAACACCCGCCAGCCTGGAAAGTGTTGGTTATAAATACGATGCGGCTACCGACAAGTGGAACATCAGCGATGCAGCAGCCGATTATATCTTCACCGGCCACCGGCTCCTCGATTTTGAACTGCCCGGCACACTGAAGGTGATTGTGTATCCGCAGGCATGGAAGGAGGCGGCACTCACAGTTGCCGGCGAACAGAAATATTTTCCCTTGTTCATGGACAGTGGTTTTGCTGCCGCCGAAGCAAAAAGCAATACCCTCAATTTTGTGATGATCGATTGTTTTAATGATGCCACACCACTGAATGACTACACGTATTTTGAAACCCTCGCCAACAACCCAACCGTTGTGCTCTGCCTCAGCAGTACCAACCGCAATGCCATGCAGAGTGTGCGACGTATGCTTGTGGAACTGATCCAACGCAGTATTCACAACCCGGTTGTATTGATGACCGACAGCAATTGGCAAACACCGGATGAGCATCTCATTCACTATTCAACCGAATGCGGAGCGCTGCTGCTCGATGGTATGGGCGATGGTATCAGCCTCGGCATGAGCCAGGAAAGTTACCGCCAGCAGGCAGCCGGTTACAAGCAGGGCACGCAGGGCCGTAACTATCTAAGCAATCAAACACCGGAACAGTTCATTAACAATACGGCCTTCAACATTTTGCAGGCAACACGCACCCGTATTTCCAAAACAGAATATATATCTTGTCCCAGCTGCGGCCGCACCTTGTTTGATTTGCAGGAAACCACTGCCAAAATCCGCTCGGTTACCAACCATCTCAAAGGCGTGAAAATTGCTATTATGGGATGTATTGTAAATGGACCGGGTGAAATGGCCGATGCCGATTTTGGATATGTAGGCAGTGGGCCCGGTAAAATCACTCTCTACAAAGGAAAAGAAATCGTGAAACGGAATGTAGAAAGTGAAATAGCCGTGCAGGAACTCATCAACCTGCTCAAGGAACACGATGCCTGGGTGGAGCCAGCCTGATTTAATTTTTAAAAAAGTAAAACAACCGTATGAACAATCGTCTCTTGTTGTTAATCGCTTCCGTGCTCTTCTTTACTTCCTGCACCATGCACGAAGAAATTGATCTTGCCAAAGAAGGTAATGGTTTTTACCAGGTACATGTTGATATGAGTCCCATGATGGAAATGATGAAAGGTATGAGCGGCTCCAATGCCGTACCTGACAGTATTGCCAAAGAAGTGCGTGATACTACATTTTCACTGGCTTCGATGATTGACTCAGCCGGTGGAAATTTTACAGCAGAAGAAAAAGCTTATTTCTATAAAGCCACCATGCAAATGAAGATGGACATGCCCTCTTCCAAAATGGAGGTGTTTATGAAATTTCCGGTAAAGAATGCCGCCGATCTTCGGAAGCTGTTTGCCGTATGGAGCAAGGTGGATTCTCTGAATGAAATCAAGAAAAAACAAAAAGAAGAAGCTGCTTTAAATCAGCCACCAAAGGTCCCGACGATTGGATCCGGCTCACCGGTTGATAACATCACCAATCCAGGTGAGTTGCCATTCAAACCTTCGCCCTACATTATTACCGATACATCCATCCAACGTACATCATTGTCGAAGGAAGATATTATGAATGATATGGGCGAAACCGGTCAGGGGGTGCTCATGGCGGCTTCGCAAATGAATTATACAACCACAATCAAACTGGCTCGTCCGGTGAAAAAACTTACCGGAAAGAATGTAAAACTGAGTGATGATAAGCGGACGGTATTTTATTCGGCCAGTCTGCAGGAACTGCTGGATGATCCCACGGCCGGTGAATTCCTGATCATTTACTGATTTCAACTGTATGCAAACTGATTTTCTCGTCATAGGTTCGGGTATAGCCGGGTTAACCTACGCTATTAAAGTAGCGCAGGCCTGCCCGGAAAAGAAGGTGCTGGTGGTTACCAAATCTGCTGCCGATGAAACCAATACCAAGTATGCACAGGGTGGTATTGCAGTGGTGCATGATCCCGAGAACGACAGTTTTGAAAAACATATAGAGGATACACTCATTGCCGGTGATGGCTTGTGTGATGCGGAAGTGGTGGAACTGGTGGTGAAAGAAGGCCCCATGCGGGTGCAGGAAATTATTAGCTGGGGTGCACGGTTCGACAAAGAAAAGGATGGTGATTATGCTCTGGGTAAAGAAGGCGGTCACAGCGAACACCGCATTCTTCATCATAAAGATGTAACCGGTGCCGAAATGGAACGGGCGCTGCTCAATACCGTCAACAGTTTGCCCAACGTGCAACTGGTGAACCATTACTTCATCGTTGATTTGATTACCCAGCATCACTTCGGTTACCTCATTACAAAAGCCACACCCGATATTCAGTGTTATGGTGTGTACGCACTCAATCTCAAAACCAACCGTATTGAAGTCATACAGGCCGGCATTACATTAGTGGCTACCGGTGGTAACGGGCAGGTGTACCGCACCACCACCAATCCATCCATTGCCACCGGCGATGGTGTGGCAATGGTGTACCGGGCCAAAGGACGGATTGAAAACATGGAGTTTATCCAGTTTCATCCTACAGCCTTGTATCAACCCGGACAAAAAGGCCAGGCGTTTTTAATCACGGAAGCCGTTCGGGGTGATGGAGGAATCTTACGGAACCATAAAGGCGAAGCCTTTATGGAACGCTACGATGAGCGGAAAGACCTGGCACCCCGTGATATTGTGGCCCGAGCCATTGATAATGAAATGAAGATCAACGGTACCGAGCATGTGTGGCTCGACTGCCGGCATATGCCGCTGGATGCATTTGTACATCATTTCCCCAACATTTATGAAACCTGTAAAAAACTGGGCATTGATGTAACACAACATATGATTCCTGTGGCGCCTGCAGCTCACTACAGTTGTGGTGGAATCAAAACAGATGAGTGGGGGCGCACCTCCATCCGAAACCTCTATGCGGCAGGCGAGTGTGCCAGCACCGGTTTACATGGAGCCAACCGCCTCGCCAGTAATTCGCTGCTGGAAGCAATGGTTCTTGCACACAGGAGTACGATCGATGCAGTGGCGCAAATGAAACAATTGCCCGCAACGGCTCCGGCGCTGCCCGACTGGAACGCCAAAGGAACCAGCGAGCCCCGTGAAATGATCCTCATTACGCAAAGTCTGAAAGAGTTGCAGCAGGTGATGAGCGATTATGTGGGAATCGTACGAAACAATGTGCGACTCGAACGGGCCAGCCGCCGTCTCGATTTGTTGTGGGAAGAAACGGAACACCTGTACCGCAGTTCCGTTATTTCACCGCAGTTGATGGAATTGCGTAATATGATTACTATCGGGTACCTGATTACCAAAGGTGCATCGTTCCGGAAAGAAAGCAGGGGCTTGCATTACAATACCGATTACCCGGGCAAGAGCGAACTGGTGCAGAATATTGTACTGTAATAAAGGTTGAAAGATTACATCCTGCGAAAGGCAACAGATCGTGTACAAAAAGAGTGTTAGAGAACGTGGAAGAGGTGAACACAGAAGCTGTGTATGCGACTTTCGAAACCCGAACAACAAACAACAGTCATGTATTACATTGTAAAGTTTTTTCTCAAAAGCCTTTCCATATTGCCGCTGCCGGTTCTCTACCTGCTCAGCGATTTCGTGTATTTCATCCTGTTTTATATCGCCGGATACCGCAAAGAGGTGGTTGCTTACAACCTGCAGATTGCATTTCCGGAAAAAACAGAACAGGAACGGCAGCAGATTATGAAGGAGTTTTATCATAATCTTACCGATACATTCATTGAGATTATTAAGATCCTTTCCTGGAGCAATGAGGAGATTTACCGGCGCATGACCGGTAATCTGGAGCTGATGAATGAGTGGAAGGGCAAACCCAGGAGTGTGCAGGTGATCACGGGCCATTTTTTCAATTGGGAAATCGCCAACCTGGCAGTTGGTGGACGAAGCGCTCTTCCGTTCCTGGGCGTATATGCGCCCCTCAAGAATAAAGTGATGGATCGCATCTTCAAAGAGTTCCGTTTAAAAACAGGGACCATTCTGATACCGAACCGTGACTTCAAAAACCGGGCAAGTGAATATCTGAAGCAACAATATGCCCTCATCCTGGTGGGCGATCAAAATCCCAGTAACCCCGAAAATGGCTGGTGGCTCAACTTCTTTTCCAAACCGGCACCCATGGTGAAGGGTCCGGCCAGAGGCGCCATTATGAACAATACTGTTTTGTTCTATGCCGATTTTTTCAAAGTGAAACGGGGCTATTATGCGTTTGAAATCGAATTGATAACGGAGGAGCCAAGGAACTATACGGAGCAGGAACTCACCCGCATCCTCACCCGAAAAGTAGAAGCATCGGTAAGAAAACGTCCTGATAATTACTTGTGGACTCACCGTCGCTGGAAACGTCCGTGGAAAGAAGAGTACAGGAATTTGTGGGTGGATGATACACCACCGAATCTTTGAGTTTAGTTCAACTTGTGTTTTTGTTCCACCACATCAATCTTTTGTTGTTTGATGGCGCTCCAGCCACCTTCCACCACCCGCAGATTGTGGTAACCGTGCCGTTTCAGGAACGAAGCGGCCGTCAGGCTCCGGTACAGATCTGAACAATGTAAGTACAGATTATCCCGTTCCTCTATATTTCCAAGCAACAGTGGATCGGTGATTTCCTGCAAGGGAAGATGGACCGCATCTTTTACATGTCCTTCGTTGAATTCGGTTTCAGTACGCACATCCACCACAATAAGATTGTCATCGTGTGGCAAATCCATCGCCAGTTCATCGGCTTCCACCACAATCATCATGTCAAGTGGTGCACCGGATTTCTTCCATGCTGCAAATCCACCCTGCAGGTAACCAGCCATTTTATTCAGTCCGGCTTTGCTCAACAGCCCGGCAATCCTTGCCTCTTCTCCTTTGTCAGCTACTAGCAAAATCTGTTTTTCTTTATCCAGCAGCAAGCCGGCCCAGTGGACAAATGCATCGTTCAGCTCGAGGTAGATGGCGCCCGGAATAAAGCCCTCAGCAAAGGAGGCCGCAGGTCGGCAATCCACTAATTGGTGAGCAGGATCTGGTAGTGCCTGTTGAAATGCCTTCAGGTTAAGTGCCTGTAAATGGTTGAGTTCATTCATCGCTTAAAAGTTTCAACCGGCAGCATTGTTTCAGGCACAGTGGCGCTGTTCATGTTTCCGGTTTATCAAGAGAGGTGCAAAAGTACATCTTTCAGCAGCAGGTACCATCCTGTTTCGATGGGTGCCTCTTTTGAAGATTGTTATCTCAGCCCAGCAAAATGTTGAGTACTGTTTTGATTTGTTCGATCCGTTGCGGGTTGACCATATACCAGATAAACTTTCCTTCCCGCTTGGTTTTTACAAAACCCGTACGGCGTAAAATGGCCAGGTGTTGCGATGCAACCGACTGTTCCAGCAGCAACGCCTGGTGCAGTTCTGTAACCGTCAGTTGTTCCCGTTCCAGCAGCAATCGCAATATCTGCTGCCGAAGCTTGTGATTCAATGCCCGGAAGATGAGCGTGGTTTTGCGTACCGCATGAAAATCGGGCAGGCCGGCTTCCTTGTTGGACTGATCGGTGGTGGCTGAAAGGTGAATCATTTGTGTTTTCGGCAAGAATTCAGGTGTAAATGTACAAAAGAACACTACCGCCCGGTCATTTTTTCGACGAAACGGTCGTATGAAATTCTTTTATATACATCGGGGTGCTGTAAGCCAGCGAGGCAAAATCCTGTTGCTTCCATTTTTCAAACGCAAGCAGGGCTAATGTGCCCGCATGCCAGTGTACCTGTTCAAAGAGAGCGTTGGAATGCTCACACACAGCTTCCCATTTGGCTGCTCCTGTGCCAAAAAATACAACTGGTTGTTGGTTGAGTTCTGGAATGAAGGAATCGCCGGTTAGAATGTGCGCAAACGGAGGCTTTACGCATTTTAATGAATTGCTATAGATAGCAGTGAACACTTCCTGTCGCCGGGCATCAATCAGGGGGCACAGCAGGTAGCTGTTCACATGCGGGTGAAATTCTGCCATATGCTGTTGTGCTGCAAGGGCCATCACCTCCAGGGTGCCTGTGGTGATCAGTGGTAGTTGCAGGGCATAACACAAGCCTTTGGCACTGGCCAGCGACACCCGCAGCCCGGTATAAGAGCCCGGCCCTACTGTAACGGCTATGGCTTGCAGTTCTTTCAGTTTTACTCCGGCTTCTGTACAAACTTCGGCTATGGCCGGCTGCAGAAAAGCGGCATGTTCCTTCTGCTCGCCGCAGGAGCGAAGGGCCAGCACCTGGTTGTCGTTCGACAAGGCAACCGAGGCATGGTTGGTGGAAGCATCAATGCTCAGCAGGTACGCCATGTTCTGCGGTTTGAAGTAATAAGGGAGCAGGAGTATATCGTTGATGCGTGGCCGATAGTTGCTGCAGCAGCGTGGCCACCCGCTGCAGTCCTACTGCTGCGAACCACTCAAACGGACCTTTGGGATAGTTGGTGCCCAGTTTCATAGCCGTATCGATTTCTTCCCGACCCGATACGCCTTCTTCTAATGCGAGAAACGCTTCGTTGATGATGAGACTTACGATTCGGGTGCTGATAAAGCCGGGTATGTCGGGCACAGCCCGATAAGGAAGTTGTAGTTGCTGCAACAGTTCCTGGAGTTGGGCGGCGGTTTCAGAAGAAAAAGCCACTTCCAGTTCTGTAGCACCAGCCTGTAGCATCCAGTGATTGAAACGGGCAATGGGCCGGTGGCCGGTTTGCAGTTGCTCCAACGTGTGAAGCACTGAGCCCAAAAACAATGGACCGGTCCAGTTTTGATAGCATTCCGGCAGGGTTGCTTGTTCATGAGTGGTGAAATCAAATACCGCCGTACAACCGCTTGCCTGTTGTGGCTGAAACGAAGCGCTCCACAAAAGTTCCACATCTGCCGGTGGTAGTTGGTTGGGCCAGGGGAGGGAAGTACCTGGCGAATCGCTGATAATAAGTACCTTCATGCCCCGCAAAAATACACCGATTGGTGTGAGCAAGCGGTATATTCGTCCATTCAATCACAAACACTATGGATAAAAAAATCATTGAAACCGGCAACGCACCTGCACCCATTGGTCCCTATAGCCAGGCTGTACAGGCTGGCAATCTGTTATTCATTTCCGGCCAGGTGCCCATTAATCCCGCTACCGGTGAGTTGAACAACGCCACCATTGCCGACGAAGCTACCCAGGTGATGCATAACCTGAACGCCGTGCTCACCACCGCCGGTTACGGCTTTGAACATGTGGTGAAAACCACCATCTTCCTCTCCGATATGAGCCTCTTTGCACAGGTAAACGAAGTGTACGGAAGCTTTTTCAACGGCAACTACCCCGCCCGTGAAACGGTGGCCGTAAAAGGACTGCCCCGCAATGTAAATGTGGAGATCAGTATGATTGCGGTGAAGTAAAATCGTAGTGAAACTTAAAATAGCTTATTTGTAAATAAGGGATACAAAAAAACCGCAACAATCAGTTGTGGTTTTTCAATCATTTCATGTATCCGTTCACATCATCTTAATCTCTTCTTCATTACCATCAAAAAAATGATACTCAGTGAGGTGGTAGTTGGTATTTGCCTTTACCTTAATGTTTTGTTTGTACTTCCAGCTCCATTTGCGGCGTTTGGAAATAAAGCCCTTTTTCAGGTAGGCTTCCATGATGGGATGCACGTGTAACGTAAGTTCTTTATGTTTCTGCATGACCAGGTAGCTTAGGTTCTTTTCCATTTCATCTTCGAGAATGAGAGTGGATGAAACTTTTCCGGTACCGTTACAACTGGGGCATACTTCCTGTGTGTTGATATTCACCTCGGGCTTCATGCGCTGGCGGGTGATTTGCATGAGGCCGAATTTCGAAATGGGCAAAATGGCATGCTTGGCACGGTCGCCTTTCATGAATTCTTCCACCGCATCGGCCAGCCTGCGTTTGTTTTCGGGTAGTTTCATGTCAATGAAATCCACCACAATAATTCCGCCAATATCACGCAGCCGCAGTTGACGTGCAATTTCCTCAGCTGCTTCCATATTCGTCTGCAGGGCATTTTCTTCCTGGTTGGCGCTCACACTTTTGTAACCACTGTTCACATCAATGACATGCAGTGCTTCTGTATGTTCAATGATGAGGTAGGCCCCGCTGGCGAGGTTTACGGTTTTGCCAAAAGCAGATTTCACTTGTTTGGTAACCCCGAAGCTGTCGAAGATCGAAGTGCCGTTCTGGTAAAAACTAACGATGTCGGCTTTTTCGGGCGATATCTTCTGGATATAGCTGCGGGCATCGTTGTAAATATTTTTATCGTTGACTACAATGCGGTTGAAGTCAGCACTGAGTAGGTCACGCAGGATGCTGGTGGTTTTGTCTTTTTCGCCCAGGATTTTAGCCGGTGCTGTGGCATTCTTCAGATTTTGCTGAATGGTTTGCCAGGTTTGCACCAGGTTGCTGAGATCTTCGTGCAGTTCAGCTGTATTTTTTCCTTCGGCAGCCGTACGCACAATCACCCCAAAGTTTTTGGGTTTGATGGCTTCCACAATCTTCTGCAGTCGTTTGCGCTCGTCGGCTGAATGAATTTTGCGGGATACGGCCACAATATCGTTGAAAGGAGTAATTACCACAAAGCGTCCGGGGAGCGATACTTCGCAACTCAGGCGTGGACCTTTGGCAGCAATGGGTTCTTTGAGAATCTGCACCAGGATATGCGGCTTGCCGGTAAGCACTTCAGCAATCTTTCCGGTTTTTACAATTTCAGCTTCGTTCTGAAACCTTGCAAAATCGTTCGGCTCATCGGCTTTGTGGGCAATGCTCTGTGTTGTAAACTTGAGTAGCGACCGGATGTAAGGGCTCAGGTCGGTATAGTGGAGAAATCCGTCTTTTTCGAAGCCTACATCCACGAATGCAGCATTCATACCCGGCACCAGTTTTTTCACTTTGCCCAGGTACAAATCTCCAACAGTAAAGCTGGCATCATGACTTTCCTGATGCAGCTCTACCAATTTCTTATCTTCTAATAAAGCGATTTCCACCCCGGAAGGGGCTGCGTTAATGATCAGTTCCTTATTCACTCCAAGCGTCTTTAATTTGTATCATCAAACATCACCTGATCAAAGAAGGATAGAGTAATCTTGCGTGCAGCTGAGAATACAAGCAACGTTTTTTCAGGGCACAACAGTAGAAAGCGAAGTCCCGCTTTAGCAGGGCGGGACTCCGTTCTAAAAAGAAGATTACTTATTTCTTCTTCTTATGACGGTTCTTTCTCAGACGCTTTTTACGCTTGTGCGTCGCAATTTTATGACGCTTTCTTTTTTTACCGCAAGGCATAATGAATACGTTTACGTTCAGTTAAAAATATTGTTATCTAAAGTTCTTTTATGTGTGCTTCAATTTGCTGCAGCATGGCCGGATTGCTCTTAAATGATCCGTTTTGTTCCAAACGCTTTACTGTTGCTACAAATTGCTGGTACCATTTTTTGGCAGCTGCTTTATCTCCGCTTTGTTCACATGCATCGGCCAACCGCAGCAATGCTTCCAGGTTCGCAGGCTCCAGTTCCACCACACGGGTAAAACGTTCGATGGCTTTGGGCCATTGCCGGCTGATGAACGATCCCACACCCAGCATGTATTGTGCATAGGTGTTAGCAGGATTTTTTTCTGCCACTTCCCGCAGGTAACCGATTCCCTTCATAGGCGGCTCGTTACCACCACCACCGAAGAAGAAACAACTGCCAAGTCCCACCTTAGTGGAATCGTTGGCCGGGTTGAGTTCCAGTGCTTTTTCAAATAACTGTTTGGCTTCAGTAGCCATCCACACCTGCAGCGGCTGTTCCTGAACGGATTGCAACTCTGCTAACAGCAAATGGGCAGCAAAGGTGAGGTTTTTCTCTGAATTTTCCAACTTAGCCGCTTCCCCAAGGTATTTGGCATAGGGAACAAAGGCGCCGATGCTATCCATCCAGAACCGGGCCATAGTGCGGTACATGGTAATCTGTTGCTCTTTTACGGCACCCCGTACCACCGAATTCTCCCATCCGGTTACTTTTTCCAGCTGTGCCGGGTTGAGCCGTTTTTTGGCCAGGCCCAGCATGGTGGGAAAGTCAAGTCCTGCCGGTGCCTGTTGGTCCGTGGAATGATCGTGTCCGTCATCGGCAGTGTGTGGTTTGGGCGTGGTACGTCCAAAAAAGAACAAAAGAAAAACCGCAAGTACTGCGGTTGAAAGAAAAATGAGTTGTTGCCTGTTCACAGTTTCGTCAGTATAAGTAGGCGGCAAAGCTACGTCAAGCAATCGGAAATCGGGGCGTCTTTCTTATGAATCTTCACCCGGTTTTCTTTGTTCTTTCACTTCCTGCACAAACTCTTTGGCCGGTTTAAATGCGGGAATGTAATGTTCGGGGATGTGAACAGCTGTATTACGTTTGATGTTGCGGCCAATTTTTGCAGCCCGTTTCTTGGTAATAAAACTGCCAAATCCACGGATGTAGATGTTTTGACCATTAGCAAGGGATTCCTTTACTTCCTTGAACATCGTTTCAAGGGTAATAAGTACGTCCACTTTCGGAATACCCGTTTTTTCTGAAATTTGATTCACCAGATCTGCTTTTCTCATGAATAAGTATTTAGGGTTAAAAACTGATGCAGCTTCAATAGGTTCTGCAGGGATAAAGATGCAGAAAAAAATTGAAATCCAGAAAAAAAACTTCTATAACTTATTGATTTTGAACCATAAGTATATGTTATTACGGTGTTTAATAATTTCTTTTTTAAACCTCCACAAAACTTGCCATTTTTGCTGGTATGTCTATTGATTTGGCTCCATATTTTCAACAAACCTTGTTGAGGTGGCACAAAAATGAGAACAAAAGAGAGCTGCCCTGGAAGGAAGAAAAAGAGGTGTACCGCATTTGGTTGAGTGAAATTATACTCCAGCAAACCCGTACCGGGCAGGGCTGGAAGTACTACGAACGGTTTCTTGCTGCTTATCCAACTGTGCAGCAACTTGCAGCAGCTCCCCTGGCAGATGTGTATAAGCTGTGGGAGGGTTTGGGCTATTACAACCGGTGTAAAAATCTTCATGCTACGGCTGTATATGTTGCCGGCACGCTGAAGGGTGTGTTTCCAAACGACTATGAAGGATTGCTGGCGTTAAAAGGAATCGGTCCTTATACGGCTGCTGCTATCGCATCTTTCGCATACAACCTGCCACATGCGGTGTTGGATGGAAATGTGTTTCGGGTACTGAGCCGTTTTTTTGGTATAGAAACACCCATTGATTCGACGGAGGGTAAACGTTTGTTTGCCCAACTGGCACAAACCTGCCTCGCTCCGAAAAAGGCCGCCCTTTACAATCAGGCCATAATGGATTTTGGCGCAACGGTTTGTAAACCCGAAGCTCCTTTGTGTGGTTCCTGCCCGTTCCGTACGAAATGCGCTGCTCGGCAGCAGGAAAAGCAGCTGCAGTTACCCGTGAAAGAAAAGCAGGTAAAGCAACGGGACCGCTGGTTTGTGTATTACATCATGCACCATAAAAATCAGTTTGCGGTGGAACAGCGAACCGGTGCAGATGTATGGCAGCATTTATACCAGTTTCCCTTGCAGGAGTTTCCAACCGGGCAGGCCATGAAACAATATCTGTCCCAAAAAGCACCATTGGTTCCTGCTTCTCTTGCTAAAGGAAAGGCGAAGCAAATTACACTCACCCGTCAAGTGGTCCAGAAGCTGTCGCATCAAACCATCCATGCAACATGCGTACTGCTGCAACTGCCAGCGGCGACCCGGCGGCCTGCGGGTTACGAATGGAGGACGGCAGCCGGGCTGCGGGAGTTACCCATGCCCCGCATTCTGCATCAATTACTGAGCAAAAAAGTCCTTGAATTATTTGAAACTACCCTTGAATGAGTGCCGTAAATCCTGTAATTTAGGAGAACAAGGCATATTGCCGAATGTTGCACCTTAAATTTTTACATCTATGAGAGGAGTCAATCGGGTTATGTTGATCGGGAACCTGGGCAAAGACCCGGATGTTCAACATCTGGAAGGAAATGTAGCGGTAGCAAAATTTCCGCTTGCTACAACCGAAACATTTAAAGACCGCACCGGCAAGCTGGTGAGCCAAACGGAATGGCATACGGTGGTGTTATGGCGGGGATTGGCCGATCTGGCGCAAAAATACCTGCATAAAGGAAGCCTGGTATATATTGAAGGTCGTTTGAAAACCCGCAGTTGGGAAGACAAAGAAGGCGTAAAAAAATTCACCACCGAAGTAATTGGTGACAATCTGATTATGCTCGATAAACGGGCCGATGGTTCTGCAAAACATGAATTACCCGAGAACCTGGGAGGATACCAGGGTGATGACTTGCCACCACTGGGAGAACCGGCAGAAGACCTGCCTTTTTAGTACTTCCCGGATGAATCAATACTTTTGCATCGGCCCAGCTCGTTTTAACTAAACTAATTCTATTGGATTCATTCATGTTTTATAGCCCGGAACTATTGTCACTCCAACCGGTGCTGCTTTCGGTAAACAGCCAGGGACTTACGCTGCTGGTAATCCTGTTTGTATTGCTGTTGTTTTTGTCCTTTGTGGTAAGCGGGGCAGAAGTGGCTTTTTTTTCCCTCAAGTACAAAGACCTGAATTTACTCAAGACCAAGAACGATGCATCTGCCCGGCGTCTGGTGCAGTTGCTGGAGCAACCGAAGGTGCTCATGGCCAGCCTGATCAGCTCCAATATTTTCTTTAACCTGGGCATCATTTTTATTGCCAACCTGCTTACAGATGAATTTCTTGATTTGCAGCACCGCCTCATTTGGGCAGAGGTTACCATGAAAACACTGGTAATTGGGGCGCTCATTCTTTTGTTTTGCGAAGTGCTGCCTAAAGTATGGGCAACCCAAAACAACCTCTTCTTCGTTTTCTTTGCCGGGTGGTGGATTGATGCCATTGTTTTCCCGCTGTTTAAAGGCCTGGGAGAATGGATGGCCAATTATTCCGATGGAATTGAAAAGCGTTTGTCGAAATACCAGGTGGCATCACTCAAAGGCAACGAGTTGGATTATGCAATTGACCTGATGAGCGAAGATGAGGCAACGGTGGAAGAAAAGAAAATCCTCAAAGGAATTCAGAAGTTCAGCAATATTACTGTAAAGCAGGTCATGCGGTCCCGGCTGGATGTAAGCGGAATGGAGCAAAGCAGTTCTTACGCTGAAGTTGTTGCAAAAATTACAGATTTGCATTACAGCCGCTTTCCGGTTTATAAAAAAAATCTCGATGAGGTAGTAGGCATACTGCAAACAAAAGACCTGTTACCACACGTGCATGAAGCGGATGATTTTAACTGGCAGCAGTTTATGCGTACACCTTATTTTGTTCCTGAGCAGAAGCTGATTGAGGATTTGCTGAAAGAGTTTCAGCAAAAACGAATTCACTTTGCAGTGGTGGTGGATGAGTTTGGCGGAACGAGTGGCATTGTAACCATGGAGGATATTCTGGAAGAAATCATAGGCGAGATTAAAGACGAATTTGATGATGAAGAAAGTGTTAACCGGAAACTGGATGATCATAATTACATCTTTGAAGGAAAAACAATGATTCATGATGTATGTAAAATCATGAATCTGCCGGTTGATACATTTGAAGCGGTACGGGGTGAAAGTGAGTCGCTTGCCGGGCTGGTGCTGGAACTGGCCGAGCGCCTGCCTAAAGTAAATGATGTGGTCGAAGCAGGCGATTTTTTATTCACTGTTCTTGATATCAGCAGGAACCGTATACAGAAAGTAAAAGTAACAATTAAACCCATGACAGAGTAAGTATGTTGTTTCGGACTATATGTTTGTGCTTCGTTGCACTGCTACTGGCTTGTAATGAGCACGGAACTCCAAGGCCAAGAGGTTATTTCAAAGTTGATTTGCCGGAAAAATCATACAAGCTGTTTGATGAACCGGGGTACCCCTATTCTTTTGAATACCCTTCTTATGGCACGGTGGTGAAAGACAGTACGTTTTTTGATGAGCAACCCGAAAATCCCTGGTGGGTCAATGTTGATTTTCCCGGTTTCCAGGCAAAAATTTATATCAGTTACAAGCCTGTTGAAGGTACGGACCAACTGAAGTTGTTGGTAGAGGATGCTTTTGAAATGACCAGCAAGCATAGTGTAAAAGCCAGTTCTATTGATGAAATTCCGGTGCAGGGCGGCCCTGGTGTACAGGGATTTGTTTTTGATGTGGGAGGGAATGCGGCAACAGGAAAACAATTTTTTGTAACCGATAGCGTGCGGCATTTTTTAAGAGGAGCTCTTTATTTTGACGCCACACCCAACTATGATTCAATTCAACCGGTGGAACAATTCCTGTACAAGGATATGCAACACATGATTCAAACCCTGCGTTGGCGAAACAGGTAAGCAGGTTTTTTTTACATTTCAAAATCTGGATCGTGATTATTATTGATCATATTTACATAAGTGACGAAGTGGTGGAGGAGCAGTTTGTATGCGATCTTCAGAAATGCAAGGGTGGCTGCTGTGTGGATGGTGATGCCGGGGCGCCACTAACGAAAGAGGAAATGCAGGAAGTGAAAAACGCTTATGATGTGGTGAAGCCCATGCTTACAGATGAGGGACGAAGCGTTGTGGAGAAGGATGGGTTTTATGTGTACGACCAGGAGTTTGGATGGGTAACGCCTTCTGTTAGTTCCGGTATGTGTGCTTATGGGTTCAGAGATGCTTCCGGTGTTGTGCGTTGCTCTTTTGAGCAGGCATATAACAAAGGTGATCTGAAATGGAAAAAGCCCCTTTCCTGCCACTTGTTTCCTGTCAAAATTTCAAAAAGTAAACACACCAACCACGAATATGTGAATTATGAACCCCGTGAAACACTGTGTGCCCCGGCTTGCGAGTTGGGCAAACATTTAAAAGTGCCGGTTTATGTATTTCTGAAAGAAGCACTGATACGTAAATACGGCGAAGAAGTGTATGAAGTGCTGACGCAGATAGCAGAACAATATTACCCGCCCGAAAAAAAGGCCGAATAAAGTATTATGAAGGAAACCGCTTCAAAATTTATAGCAAAAAGTACAGTTAAGGCTGCCGATCTTGACCATCGGCGTACGATTAATTTTAACATTGGAAAGTACAATACAAAGGTTCCGGAAGGGAAAGAGCAGTTCTCTCAATTAATGACAGCCCGGGAACGGGCAAAGAACGTAAAGTGGAAGGCGTTAGAAACGCTTGATCAGCAGCTGGAAGAATTTGAACTTCAGTTCACACGCCGGGGTGGAAAAGTCATTTGGGCTGAAACTGCACAGCAAGCCTGTGATGAAATCCTGAAGATCTGCCGTGACCGCAACTGCAAAACGCTCGTAAAAAGCAAGAGCATGGTCACTGAGGAAATTCATCTCAATGAATTCCTGGAAAAGCACCTCATTGAAAGTGTGGAAACAGATCTGGGTGAATACATTCAGCAGTTGGATGAAGAGCCGCCCTATCATATCGTTACTCCTGCCATGCACAAAAGCAAAGAAGACGTGGCAAAGCTGTTTGCAAACAAGTTGGGCACCGATCCAAAAGCAACACCGGAGCAACTTACGCTTGTTGCCCGTGGCATCCTGCGGGAAAAATATGTACAGGCGGAGGTGGGAGTTACCGGTGCTAATTTTATCCTGGCCGATACAGGTGCTGTTGCACTCACCGAAAACGAAGGCAATGCAAGACTGTGTTGTGCGTTTCCGAAAACACATATCGTTGTTGTGGGTATTGAAAAGGTGCTGCCTTCTATGAGCGATCTTTCTTTGTTCTGGCCGCTTCTGGCCACCTTTGGTACTGGTCAGCAGCTAACGGTGTACAATAATGTTGTTACCGGGCCCCGTCAGCCCGGCGAAGGCGATGGGCCGGAAGAAATGTTTGTCATTTTACTGGATAATGGGCGCACCAATGCGCTGCAGAATCCTGCCGTAAGAGAAAGTCTTTACTGCATCCGTTGCGGTGCCTGCCTGAACGCCTGTCCGGTTTATAAAAATGTAGGAGGCCACAGTTATGGAACCACCTACAGCGGACCTATTGGAAAAGTGATTACACCCCACCTCAAAGGAATGGATGAGTACAAGCACCTGAGCTACGCCTCTTCTTTGTGTGGTAATTGTACCGAAGTATGCCCGGTACGCATCAACCTGCATGAGTTGCTGCTCGAAAACCGGCATGAGTCGGTTGAGCAGGGGTATGGATCATTTGCAGAAGGCATGGCCTGGAAGGTATGGAAACGTGTTTCGCTCAACCGGGGTTTGATGAATATGGGCAACAGCAAAACCAAGAACTGGCTGGTCAATCGTCTTGCAACAGACTGGACCCGCCACCGGGGCGATTTGAATTTCCCTTCGAAGACCTTCAACCAGCTCTGGAAGGAACGAAAAGAAAAGCTGTAACCATGTTGTTCTATACGCCTCATAGTACACCCCGTATTCAGTACATGGTTCAGTACCTGAATCGGCAGTTGGGGCTGCATATGAAGGTTACAGATGAGTTGGAACTCTACCGGTCGCACAAAACAGAGAAGGTTAATTATTCTGCTGCCCGCATCCTGGATGAAGAATTCTGGATTTGTCCCGCTGGCCTTCTACAGGAAACAGGATTGCGTTCACGTGACATTCACTTGTTTAACTGGCATGAGTTACCGGCATTTTTTCAATCGGAGGATGATCTTGGATTTGATATTCTGTCTGCCACTTTTTTTCTGCTGACACGCTACGAAGAATACGGGGAGTATGAACCGGATGTATATGGACGATATGCACACTGGAATTCGCTGGCATGGAAGCACGGCTTTCTTAATCGTCCGCTGGTGGATGAGTGGATGCTGCAATTCAGGAACATACTGCAGGTAAAATTTCCGTTGGTTCATTTTTCAATACCGTCTTTTCAATTCCGTCCGACTTATGATATTGACATAGCATGGAGCTACCTGCATAAAGGATTTTTCCGGGCTTTGGGTGGTCTTTTTCGTCAACCCTCCACAGTTGTAAAACGGGTGCAGGTTTTATTGCGGCGCCAGCCCGATCCTTATGATGCAGTACAGCGTATGGCCGGGTTGCACCAGCTCTATCCCTTCCGGCCGTTGACGTTTTTTCTGGCAGCCCGGCAACGAAGTGAGTTGGACAAGAACGTATCTCCTTTTTCAAAAGCCTTCCGCAGCCTGGTACTGCAATATGCCGGATTTTCTGATATTGGGTTGCATCCTTCAGACTTCAGTAATACCCATCCCGAGTGTTTGCAGAAGGAGAAGCAATTACTGGAAGGCTGCCTGCATCAACCCATCACCCAAAGCCGACATCATTACCTCAAGGCACAGTTGCCGCATTCATACCGTTTGTTGATCAAGGCCGGAATTACGCAGGACTATTCTATGGGTTATGGTACAGTAAATGGATTCAGGGCATCGACTTCTAATTCTTTTTTTTGGTACGATCTGGAAACAGAAACCGAAACCTCATTGCAAGTACATCCCCTGGCCTGGATGGAAGCCAATTCATTTTATGAACTGAAGCAATCACCGGAGGAAGCACTTCACGAGCTAATGGGATTTTATCATCAAATAAAAAGAGTCGGAGGTACGCTCATAACGGTCATGCATAATCACTTTCTGGGTACAGATCCGCTGTATACCGGCTGGGGTACAATGTATGAGCAATTCCTCAGCAAAGCAGCTGCAGATCTATAAGCTACTCTTCGTTTTGTGAATCTTTAATCAGCCGGAACAGTTCGTTCATTTCCGGTTCGCTGAGATAGCGCCATTTGCCGCTTGCAAGTTTTCCCAGTTCAATATGCATGATCCGGATTCTTTTTAAACTGGTTACTTCATATCCGAATACATCACACATGCGGCGGATCTGCCGGTTCAGCCCCTGTGTAAGAATGATGGAAAAACTGCGGCTGCCGAGTTGTTTTACTTTGCAGGGAAGCGTGGTGGTGCCAAGAATGTGAACGCCTCTGCTCATTTTGGTTGCGAAATCGGGGCTTAGTTTTTTATCAACGGTAACGATGTATTCTTTTTCGTGCTCATTGCCCGCACGTAGAATTTTATTAACGATATCACCATTGTTGGTGAGAAAGATGAGTCCTTCTGAATCTTTATCCAGCCGCCCAATGGGGAAGATCCGTTTGGGATGATTGATGAAACGGATGATGTTGGAACGGTCTTTTTCGTCGGTGGTGGAGGTAATCCCCACCGGTTTGTTGAAAGCAAGGATGAACTGATCCTGCTTGCTGGTTGCTTTTACTTTCAGTAGTTCGTCATCAATAAAAACACGATCGCCGGGTAATACTCTTGCTCCGGGCAGTGCCACATGGCCGTTGATGCAAACCCGTCTTTGTTCAATGAGCTGATCGGCCTCTCTTCTGGAGCAATAACCGGTACTGCTGATATATTTATTAAGACTGATTGCTTCACTGCTCATATACGAAAGTAAACAGATTAACAATCCATTACGTCCCGGTGTTCGGGTATGCTGTTCCGGAACGCTTTGTTCACCAGGTAAACGCCGTATAAGGTAACTAGTCCGCCCGTTACAAGCAGCAGGGTGAGTTTTTCATCAAAAATGAGGGCACCAAGTAATACTGCTACAACCGGATTAACATAGGCATATAAGCTTGCCTGTTCTGTAGGTAAACGCTGCAATGAATACAGGTAGGCAACAAAAGAAATCAGCGAACCAAATACAACGAGGTAACCGATAGACATCCATGCCTGAACGGGGATTTCTGTTACCGACATAAAGTTTGGATCAAACGAAGAAACACCAAACAGGGTTACACCGGCAATCGTCATTTGAAAACCCAGGCCGAAATAGGGATTGAATTGTGCGGCGTGTTGTTTTGTATAAAGTGAACCAAAGGCCCATGTCCAGGTGGCAATGATGGAAAGAAGAATTCCAAAGCGGAAGTCGGGATTCAGAAAATCGTGCAGGTGTTCATAAAAGATGATACAAACGCCTGCAAATCCTGCAACAAGACCCAGTATCGCTTTCAAGGGTAGTTTTTCCTTACCGGTAAACAAATTGATCACCACCAGCCACAAAGGAAAGATAGCGCCGATGATGCTGCCCAGCCCGGCAGAAATGTACTTCACTCCCCAGGTGCTGAGTCCGTTACTGAATACAAAATTGAGTAGTGCAAGTATCAATAAGGGTCCCAGGTCTTTCATGCGGGGAAGCGAAGCGCCTCTCAGAAAAAAATACAGCAGGTAACAGGAACCGCCGATGAACTGCCGGATTGCCGCCAGTTGCAACGGGGGCATATGTTTAACACCCTCCTTAGATGCAAGCCAGGTAGTGCCCCAGAAAAAACAAACGATAGCCAACGCAAAAAATGCTTTTACCCGCTCTCCTTTTCTGTGAATGGTGAGTGGGTTGTAAGCGGACAAATGTTTCAGATTTCTGGCAGAGGTTTTGACGACCTTGCTGAGTTTTGGCTGCGGCATTCTTTCGGTGAAATTAAATCATCGGCAGTACTAAATCGGGCGAATTACTGGTTGTTAATGTTTAAAGTGACGTAAGCCGGTAACGACCATTGCCAGGTTGTTTTGTTTGCAATACGCAATGGAGTCGGCATCCCGAATGGAGCCGCCGGGTTGAATGAAGGCACGAATACCGGCTGCATGCCCCATCTTCACGCAGTCGTCAAACGGAAAAAAGGCATCGCTGGCCATAACGGCTCCGTTCAGGTCAAACCCAAACTGCTTTGCTTTTTCAACGGATTGCCGCAAGGCATCAATCCGGCTGGTTTGACCGCATCCTTTTCCAACCAGCTGCCTGTTTTTCACCAAGGCTATAGCGTTGGATTTCAAATGCTTGCAAATAAGATTGGCAAACAGCAAATCTTCTTTTTCGGTTGCAGTGGTTTCACTTCCCCCGGTTTCTTTCCACTCTGTATAATTGCCTTCATCGCAATGCTGCACCAGTACACCGTTTAGCAGCGATTTGAACTGATCCTTTGCCGGCGGAAGTTGATTGAGCTGCAGCAAAATGCGGTTCTTTTTTGATTGCAGCACCTGCAGCGCTTCTTCTTCAAAAGAAGGGGCGATCAATACTTCGAAAAAGATTTCATTGATTGCAGTGGCCGTTGCCAGGTCAATGGTGCCGTTGCAAACGAGTACACCACCAAAGGCACTCTCCGGATCACCGGCAAGGGCGGCTGCCCAGCTTTCGCTTATTGTTGACCGTTGCGCCACACCGCATACGTTGGTGTGCTTAATGATGGCGAATGTAACGGCATTGAATTCCCGGATGAGTTGTATGGCTGCATCCACATCCACCAGGTTGTTGTAGGATAACTCTTTTCCATTGAGTTGTGTAAACAATTCCAGGAGGTTGCCGAAAAAACGGGCCGACTGGTGCGGATTTTCACCATACCGTAATATTTTTTCTTCCTTGTTGAAGGGCGTATCAACAGCTGATTGATGAAAGTAGTTGGAAATGGCCGTATCGTATGACGTGCATACGTCAAAGGCCTTGATGGCAAAGGCCCTCCGTTGGTCGTAGGTGGTGGCGCCTTGTTGTTCCCTGAGCAGTTGCTCAAGAACAGCATATTCTTTTTTAGCAGCCAGTACTACCACGTCTTTATGGTTCTTTGCTGCCGCACGGATCATAGATGGGCCACCGATATCAATTTTTTCAATGATGGCTTTTTCATCGGTTGTAGCAGCAACGGTTTCTTCAAACGGGTATAAATCAACAATCACCAGGTCTATTTCCGGAATATGGAATTGTTTCATTTCGGCAACATGCTGTTCATCATCCCGTTTACCCAGAATGCCTCCAAACACAGAAGGATGCAGGGTTTTTACCCTTCCGCCCAGGATGGACGGATAGGTGGTGAGTTGCTCCACCGGCACCACCGGAATGCCCAGCTGTTCAATAAATGTTTGTGTTCCGCCGGTGGAATAAAGCGTTACGTTTTGCTGATGGAGGAGTTGAACAAGAGAGTCCAGCCCGTCTTTATAAAAAACGGAAATCAATGCCGATTGAATTTTTTTCATCTTCCGGTTATTGTAAATTGGTTTTGAGAAGGAGTGATTGTTGCGCCGCAAAGGTAGGCTACTGCCAATTCATCACAAACGCTCCCTGATGTGCTGTGGAGAAATGGGGGAGATGTAAGGAGTCACTTTCTTTTTTCCATCGTTCTACTTTCCATAGTGGGTTTGAACTGTCAAAAACAACCATTTTGCAATCAAAAAAGGAGCGTAGTTCCGTCATGGAAATCCGTGGGTTTTTTGAAACAATGAGTACGTCAGCCTTCCAGGGTTCAGGTGGTGGATCTTGTGTCAAGCGTCCGCTCAGTATGCAAATGCTCCGATTCTTCCAGCGAATAATAGTGTGCTCTTTTGGCATAACATGGACGGCCGCATGATAGGTGCCAAAGAAAATTCGGGCAGGTTTCAGATGAAAATTACGCAGAAAGCCATCCTGCAGCAAAACAGAATCGCCTCTGAAGTAGTGTTGTTTTCCTGCAAAAAAATCAATGGCCTGATGTTGCGGCAGGTTATACACAATCAGCCGTTGTTGCCGGAGTGCTTTTGCTTCATACAGGTTTTTCAGCAGAAAAAAGAGCAGCAGGCTGAATAATGCAAACGGTACTATCTTCCCTTTTTTGTGTAGTAGCCAGATGCTTGCCAAACCAATAAACACATATAATAACAAGGTTTGAAGGGGTGTGTGATAAATTCCGTCCTGAACCGAAAACCGGAAACGGTTGAGCCAGAAAATATAATCGTTCATCCAGGTAAGCATATGGCTAAGAATCTTTCCGGTAACAGCACTTGCCGGTCCGGCAAAGGAAACCGCCATAAGAAAGAGCAATCCGTACAGAATTATTGTACTCAGCGGAACGGCCACCATATTAGCCAGCAGAAATAAGTTGGGCGACTGGTGGAAATGGTACATGCACAAGGGCAGCGTAAGTACCTGGGCTGAGAGTGTAACAGCATTAAGCTGCCAGAAATAGTCGAGCAGTTTGTTTTGAATACTGAACCATTGATAAATGGGTTTCATAAATAGTACAATACTCAATACCGCTGCATAGGACAACTGAAAACCAACATCCCATAGCAGGAAGGGGTTAAACAAAAGCATCAGGAAAGCAGAGGCAGCCAGGCTGTTGTACAGGTTGGCTTTGCGGTTGAACAGTTCGGCCGCAGTAATAAAGCTGAACATGATTACAGCACGGAGAATCGAGGCGCCACCACCTGTAAGCAAACTGAACAACCAAAGCAAGGTAAGAATCAACAGTGCTTTTACCCAGCGGAAGCGCTTCCATTTGTCCAGCGGACGAAGAAAAAACAGCAGCATCACATAAATCATTCCCAGGTGCATGCCACTGATGGCAATGATGTGAACCACACCGGTATTGCTGAACGCCTGTACCAGGTCCCGGTCAAGATCGTCACGGTAACCTACCAGTAAGGCTTCGGCTACACTGCTCTGTAGGGTTCCGGGAACATGGTTTCTGATGGTGGTAAGCACATAGGAACGGAGGTTGAACAAGAGTTCCGGTAAAAAATCCGATTGCCGTTTTGCACCTCTGATGTATTCATTTTTTTTCAGGAAAACCTGGTGGGTGATCCCTTTGAAAAGAGCAAAACGTTTGTAATCGAAACCACCCGGATTACCTGCATTTTTAATTTCGTCAAATGGCTTTGCTGTGAAGAGAATTGTTCCGTACGATAGATCAACAGGAAACTGATCTTTCTGAAAGTAAAGAATTACTTCCCCGTTACATGTCAGCAGTTGATTGTTTTTTTGCAGCCGCAATACCTCGGCCCTTGCTTTGAATGTTTTCTGTCGCTCCGAAGGAGGTTCCAGCAACCGTAACTGTACAGGGGTTCCGGGCTGGTAATTATGACCAAACCAATGAGGTTGATGCGGCACCTGCTGCATCCAGGTGATCCATAAACCCAGCCCCGCACAAATGAGCATAATACCAGCGCCGGGCAGCCAACGGTAATGAAAATGATGTTTCTTTTTTTTAAATAATGAAAAGGCAAACAGGGCCACCCCTGCCAGTAAAACACTCAAAGACAATTGCCAGTTAACAGAAAAGTACCAGCTGCAAAGTATGCCCGCTATAAAGGGCAATAGCAGACGCAGAAAGGGGATGTTTTTCCATACGGGAATCATGGGTGTAGCAGGTGTTTGCTGAAAGATACAAAAGGCAGGAAATAAAAAATCCTGCCAGGGCAGGATTTTATTTCTAACAAATCTGTTTACTTACTCAGGTACATACTCCGGTCTTTGTACAACTGCCGGAACCAGGGATCCCGCAGGTTTTTGATGAAGCGGATGGCTTCGCCGGTACTTTTCATTTCGGGTCCCAGTTCTTTGTTGACATTGGGAAATTTATTGAAGCTGAACACCGGTTCCTTGATGGCGTATCCTTCCAGTTTTTTCACAAATGAAAAATCGGTCAGCTTATTTACGCCCATCATCACCTTTGTGGCTATGTTGAGGTAAGGAATCTGGTAGGCTTTTGCAATAAACGGGGTGGTGCGGCTGGCACGGGGGTTGGCTTCAATCACATACACTTTGCCGTCTTTGATTGCAAACTGAATGTTGATCAAACCTTTAATGTCCAATGCTTTTGCAATGCGTTTGGCATACTCTTCCATTGTTGCCACCACCAGTGGGGTAAGATTAAATTCGGGCAACACGGCATGGCTGTCGCCACTGTGTATACCAGCCGGCTCAATATGCTCCATTACACCCATTACATGAAAGTTTTCACCATCGTAAATGGCATCAATTTCTGCTTCCTGGCAGCGGTCGAGAAAATGGTCAATCAGAATTTTATTACCGGGCAGGTGTTTGATCAGGCTCAGCACTGCTTTTTCCAGTTCATCATCATTAATAACAATCCGCATGCGTTGACCGCCGAGTACATAGCTGGGGCGCACCAAAACAGGGTAGCCCACTTTGTTAGCCACTTCCATTGCATCATCGGTGGTAAAGGCAGTGCCGTATTTAGGATAGGGAATCTCCAGCTCTTTCAGCAGATCGCTGAAACGGCCACGGTCTTCGGCAATATCCATGTTATCGAACGAAGTGCCAATAATGCGGATTCCCTTTTCATGCAGGCGTTTGGCCAGTTTCAAAGCTGTTTGTCCGCCCAATTGTACAATCACACCATAGGGCTGTTCCAGTTCAATAATTTCCCATAAATGCTCCCAGTTCACCGGCTCGAAATAGAGTTTATCGGCCATATCAAAATCTGTACTTACCGTTTCGGGATTACAGTTCACCATAATGGCTTCATAGCCGGCTTCTTTTATGGCCAGTAAACCGTGAACGCAGCAGTAATCAAATTCAATACCCTGACCAATGCGATTGGGTCCGCTGCCTAAAACAATTATTTTTTTTCCGGAAGAAGGAACAGATTCGTTGTGGAGAAGCGTATTTGCCATGGCGCTGCAAAGGTAGGCTCCCGGAAAAAATTTCAAAAAATAAATCAGTTGTTAGTTTGGGGCGACGAGTTGAGAGGTACGAGCAATAATCCGTTCTCTTCATACACTCGCTGGCCACGGGTCCATTGGGTGAGTTGTGGAAGCAGATGGCGGGTGGTGGGAGTAAGCAGCAGAAAAGCGGGTTGATATTGTTGCAGCAGGCTGTCTCTGCGTGCCGGCGTACCGCTGTAGAAAAAAATACGGGCATCACGCAGGCGCTGCTCCTGATCGGTTATCCAATACAAGGGAAACGGTGTGGCAACAATCCGGGCTCCCAAGCCTGGCACATACCGGGCGCAGATGGTATCCGTTAATACGAGCGCACCAGCCGGAATCTTTGTTTCAATAAACTGAAGGCGATGTGCCAATTCGGCCGGTTGTGTAAGCTCAAAAGGTTGGTGAACAGGTCGCTTCAGGTATTGCCTGTGTGTGGTAAAAGCGGCACCAGCCAGCTGTTTTAGTGAAACCACAACAAAAGGAAGGCAGCAAAGCACGAGTAAGGCGAAAGGTAGTTTGTGGTGACGCACACCCTCTTCCTGAGCAATTTTCACAAGCAACACCTGCGCCAGCAGGGCGATGAAAGCAATCATCCGCCCAAAACCATAGGAGCCGCTGAAAAAGCCATAAAAAAACAAACTCGCAAGGAGTATCATTGCAAACAGAAGCGGAAGATGGCTTGTGATAAACCGGCGGGGTTTTCTGACCAGGAAAATCACTAATAGCACCAGGGGAAATAATTTGAAGTAGAGAGAAGAGTACAACTCCCGGCTATCGGCATGAAACCGGTTACCTGGTTCAACATAACCAAGAAGTTCGTAAAAAGGATAGTAGGGCCAGAAAGAAGCAAGCGCAAAGGGGAGAATGAAAAAACCGAGTCCACTGACCGTTATGCGGAACAGGCTGGTTGTTTTGCAATGTGCCGCCTGTAGCGCAATAGCAGCAAACAGCGCTGCGCCAAACAGAAAGGTGAGCGGATGCGTTAATAACACAGTCGTAAGCAGAAGCACAATGCCTGCAGCAAGCAACAGCCGCCACAGGACGCTTACGGCATGATGCATCAGGTAATGAAAGCAGGCCGCTGCCAGTACAGAAAGCGTAAAACTGAAGGTTGATGGATACGGTGTGGTGAAGAAGAAGGTTCCGGCATGATAAAAGGAGCTGAAGTTGGGCGGATCGTATCCCCAGCAAAACAAAACCGCCGCCATTAATGCTGCAACCTGTAGCTGCCGGTTGCCTGCAGGCAGAAAGATGCCGGCCAGCAGCCGGATACTCAAAACAAACAGCAGCAGATTACCAATAGCAGCAAGGCTGAGGAGTTGCGAAGCAGAAAGATGGGCGTAGTGCCCCAGCCAACCGAATGCAACAAGGTAAGGCGAGAAGAATGCATGTGGTTTATCAGTTAGCAGGATGGGATGGGATGGATTTGCGGGATGAAGAATCAGTTCATTCAACACGGCCCTGTGTTCCCAGTAATCTCCAACCCAGGGAGCATTGATGATAAACATCACCTGTATGAGCAACAGTACAAAAAGGAACGCTGGTGCAGCGGCCTTTTTCAGGAATGGAAATTTTTGTAATGAGTTGCCGGTTGTTACCACGGATGTTGCAGATCGGTTTTGGTGTAGAGATGGTTGCGTGTTACAAACTGTGAAGTTGTGTTTCCGGCTTTTTTACGGATGCTCGTTTTTCCAAACAGCCGGGCGAGTAATGCTACCGGAGTAAGAATTACATAAAACAAAACGGTCAGCAGAATGCGGCTGTTGACCCAGCCCAGCACCAGTGCCAGTTTCATCCAGGAACGATGCATCAATTCGCCGAGCGGAGCTATGAAAAAACCAATCACTGCCATGCAGGGCAGTAACAGCAGCCATTCTTTTCTGAACAGAGCGAAGAAAAGGCCAAAACCTGTGGCAATAACAATCAAAGAAGTATGTCGGGGTTGCCAGTTCATCAGAAAAGTGAATAAATAAACGGAGCAACGGCACTGCTTCCTCCTAAAATGAGCAGGGCACCCAGCAGCAATAAAAACAGAATGATAGGTGCCAGCCACCATTTCTTCCGCACTTTCAGAAATCCCCACAGATCTTTCAAAAACTCTATCATGCTCCAACCACGTTTGATTCATCACAAAAGTAAGCCGAAAACGATTACTGATGCCGGGCCGTTGTGATGGAAGATAGTTTGTATTTTCGGAACATGAAGCAAGAAGCGTCTAGAAATGAAAAAGTATTTCGTTGGTATTGGCACATGCATTTTTTGTTAATACCTGTTTTTTTTATTGTTCATAATACAGTTGACTTCTTTGGCCTGATTTCTTTCAATGAATTATTGCCTTCTTTTATATTCTGGTTGATTTTGCCATTTGCCACAGTAATAATTTGTTACTTGTTCCTGCGTCCGTTGGAAAAAGCACTCCTGTTAACCGCTGTTCTAATGCTGGTTGGTTTCTTTGCTCCTCTGTTTAAACAATGGCTTCAGGGTGTGCCTTTCCTTTCTTTTCTGGGAAAGTATTCTGTCTTTCTGCCCGTCCTGATTTTTGGGTTAGCTGTTTTTTTTGTAGGCCTGCGAAAACGAATGATTCCACGTTTTGCTGAATTTCTGACAGTTTGTTTTTTTTTATTGATTCTATACGATCTTTTTTATGCTTTGCGTTTTGGCAAGGAAAAATTAACGAAAAAAAATCAATTGCTCCTTACGGATTCGCCTGTACTTAAACCATTTGACGGCACGACAGATAGCCTTCCGGATATCTATTATCTGGTATTTGATGCCATGCCTTCTTCAAAAGTTTCCAGAGAGGTATTGAATTTTGATAATCGTATCATGGATCAGACCCTTTCAGAGATGGGTTTTAAGGTGCAATCTGATGCGCTTAGTACTGCTGACCGCACACACATTTCAATCTTTTCTAATTTAAATTTATGCTATCCTCCCTTTCCGTTAAAAAAGAAAATCACTTTTCGTGAATTGCATGCAGCTGTGAATGGAATAAATAATAGTCGTGTTGTGAATTTCTTAGTTGATAGCGGATATGAAATAACAAATGCGAGTTTGTTTCCGCTAAACAGTAATCCAGGGCCATATACTCCGGAGGAATGGGGCATCCGCCCATCAGAGTATATGATTTATAATCAAACATTGTGGGATGTATTGCGTCGGGATTTTTCATGGATCGGTTTGTGGTTAAAAGGAGAACAATTCGTGACAAGGCTGAATAAAAAAATAAGAAAGGATGTTGGTTTTTTTAAAAAGACCGAAAAGCTGGTAGTGGGTAGCTTGAATACAGAAGCCTCAAAGCCCAGGTTTGTTTATGCTCATTTTAATCTACCTCATGGGCCATACAAGTTTCGTCCGGATGGAAGTGTAATACAATGGAGTTCTGATAGCCTTTACGCAGAAATCAATCGAAAAGAAGTTATGGCGGAACAGGTGGCTTATGCCCAGAAGGTAGTTCCCCTACTATGTGCCAAGATTCAACAGGCAACAAAGGGCAGGGCAGTTATCATTGTCCAGGGTGATCACGGGCTAAGAGGAGATGATTTAAAAGGGTTCCCTTCAGATTATGCTTTTCGAACATATAGTGCAATCTTTTTCCCAGGTATAGCAAGCGAAAAGCTGCCTGATTCAATCTATTTGCCAAACACCTTCCGGATCCTTTTTAATTCTTATTTCGGTCAATCTATGCCGTTATTGAAACCACGTACTTTTGAACTGACCTATTTCAGGGAAGAGCAGATTTTTTGGGACGACTTATAAAGTTCAAAAGAGACGCTTCACTTTTTGATGCATCAACACAGCGAGTTCGTTGCTGAAAGCCGGGCTGTAGTGAATGGCATCAACAAACGGTAAGCCGGTTTCATGTTCAAGTTGATTGCCGAGGAAAAGATACGAACTGTCATTTCTGAAATACGTTTCCAGCCGGGGATAAACTTTTGCAAATACAGGGTACTCATTCTTCGAACATACCGGATCGTTGTTGCGGTTGGGATAGTTGTAAAAGGGTACCGGCTGTAATACAAACAGGGATTTTATTCCTTTGTTTGTCAATAATTGTTTTGCAAGTGCAACTGTTTGGATGTAGTGCCGGGCAAGTGTATCGGTTTGTGCATCTGTAAGCCTTGTGTCATTTGTAATGGAAGGTACCGTCTCTTGCCGCTGATTCATAAAGGCAGCAACTTTTTCACTGAAATAGGGTTTTAGATCATACGTATTGCCGTATGACCAAAAGTCATTCAGCCCGTCGACAAACACAACAAGATCCGGTTGTGGTTCCCGCTCCAGCAGCAGCGAAAGCAACCTGTATTCGTGATAACTATAATAATAGGGTATTGCATAGTTTTTGATACGAAGCGTTTTTTTCTGCGTGCTGTCTTTCCAATACAAATCTGCAAACCGGGAAGGCATTGTTTCGGCATCGGCTACATTAAATCCAAACAAGGTGGAACCGCCCAGGAACCAGATCGTAAGTGTATCGGCTCCTTTCTGAATGAATGCCGGAATGCTTTTCCGTTCAAAACCTGATGTGTTTACATACCTGCCTGAAAAATCTTTATTGCGGAATCCCACCCATGGTTCATAAACGAATTGATTGGCGGCAATGGTTTCGTCATAAACGGCTTGGTTCATGGAGGCTGACGAGTCAGGGCGAACCAGTTGCTGGTTGCGGTACTGAATCTTCTTTTTTTCTTTTATTTCACGTGCCGAGATGATATTTGTCTTCACGGTATAGTACAACTCTGCCAGTGCCAGTTTACGTTTTCCGTATTGATGGTAATAAAAAATACTGGCGATTACTTCGAAAAGTATCAATAACACCAGCAGTGAGATTGCTGTATAAATAGCATTTCTTAACGTACTCCTGTTGCTGCTTTTGTTCATGCTTTAATCCGTTTGCAGAATTGTTTTCCACTGATCTGGTTCTTCCCATTTTGGTTGTGCCGTTTTTCGGAATAGCAGGTTCCCCATCACCAGGCAATCCATATCTGTACGCATAAAACAAGTATATGCTTCCGCAGGGGTGCAAACCACCGGTTCGCCCCGCACATTAAAGGAGGTGTTGATGAGTACCGGGCATTCTGTTGCTGCTTCAAAGGCTTTTAGCAAATTGTGAAACTGCGGATTTGTTTCTTTGTGTACCGTTTGAATGCGTGCTGAGTAATCAATATGGGTAACGGCAGGCAAACTGCTTCGCTGGAAGTATAGTTTGTCCTGAAGGTTCCATTGATGATAATCGGCAGGAACAGGAAATTGGAGTTCTTCTTTTACGGACTGCACCAATAACATATAGGGCGATGCTGTATTTAATGTAAACCAATGCCCGGCCTTTTCTGCCAGCACAGCCGGTGCAAACGGACGGAACCCTTCCCGATATTTAATTTTAAGGTTCAGCTTCTTTTGCATCTCCGGGTTGCGTGGATCAGCCAGGATGCTGCGGTTGCCCAGTGCACGTGGGCCGAATTCCATCCGGCCCTGGAACCAACCCACCACATTTCCGCTGGCCAGCAATGCTGCAACTGTTTTGTTCAGCTCTTCTCTTGAATCAAACTGTTCATGGATGGCATGAAACAATTCAGCAGTTTTCTCAATCTCATTATCAGAATAAGAAGGGCCCAGGTAACCGCCCTTCATGGTATCTTTTTCGCCAATGACATTCCGTTGTTGCCCCTGGTAAATATGCCAGGCTGCCAGTGCAGCACCGAGTGATCCACCTGCATCACCGCTTGCCGGTTGAATGTATAAATGGCGGAAGAGTCCGCTGTTCTGCAGCTTTCCATTGGCCACACAGTTGAGCGCTACGCCACCCGACAAACACAGGTTGTCTGACCGGCACAATTCTTTGGCATGAGCTGCCAGTTTCAGCACAATTTCTTCCGTCACCTGTTGAATAGCAAGCGCCAGGTTGCAATGGTGTTGTAACAGCTCATCTTCTTCTTTACGGCGGGGAAAGCCAAACAGCTTGTTCCATTTTGAATCAGGCACCATACGAAGGCCCGTAGCATAGGTGAAGAACGTAGGCTGCAGATAAACAGACCCGTCGTCGTATATTGTAACCAGCCGGGTTCGTATCATTTCAACAAACTGCTTTGTTTGGGCTGCATCCGGATCGCCGTACGGTGCAAGTCCCATGAGTTTGTATTCGCCGCTGTTCACTTTAAAACCAAGATAATAGGTGAAGGCTGAGTACAGCAACCCAACAGAGTTAGGGAAGTTGAGCTGTTTCAGAATTTCAATGCTGCTTCCGGTTCCTTTACAAATGGTGGTAGTGGCCCATTCGCCTACTCCGTCAATCGTAAGAATGGCGGCTTCTTCAAATGGTGAAGGATAAAACGCTGATGCCGCATGACTCAGGTGATGCTCCGGGAACAACAATTGCAGCTTCTTTTTGTCGTAAGGTTGAATGTTCATCAGTTCATCCCGGATCACTTTTTTCAGAAACAGTTTTTCATGCAGCCATACCGGCATGGCTTTAATAAAAGAGGCAATGCCTTTAGGTGCATATGCATAATAGGTTTCCAGCAGCCGCTCAAATTTTAGCAGTGGTTTGTCGTAAAATACTACAGCTTCCAGGTCATCAATTTTGATTCCTGCTTCCTGCAAACAATAACGAACTGCCTTTACAGGAAAGCCTGCATCATGCTTTTTGCGGCTGAAGCGCTCTTCCTGGGCAGCAGCAATAATTTCACCATTCTTCAGGATGGCGGCTGCTGAATCGTGGTAATAAGCAGAAAGGCCCAGGATGTACATGCCTGCAAAATAAATCTTTTCAAGCCAAACCTTAGTGCGCTATTGCTTCAACAACGGCTGCAGAGCACCGGCAAGTAGCGAGGCAACCTCGGCGGCGCCGGCTTTGTTAAAGTGAATAAAATCGTAATACAAGGAAGTGTTTTTAGGCATCAGCCGTGCCAGGTCAATCACCGGGACTTCTGATCTGAAGGAACGAACCACGTCATTGTAGGATTCAAGAATTTGTTCCTGCAACAGATTGTTGCGGGCATTGTCACCTATGGGCAGATATTTATTGTTCATTACAACGCCTGTAGCAGGATCGGTATAGGCTCCATACAAAGAAGGCTGTGTAAGCAAAATGGGAGTGGTTCCGTTGGCCTTGCAAAGTTGAATCAGTTCCTGCAGCCGGTTGCGGTACCCGGTAAGAAAGGGCTGTTGCGCAGACAGGATAGACTGAGTGGTTGTGTTATTGAGAATGGTATCGGGCAGGTTCCTGAAATCCACTTCTTTATGAATCAGTCCTTTTTTGTAAGCAAGCCGGATGGAATACAACTGAAAGAGGGTGGCACCGGTTTCTGTTTGATTCAACAACGATTTCAGGAATCCACCGGCAGATTGAAACCGGATTTTATTTTCGCTGAGCTGATCAAAGTTTTCCGGTTTGCTGGTTTCCACATCGTTGACACCGGTGAGCAGCAGTACATACTTCGGCTTTAGTTTTAATACATACTCTTTCAGTAGCAGCAAATGGCCGAAGGTAGAATGTCCATCCAGGCCGGCATTGTTGATCCATAGGCCTGGCACCGAATCTTTCAGACGCTCCTGCAGCAGCCAGGGCCATGTTTGTGTATCGCTTAAAAAAAAGCAGGCGGTGGTACTGCCGCCCACACAAATAACAGAGTTGAATTTGTAGATACTATCGGCGGGCATAGGTCCCCGAAAGCCCAACGCATTACGGGAGTAATGGATTTGCGGGTCCAACTGCCGGATCCATTTGTTTTGAAAAACAACTTGCTGATTGGCCGGCAGAATCAATCGGCCCTGCCGGGTAAAATTGGAAAGTGGATTGTAAATACGGAGTATAATTTCACAAAGCAGTAAGGCCACAACGAAACCAAACGCCAATGCTTTGATATTTTTAATCATACTGTGAAGATATTGAAAACTGATTCTCACAAAAAAAGCGCTGAGGGAACCAACAGCGCTTTTTCTATTATCTTCTATCTTCTACATTCTATCTTCTCTTATTCAAACGTACTATAGAAATACGGCGTCTTTGCTTCAAATTCGGCACTGCAGGTGTCTACCATTTTGTACACACGGGTAATGCCCCATTGTTTGCGCTTTTCATACAGTTCATCTTCTGTTCCGTCTTTCATGATCCGGCAAATCTGCTCATCACCAAAGCCCATGCGTTTTGCTTCCCGCAGCATGCTTTCCGGCAGTGATTTCATATCATGCTTTGCCAGTTCTTTTTCCATATTGACTATATCCTGAATCTGGTAAATGAACCAGCGGTCAATCTTCGTGGCATCCACAATAGTTTTCACACTCACGCCGGCCATCAGTGCATCTTTAATGCGGAATATGCGATCCCATTTCGGCACTTTAATGTATTCAATCAGTTCTTCTGCATGTTTCAAACTCTGGCCGTAATATCCAAGTCCCACGGCATTGTTCTCCAGGCTCTGGCAGGCTTTCTGAACAGCCTCAGTGAAACTGCGGCCGATCGACATCACTTCACCCACACTTTTCATCTGCAGTCCCAAACGGTCATCGGCGCCTTTAAACTTATCGAAATTCCAGCGTGGCATTTTTACAATCACATAATCCAGCGCCGGTTCAAAGTAAGCGGAAGTGGTTTGTGTAATCTGGTTTTTTAACTCATCCAGCGTATAACCAATGGCCAGTTTGGCCGCAATTTTGGCAATAGGATAACCGGTTGCCTTACTGGCCAATGCAGAAGAGCGGCTCACACGTGGATTAATTTCGACTGAAATAATTTCTTCTGTTTCCGGATTGAGGGCAAACTGTACGTTACAACCACCTGCGAAATTTCCCAGGCTGCGCATCATTTTTATGGCCATGTTGCGCATGTTCTGGAACGCTGTGTCGCTCAGGGTCATGGCCGGGGCAACGGTAATGCTGTCGCCCGTGTGCACGCCCATGGGGTCAAAGTTTTCAACGGTACAAATAATCACTACGTTATCGTTCTTATCCCGCAGCAGTTCCAGTTCAAATTCCTTCCATCCGATCAGGGCTTTTTCTACCAGCACTTCGTGAATGGGACTGGCCTGCAAGCCTCGTTCCAGTGCCGCATCGAGTTCGTCTTTGGTGTTGACAAAACCACCACCGGTGCCACCCAGGGTGAAAGAGGGCCGAATCACCAATGGAATGCCGATCTGCTGGGCAAATTCTTTTCCTTCCAGCAGCGAGTTGGCCACTTTGGAAGGAGCCACGCCCACACCAATCTGTATCATCAGCTGGCGGAATTTCTCCCGGTCTTCGGCCGTGTCAATGGCCTTTACATCCACACCAATCATTTTTACACCATACTTTTCCCAAACACCCAGTTCATCGGCTTCCTTACACAGGTTGAGCGCTGTTTGCCCGCCCATGGTTGGCAGCACCGCATTGAGCTGCGGATTTTCTTCGAGGATCTGCTCAATACTTTCTACGGTGAGCGGCAGCAGGTACACTTTATCGGCCATCATCGGATCGGTCATAATGGTAGCCGGGTTACTGTTGATGAGGATTACTTCAATACCTTCTTCACGCAAACTGCGGGCCGCTTGTGAACCCGAGTAGTCAAATTCGCAGGCCTGACCAATGATGATGGGGCCGCTGCCCACAATTAAAACCGAGCTGATGGAAGAATCTTTTGGCATGAGGGGGAATTTGGCAGCAAAAGTATTGGATTGATAGAAAAACGCCTGTTATTTTTTAACGGTTCTCAAGTTCTTTGTAAACCCGTATTCTCTCGTTCCTTCCCTATTTTTGTCTCATGCTGAAACCCATTCTCACTTTTTACTTTTTACTGGCTACTTTTCTTACACAAGCTCAGTTGTTTCCACCCCTGAATTACCCCTCCACCTACTTTCGGTATCCGCTGGGAATTCCCCTGAAGCTGAACGCCAATTTTGGAGAAATGCGGCCCAATCATTTTCATATGGGACTCGATTTGTTTACAGAGCGAAGGGAAAACCTGCCGGTGTATGCGCCGGCTGACGGATGGATTTCAAAAATCAAAATTGATCCCAACGGCTTTGGAAATGCAACCTATGTCAGCCACCCTAATGGATACACAACGCTTTATGCGCACATGAACACCTTTCCGCCCCAAACGCTGGAAGCCATCAAAGAAGGTCAATACGCCAAAGAAAAGTGGAATGGCGATGTGGAGTTTACAAAAGACCGTTTTCCTGTGAAAAAGGGGCAGTTCATCGGCTACAGCGGCAACACGGGTGCTTCTGCCGGTCCGCATGTGCATTACGAAATCCGCCGCACCGAGGATGATGCCTGTCTCAATGCTTTGCTGTTTCATAAAGTATATGACGTTACACCACCCGATATTACAAGACTGGCAGTATACGACCGTACAAAAAGCACCTACGAACAAACGCCCCGCACCCTGGTTCCGGCCCGGGCGGCAGGTGGTTATACGCTTCCAGGCGGTGTGCTAACGGTTAACAGCAACCGCATTAGTTTTGCCCTTGTGGCAACCGACCGGGTAACAGGTGTGCCCAACACCAATGGTATTTTTGAAGCAGTGGTATATATGGATGAAGAGCCGGTCAGCGGTTTCCGGATTGATGGAATCGACTACCTGCAAACCCGCTACCTCAATGCACATATTGATTACCGGATTAAAACAGGCGGCGGATCTTATTTTCAGCACCTGTCGCCGTTGCCTGGCGACCGGTTGCCCATTTATTATAAAAAGGACGATGGGCTGATTCATTTGAATGATACGGCGCTGCATAAAATCCGCATTGTGGTGAAGGATGCCAATGGAAATGCATCGCAGCTGCAGTTTAGTGTCAGGCGTTTGTCAACAGTAGCGCCGGAGCTGAATGTGCAGCGTGACAGCCGCTATATGTTGCCCAACCAGATTAATATTTTTGAACGGGAGGATGTGCAGCTGATGAGCAGCGAAAAAAGTTTTTATGATGGATTCCGTTTCAATTATAATTACAAAACCAGTGCAACGGCCGTATCCAACATACATGTCATGCACACGCCTTTATTGCCTGTGCACGACTCTATGCTCTTCCGCATCAAACCCAACAAACCGATTCCCGAACAACTCCGCAACCGGGTGATCATGATCAAAACGGCCAGGGGCAAAACAGTCGTCGAACGGGCCCGCCTTGTCAACGGTTGGTACGAGGCCCGTTTCAGGGAATTTGGCGAGTTCTGGCTGGAAATGGATGAGGTGCCGCCGGTAGTTGCGGTTACCGGTGTGGCAGAGGGTGGTGTGGTAGGTAATGGGGCAACGATTACCTGCACCGTGGCTGAAAACAAAAAAGAAATCCGGAGTTTCCGGGCAGAGTTGAACGGAAACTGGTTGCTGTTTGCCGGCCTCGGTCCGGTGTACCGGTACAAAGTGGATGAATATTGCCCCCCCGGCGAACATGAACTCAAAATCAGGGTGGAGGATGAAGCCGGTAATGTAACGGAGAAGGTTATCCGCTTTATCAGGAAATAAAGTCTTTATAAGCCGGCTGCATGAACAAAAAATACCAGTTGTTGTTAAGATGGTCTAGCAAAAGAAAATATGGCGACAAAGAAAAAAACTGCAGTTAAAAAGACTGCCGTTGTTCAACCAACGAAAAAAGCAACGCTACCGAAGCCGGTTGCAAAAAAAGCGGCTAAAAAAGAACCGTTCAAAAACCATCAAACTGTTCTGCAGGCTGGTGATAAAGCCCCGGCATTTCAATGCCTGGATCAGGATGGAAAGCTGGTTTCTTCCGCAAAAATGAAAGGCAAAAAAATTGTTTTGTATTTCTATCCGCAGGACTTAACGCCCACCTGTACGGTACAGGCATGTAATCTGCGGGATAATTTTACCACACTTCAGAAAAAAGGAATCGAAGTGATTGGTGTAAGTGAAGATGATGCTTCCAAACATAAAAAGTTTGAAGCCAGGCACCAATTGCCTTTCCGTCTGTTGGCAGATACGGAACATACCGTAATCAAAGCTTATGACGTGTGGGGCCCCAAACAGTTTATGGGTAAGATTTATGATGGGTTACTCCGTACAACTTTTCTCATTAATGAAAAGGGTGTGATTGAACATGTGATTCATCGTCCGGATACGAAAAACCATACAGCACAGATTCTGGAGTTGTGGGGTTTGTAACCAGGCCGGAACAAAATAAAATGCCCCCGAATTTCGGGGGCTAATTTTTTTCCGGTTCAGATAGATAAATGGTTTCTTAAGAACGGATTTTTTGCGGCTTTTCGGAACTGGATTGTGTTGGTTTTCTTACAGGATCTGGATTGGTAAGGAATATTGTATTTCTAACTGGTTTCTGTGATATTGAATTGCTGTATGAAGATAATTATGGAAATCTGAAGCTGCAATCTTTCTGCCTGTTTTGAGCAAAAAATAAGGGATAGCCCTTATTTCACATACAACTCATCAGGTTAACTTTTTCTTTTCTGTTTTTTTCGAAAGAATTTCTATTTTAAAACCGCTTATAAACTTCATACATGCAGGGGATAGCTGTAAAAAAGAAAAACCTCCTTTATTGAAAGGAGGTTTTTTAATTTTTTCCGGTTCAGATAGATAACTGTTTTCTTAAGAACGGATTTTCATGGTTTTCTTCGGATCCGGATACTGTTAGTCTTCTTGTAGGATATCAGGTAGTCAGGATATTGGGTTTTGTTTGGTTTTTCCTGTATTGGATTGTGATATAAAACTACTCAACAGGAACGGAATATTTCATCTTTTTAATCATATTCCCCCAACTTTACAGGGTAACCCTTAGTCTTATTTGGGGAAATACTGAAAACAGATGCAGTTACGGATCAAGGAACAATCATGGTTGGCGTTTCTGGCAGCCAAAAAACTCAAAGCAAGCAAGGTGGCAATCGTTTGGGGACGCACCATTCATCTTCACAATACACTCAAAGAAGAATTTCTGCAGAATGAGCGTTGGGTAAGGCATGAAATGGCACATGTGGAGCAATACAGGCGTTATGGTTTGTTTCGTTTTTTGGTATTGTATCTCTGGTACAGCATTCGCTTCGGGTATTACAACAATCCATTTGAAATAGAAGCAAGAGCAAAAGAAAAAGAGCCTCATCAATGAGGCTCTTTTTTTATTAAAGTTGTTCTGGTTACTGTCCCTGCGCCAGGCTGTAGGATTTTTTACCGTCCCACATATTGAGCAGTTCGGTAGAGCAGATTTTGAAATTGTTCATCACCCGCTTCTGCAGTTCCAGGATATCAACCTGGGTAACGCCAATTTCTCCTACGCTTTCAAAGCGGCAGCGGTATTGATTCACCAGGTTGGTGAACACACTTCCTTTGGGCCAAACCTGGGTTCCCCGGTTGGAGATCGTAATAAGTTTAAACAAATCGCCGCAATGCTGCAACAGTTGATCTGCCACTTCTTTTGGTTGTTCAAAGCTTTCGATGAACAGGTCAACACCAATGATTACTTCTTCGCTCATTTCTTTGGTCATGATGAGCGGATTTTTTTCCAGTTTAAAAACGGTTGGGGTTGCCGGCATATCGGGAAGAGAAGGTCTTGGATTATGCGCCGGATGCTTACCAAAGTTGGCAATAATAGCTTCCGCAAATCCGGTTGTGTTTAAGGCGGTTTTTGATTTATCACCAAAATCGCCGGTTCTTACTCCGCTTTCCAGCGTGTATAGCAGTGCATTTTCAATCATGGCTGCTTTCTCCATTAAGCCCAGATGACGTAACATGCCAAAGCCGCTCAGCAGCAGAGCCGTTGGGTTGGCAATGTTTTTTCCGGCAATATCAGGAGCTGTTCCGTGAACGGCTTCGAAAATTGAAATATGATCGCCAATATTGGCGCTGGGTGCAAATCCCAAACCGCCTACCAGTCCCGCACAAAGATCACTTACAATATCGCCCTGCAGATTGGTAAGTACCACCACATCAAACAAATCGGGACGGCTTACCAGCTTCATACACAAATCATCAACAATCACATCATCGGCTTTCAGTTCCGGATAGTCTTTTGCAATTTCATAAAACACTTCCAGGAACAGTCCGTCAGTAATTTTCATGATGTTTGCCTTATGCCCGCAGGTGATGCGGCTGGCTCCTTTTTTCTTTGCCATTTCAAACGCATAGCGGATCACCTGCATGCTGCCCGGCCTGGTAATAAACCGGCGGCTTAATGCAACATCGTGGGTGAGCATATGCTCGATACCACCATACGTATCTTCAATGTTTTCACGTACAATGGTAATGTCAATGGGAATACCGGCTTTGCTGAATACAGTGTCAACTCCGTGCAGTGTTTGAAAGGTGCGCTTATTGGCGTATGTATTCCAGGTTTTACGGGCGGTTACGTTTACACTTTTTACCCCTTTCCCTTTGGGAGTTTCCATCGGGCCTTTGAATAGAATCCCCAGTTGTTCAATGGTGGACTGTGCTTCCGGTGTCATACCATTTGAAAAGCCCTTATCGAACACCCATTTTCCCATATCAACGAATTCGTATTGCAGCGGAACTCCTGCTGCATTAAAAATGGAAAGAACGGAATCCATAATCTCGGGACCAATACCATCGCCTTTGGCAACTGCAATCTTCGTCATTGTATTTTGAAATTTGTGGTGCAAAGGTAAGGCCGTGCCTTTCTCGCCTGAACTGACAAAAGAGAAAAAAATATTAAAACTCAGAAACCCATTCCAGTTCACCGAAGCGGAATTGTTCTTCCCCGTTTTTTCCGGTATGCAAACATCCCTCCTCATCTACAAAGGCTACCAATGAGCTAAACCGGCGGTTTCCGGCCTGAAACGAAACCTGTTCGCCACGTTTGTATAACAGCTGGTTATATAGTTGATGAAACGAACTGAATCCTTGCTCTTGTAAGCGGGCAACAGCGCTGTGTACTTCCCGGGCGATTTCCTCAGCCAGCGCACGAACCGGGTGTTGCCTGCCCGTGATCTGCAGGAGGGAAACGGGATTGGGTAAGGTTGCGGGAAAGGAGGGTTGATTTACATTCAGTCCAATACCGATTACTGCCCAGTTCCAAAACTGGCCCTGCATTACAGATTCAATCAAAATACCTCCTGCCTTTCTGTCACGCCAGTACAAATCGTTCGGCCATTTGATTTTCATTTCAACGCCGGTGACGTTCTGAAGCGATTGTGTTACAGCAAGCGCTGTTGTTGCCAGCAACTGAAAACCCTGTGTGGGCAATAAAAAATGAGGTTGCAGCAGAACCGATAAACTCAGACTTTCTCCCGGAGGGCTTTCCCATGTTTTCCCCCGCTGCCCCCGTCCTTGTGTTTGCTGGTACGCCAGAACGGCTTGTCCATGCTGTGCCACTCCTGCATGAATCAACCCCATGGCATAATTGTTGGTGCTGTCTGCCACAGTAAGTTCTATGAGTACAGGTTCTGTTTTTTTCGTGGACAAGGTTGGTGAAGATTGATTATTTTTGAGCAAAATACAGAAACAAATACAGCTCCTGCAAACAGAAGCTTTTTTTAAAACAACAATTTTTTCATAAAACCGTAGGCGTTTGAGTACACAATCCCTGTTGGCCCCGCAAAATTCAACAAGCAAAAAGGCACATATCCGCATTAACCGAAACAGCAAACTTTTCAAAGTCATTGTAAATGCAATCCTCGATAAAAAGGGGGAACAAGTGGTGAGTCTTGATTTGCGGAAGATTCCGGAAGCGGTGGCCGATTTCTTCATTATCTGCCAGGCTACCAGCAGCACACAAGTAAAAGCCATCGCTGATTACATCGAAAAAGAAGTAAAGGACAAATGTGTTGAAACTCCCTATCGCCATGAAGGAATGATGGCCGCACAATGGGTGCTGGTGGATTATGTGAACATTGTCGTACACATATTTCAGCCTGAAACCAGGAAGTTTTACCGGCTGGAAGAAATGTGGAGCGATGCTCAAATGTTAGAACATCATTAAAAAAAACAGCCGCATCAAAACATTTAGCTGTTCAATTGTAATATTAGAGTTCGATCTCACTAAGAGAAAATAAACAAATAAGAATGAGTCTCAATCAAGGAAATAATACAGACAACGGAGGCGACAGGAAAGATCCACGCAAAGTATTCCGCTTTAACATTTACTGGGTATACATCATCATAGCGGCCGTTTTGATCGGCATGCAGTTTTTCAGAGGGTTTACGCCCGATGCACTTACTATTTCAAGAGAAGTGTTTCTTGACAGTATGCTCAAAAAAGGATATGTGAAGGGCTATATGGTTGTCAAGAATAAAGGGATTGTTCGGGTAACGCTGAACGAAAACGCATTTAAAGATCCCTACATAGCTAAACAGGTGACAGACAGCCGGTTGAAGGTTGACCAAAAGACCGGTCCTCATTTTCAGTTCCGGGTTACAGACGTTCGAAATTTTGACGAACAAATGAACCAGATTCTGAATGCCAATCCACAAATTCAACGGCCCATTTCAGATGCAACAGATGAAGAAAGCTGGTTGAGCCCCTTGATCAGTTTGTTACTTCCCATCCTTGTACTGATCGGTTTATGGGTGTTGCTCATGCGGAAGATGAACGCTGGTGGCGGTGCAGGACCCGGTGGCGGAGGTATCTTCAACATCGGTAAATCCCGTGCCCAGTTGTTTGAAAAAGGAACCAAGGTAAATGTAACGTTCCAGGATGTTGCAGGGCTGGATGAAGCGAAAGTGGAAGTAATGGAAATTGTTGATTTCTTAAAAAATCCCAAGAAATATACGGCGCTGGGAGGTAAAATTCCAAAAGGTGCATTGCTGGTAGGCCCTCCGGGTACAGGTAAAACATTGTTGGCCAAGGCCATGGCAGGCGAAGCCCAGGTGCCGTTTTTCAGCATCAGCGGCTCCGACTTTGTGGAACTCTTTGTAGGTGTTGGTGCCAGCCGTGTACGTGACCTGTTTAAGCAGGCACGTGAAAAAGCGCCCTGTATCATTTTTATTGATGAAATTGATGCCATTGGCCGTGCACGTGGCCGAAATGCCATCGTAAGCAACGACGAGCGGGAAAATACCCTGAATCAGTTGCTGGTGGAGATGGATGGATTTGGAGGCGACACCGGTATCATTATCCTGGCGGCAACCAACCGCCCCGATGTACTGGATTCTGCCTTGTTGCGCCCCGGTCGTTTTGATCGCCAGATAACCATTGACCGCCCCGATGTTAAAGGCCGTGAACAGATTTTTAAAGTGCATCTCAAACCCATTAAAATATCTGAAACACTGGATATTCATAAACTGGCCGAACAAACACCCGGGTTTGCAGGGGCCGATATTGCCAACGTTTGTAACGAGGCCGCCCTCATTGCTGCCCGTAAAGGCAAAGCGGCCGTGGATATGAGCGATTTCCAGGATGCGATTGACCGTGTTATTGGCGGATTGGAAAAGAAGAACAAACTCATCAGTCCGGAAGAAAAAGAAATCATCGCTTACCACGAAGCGGGACACGCTATATGCGGTTGGTTCCTGGAACATGCGTACCCGTTATTAAAAGTAACCATTGTGCCTCGTGGTACTGCTGCGTTGGGTTATGCACAATACACACCCAAAGAGCAATACCTCTACAATACCGATCAACTGATTGATCAGATTTGTATGACGCTCGGTGGTCGTGCCAGTGAAGATATTTTCTTTGGAAAAATATCAACAGGTGCCAGTAACGATCTGCAGCAGATTACAAAAATTGCCTATTCAATGATTACGGTGTATGGTATGAATGATAAGCTCGGAAATATCAGTTACTACGATCCCACCCAGGAGCAAACCTTTACCAAGCCGTACAGCGAACAAACAGCTGAAATGATTGATACAGAGGTGAGGCTGCTGATTGATTCAGCCTATTTACGTACGAAAGCCCTGCTCACCGAAAAGAAAGAAGAAGTGGAAAAACTGGCGAAGGCCTTGCTGGAAAAAGAGGTGTTATTCCAGAGTGATGTGGAAGAATTGATTGGCAAACGTCCGTTTGAACATAAAAAACTTTTGGATGAAAACGGCGAGGAAGTCCCGCACCATGCACACAGTGCCAGCGAGATTCCCGGTGCGTCCAGCGAAACTGCAGAAGCATGAATGCATCAACTTCCAAAGAAAATATATTAAAAAAAATAAGGCAGGCACTGAGTCATCCGGTGCCTTTGCCTTTTCCCGCCAGCGAAGGTAACAACAGTGTGTTTCATCCACCGGTTGATGATCTTGCGGTACAGTTTGCCCAGGAGTTTACAAAATTACAAGGCAAGTTTTTGTTTTGTGCCAATGAGGCTGAAGCGGCTGCCTCATTCCTGCAGCTGGCAGCAGCCCAGCAGTGGAATAAAGTGGTATGCCGTGAGCCGGGAATGCAGCAATTGCTGAAGCAACGCTACCCTGCCTTTCAGTTTCATGCGTTGTTGAATGATTGTGATGTTTCAATTACAAGTTGTGAAGCACTCATAAGCCGTACCGGCACCCTTGTCTTATCAAGTGCCGGTGAAAGCGGCCGCACTACCAGTGTTTATGCGCCGGTGCATGTTTGTATTGCTTATACCAGCCAGTTGGTCTATGATTTGAAAGATGCGTTTCTGCAGCTTCGCCAGAAATACGGTAACCAGCTACCCTCTTTTTTCACATTTGCTACCGGCCCCAGCCGCACTGCCGATATTGAAAAAACACTGGTGGTGGGTGTGCACGGACCGAAAGAAGTGTATGTGTTGCTGGTAGAAGGCGCTCCATCGGGCATCAGTGAAAAATAATTCTTTTCATCTTTATTTTCCCTTCTGTTTTTAAGATTCTGTTTGTAGGAAATAGTTTCTGTTACCTGTATCTTTAATGCATGAACACACCGGTGATGCATCTGTTTGTATATGGCTCTCTCCGCCAGGGCTTTCAAAACCCGTTTTTTGATTATATAAAAAACCATTTCACGTATGTATGTGATGGAAAGGTGAAGGGCTGCCTCTATGATTTGGGTGAGTACCCGGCAGCATTACCCGGACCCGATTGTAAGATTGTAGGCGAATTGTATGCAGCCAACAGCGAAGATGATTTTTACTGGGCCATCAGTCAGTTAGATGATTATGAAGGACTCAATCCGGAAGAAGGCGAAGCTGTTTTTTATAAACGTGAAACAACATCTGTATATCACAACGGCGGTGAAACAGAAGCGTGGATTTATTGGTACACGGGCGATGTAACGGGGAAGCCTGTTGTGGAAAGTGGCGATGTGCTGGAGTATGCAAAAAGAAAAAACGGATCGGAATGAACCAGGATGTAATGGAACAACTGAGAGGTAAAAAAAATGAGTTACTGAAAAAGTATCCCATTCAGTCACTTGCTGTTTTTGGCAGTTATAGCCGGGGTGATCAAACAACGGAAAGCGATGTTGATATACTGGTGGATTTTTCAAAGCCGGTTGGAATTGAGTTTCTGCTCCTTGCACATGAATTAGAAGATCTGTTAGGAAAAAAAGTGGATTTGGTTACCACGAAGGCTATTAAAAAGGATTACTTTACATTTATTGCGAAAGATCTCAGATATGTCTGAAAGGAGTGATGATATACTTATAAAGGATATCTATGAATCCATCGTTCGTATTCAGCGCTATACAAATGAGTTGGATGCTGATGCGTTTATAAAAGATGAGAGAACACAGGATGCAATAGCAAGAAATTTTGAAATTATTGGAGAAGCTGCAGCCAGGTTAAGTCCTTTATTTAAAACAACATTCTCTTTCATAAACTGGCGTTTGGTAAAGGACTTTCGTAACAAGTTAATTCATGCTTACTTTGGTATTGATCTGCAAACGGTATGGCTGATTGTTCAAAATCATCTGCCGCAGTTGAGAATAGATGTGGAACGGATTATTAAAGAACTGGAATCTGGTAACCAATGAAGCTTACTCCCGGAAAAAAAATATTCTTCCTCTCCGATTTTCATCTCGGTGTGCCCGATGCCGCTTCGAGTTTAGAGCGGGAGAAAAAAATTATGGCATTCCTGGAGTCCGTCCGTCACGAAGCAGCGGTTATTTTTATTGTAGGCGATTTGTTTGATTTCTGGTACGAGTACCGGAAAGTAGTGCCACGAGGGTTTGTACGCATCCTCGGCAAACTGGCCGAACTCACCGATGCAGGAATTCCTGTCCATTTTTTTGTAGGCAACCACGATATGTGGATGAAGGATTACTTTCAAAATGAGCTGAACATCCCCGTTTATTTTGAGCCCCGTGATTTTCTATTCAATGGTAAGAAATTTCATGTGGGTCATGGCGATGGGCTGGGTCCCGGCGATCATGGCTATAAACTCCTGAAGAAAGTGTTCCGCAACCCGGTTTGTCAGTGGTTGTTTGGTGTGCTGCCCCCGGTGATTGGTATGGGACTGGCGCACTACTCCAGCAACCGCAGCAGGGCTGTAACCGGTAACAGCGACGATCAGTTCCTGGGCGAAGAGAAAGAATGGCTGATCACCCATTGCCGGGAGGTATTGCAGAAAGAGTTTTATGATTTTTTTGTTTTTGGTCACCGCCATTTGCCGATTGATTTTCGTCTGTCTAAAGAAAGCGATGCCCGTGAAAGCCGCTACATCAACCTGGGCGACTGGATCCGGTATTTTACTTACGCAGAATTTGACGGAACCCAATTGCAGTTGAAAACCTATACAAGTTGAGAAAATTCGTTACCATATTCTTTTTATTGACAAGCGCCTTCTCCAGGGCGCAGGATACATCCTTTTTCAAACTAACAGGAAAACTGGAGGGTTCTTATACCGATTTTAATGTAGACAACCTTGGTAACTATTATCTGCTTTCAAAAAACAACCAGCTCAAAAAACTGAGCAGTAAAATGGATTCCGTTGGTGTGTTCAATGATGTGCGCCGTTACGGGAAGCTCTATTCCATGGATGTAACCAATCCGCTCAAATGTCTCTTGTACTACCGCAACTTCTCCACCGTTGTGGTGCTCGACCGCTTTCTCAATACGGTCAACACCATAGACCTGCGCAAGCAGAATATCTTCCAGGTGAAAGCCATTGCACAGAGTTATGATAACAAAATCTGGCTGTACGATGAGCAGAACAACAAGCTGAAAAAAATTGGTGACGACGGTGTGGTGCTCATGGAAACGCCCGACCTGCGTACCATCTTCAACGAAGTGCCTTCGCCCGTATCGTTAACTGACCAGGATGGATATGTGTACCTGTATGATTCTGAAAAAGGATTGTATGTATTTGATATTTACGGCAGCTTTAAAACCAAAGTCTCTTACACAGGTCTCACAGATGTAACCGTCATCGGCAAAACTTTTGCCGGACGAAGAAATGGATCATTATTAACTTATACAATCGGCACGCTTACCGAACGATCCTTTCCATTACCTGCTATAGTGGAACAACAAAACAAATGTGTATTTCTGCCCGGGCATTTGTATGTGTTGCAGCCCGGGGGAGTGCTACATTTTACTTTTTAGCCGCAGCCAGCACTTCTGCCAGTTCCTTATCGTACACGCCGTATTTGCCGTATTCCACCACACGCCCCACTTCTTTGCCGTTTTTCAGAACCAGAATGGTAGGCACATTTTTAATGTTGAATGCCTCGCATAAATGCCCCAGCGTTAGTTTAGAGCGGTCCACACCAATCACAGAAAGGCGGTTGGCCGGAAATTTTGCTTCATCCAGCAGTTTAAAGAATTGCGGCAGCACATTATGCGAGTCTTCGCACCAGGTACCGGCAAACACCAGCAGGTGAATGCTGTCTTTCAATTGTCCCAGCAGTTGTACACAATCTGCATTGGGTTTATACCAGCTGATATCGTTTTTCAGCCAGGTAAACGCTGGCTCATTCTGCAACACATCCCGGCTGATGACCCCTTTGAAAATGGGCATGCCGCTGGCTTGTTTGATGATTTCATACTGGCTTTGTGCTCTGATGTTTCCAAGCAAAAGCATTGCTGCAAAAAGCAAAACAAGTTGTTTCATAATGAGGTTCTGTTTATAAATCTGCTTTCAACGATAGTAAAAACGATTTCAACTGCTGCAAACGTTGTACCAGTTCGTAGCGCTGGGCAGCATCGTCCTTATGTTTGCTGATGTAATCTTTGGCGCCTTCAATGGTGTATTTGCGCTGGCGCAGCAGAAAGTAGATGAGCTGAAGTTTTTTAATATCGGCGGGTGTATAAAACCGGTCGCCTTTTTTGTTTTTGCGGGGATTGATATGCCGGAACTCTGTTTCCCAATACCGCAACGAAGAAGCATTGATGTTAAACAACTCACTCACTTCGCTGATGCTGTAGTACAGCTTCTGGTTCAGGACCTCATCGGGCGGCAGTTCTATCATCCGGGCATCGCTTTCCATTTCCTTTAGGCTCTTGCGGCCCCTTTTTGATTTTGTCGCTACAACAGGCTTCGTTTCCACCACCATCTTTTTTTCCTTCGGTTCTCTTTTCGGCACAACCACAGGCGGTGGTGCAACCGGTTGTTCCGGCTCACTGCTGAAATCAAATGCTATTTGTGAAAACTTTCCCAGAAACGTATCCTTTGTTACAAATGTACTCTTTTCAGAAATAGGTAGGGAGTCTGATCGTCAAGACCTTATCACCATCAATCGAAGCTTTGGTTGCCGGTAGCTGCCATTTTCAGCATCCGGTCAAATTGTTCAGGTGACAAATCGTTGTAGAAAAAGTAGATGGGGTCGAGCGGTTTCCCGTTCTTGTGTACTTCGTAGTGCAGGTGCGGACCAGTGCTTTTGCCGGTACTGCCCACCCATCCAATGACTTCGCCCCGCTTCACCCGCTGTCCCACCCGGGCTTTGATGCGGAACATGTGCCCGTACAGCGTTTCGTAGCTGAACCCGTGGTTGATGATGACATGGTTGCCGAAGCCATCCCCGGTATTACCAGCCTGCTTTACGGTACCATCGGCTGTGGCATAAATGGGCGTTCCTTGCGGGGCGGCAAAGTCAAGTCCGGCGTGGAACTTGGTGGTTTTATACACCGGATCAATCCGGTACCCAAAGCCGGAAGCAAGGCGGTTGAGGTCTTTGTTGTTTACCGGCTGAATAGCGGGGGTGGCTGCCAGCAGCGCCTCTTTGTTCTTTACCATGGCTTCAATATCATGAAAAGAGGCCGTTTGAGCGGTGAGCCGGCTGCGGAGGTTTTTGATCTGAAAAACAAGAGAGCTGTTCAGTTCAGCATCGGTCAGCGATGCAATCAGCCTGTCTTCTTTTTGTTTTTCCAGCATTTTGGCACGGGCACTGTCGGGGAGCGGACTGGCTTCAAAAATGGAGCGGTACACATCGTTATCCCGCTTTTCAATTTCCCGGAGCTGACGGCTGAGCTGTTGGAATTCCTGCTGAACCAACTGAATCTGATCGTCCAGCCGTTCGTTTTCCCGCAGCAACCGTTGTTCATTGGCGCTTGGAAAATAGCGGTAGGCCAATTGTGTGAAGAAAAAGCCGGCGACCGCAACGGCTGCTATAAAACCGAATACCCGCAGCAGTTTTACCCGCAGGGGTGTCACCAGTTTTTCATACCGGAGGGTATTGGTATTATAGAAATACTTGATTTTCTTCATACAGGCAATTAAATCAAACCGGTTCTGAGGACCTTACCGTAACTTTGCCGTCCGTTTTTACGGGTGAGCAAAGATAGGTTTACACCCCGCAAAATGCAACCATAAACAGGAATAATTATGATGACGGCAGCCCAGATACGCCAGCAGTATTTAGACTTTTTTGCATCGAAACAACATGCAATTGTGCCCTCGGCGCCTATTGTTGTAAAAAACGACCCCACCTTGCTGTTTACGAATGCAGGCATGAATCAGTTCAAAGATTTTTTCCTGGGTAACCGAACGCCCACGAGTAGCCGAATTGCAGATACCCAGAAATGTCTGCGTGTAAGCGGTAAGCACAACGACCTGGAAGAAGTGGGCGTTGATACCTACCACCATACCATGTTTGAAATGCTGGGCAACTGGAGTTTTGGTGATTATTTTAAGAAAGAAGCCATTGCCTGGAGCTGGGAACTGCTGGCAAAAGTGTACGGCATCCCGAAAGACCGGTTGTATGTCACCATTTTTGAAGGCGATGCCAAAGAAAACTTGCCCAAAGACGAAGAAGCATACAACGAGTGGAAAAAAGTGATAGCTGAAGACCGTATTCTGCTGGGGAATAAAAAAGACAATTTTTGGGAGATGGGCGATACGGGTCCCTGTGGCCCTTGTACAGAAATTCATGTGGATTGCCGGAGTGATGAAGAGCGCAAAGCTGTGGATGGGAAAACGCTGGTGAACAACGATCATCCGCAGGTAATCGAAATCTGGAACAACGTATTCATCCAGTTCAACCGGTTGAAAGATGGATCACTGGAGTCACTTCCGGCCAAACACGTTGACACTGGTATGGGACTGGAGCGCCTGGTACGTGTGCTGCAGAACAAACAAAGCAACTACGATACCGATCTGTTTACCGGCACCATTGCAGCAGTGGAATCCATCGTAAACAGACCCTATAAAGCCGGCGATGATAAAGAAAGCATCGCCTTCCGGGTGCTGGCCGATCATATAAGGGCCATCTGCTTCACCATTGCCGATGGGCAGCTGCCTTCCAATACCGGTGCCGGGTATGTCATCCGCCGCATCCTCAGAAGGGCCGTGCGTTACTACTATTCGTATCTCGATTACAAACAACCTTTATTGCACCAACTGGTGCCGGTACTCGCCACACAATTTGAAACCGTATTTGCCGAGCTGAAAGCACAGGAAAGTTTTGTGCAGAAAGTGGTGAAAGAAGAGGAAGATGCATTTCTGCGTACACTGGATAAAGGACTGAAACGCATTGATGATATCATTACGAATGCCGCTGCCGGTACCATTGAAGGAAAGGCAGCATTTGAGTTGTTTGATACCTATGGGTTCCCCATTGATCTTACCCGCCTCATTGCAATGGAAAATAATCTGGCAGTGGATGAAGCCGGGTTTGAAGCGGCCTTAAACGAACAGAAACAACGCAGCCGTGCCGCCACTTCGCTTGATACAGAAGACTGGGTGGTGTTGCAGGAAGGCGAAAATAAATTTGTGGGCTACGATTCGCTGGAAACAAAAGCCAGTGTGCTCAAGTACCGGAAGGTGAAAGCAAAGGGGAAAGAGTCGTATCAGTTTGTGTTAAGTGAAACGCCTTTCTATGCTGAGAGCGGCGGACAGGTGGGCGATAAAGGTGTACTGCAGTTCGGCAGAGAAGCAGTGGAAGTGTTTGATACCAAAAAAGAAAACGATCTCATTATTCATTTCACGGCTTCGCTTCCGGCTGAAGTTACAACGGAGGTAACGGCCAGGGTTGACGCTGTCAAACGCAAACATACGGCCGTGCATCACTCAGCCACCCACCTCATGCATGCAGCACTGCGGCAGGTATTGGGCACGCATGTGGCACAGAAAGGGTCGCTGGTGAATGAAGAACACCTGCGGTTCGATTTTTCACATTTTGCAAAAGTGAGCGATGAAGAACTTGCAAAAGTCGAAGCACTGGTAAATGAAAAAATCAGGGAAAATAGTCCCGTGGTGATTAAGTCGATGCCCAAAGAGGAGGCCATTGCTATGGGCGCCATGGCGCTGTTCGGCGAAAAATATGCCGATGAAGTGCGGGTGGTGATCATGGATGCTGCGTACTCCATTGAGCTGTGCGGTGGTACGCATGTGGGTGCAACCGGAGAATTGGGTTTGTTCAAAATCAAAAGCGAAAGTGCTGTGGCAGCCGGTGTAAGAAGGGTAGAAGCAGTTACGGGATGGGCAGCAGAGCAGTATGTAAATAGCCAATCTGTGCTCATCAGTGAAATCCGTGAGCGGCTTAAAAATCCGAAAGATATAATTAAAGGAATTGAAGATTTATTGAAAGACAGAGCCGAGCTTGAAAAATCAAAAGAGTCATTGGAAAAACTTGCAGCTCATGCATCCATTGATAGAATTGTTTTAAAAAGGAAAGATGTAAATGGAGTTCCGTTTTATAATGACATTTTAATAAATGTTGATCTTGGAATTCTTAAAAAAATCCAATCCGAATTAAAGCAAAATTTTACCGAGCAGGAAGCTGTTATTTTATTAATTGGGAAAAAGGATTCCAAGGTGTTTTTTCTACTTGCTGCTGAAAACAAAACTAATTTTGATTGTAATAAAATCATTAAAGAACATATTGCTCCTTTAATTAAAGGCGGCGGCGGCGGGCAAAAAACATTAGCTACAGCAGTTGGAGAGGGTGCAGGCAATTTAAATGAGGTGATTGAGAAGATTAAGGAGTTGTTGTAAAAAGTTCTGGCAGCTTCACTTGAAAAGCTTACCAGCATATCGATTTTCCTTTGTGTTGACTTTGCGCCTTTCTGCCTTGGTGGTTCAATTAAAATCTGTGAACCCCGTGGTCGGCTAAAACCCCAGTGTCGGCGACTTCGATTGAGGAGACCCCGATGGGAAGGATAGTTGACCAATCCCAGCTCCCTGGCCGGGACTTTTTTTGTGACTTGTATAACCGTTCCTTCACCCGAAAACAGATATTTTTGCGGCTCATGTCTGATTATTCCGATAAGTATGAAGCTGTCATTGGGCTGGAGGTACATGCCCAACTGCTCACCCACAGCAAGTTATTCAGTTCCGATGCGGCATCGTACGGTGCTGAGGCCAATACGCATATCAGTCCTATTACGTTGGCACATCCCGGCACGTTGCCCAAACTCAACAAAGATGCGATTGAGTTGGCTGTGCGGCTCGGACTCGCCTGCGGATGCGAAATTGAGCAAACCAACTATTTTGCCCGCAAACATTATTTCTACCCCGATCTGCCGAAAGGATACCAGCTCAGTCAGCATACCACCCCGATCTGCAAAGGAGGTATGGTGAAAATCAAAACCAGTGAAGGAGAGCGGTATGTAATGCTCAACCGCATTCACATGGAAGAAGATGCAGGGAAAAGTCTGCATGATCAGTACGATGATTTTTCGGCCGTTGATTACAACCGGGCAGGAGTACCCCTGGTGGAAATTGTATCCGAACCCGACATGCACAATGGGGAAGAGGCCGCTGCCTATCTTACCGAGCTGCGTAAGTTGGTTCGTACGCTGGGTGTGTGCGATGGAAATATGGAAGAGGGAAGTATGCGCTGCGATGCCAATGTTTCCATCCGGTTAAAAGGTGAGCAAACGCTGGGTACAAAAGTGGAAGTGAAAAACCTCAACTCCATCCGCTTTCTCAAAAAAGCAATTGACCACGAAGTGATGCGCATGATTGAGCTGAAGGAAAAAGGAGAACCCATCCTCCAGCAAACACGCAGCTTTGATGATACAACAGAAACCACATTTGCAATCCGCACGAAAGAGGAAGCAAACGATTACCGCTATCTGACCGACCCCGATCTGCCGCCTTTTGTCATAACCGATGAATTTATTGAGCGGGTACGGCAATCCTTACCTGAGTTGCCCGAACAACGGAAACAACGGTTGATGCAGCAATATGCATTGCCGGAGTATGATGCAGCACTGTTGGCCGATGAGCAGGAGTTCAGCAACTATTTCGAAGCAGGAGTGGAAGCAGGTGCTCCACCCAAGCAACTGGCAAACTGGCTGCTGGGTCCTGTAAAGTCGTTCCTCAATGAAGCAGGTACTGAAATCACAGCGCTTTCCATTACTCCGCAACGGATTGCCGAATTAATTGCTACGGTTGAAAACGGAACGGTAAGTCATACGGTAGCGGTGCAAAAGCTGTTTCCTGCTTTGCTGCAACAACCACAGGCAACGGTACTGCAACTGGCCGAACAACTGAACCTGCTGCAGGAAAGTAATGAAGATGCCCTGCTGCCTTTGGTGAAAGAAGTGCTGGACGCTATGCCACAAAAAGTACAGGAGTACAGAAAAGGGAAAAAAGGATTAATCGGACTTTTTGTAGGAGAAGTAATGAAAAAGTCGGGCGGCAAAGCCGATCCCAAATTGCTCAATCAACTGCTGGTGCAACAATTAAACGCATAAACAAACAATATGAAGAGGAAACTTTTTTGGTTGACTTTGATTGCAGGTACAATCATATCCTGCAACAACGAAGCCGCAAAGAATTTTACCGTTAGCGGCGATCTCAAAAACGCACCTGCCACCCAGGTGTACCTGGAAATGATTTCGTTTGACAACATGCCGCCACAGGTGATCGACAGTATGACGATCAGTAACGGCAAGTTTACACTCAAAGGAAAGAGTGCAGAAGAAACGCTGCTGCAAATCCGTTTTCCGAACAGCGAAGAAAGCCCGCTGTTTTTTGTGGTGAATGATAAAAGCAATATCCAGCTTACTGGCGATTGGAACGATATCCGGCAATTGAAATTCAAAGGATCACCTGCATCGGAACGCCTGCGTGTATTTGTAGACTCGCTCACCGTAACACAACAGAAAATTATGGCACTGAATGCTGTATTGCAAAATGCAGCACCCGGCGATTCTGCAGTAGTTGTTCGCCAGCAGGAGTTAAATGGTATTGTGGAATCATTCAGGACCTATATCAAAGCAACTGCTGAAAAAGATGAAAGTGCCATGGTCAGCATGTTTGCTGTAACGTTGAATGCCGGTGCAACAGCCGAAGAAAACGAAGCCTTGTTCAATAATCTGCAGAAACGTTTTCCAAAGCATACCGGTATTACAACCGTAGTGAACCAATACAGGGAGGCTGTGGCCAATGCAGGGAAGCAACAGCAACAGGGAGCCGGTGGAAAAGTTACGGTAGGCAGTATGGCCCCCGATATTACCATGCCCGATGTAAATGGTAACAATTTTTCACTCAGCAGCCTCAAAGGCAAGTATGTGCTGGTCGATTTCTGGGCCAGCTGGTGTGGTCCCTGCCGTGCAGAAAATCCGAATGTTGTGGCTGCTTATAACAAGTATAAAAACAAGAATTTCACCATCCTGGGTGTATCGCTTGACAAAACAAAGGAAGCATGGTTGAAAGGAATTGAGGAAGACAAGTTAACCTGGAACCACATCAGTGATCTGAAGTTCTGGGATAGCGAATCGGTGAAATTGTATGGCTTTAACGGCATTCCCTACAATGTGTTATTAGACCCCGAAGGGAAAGTGATTGCCGATAATCTGCGTGGACCAGCGTTGGAAGAGAAACTGGCAGAACTGTTGAAGTAAGCAGCAAAGAGAAGCCCCGGTAGAAACCGGGGCCGCAACCAAAACTAACTGCTTATGAGAAAAAATTTATTTCAGATTTGTTATACAAAGTTCGCTCTTTCATTGGACGCACATACATTTTGATTGTTAATCTTTCCTAAATCTCTTACGTGTTTTCATGCTGAAATAACACGGCTGTTTAATTCTGCGCTGCATTATAACGTTGGGTTGTTGGTTGTAGTTCCGGTACAAATGATACCACCGCAAAACAAAAGCCCCGGTAGAAACCGGGGCCGCAACCAAAACTAACTGCTTATGAGAAAATCGACTGCTTTATAAATTGAACTACTATATAGACGCAAAAGCAGTTCCAAAGTTTATAGAGCTTGTGTTAAAAAATTATAAATACCGCTTTTAACAGGTTTTACCGGGTGTAGGATAAGAAAAAACCCCGCCTGGATCTTAGTCCGGGCGGGGTTTTGTTTTACATGTAGATTCGTTTATTTCCCAAAAATACCTTTCACCATATCCATCAGTCCGCCACCGCCGCTTTGTTGCGAAGCGCCTCCTTGTACCAGGTTCATAACATCATTCAGGTCCACATCTCCGTCGCCATCTTTATCAAGTCCGCCCTGTGTAACCTTGCCCAGCAGACTTTGCAGGTTCAGGTTGTTGGTGGCACCACCGGTGAGAGAACTGAAGATCCCCTGCAGATCCAGGCTGTTGTCGCCCGGGTCATTGGTTTTGGAAACAAAGTTCTGCAGCACAGATGGCAGCAGGTTGCTGACAATACCGCCTGCCTGGCTTTGGTTCAAACCAAATTTTTCCATCAGTGACTGAACGGCATTGCCCGAAAGCTGGCTGGCCAGCGGGTTACTGTTGAGATCGCCTCCCTGTCCACCGAGGAGCTTCAGTACATCTTTAAACTGACCGGAAGCAAGCGCACCTTGAAGTCCGCCGGCAATGGAGTTGCCTACTTCGCTGATGGCTTCCTCGTTCCGTTCATTGGGTATATCGGGGTTGGTGATAATGGCAGATTGGGAATGTTCTTTTACAATCGCAAGAAGTTGATCGAGCATACTAACAGAATTTTAAAAGTGAAGAAGAAATTGGTAAGCTAGACGAAAAGGCCGGTACAATAGTTGTTTGACCGGTAAACTTTCTGTTACTAAATGGAGATTAGTTTTGTTGCGACAGCTTTTCAGCATTTTCTGCAAACTGCAAAGCATCAACCAGCTCTTCAATTTCGCCATTCAGCACTGCATCCAGGTTGTACAGGGTGAGGCCAATACGATGATCGGTAACCCGGCCCTGGGGGAAGTTATAGGTGCGTATTTTGGCACTACGGTCACCGCTGCTTACGAGGCTCTTACGCTGACGGGCAATTTCTTCCTCCTGCTTCCGCACCTGTTCTTCATAGAGTTTGGTACGCAGCATCTGCATGGCTTTCTCCCGGTTGGCAAGCTGGGTTCGTTCCGTTTGGCAGATAACGACTGTTCCCGTTGGCAGGTGGGTCAGCATGACCTTGGTTTCCACCTTGTTTACGTTTTGACCACCGGCACCGCCACTTCGTGCGGTTTCCATTTTTACATCGCTATCCTTCAACTCAAAGTCAATTTCCTCTGCTTCCGGCATTACGGCTACGGTTGCAGCACTGGTATGCACCCTTCCACTTGCTTCTGTGGCAGGCACCCGCTGCACCCGGTGCACACCGCTTTCAAACTTTAAAGTGCCGTACACATCATCCCCCGTAACTTCCAGTTGCACTTCTTTATAACCCCCAACCGTTCCTTCATTTTCGCTGAGGATCGCTGTTTTCCAACCTTTCCGTTCGCAGTATTTGATGTATAGTCGAAGGAGATCACCTGCAAAGAGACTTGCTTCATCGCCACCCGTGCCGGCCCGGATTTCAAGGATCACATTTTTATCATCCTGCGGGTCTTTGGGGATCAGTAATTGACGTATCGATTTTTCCTGTTCTTCTTTCCGGCGTTCCAGCTCCGGCAGTTCTTCTTTCGCCAGTTCACGCAGTTCGGCATCATCGCCATTAAGTGCCTCCCGGTAAGTTTCCACATCGCTCAAGGTTTGCAGGTACGCTTTTTTGGCCAGCACAATCTTCTCCAGGCTGCGGTATTCTTTGCTCAGCTGGGAAAACTTTTTGTTGTCGCTCACAATCTCCGGATTGGTAAGCGCCACTCCAATTTCATCAAAACGTGCCTGTATGGCTTCCAACTTATCGATCATAACGGGAAAACCCGCCGGTCCTTCTACCTTTGCAGGGCGCCGGGGGGTGCAAATTTAATCGAAAACAAGCATGGCATACAGAAAATTCAAGGCAGACCAGTTGTTTGACGGAACTGAATTACAAACAGACAAAGTTTTGATTACCGATGAGCAGGGAACCGTGGAGGCGATCGTTGCAGCAGCGGAAGCGGGTGATGATGTACAGGTGCTGAGCGGCATCCTGTCGCCCGGCCTCATCAACTGCCATTGTCACCTGGAATTAAGTCACCTGAAGGACGTGATTCCGCCGCACACCGGGCTGATTGAGTTTTTATGTTCGGTGGTAACCAAGCGGAGTTTTCCGCAGGAAGTCATCCAGGATGCCATTGCCAGGGCTGAGGAAGAACTCTACCGGGGTGGTATTGTAGCTGTAGGCGATATTGGCAACACAGCCGATACAGCTGAGGTGAAAAGCCGCAGCCGCATCCGCTGGCAGAACTTCACCGAGGTGCTCAGTTTCACCGATGCCCGTGCTGCCGGGCAAATGGCGCATTACCAATCGGTGGCCGCTACACTGAATGAGGCAATGCTGGCAGCACCGGTGCCGCACCGTACGTCGCTGGTGCCCCATGCACCGTACACGATTTCACCTGAAACCTTCCGGATGATCAATGAAGCTACGGCCGGGCAGGTGATCTCCATCCACAACCAGGAACATCCGGCCGAAGATGAACTGTACCAAACCGGCCGGGGCGAATACCTGAAATTGTTTCAGATTTTTGGTATTACGGAGTCTCCTTTCCCGGTCACCGGTAAAAGCAGCATCCGTTCCTGTTTGCCTTATTTCACGAACGGACAAACGATTTTTCTCATTCACAATACCTACATGCCGGCAGAAGATGTGCAGTGGGCTAATCAATATGCGCAGGAAAACGGTTTACAACTGGTGTACTGCCTCTGTGCCAATGCCAACTTGTACATCGAAAACCAACTTCCGCCGGTGGCACAATTTCAACAACTGGGCTGTGAACTGGTGCTGGGTACCGACAGCTACAGCAGCAACTGGCAGTTAAGCATTGCTGCAGAAATGAAAACCCTGCATGAGAAGGCCGGTATACCCAAAGCCGAACTTTTGCAGATGGCCACCAGCAACGGAGCCAAGGCCCTGCGCTGGAACGATGTACTGGGCAGTTTTGAGCCAGGCAAGCAGCCCGGGGTGGTGCTGCTGGCAGAGGATTTCAGCAAGGCAGAGCGATTGGTGTAATCAGCCCGCTACCTCATCACCTCCTGCAACACACCCAGTGTTTTCAGTTTCCCGAATTCGGGGATGTGTAAAGCGTAATAGGTTTCCAGCACTTCCAGCAGTTGCAGTCGTTGTTGACGGTGGAGCGGGACTTCCGTCAGTTCGGCCGGCTGCATGACTTTCATCAACTCACGTAACGCCAGAGCCGTTGTGCCGTCTGTATAATAGACATGCTGCGGGTACGAGGTTGTAAAACAACCTTCCTGTAAATCAAGAATGGGCAAGGCATCTCCGGCGGGGCTGCTCAACTGAAATCCGAAAAAGGCCGTGAAATGCAAGGCAAAATACAGCGGGAAATTGGCAGTAACAGCAGGTGTTGCCCGGTCGAGTTCTGTCAATGCGTTTTCGAGAAAGGCAAACAGGTCGGGATTGTTTTCGGGTTGTTTTACTGTTTTTTGTACCAGTTCCACCATGTACACCAGTACACTGTTTTTGATGACATCTGACAACAGGTGCTCATACAGGTAACTCCACCTGAATTCTTTGATGCGGTGCAGTTGTTTGAACTCATTATGATACACAATGAGGTCGAGCAGGGCACCAGGCTGAAAGTAATTGGCTTTGCCGGGTGCTTTGCGGGTGCTGGTGCGTACGCCCTGCACCAGGTACGATTGCAACCCGAACAATTCTGTATAAATGGAAACGATCAGGCTGGTTTCACCATACTTGACAGCCCGTAATACCACACCCTTTGTTTTATGAAGCGTACTGCTCAATCACCTTACAATTACTTGATGAATACAATTTTTCCGGCTGTTTTTTCCTGCCCCAGCTCATCGGCCACCAGTACGAGGTAAACACCGCTTGATACCCGCCGGCCTGTATAGTCGAGTCCGTTCCACACAGCCTGACCGCCCAATGCACGGGTTTGAAAAACCAATCGTCCGTTCAGTTCTGTGATTTTTACAAAGGAGTTACTCGCCACGCCTCTTATAGCAATGGTACCGCCGAAGCCGGAAGGTACCGGGTTGGGGAAAACCAGCACCGATTCATGCGAAGTGCCTCCTTCGGTTGCTCCGGACCGGTAGCTGCAAATGCCGTTGAAGGTGGAAAAAAACACTTCTCCTGTTTTGGGGTCAATGGCAATGCGGATGATTTCATTGCTTAAAAGCGGACTGTTTTGAACCGTAAAGCGTTCAATGACTTTATCACCGTCGGGGCTTATCAGCCACACACCGTTTCTGGTACCCACCCACTTGCGGTTGGCGCCATCTACAGCAATGGCTTTTACATCTTCGTTTTCAAACAGCAAGCCCGCAAAGTTATCCTGTTGTACAATGGGCTGAAAAACCGAACATCCATTTGTTGTAAACACTTCACCGGGGCATTGGATAATACCGATGCCTTTATCGGTACCCAGCCAGATGAATCCATCCTTATCCTTCGCCATCGTATTTACAAAATTGCCCGGCAGGTTTCCATTCGACCTTCCGGTCTGAAACCAGCGCCACCGGTCATCACCGGTATTGTCGATCGAAGAACCGTGGTTGAAGCATAGCAGTCCGTTACCTTGTGGTATCTGAATCCATTTCTGGTTAAAATCATCAATCAAGACACCGCCTGCCATATTAAAAGGTATCAGGAACGGTGGATTGAATTTGTTCCAGGTGCCATCAGCTTTTTTTACACCCACCATAGTGGCGGCACCAAAATTGGTAAACCATAAATGGTTATCCTGGTCAAATGCAAGCCCGCTGATGCGGTAGTTGTTGGGGTCGCCGATGGTTTCTCCGATGGCCGTTCCCTGTTTGTAGATTTTAAATTTTGAGGGGCTTTCAAATTCCACTAATCCCCCTCCATACGAACCGGCATAAATTTTTTGATCCCGGGGATCAACAGCCAGTGTAATAATATCATAAACCGAATCCATCCAGGGAAGTGAGAACCGGTTGTAATCTTTCCAGGTGTCATTTGTAAACGTAAAAAAGCCGGTACCGTTGAATTTGTAGTTCCATGCTTCGTTGATACTTCCGCCTGCTACATACAACGTGTTATTGGTAAATAACAGATCTCCATCAAGCGCTCCGTAAGGCGAGTTTACGGCAATAGGTGCAACAGAGGCACCGTTGACCCGGATTAATCCCTTACCTAAATCAGCAACAAACAATTCGCTGCCCAGCTTTGTGGCGTGCACCGGGAACTGCGTAAAGGTATTGTTTTCAAATGCCTGGCTGATGCTGCCGTTGCCGGCATTGAGTACCACCACCCGGCGTTGCTGCCAGTTGTTGCGTTCTTCTGAAATAAGAAGCGCATCACCGCTTGCTTCTGTGCTGAACCAGTTGAAACCATCGGTATATACTTCGCTCCACGTGGTACCGTTTCTGACAAACAGGGTATTGAAGTATTGTACATACAACCTGTTTTGTACAAACAATGCATTGCGCACCGGACCGTTCGGCAAGCCATTTGCGTTGCTCAGCTGCATCCAGTTCCGGTAATCTTCGAGATTATTGCTGTTTTTCGGAGCAGCTTTCAGTCCTTCTTCGGTTGCGGCGTAGAAGAACGATGCATCGCTTGTAAACCCGGTTACTTTAATAGCGGCTCCGTTTTGCCCGATATACCAGGTGTTGCTGATTTCGTAACGGTCCATATTCACCACAATCACACCCAGGTTGGTGGAGAGATAAGCCCGGTTTCCGTCAAAGTGGATGTCGTTGATGCGTTTATCAAAACTTACATTACTGCGGAAGATATAGGGAATGTTAATCACATCGTTGCGGTACAACACATCCAGGTTGCTGTTGTTGTAAGCAATCAGCAGTTTACCGGAAGCCTGATTGTAGCGGAGGGTACTGATGCCGATATCGTTGAGGCCGCTTACTTTGGAGTAACGTTCAATGATGTTATCGGCCAGGCTTACGCTGTAGATTCCGAATTTTGACGCTACAAATACTTCCTCATCTCCCATTGTTACTCTGCTGGCCGGCTGAAATTCCAGGTGCTCTCTCCAACGCCCCACGGGCTGCAGTTGGGCAGCAACCTGCAAAACACATGCAAGGGTGACAAACAGGAACCAGGAACAACGTTTTTGCATAATTCAAAAATACTTCTTTGCCCGTAACCGGAACCATTTGTTGCAATTGATTCTGCTGTTTTCCTAAAGAATCAGTCCGAGATTTCGGCCTGTTGGTCTGAATGGTGTTTCTTTGCAATGAGTTTTAACCCTTCAATCAAAACGAGTTATGTGGTTTCAATTAGGGAAATGGGTGCTGCGTTACAGACTGCCATTATTGATTTCGGTTCTTGTTACAACCGGTATTATGGCATGGTTTGCCTCCCAGGTTCAACTGAGTTATGAATTCTCCAAGGCAATCCCGGTTGACAATCCGAAATACATAGAATACCAGGCGTTCAAACAGCAGTTTGGCGAAGACGGGAACCTGCTGGTGATGGGGATTCAAACCGATAGCATGCAGGAGCTTACTTTCTTCCAGTCCTTTACCCGGCTGCAGCGCCAACTCAAAAAAGTGAATGGGGTGGAGGATGTGCTGAGTATTACCTCTGCGGTGGTTTTGGTTAAAGACAGTGTTACCGAAAAGCTTAATGTGCAACCGGTATTCCCCGACAGCATTAAAACACAGGCGGCGCTCGACAGTGCACACGGGTTGCTGGCACAACTGCCATTTTACCGCAAGTTGTTATACAATCCCGACAGTAAGGTTTATATGCTCGGGGTTCGGATCAACAAAGAACTGCTGAACTCGAAAGCAAGAAATGCAGTAGTGGATGAAGTAGTGCAATTGGCCGAAGCCTTTGAAGTGCTGCACAAAACCGATGTGCACCTGAGCGGCTTACCATTAGTCCGTACGGTCATGAGTACCCGCATTGCCGATGAAATGAAATTGTTTTTGCTGGGCTCGGTGCTGCTGTCGGCTTTTATCCTGCTGTTGTTCTTCCGTTCGTTCAGCGCCACCTTGCTGAGTATGGTGGTGGTGGTGATGGGCGTCATCTGGAGCCTTGCAACGATGGTGTTGTTTGGCTATAAAATCACCCTGCTGAATGCATTGATTCCGCCGTTGATTGTGGTCATCGGTATTCCCAACTGTATTTATTTCCTCAACAAGTTTCATACAGAATTCAAGAAAAGCAGGAACAAAAACAAAGCGCTCATCAGCATGGTGGGACGCATGGGCATTGTAACCCTGTTCTGCAATATTGCGGCGGCCATCGGGTTTGCGGTGTTTGCGTTGACGAAGAGTGCCATTCTTAAGGAATTCGGCGTGGTAGCCGGCATCAACATCATGGTGCTGTTTGTGCTTTCCTTTGTGTTTATACCAGTGGTGCTGAGTTATTTACCAGCACCGAAAAAGCGTCATGTCCGGTACCTGGAAAACGCATGGCTCAACCGCATGCTCATGCGCATTGAAAGTTGGGTATTCCGGCATCCCCGCTACATTTATGCGGTTACAACGGTATTGGTCTTGGTGTCGCTGGCCGGTATTTTGCGGTTAAAGAGCGTTGGCTACATCGTGGATGATTTACCGAAAAACGATGTACTGTATACCGATCTGAAATTTTTTGAAACTCATTTTGCGGGCGTTATGCCGCTGGAAATTGTGGTGGATGTAAAGCGGAAACAGGGTGTTACCCGGCAGCTGAGCAACCTGCAGCGGATTGATTCCCTCATCCAATTCCTGGCCCTGCGACCCGAAATGGGCCGTGCATTGGCGGTAACCGAAGGGCTGAAATTTGCCCGGCAAGCCTACTACGAGGGCGATACCAGTATGTATGCCCTGCCAACGGAATTTGACCTGGCCTTCCTGGCGTCTTACCTGCAGGCGAAGGGCGACAGTGCTTCCCGCAACAATAACTTCAGTAAGCTGGTGGCCAGTTTTATGGACAGTACCCGGCAGCGGGCACGCATCAGCATCAATATGGCCGATGTGGGCAGCGACAGCTTGCCCAAAATCCTCGCCGTGGTGGAGCAACGGGCAGAAGAAATTTTCAACCGTGACAGCCTGGAGTATGCACGGGAGCTGGCTGCCGGCACCATTGCTGCCGCCGATATTGATTCTTCCAGGTTGAAGCGGAAGGCCGATGTCATGCTCACCGGTACCAGTGTTACCTTCCTGGAAGGAAGCCGGTTCATCATTAACGGATTGAAAGAGAGCATTTTCTGGGCTTTTTTGCTGATTGCGCTCACCATGCTGTATTTGTTCCGTTCTTTCCGGATTTTGTTTTGTTCCCTGGTGCCCAATGTGGTGCCGCTGATGATTACGGCTGGCACCATGGGTTGGGTAGGGGTGCCGCTCAAGCCCAGTACGGTACTGGTGTTCAGTGTGGCGCTGGGGATTGCCATTGATGTGACCATCCGGTTTCTGATCAACTACAAGCAGGAACTGCCCAATTACGATAACCGGGTGATTCCCACTGTGAAACAAACGATCCGGCATACGGGCATCAGTATCATTTATACCTCGCTGGTACTGGTAGCCGGGTTCATCATTTTTTGTTTTTCCAACTTTGGAGGTACCCAGGCCCTGGGCTGGCTTACGTCGCTCACCTTACTGGTGGCTATGATTACCAACCTGGTTTTGCTGCCTGTTTTGCTCCACACAACGGCCAGCGACCGGAAGAAATAAACCTTCTGGTTATAATTCGAAACAGAACTGTTGATTGATGCAGCATTTTTTACATTTTGTTGTCTTTTCTTAAACGTTGTCTTAACATTTTACCCTACATTCGTATGCTTGCACAGGCATACTTGTGCAGCGAAATGACTTTGTTGCTCCCTTGAAGGATCACCTGGACTGAAACCTTAATTTTTAAAAAACAAAATGAGTATGAGAAAACTGTTCTCTGTTGTCTTTGCGATGCTATTCGGCTGCATTCAGCTGTTTGCGCAGGACAAAACAGTTGCCGGTAAGGTGACTGATGACAAGGACGGATCACCACTTGCGGGTGTATCTGTTACTGTAAAGGGTACTACTATTGGTACGGTTACCGGAAACGATGGTTCCTATCGTTTGAGTGTGCCGGCCAGTGCCCGTACATTGGTATTTTCGTTCGTTAACTTTCAAACGGTAGAGCAGGCTATCAGTGGTCGTGCTTCTGTAAACGTGGCCCTCACCAGCACCGAAAAATCGCTGCAGGAAGTGGTGGTTACCGGTTACAGCCGTGAAAAGAAAGGCCAGTTTGCCGGTGCTGCTACTACCTTGAGCGCTGCCAAAACGGTGGAAATGGTTCCCGTAGGTTCCTTTGACCAGGCGCTGCAGGGTCGTGTACCCGGTATGTTTGTAAACTCCGGTTCCGGTCAGCCCGGTGCCAGTGCGAACGTGCAGATCCGTGGTGTTTCGTCCATTGGTTCAGCGTTTTCTCAACCACTTTACATTGTAGATGGGGTTCCTATGCCGGCCAGTGATATGGCTACCATCAACGCCAACGATTTCGAAACCATTACGGTGTTGAAAGACGGTGCTGCATCTGCCTTATATGGTTCTCGGGGTGGTCGTGGTGTAATCGTTATTACAACCAAGCGTGGTAAAGCTGGCCAGGCCAACTTCACCTTCCGCTCCCAGGTTGGTTTTACACAGGCTCCCAATCCCAACCGTTTCGATATGATGAATACCGAAGAAGCCCTGTTGTACGAAGAGCGTATGGGATTGATCGCTGGTAATTCTGTTGCAGGTCCAGGTTGGTTGTATTCCAAACTGAACCCTTCTTATGCAACGTCTTCGGCTACTGAACAGGCCCGTCGTGACCGTTTACTCGATAGCTTTCGCAATATCAAGCCTGATTACTATGACATTCTCTTCCGCCAGGGTATTTCCCAAACACATGAAATAAACGTAAGTGGTGGTAATAATGTAACACGTTACTTCCTTTCACTGGGTACGTTCAATCAGGACGGTGTGGATCTTAAGTCAAACCTCAAGCGTTATACTGCCCGTTTCAATATGGACAATACACTGGGTAAACTTACTATTACCTGGAACAACCTCGTGGGTTTCTCCCGCACCAGTTGGAACGAGGGTAGCTGGTATGGAAACTCGGTTCGCAACCCGTTCCAGATCGTATGGCGTGCGAAACCGTATGAAAATCCGTATCGTCCCGATGGCTCCATCGTTTTTGGTGCCCATACCAATGCAAATCCCCGTGTAATCGGAAATATCCTCGAGGGGATGGAAAATACAGAGTGGCAGGAGCGTCAGTTGAAGATCAACTCCGGCTTGACCATTGCCTATAAAATCTTGCCTACCTTAACATTAAAGAATGTAGCAGGTATTGATAATGCGCTGGACTGGAGTGAGCGTTACGTAGCTCCCAATTCGTTCATTGGCTCTTTGCAAACCTTCCAGTCTGGTGTTGGTACTGAAACTTTCCGTAGCCGTACACAGTTGATCAACACTTCTTCGTTAGTGTATGCCAATAAGTTTGGCGACAAGCACGATGTGGAAGTGGGTGCTTATTTTGAGGCAATCCGTGGCTTTAGTAAAGGTTTTGGGTTTAACGCCTTCCTGTTAGATCCCCGTCTCTTTGGTACCACACAGGGTGCCGGTGCGTTGCCCAACAGCGGAACCACTACAGTTCAGAACGTGGGTAGTGCCCGTTCCGGTTTTGGTATCCGTTCTTATTTTGGAACCGGTCGTTATACCTATAACAACAAGTATACCTTAACTGCGAATATCCGTCGTGATGGTACATCCCGGATTCTGAATGAAGCCAATGATGAAATCACTACTTATTCAGTAGGTGCTATCTGGGATGTAATCAAAGAAGGCTTCATGGATAGGCAAAATCTCTTCAGCGATCTGAAGGTTCGTGCCAGCTTTGGTAAGGTTCCTGATATTAACTCGATCCCCGGTGGAAGCTATGGTATTTCCGGTGGTGGTATCTATACCATCCCCAACTACCTGGCAGCACAGCAGCCGGCCTTCAACCCCACTACTGGTTTTGCCGGTTCGTCCATTACAGGTATTACTCCAACGGTTGCCAATAACAACCTGCGCATGGAGTATGTAGAAAAAACAAATATCGGGGTGGACATGGCTATGTTGAAAAACAGGCTGCGTGTAACGGTTGATCTTTATCGTAACGTAACCCGTGACTTGTTTGTACAACAGCAGCTTCCTGCTCCTTCTGGATTCGGAGGCGGTAGCTTGCAGGTGAACGCAGGTTCTATGGAGAATAAGGGTATAGAACTTTCTATTAGCGGTGACCTGGTAAAAACAAAGGATATTGACCTGACACTGGGCTGGAATCACAATATCAACAAGAACGAAATTCTTGATCTTGGACAGGTAAGTGAATATCCATCTGGTACAGGTATTATTAAAGAAGGGTTACCTTTCGGTACCCATTACTCTCAAAACTACCTGGGTGCTGATCCTGCTACGGGTGCTCCATTGTACGAAACAGCCGACGGTAAAACAACTACCGATTTTGGTCAGGCCGGTTTGTTCCACAAGTTCGGAACCTGGTTGCCCATGCACATTGGAGGTTTTACATTGGATTTCCGCTACAAGCGTTTCAGCCTGAGTGCACTGTTCTCTTATCAGTTTGAAGTATATCGTTACAACAACGTAGAAAGCTGGACAACACGTGGTACACCTGGCTTTGGTAATGCGGTGAATCAAAACCGTATTCTCCTGACTGAGCAGTGGCAAAAACCCGGTGATGTTAAATACTATGCATCTCCGTTGTTTGACCGCCAGTTTACTGCAGCTGATATCCAGGATGCCAAGTTCCTGCGTTTCAGGTCTCTGAACATGAACTACCAGATTCCCCAGATTAATGCCGATGGAACCCGTTTGATCAAGGGTGCCCGTTTGTATGTGCAGGCACAAAACCTGTTCATCTGGAGCCCCTGGCGTGGTTTGGATCCTGAAGATGACAACAACATCAGCTTACAGGAATTCCCCAATCCCCGTGCTGTGGTGGTGGGTATAGATATTAACTTTTAATTGAACTACAAACGTTGAATATTATGAAAATGAAAAAAATTGCATACCTGTTTTCCCTGCTTCTGGTAGTAGGCGCTGCCTCTTCCTGTAAGAAGCTGTTGGAAATCAAGGAAACCGATGCCATTGCCGGTGAAACGGCCCTTGGTACTGTTACCTTTGTGGAGCAGGCGATTATTGGTGCTTACGCCGCACTGGGTGTGGAAATGAACATCCAGCTCAATGCTGTATTCTCCGATGAATTGGCTACTGCCGGTGAATTCTACAATGCACAAACCACGCATGAATGGCAATATGGCGCTACCGATGTAGGTATCCGTGACAGTTACACAGCTATTAACCCCAACTATACCATCATCAACCGTGTGAACGTAGCGCTGGCTGCTTTGCCCGGTGCTGACTCAACCCGTGTTGGCGATGAGGTTAAGCGTCGTGTACTCCGTGGAGAAGCGTTGTTCCTGAGAGCTTATGCTCATTTTGAACTCTACCGCTACTATTGCGCCAACTACGATGCTGATGGATTGGCGATGCCTTACATGGAAACATCCACGATCGAGCCACAGGCCCGTATAAAAATGGGCCCTTATTTTCAGAAGCTGAATGCTGATATAACAGAAGCCAAAAACCTGCTCCCCAACAACCTGGTGGATTTGAACAGGGCTACTGTTGCTGCTGCCAATGCGCTGCATGCACGGATTGCTTTGTACCAGCGTGACTGGGCCAATGCAGAAGCGTATGCTACTGCTGTCATCAATGCAGTGCCACTGTCTCCCCGTGCTGCCTTTGGCGGTATCTGGACCGATGCCAACACCAACGAAGTGGTAATGCGGTTAATCCGCACCACACAGGTGGGTGGACGTATTGGTAGTATTTTCAGAGGGGTTTCTGCCAACTTAAATAACATTGGTGTTGTAACATGGAAGCCTTCCGACAAGTTATGGAACAGCTACGACCAGGTCAATGATATCCGTTTCTCTTCTTACCTGCGTAGCGAACCTCTTCTTACAGCAGCCGGCCGTCAGCCACGTTTGGTGTTTAAATACTGGGGAACCGGTCTTGCCACCACCAACGAAAACGTGAATAATGGTAAGGTGTTCCGTTCTGCTGAAATGTTCCTGATCCGTGCGGAAGCCCGTGCTGAGCAAAACAGGGTAAGCGGCGCCAACAGTGCTGAGAGCGATCTCAATACACTTCGTGCAGCCCGTATCACCGGTTATGTCAATGAAACATTTGCCAGTAAAGATGCAGTTGTTACTGCCATCATGGACGAACGTTTCAAGGAACTTCCTTATGAAGGTCATCGTTTCTTCGACCTCAAACGCAGGGGATTACCTGTACAGCGTTTGATGTCGGATGTGCCAAACGCAAGTGCTGTTACTTTGCCTGCTAACAATTTCCGTTTCTCCCTGCCCATTCCGCAGGTTGAAATGTTAGCAAATCCGCTGATGGTACAAAATGCAGGCTATCAATAAGCAGATTTTATAATCGGTTTATCCGATGCTTAAAAAGAAAGGCTGTCTCTCCGGAGACAGCCTTTCTTTTTTATAGCTATTGGGTCATTGATTGTTTCAATACCCAGCCTGTAGAAAGTTTTTTCAGAACCAACTGCTTCTTTTTATAGCCTGTAGTTATAGAAAAAAAGCAAACTTAAATTCAGGGTTATACATGCAGCAATGGTTTAAAAAAAACAGTCTAGCATTAAACAAACTGTTAACAATTGCTTTATATTGCGAAGCCTCCGACCCCATGAATGCTGTTTTTTCGAAACAAGCAACCAGAAAAAGCGCCTCTTTTAATCATTTTGGAATCAATCATTTATTAAAAATCAACGAGTATGAGAAAACTTGTATCCATGCTTTTTGCGCTGTTAATCAGCTCCGTGCAGCTGTTTGCGCAAGACAAAACTGTTACCGGAAAGGTAACTGATGAAAAGGACGGAGCTCCACTGGCAGGTGTGTCAGTGATCGTGAAGGGTACCGGAAAAGGAACCAGTACCCAGGCCGATGGAACGTTCAGTATTGCAGTACCGTCGAATGCACGGGCACTGGTATTTTCTATTGTGAATTACACTTCTATGGAAGTGACCATTAGCGGCCGTTCGGTTGTTAATGCAGCACTTACTTCCGAAGAGAAAACACTTTCAGAAGTAGTGGTGGTAGGTTTTGGTACAGTACGTAAAAAAGACCTTACCGCTTCGGTTGGTACGATTAACGCCAGCCAAATCCGTAACGTACCTGTTCAGAGTTTTGAGCAGGCGTTAAGTGGTAAAGCTGCCGGTTTGAACGTAACACTTCCCAACGGTGTTTTGAATAACCCGCCGGTTATTCGTGTAAGAGGTGTTAACTCAATCCAGGGTAGCTCTTTCCCGCTGGTTGTAATTGATGGAGTGCCTGTATTTACAGGTGATATCTCCACCAACCTTAGTGCCAATAACGTACTGGGTAATCTGAACCCTGCAGACATTGAGGACATTCAGATTTTAAAAGATGCCGCTGCCGCAGCGATTTATGGTAGCCGTGCTGCCAATGGTGTAATGTTGATTACCACCAAAAAAGGAAAGTCTGGCAAAGCAAAAGTTTCTTATGATGCGTGGGTGGGCTGGACATCTCCCTTCAAATTATTTGATGTATTAAATGCGAGGGATTATGTAGACATTAAGAACGAAGCAATCCGTAATAATCCGCTACCCATTTTCAGCGGTCACGTTGCTGGTTCTCCACTTTTCTTCATGGATACGATCAACGGTGTACCTGTTGATACAAGATGGGCAGATGAAGTATATCAAACAGGTGTGCAGCACAATCACAACCTGTCTGTTTCAGGTGCCAATGCCGGAACCAAGTATTTCTTCAGTGCTAACTACACCAAGCAGGATGGTATGATCCGCACCAATACATTTGAGCGTTATCAAATGCGTATGAACCTGGAGCAAAAGGTAAACAACTGGCTTACTGTTGGAAGCAACCTGAACTTCAGCCGTGGTTCTACACAATCGCCCAGCACAGGATCATTGCCCGGCACTCCGTTTAATACAGCCGGTGCTGCCCGTTTGGCGTTTGTATCTGCTCCCAACGTTTCGGTTTACCAGGCAGACGGACGATACAATGTATTTGGATTAGATAATCCTACGTTGCGCAACACCGTTAACCAGATTGGCCGTAACCGTAACCTGATTCAATCCGGATTTTTGAATCCTGCTATGATCCGTGATCTGAATAAGATCACTTCTATAGCCGATCAGTTACAGGGAACTGTTTTTGCGGATGTACGTATTGCAAAAGGATTGAACTTCCGCAGCCAGTATGGTGTAAACTGGAACTCAACAGAAGATAATACCTTCTACAACAGTTTGCATGGTGATGGTATTCAACAAACATCAACAACAGCTGATGATGGACAGGCTTTTAATGTTACAGGTAAATTTAACATCAGAAACTTCCAGAATTATCTTACCTATAATGTAACATTTAAGGAAAATCACAACTTTAATGTAACAGCAGGTTCTGAAGAACAAAGGACTACCATAAACCGCTGGGGTACCTCACGCTCTGGTCTTACAGATCAGTTCTTTAATGAATTCCAGGGTAACTTCACGCAGAATGATAACCCGATTGGTAACCTCATTACTGAGAACTACCTGTTGTCGTTCTTTGGTCGTTTGAATTACAATTACAAAAACCGCTATTTCTTAAGTGGAACATTTCGTCGTGATGGTTTTTCTGCATTTGCCGAAGGTAAAAAGTGGGGTAACTTTGCCGGTGGATCTGCAGCGTGGAATGTGTCTGACGAAGCTTTCTGGAAAGGTGGCTTTACGAAAGTGCTGAACAGTTTCCGTTTAAGAGCCAGCTACGGCCAGGTGGGTAACTTAACAGCGGTAGGTAACTTCGCCAGTCAATCTTTGTTCGGATCTGCCCAGTATGGTTTAGGCTTCCCTACCTTATTCTTTAACCAGGCAGGTAACCGTGATCTTTCATGGGAAACCAGTACAAAGTTTGATGCCGGTTTTCAGTTTGGATTGTTTAATGATCGCATTACCGGTGAATTCAGTTATTACAATACCAACTTAACCAATCTGATTATTGATCGCCCGTTACCAAGCAGCATGGGTATACCCGGAAATTCCATCCAGGCAAATGCCGCTAATATGTACAACCGTGGTATTGAGTTGACTTTAAATGCACAGGTGATCAATAAAAAAGATTTCAGCTGGAATGTGAGCTTTAACATCACTACCCAGAAAAACCGTGTGACTGCATTGGCTCCCGGTGTTACGGAAATCATTGGTACCACTCAACTGGAACGTACCAATATTACACGTGTGGGACTCCCCATCGGAAGTTTCTTTGTTGTAAAATCTGCCGGAGTTGATCCTGCAACCGGTCAGCGTATTTTCTTAGATAAAAATGGCCGTGAAGTATTGTTCAATTTTGCTGAAGCAGTGGCAAACCGCTGGCGCTATCGTGATGGAACTATAGCTCCTCCCATCAGTCTTGCTGCAGACGGACAGGTGGCGGGTAATGCATTACCCACAGCTTATGGTGGTATTGTAAATACGTTCTACTTCAAAGGATTTGATGTTACCATCGATGCCTTCTACAGCCTTGGCAACCAGGTGTATTTTGGTTCACGTGCAGGTATGCTCGATCAACGTTTCTGGAACAATTTCCAGGAAGTGAAAAACCGCTGGACCAAACCCGGCGATGTAACCAACATTCCCCGTATTGTTTATAACGATAATATTTCTAACGGTTCAGCCATTCCGATGGATATCAACTTGTTTGATGGCGATTTCCTCCGTGTTCGTTCACTTGCTATCGGATATACATTGCCGAAATCAGTGATTGACAGGGTGAAGCTCGGAAGTCTGCGTTTCTATGTTCAGGCTTTGAATCCGTTCATTTTTACAAATTATCCTGGCGTAGATCCGGAAATCTCTGTTAATGGAAACACTGCATTAACCCCCGGTGTTGACCGTAATACCGTTGGACAGGCAAGAACCATCACTGTAGGTTTAAACGTTGGATTTTAAAGAACATTAAAAAGAATTATTATGAAAAGAATCGTATATAAATCAAATACTTTTCTGTTGTTGATTCTGGCAACCGTTTTTGGATTGGTTGGTTGTAATAAAGACAATCTGAGCCCTGTTTTACAAACGGCGCTTACAGATGCAACTTCCTTTTCCTCTCCTGCCAGGATTTCACAACAGGTTACCGGTGTTTATGCCGCTATGAAAAGTGGTCAGTTTCTCGGAGGCCGTGGTCTTGTTTACCAGGATGTTCGTGGCGAAGAATGGGTGAATTTCACCAACAATGGTGTAACAGCTGTTGGGGTGTGGAATTTTTCAATTCTTTCCAATGACAACCAGGTTGAGAATATGTGGTCAGTAGGTTTCGGTACTATTAACAGAGCCAATGTTGTGCTGGAAGGTATTGATGCCAATGCAGCTATTGCCGGTGCCAATGCAAACCGCTGGAAAGCGGAAATCCGTTTTTGCCGGGCTCTTTCATACTTTTACCTGCAAAGCCTTTATGCAAGAAGGCCCTTTAATGCGGATGCGGGCGCAAGTCTGAGTGTTCCACTTCGCTTAACTGCCAACAGAAGTCCGGAAGGTGCAAGCCTTGCACGGTCAACACAGGCGCAAGTGTTTACACAAATACTGGATGATTTGAATTTTGCTGAAGCAAACCTTCCCTCCAGCTATGCAGCTCCTATTAATGACAGTAATGTGGTGCGGGCGCATAAGAATGCTGCCATTGCATTGAAAATGCGTGTGTATATGCACATGAACCGTTGGGCTGATGTAATTACAGAAGGAAATAAACTGGTTAGCAATTCGGCTCCATTTCAGTCTCCTTCTAACATTACCCACCGTTTGGCACCCAATGTTCTCACTCCATTCCGGGCTCCTTATACGAATGCCGAAAGCATTTTCAGTTTACCGATGAGTAATACCAACTCACCCGGTACACAAAATGGACTTGGACAATACTGGACAACAGAATTTGGTTTGAATGCAACAGGAACCAGCATTTTAACAGATGCCAACTGGAAAGCAACCGATACAAGGAAAACCAATTTCCTCACTCCTGCTGTTGGAAGTACGCCTGCCCGTTGGACCAAGTTTAATGATGACCTCAACAACTACGTTCCTATTTTGCGTTATGCTGAAGTAATGCTGAACCTGGCAGAAGCACTGGCACGTCAGGCATCAGGAACAAGTGTAGATACAAGAGCATTGGAATTACTGAATGCTGTTCGTCAGCGTTCTGATGCTACAACTACATTTGCACCAGCCACAAAACAGGAGTTGATTGATCTCATTTTAAATGAGCGTCGCATTGAGTTGCTGGGCGAAGGATTCCGTTCATGGGATATCATGCGCCAGGGAATTGCATTTCCTGCAAAAAGCTCTGTAAGCTCGGTACCTCCTTCATCTGTAAGTTATGTATGGCCTATTCCTGCAAGCGAACTGCAGTTAAACAGCCTTATGGTTGCTAACAATTAATCTGTAGCAATTGAATAGAAAAGAAGCCGTTTCGAAATCCGAAACGGCTTCTTTGTTTTACATCCGGCGTATTCAGTTAACAAATGAAATGTTGGGCTATCTTTTTCGAATGATGAAAATGATGCAGGCCCCCAATCCATCCGCCACCATATCGCCCCACTCAAAATCACGGTTGACAAAAGGGTGGAGTTGTACAAATTCCATGGCAATGCCGAAAACACAGCCACTGATGATAATCAACAAAAGGTTGGCTTTGGAAACCGGCTTCTGTACTGCTGCAAAGCGGTACCACAACCAACTGTAAACAGCAAACAAGGTGAAATGAACCAGTTTGTCAAGCCCCGGTACGTTGATGAGTGTTTTTGATTCCAGGCCGGAGGAAGGCATGGCCAGCAGTATAAAAATTATGGCCGACCACAGGAGGGCCGGCCATTTTGTATGCAGGAAATTTTTGATCATCGACTTATCCAACCAGGGCTTCATACGCAGCAGCATCCATTAATGCATCTACATCGGCCGGGTTGCTTACGGTTACTTTCACCATCCATCCTTCGCCATAGGGATCGTTGTTGACCAGTTCGGGTTGGTTGTTGAGATTGGCATTCACTTCAGCAATGGTTCCTGCAACGGGCAGGTACAAATCGCTCACGGTTTTTACCGCTTCAACGGTGCCGAAAACTTCTTCTGCAGCCAGTGTTTGTCCAACGGTGTTGACATCCACATATACAATATCACCCAGTTCCCGCTGGGCAAAATCGGTAATACCAATAACGGCGGTGTTGCCGTCAACTAACTGAATCCATTCATGGTCTTTTGTGTAACGGAGATGTTGGGGGAAATTCATTGCAAACTGTTTTTTCGTTAAAAGAACGCTGCTAAATTGGTTGATTTGCCGCAATCAGAAAAATAAAAATTTACGAACCATGCGCATTTTCAGGATGCGGATGTCTGCTTTCGGCCGGTCGAACGCATCACGTTCCGTACCGGCAATGGCATCCACCACATCCATACCCTTGATCACTTCTCCGAAAATGGTATAATTCTGATCCAGGTGTGGGGCGCCGCCCAGCTGTTTGTACACTTCCCGCTGGTGAGGTGGTATCTTTCGTCCGCCCATTCGTTTTAGTTCGGTTTCAGTGAGGCTGCTGTCGGTAAACCGCTTTCCCTGCACAATATAAAACTGGCAACTGCTGCTGGCCTTTTCAGGATTGTTATCACGGGCAGCCGCTAACACGCCACGCTTATGAAAGAGAGAGGTGTCAAACTCGGCCGGGATGCGGTACTTGAGTCCGCCTCCGCCATAACGTTTTCCCGGCTCTGCTTTCTTGGTATCGGGATCGCCTGCCTGGATCATAAATTCTTTGATCACCCGGTGGAACAGGACACTATCGTAAAATCGTTGCCGTACCAGCTTCACAAAATTGTCACGGTGCTTCGGAGTTTTGTTGCTCAACTGCACCACAATAATGCCCCTGGTGGTTTTGATTTTTACTTTCTTTTTTCCGGCTTCCGCTGTGGCTGTGAGCAGCACCAGAAGCAAGAGTAATACATAACGCATCATTAAAAACCGGTTTGTTCAAAATACAATAAGATATGGTCTTTCAGAAAGTCTTCCTGTTCTTTCAGGCCTTGCGAAGGAATAGCCTTTAACTGTTTGAAGTGGGGCCAGCCATCTTCGTCGTGCGATTCCAGTTCAAAATAGCCGCTTTGCCGCAGCAGCGAGCACACAGCTACGTGCATGAGGTCCTGCTTTTGTTCTTTGGTATATTTTGTGCGAACATCTCCCATTTCCTGAACGCCGATCAAAAATAAAATCGTTTCCAGGTCGGGCTTTTTCCCAAAGCGTTCCACCATCTTCTGTTCCAACTGCATCCAGCGTACAAATAAATCCTGCGAAGCATCCATGGGGCAAAGATAGGATTCAGAAGGTAGAAGGGATTGAAGATTGCAGATTGCAGATTTTAGATTGAGTCGAAATGAAATTGATTGTTTCATTGTCACTTACGGCCAACGACCCACAGCCAACCCTTTTCGGCCGAATATTTGCAGATAGCAATCTCCAGTGCCGTTCATAAATTGTTTGGAAGTGAATGTGCAGGCATTGTAATTTCACGAACTAAACCACTGATTCATGTTACCAACTGCCGATGATATCCGTATACTCACCGAACGAATTCAACAAACAGGGTCTTTTCTCGACCGGCTGCGGACCGAGGTGGGCAAAGTACTGGTAGGCCAGCAATACATGGTGGACCGCTTACTGGTGGGTTTGCTGGGCAACGGGCATATTCTGCTGGAGGGTGTGCCTGGTCTTGCCAAAACGCTCACCATTAAAAGTTTATCACAAGCCATCAATGCCCGGTTCAGCCGTATCCAGTTTACACCTGATATGTTGCCGGCCGATGTCATCGGCACCATGATTTACAACCAGCAGGAGAACCGCTTTTTTGTACGCAAGGGTCCCATCTTCGCCAACTTTGTGCTGGCCGATGAAATCAACCGGGCCCCGGCGAAAGTGCAGAGTGCCCTGCTGGAAGCCATGCAGGAGCGGCAGGTTACGATTGGGGAACATACGTATCCGCTGGAAGAACCCTTCCTGGTGCTGGCCACCCAGAATCCGCTGGAGCAGGAAGGTACGTATCCGCTGCCGGAAGCACAGCAGGACCGCTTTATGCTGAAGGTGGTGGTCGGCTACCCCTCCAAAGAAGAAGAGCAGTTGATTCTGCGCCAGAATACCCGGCAGCTCAGTTCACCGGCCATTAACCCGGTGGTGAGTATCCGGGAAATAGCCGAAGCCCGGGAGCTGGTACGCTCCATTTATATGGACGAGAAGATTGAATCCTATATTCTTGATATTGTAACGGCCACACGTAAACCCCAGCAGGTTGGTTTGCAGGCTTTACAGCCGCTGATCATTTACGGTGGTTCGCCCCGTGCCACCATCAACCTGGCCCTGGCGGCCAAAGCCATGGCCTTTCTCAACAAGCGGGGCTATGTGATACCCGATGATGTGCGTTCCATTGCCGCCGATGTGCTGCGCCACCGCATCGGTCTTACTTACGAAGCCGAAGCAGAAAATATTTCGGTTGAAGATATTATTGGAAAAGTGTTGGGAGCGGTGAGGGTTCCGTAAATGGTTGGCGGTTGATAGATGATAGATGATAGATGATAGATGATAGATGATAGAGTAACCTATAAAAATACGCAATTATGAATTACAAGAAGTTAGAGGCATGGAAACAGTCAATGGAATTAGTGAAAGATATTTATGTGTTGGTAAAGGAGTATCCCAAAGACGAAATGTATGCGCTGACTTCTCAAACAAAACGGGCAGCTGTTTCTATCCCGGCTAATATAGCGGAAGGAAGCGGAAGGAATTACAAAAAAGATACAATCCAGTTTTTGCATATCGCAAGAGGCTCGGTATACGAACTGGAAACATTGCTGAATGTTGCTGAGATGGTTCTTCTGATTCCCGAAACCCGGTTTCAGCTAATCTTTGACAAAACAGCAGCTTGTGCAAAAATTATTAACGGACTAATTACTTATTACGAAAAATCAGATTTGAAATGAACGGCAGTGGAGCAGGCTCGTCTGCCAACTATCATCTATCATCTCAACTGCATGCTGACAACCGAAGACATACTCAAAAAAGTACGGGCGCTGGAAATCAAAAGCAAGCGGCTCACCAACCATATGTTCACCGGTGAGTATCACTCGGCGTTCAAAGGGCAGGGCATGAGCTACAAAGAAGTGCGTGAATACCAGCCGGGCGATGATGTGCGGTTTATTGACTGGAATGTGAGCGCCCGTTATGCGCATCCGTACAGCAAAGTGTTTGAAGAAGAACGGGAGTTGAGTGTGTTTCTGCTGATTGACAACAGTGCCAGTCTCACCTTTGGTACCCATCTTCAGCGGAAAAAAGACCTGGTGACCGAACTCGCTGCTGTACTTGCCTTTTCAGCGGTGAATAACCAGGATAAAGTAGGTGCTATTTTATTTGGAAATAAGATTGAAAAAATGGTTGTGCCCAAAAAAGGAAAGCAGCACACCTTGTACATTGTTCGGGAAATGCTGATAAATGAACCGCAGCCGGGCAGCACCAATTTTGCAGAAGCATTCCGTGTGTTCAATAATGCATCCAGACGGAAAAGTATTTGTTTTCTCATCAGCGATTTTATGGGAAATGGATATGAGGAAGCAGTGCGGGTGGCTTCAGGGCGGCATGATGTAATTGGAATAAAAGTATACGACCAGATGGACATGCAGTTGCCCGACCTTGGATTACTGCAGGTGCAGGATGCCGAAACAGGCAGGCAGCGCACTCTTGATACATCCAGTGCGCTCGTTCGTTATGAATATGAACAGGATTTTCACCGCCATAATGCCTTTGTGAAGGATGTGTTTCGTAAAGCAGGTGCTGATCTGTTGCACATGCGTGCAGGCGAGGATTACGTAAAAGTGTTGCAAAAGTTTTTTATTAACCGGAGTAAATGAGAAGATTGTTTTTGTGTTTGATGATGACAGGCTTGCTGCTGAAACTTTCAGCACAACCTACGCCTGTGCTTACAACGGAAAAAACAAAAATTTTCATTGGAGAACCGTTCCGGATCACACTGGAACTTAAAGCCGTGGATCGTTCTGCAGCTGTTCAATGGATCATACCCGATACGCTGGAGCATTTTGAGTGGATCACAAAGGATACCACGGATATGCTGAAGCGAACCTACACACTTACCAGTTGGGACAGCGGCACCTGGAAACTCGAACCCTTGCAGGTGCTGGTGCCTTCGAATGTAGATGGCAAACCAGTGAAGCTGTCCTTTACTGCTGCGGAAATACGGGTGGAGTATGATACAACGGGGTCAAACCTGCTGAACGATATTAAGCCAATTGAGGAAGTGAAAGATGCCGGGGAACAATGGATCGGATTTGTTGTAACAGCTGCAGCTCTCATCGGACTGCTGGCACTCTGGCTTCTGTTTCGCAGGCGCAGGCTGTTGACGCAAAGTGGTGCAGCGGAAGAAGATGCAGGTTCTTCATACGATCAACTTCGTGCAGTAATAGCGGAGCTTCGTACAACGGATTGGGAGAATCCGCTACAGCAGAAACAGGCTTTAGCGAGGGTACGGTCTGCCTTCCGTTCCTATCTGGCCCAAAGCGTCGGAACGGTGGTTGCTACTTCCACCACCGATCAACTCGGGGTTCACCTGCAGCAGCAATTACAGCGGCCACAGTTGCTGGAACTGGTACAGGTATACCGCCTGACAGATGTGGTTTTGTTTGCCCGCTTCCAGGCAACGGTTACCGATTGCCAGGCAGTGTTAGATACAATTGAGTCAGTTGCAAATGCCATTCAAACAGGAGGTAAACCGTGATTGGTGAGTGGTTTCAAAGCATACAGTTCGCTTATCCGGCATTGTTATGGATGCTGCTGCTGGTTCCTTTCCTCATATTTTGGTATGTAACAAAAGGGGTCCGGACTCGTTCTTCCGTTCCCGTTTCCACCATCAGTATTTACAGGCATACGGCCAGTTGGAGGCATTCGTTGCGGCATTTGCCTTTTATCTTGCGGTTGGTAACAATCACATTGCTGATTGTGGCAATATCCCGTCCGCAAAGCAGTAACCAGGAGCAAAAAGCAGAAGGCGAGGGGATTGATATCATGCTTTGTTTAGATGTAAGTGGCAGTATGCTGGCAGAGGATTTTTTGCCCAATCGGCTGGAAGCTTCCAAAGAAGTGGCAGCCCGTTTTGTACAGGGACGTTCAACCGACCGGATTGGCCTGGTGATTTTTGCCGGCGAACCGTTTACGCAGTGTCCGCTTACATCCGACAAAGGAGTCTTGCTCAGCCAGATTTATAACATCCGGAGCGGTATGCTGCAGGATGGAACAGCCATTGGTTCGGGACTTGCAACAGCGGTGGAGCGACTCAAAAAATCGGACTCCAAAAGCAAAGTGGTGATTTTATTGACGGATGGAGAAAACAACGGCGGCATTATACCTCCCACCACTGCAAAAGAAATTGCCAAAGCGTTCGGGATCAAAGTATACACAATTGGCGTTGGCACCGAGGGTTATGCGTTGATGCCGCAGCAAACACTTACCGGTGTGGTGCGCAGCCGGGAAAAGGTAAATATTGACGAACGCCTGCTGACTGAAATTGCAGCAGAAACAGGAGGGCGTTATTTCCGGGCAAAAGACAACGATGGATTAACAGCTATTTATTCGGAAATTGATCAGCTGGAAAAGAGTAAAATTGAGCTCACCACTTTCACCCGTTATGCAGAGGAGTTTTATCTGTTTGCTATAGCGGCCGTATTCCTCCTGCTTCTTGAAGCATTACTCCGTTACCGGGTATTCCGGAAGTTTCCTTGAAAAAATTTTGCAGTTGTATCCTTTTTCCTGTTGCAGAGTTGTTATTCTCCATCTGTCGGAAATCTGAAATAATGTTACTTTGCAACATGCAGGCACTTGTGTACAAATCTACCGGAAGCTGGTATACTGTAAAAGGTAGCGATGGCAAATTCGTGCAGGCACGCATCAAAGGGAAGTTTAAAATTGATGATATTACTTCTACAAACCCTATTTCGGTAGGAGACACGGTGGAATTAGAGATGGATAACGAAGTAGAGCAAACGTACATCATCACTACCATTCATGAGCGACGGAATTATATCAACCGGCAGAGTCCGCACCGTCGTCACCAACATCACATTGTAGCAGCCAACCTGGATCAAAGCCTGTTGTTTGCGACATTAAGAGAACCCCGTACTTCACAGGGGTTTATTGACCGCTTCCTCATTGCGTCTGAAGCTTACCACATCCCCAGTATTCTTGTGTTTAATAAGGCCGATGTGTACCGCCGTAAAGAACAGGAGCAGTTTGCTTCTCTGAAAAAAATGTATGAGGAGGTCGGGTATCCCGTATTGCTCATTTCGATGGAAACGGGCGATGGAGTGGGTGAACTGGAAGTCTTGCTGAAAGATAAAACCACACTGTTGAGCGGGCATTCAGGAGTGGGGAAATCAACCTTTATTAATCATTTAATGCCCCACCTGGAGCTGCGGACAGAAGAAGTAAGCGGATGGAGCGGAAAAGGGATGCACACCACCACCTTTGCTGAAATGTATGACCTGCCCGGCGGGGGAAGAATCATTGACACACCCGGAGTAAAGGAGTTTGGACTGGTGGATATCACCCGTCAGGAGTTATCGCATTACTTTCCTGAAATGAGAGTGTTAATCGGGGATTGTCAGTTCAATAATTGTCTGCACATGAATGAACCCGGCTGTGCGGTAAAAGAAGCCGTGGCAAAGGAAAAAGTTCACATAGACCGGTACATCAGCTACTGTACCATACTGGAAAGTATAGAAGAACGTAAATATTAGGCTGGCACAACAGTATCAGACCGTCTCGGGGTCAGCATCTTTTAGTAAATCAACCAACTCGGCAATCGCAGCATTTTCAAAGTGATCACTCTTTTCTTCCAGTGAAGGGAAAATGGTGATACCATTAAAAATGTTAAAGGAGAGGGTAAGTGCTGTACCCTTGTACAGGAAATCCCAGTACAATGCCTGAAAATCATCCAGTTTTCGGGTGAAGGAAATGTTTAATTTTTCCGAAAGCACATCTGCCCAGCGGAAAAACTTATCGAAGCTGGCACTGTCGTCCAGAATTGCTTCGTTGTAGCCAACATGGTTTCTGATTGATGGATTCATAGCACGGGTGTTTATATGATTAATTAAGGCTTTTTTTCAGCTTCTGAATTTCTTGGCTTTCGGCATTTTTTCCCCGCTCAACAGTTTTTCCGCACCTACGTTTTTCCCGTTCGTCGGGCACCCTTCTTTCGGCTTCTTAAACACACTGCATCCTGTTAAGAAAGACAGAAAAAGGATCAAAAATGCTGCTTGAATCAGGTTCTTCATATATACTTTTTTTATAGACAGTTTTTGGGGCAAATAGTTTACCCGTTTCCGTTTTTTTCTGTGAAAGAATCCTTAAACCAACCCGCATACTTGATATAATTGTTCGCAATGCGGTCAATTTCTCCATGAATCAGTTCCTGGCTGATGTCTTTCACCTTTTTTGCCGGTACACCTGCAAAAATGCTGCCAGCCGGTACAACCGTTCCCTCCAGCACCACCGCACCTGCAGCAATAATAGAGTTGCTGTGCACGACGGCCCGGTCCATAACAATAGCACCCATGCCTATAAGCACGTTATCGTGCAGGGTACATCCATGCACAATGGCATTATGGCCAATACTCACATTGTTGCCAATGATGGTCTTGGTTTTTTGATAGGTTGCATGTAAAACAGCCCCGTCCTGTATGTTTACTTTGTTGCCCATGCGGATGCTGTTTACATCACCCCGCACCACTGCATTGAACCAGATGCTGCACTGGTTCCCCATTACTACATCGCCAACAACGGTGGCATTCGGGGCCAGGTAACATTGTTCACCAAAGATGGGTTCCACTCCTTCAACAGGTAAAATAACGGGCATGTTTTACGGTCTTTACTACTTACAAATATCCCGAATTCTGATGGTGATTTAAAGCGTATTTTTACCTGCTTTTTGTACTGTGATTCTTACTGAATTTTTCACTTATGAACCAGCGTGCGGTATTCCTGAAACATGTGGCACAAACCTCTCCTGCGCCTTTGGCATTGGAAATTGTGAAGGCGGAAGGCTGCCGTATGTGGGATGCTGCCGGTAAAGAATACCTGGATCTTATTGCCGGTATCAGTGTGTGTAATGTAGGGCACCGTCATCCAGCAGTGGTGAAGGCGATCAAAGAACAGGCCGATGCCTACCTGCATTTATTGGTGTATGGCGAACTGGTGCAGAGTCCGCAGGTGCAGTATGCACAATTGCTCACGAAACATTTACCGCCCTCGCTTAATTCTGTTTATTTCACCAATTCAGGTACCGAAGCGACCGAAGGGGCCATGAAACTGGCCAAACGTGTAACCGGCCGGCCAAACATCCTTGCCTTTCAAAACAGTTATCATGGCAGCACACAGGGAGCATTGAGTGTGATGGGTGATGAATACTGGCGCAATGCATACCGGCCCTTACTTCCGGGCATTGATCATGCGGTGTACAACTCCCTGGAAGCACTGGAGATGATTACGGAGCAAACAGCCTGCGTGATTGCCGAAACCATACAGGCTGAAGCAGGCGTGAATTGTCCGGATAAAGAATGGTTGCAGGCCCTGCGCCGCCGTTGTACGGAAACGGGAGCTTTGCTCGTACTGGATGAAATCCAGTGCGGCTTTGGACGCAATGGAACGCTATGGGCCTTTGAGCAGTTTGATGTGGTGCCCGATGTGTTGCTGCTGGGCAAAGCCTTGGGCGGAGGTATGCCGTTAGGCGCCTTTATTGCTTCCCGTGAGCTGATGTGGAAGCTGACTGAAAATCCGGTGCTGGGCCATATCACCACCTTCGGCGGGCATCCGGTTTGCTGTGCCGCAGGAAAAGCAGCATTTGAGGTGCTACTGGACGAAGAACTGTTGAAGCAGGTGCCGGTGAAAGAAGATTTGTTCCGTCAGTTGCTCCGCCATCCGAAGATCAGGAATGTCAACGCCCGTGGATTGATGATTGCAGTGGAGTTTGACAATTTTGAATTCAATAAAAAAGTTATCGATACCTGTATTGCCAACGGTGTACTAACCGATTGGTTCCTGTTTGCATCGCATTGTTTGCGGATTGCACCACCGCTTACAATTACACCTGAAGAAATCAAGGGGGCTTGTGAAACAATTTTGGTGTCTGTTGATGATTGTTCCCGTTAGTAAACTGAAACTTGCCAACAGCATAAACAGTTGATTGCGGTTTTGGCAGGGCGTTCATCAGCGTATTCCTGCGCCTGTAGTCTTTTATTTATTCTGTTTCATTTCTGATCCTTGCAGCAGTCCTTGTATGAAAGCAGTTGTTTGAGTAGAAATCATTGAAATGCTTCCATAGCCGGCAGTGCATTGCCCGAAAAATTCCACAAGGCCTGGTTTTCCCAGGAAGATCCAGTGGTGGAATTGCTTCCTTTATAGCTGACCCATTCTGCACCCCAGTAGCAAAATCCAAGCAGCTTGTTGTCGGTACAGATGCTTTTTAATTTGTTGAGAAAGTCCAATTGTCCCTGCGGACTGGCAGGATAGCCTGAAAGTAATTGTTCCGGCAGTCCGATGATGTTATTGGTGAAATCGTTCCAGTTGAGTGTAAAGGGATAGGCTGTTTCCACAATGGAAATTGCTTTTGAAAGCTGTTTCAGCTGCGACAGGCTGCCCGATAGTTGATTGAGGTCTTTGCCATGCCAAAGAGGATAATAACTTAATCCGATGATATCGTAATCTAAATCAGATAAGTTGGAAAAGAATGAAAGAGCACCTTCATGACCTGCGTAATGCAAAATAATTTTTGTGGACGTATTCGTTTCCCGCACAGCTTTGATTCCTTGTTTCAACAGGTTTTTGAATTGCTGGGGCTGCGACCATTGCCCATCGGGCCACAAGAGACCGCCGTTGATTTCGTTGCCGATCTGAATGTAATCGGGTTGAATGAGTTGTGTTACTCTGCGTGTATATTGATAGATGCTATCCAGTAGTTGAGGATACGTAAGAGAAGCCCATGCAGCAGGTTTCTGTTGTTGGCCGGGATCAGCCCAGGTATCAGAATAATGAACAGACAGCAGCACTTTCATGCCCAATTGCTTGATTTCACTGGCCAGTTGTGCAACGGCGATCAGTGATGAGGTGGGGGTTGACGGTGTATGCCAAAGCCGCAGGCGGACTGTGTTCACTCCGTTTTTCTGTAAGGTTACCAACGCATCTTCCCGTTGGTTGTTCAGGTTATAAAGAGGAAAACCGGATGTACGTATTTCGGGAAGAAATGATACATCGGCGCCCCGCAGATCAAGCGGGTTTGTCTGCTTCTTGGGTGAATCTTTTTTGGAACAGGCCAATAAGAGTGATGTTATTATTACAAAAAGACTGGACCATAAAATAATTCTTGCTGCATTCATCTTCCAAAGGTAGGGGCAGTTGATTCAGAAACCACCGATCGTAAATTAAAAAAGGCGATGCCTTGATCAGCATCGCCTTTTCTTTCAACTTTTAGGTTACAATATTTTTACTTCTTCCCGATCTCCTTCAGCATTTCTTCCACCGCCCGCTCCAATTGAGTGTCTTTACCATTTATGAACATATCATAGGGTAATGCCACATCAATATCGGGGTAGAGTTGCAGGTTTTCGGTGGGTCGTCCTTCTTTTCCAATCGTGGCAATCATAGGAATACCAAACACCAGTGTGGGGTCAATCTGCGTTTCCCACCATACCGCCGTGCCGGTACCGGGTACTGGCTTGCCGATGAGTTTACCAATACCCAGCTGCTTGTAGGCATAGGGGAAAATAAAGGCATCGCTGTAGTTGCTCTCACTCATAACCACGCAACTGGGTTTCACCCATTTGTTGAGGGGTTCCTGACCGGTGGCGCTGAAACCATACGGAGCAAAGGTGAGGTACTTTTTACCGCCGAGGAAGGTTACCAGGTCATCGTGCAGCCAGCCGCCTCCGTTGAAGCGGGTATCAACAATCAGAGCTTCCTTATCGGCATTTTTGCCCAGCACATCTTCATATACAGTTCGGTAGCTTCCGTCGTTCATGCCCTGCACATGCACATAACCCACACGGCCATTGCTGAGTTTGTCCACCATCTTCCGCATCATGCTAACCCAACGTTCATAGAGCAAACCCTGTTCTGCACCGGCAGAGATGGGTTTTACACTTTCATCAAAACGATCGTTTTTGGACGGATCAAACACGCTTAGTAATACATTGTTGCCGGTTTTACGATTAAGCAGTATGGCCCAGTCATTGGCACTTGTGATTACCTCACCATCAATCTTTTCAATGATCATGCCGGCTTTGATTCTGCTGGTAGCTACATCCAGCGGACCTCCGGTGATGACTTCTGTAATCTTCAGTCCATCGCCTCCGGTGAATTCATCATAAAACAATCCGAGTGATGCCGTCTGATCGCCGCCAGGGTTTTGCGGACTGTAACGGCCTCCTGTATGCGAAGCATTTAACTCGCCCAGTATTTCACTCAGTAATTCCTGGAAGTCGTAATTGTTGTTGATATGTGGCAGAAAACGGGCATAGTTATCACGGTACATTTCCCAATCCAATCCATGAATTTTCGGGTCATAGAACTTTTTTTGTACCTGGCGCCATGCATGTTCAAAAATATAAGCCCGTTCTCCTGCAGTATTCAGGATCATTTCACTCCGGATGCTGATCGCACTTACCTTTCCGCTTTCTGTTTCCAGTTTCTGCATGCCCTGGCTGCTGACGATGAAGAGCGCTTTGCCGTCTTTGCTCATCACAAAGCTGGCTCCGTTACCAAGGCGGGTGATGACTTTAGTTTCCCGGGTGCGGGTATTTAACTCCCACAGCTCTGTATTGCGCTCATTGGTGGCACTGTACCAGAGTTTTTCGCCGTTGAGTGATAATGCAAAGCTGCCGATATTGCCTGAGGTAACGGTAAGCCGCAGTTTGCGGTCATCTATGTTGTTCAGATTAGGAGTCCAGTTTTTCTTTGCAATGGAATCTTTTGCTTTTTGAGCAGAATCTTTCTTGATCTTATCTTCTTGTTCCTTCAGGAGCGTGTAGTCTTCCTTGCTGAGGCGGAAACGATCATATGTTTCTTTGTCAAAGAACATCAGGAATAAATCCACTTCACGGGCGCCCTGGTAGGCAAGCGGCTTTTTACCATATTTATCATTCGCCCAAATAAGTCCCTTTCCGTCGAGTACGAATTGCTGACCTCCATCGTTAAAGCCGCTCTGTGTAAGATCGTTGCCGTTTTTATCTGTTCCATCGGCCTTGTACAAAACAATTTCACTGCGGCTGTAGGCGCCTTTGCCGCTGCGAACAGCCAGCCATTTACTATCCGGGCTCCACTCGTAACCCTGGTCGCCATCACGGTAAGAGAAGTTTACACCTGCGGGTATAATGGTGCGGCTTTGTTTAGTGGCCAGATTGTAAACTTTCAGAATATTACGTTCTTCCAGGTAAGCAATTTCTTTTCCATCGGGTGAAAGGTCAGGTTGGAACTCTTCTTTTCCGGTAGCAATAACGGGCTCCTCTTTCAGCAGTGTGGAGGCGTAGAAATAAGGCTCTTCTTTCCGTACAATACTGGTTTTATAAATATCCCAGCTTCCGTTCCGTTCTGTTGAGTAATAGATCGTTTTGCCATCGCTTCCAAATTCAAGCATTCGTTCCTGCTGGGGCGTATTGGTAATACGTTTGGTGATGCCACCTTCCACGCTGGTTACAAACACTTCGCCTCTGTAAATAAAAGCGACCTCTTTACCGTTAGGCGAAACGGCTATGTCGCCATTGGTTGCCATTACCGGTACAACCTGTTCTTCATTCTGGCGTGCATCTGTTACAATGCGAACGTTTAGTTTTTGGGCAGCACCATCATTTTTCAGTGTATAAATTTCTCCGTTCCAGGTAAAGCAAAGTGTGTTGTCTTTGGCTTTGGTAAGATGGCGAACCGGGTGATTTTTAAAGTTGGTTAACTGACGCTCCGCAATTTTCAGTTTCAGGGGTGCTTTAAAAATGTTTTGCGCCCCATTTTTTTCAGACAGATAGTACACGTACTGGTCGTCGCTGCTGAAAAGGGGCTCTCTGTCTTCTCCTTCATACTTGCTGAACTGGCTGTAGGTTTTTGTTTTGGTATCGTACAGCCAAATGTCTCTTGCCACAGAAGAGGTCTGGTGTTTACGCCAGGGATCTTCGGTTCCTTTCCGGTCCTGGTACACCAGCATACTTCCATCGCTGTTGTATTGCGCATGTTCCATACCGGTAGCAGATAGTAGTACACTGCGACCACCTTTCGCAGGAACAGTGTACAATTGATAAAACAGGCGCCCGGCCGGGAACCGTACGTTTGTATTGACAGTGTGACGATTGCTGCCAAAAATCACCGATTGGTCATCGGGCGAAAAATCATACGGATAATCATTGGCAGAGTTGGTGGTCAGGCGAACGGGTGTACCGCCTTCGGCAGGAATTACAAACACGTCAAAGTTGCCATAACGGTCACTTGCAAATGCAATATGTTTTCCGTCATGACTCCACACCGGCTGATAATCATGTGCAGCGTGCATGGTAAGGGGGCGTGCCGTGCCACCAGAAGCGGTTACTTTGTACAAATCGCCCTTATAGCTGAAAACAATTTCTGTTCCATCCGGACTGATGGCCGGGTACCGCATCCACATAGCATCGCTTTGGGCTGAAAGAGTGCCTGAAAGGAGCAGCAGCAGCAGGCTGACAAGTAATTTTTGCATAATGAAGTTTTGTTTTGAATTTCGCAGTTACTAAAGGTAGCGGAGAAATCAGTTTATGGATACACCACTCGTCAATATTCTGGAACGGAATCAGCATCTTTTTCACCCGGTTGTTCCGTTTGATCCTGCATCTGACCGTTTGCTGGCGATGGATTTTTCTGAAGCGAATACTGGTTTACCGGCGGAGTTGTTTGATGACGTGGGCCGGTTTACCGATTGGGTGCAGCAACAACAGCAGGCGTACAAAGCTTTATATGGTATAGGTGGCTATGCCGAAGAACGGGCCGTTTACAGCCGCAGCCGTGTATTTGATGCCGCACAGGGAGGGGAACCACGTCGGCTGCACCTGGGCGTGGACATCTGGGGCCCTGCAGGAACACCTGTTTACGCACCTTTGGGAGGAATGGTTCATAGTTTTGCCATGAATAATCAGCCCGGCGATTATGGTGCCACGATCATTTTGCTGCATCAGCTGGACGGTTATGCTTTTTATACACTTTATGGACATGTTAGTGAAAAAGATCTTGCCCTTGTAGAGGGAAAATACATCAACCGTGGAGAGCAATTTGCACATTTGGGACGTCCAACCGAAAACGGCGGATGGCCACCACACCTTCATTTCCAAATCATTATAGATTTGCAGGAGCACAAAGGAGATTACCCGGGTGTTTGCAGCAAAAGTGAAAAAGAAATTTATCTCAGCAATTGTCCCGATCCGGATCTTGTTTTACAAATGAGATCATATGCAATAAATTCTTTTTCCTGAGGAGGATAGAAAAAATACATCTTTTTACTTATTTTATGGTATCACTTTTTTCAAGAAATTGCAACCCTTTTGGTTTCTTTTGCTTCTAGGAAGCAAATAGAGTGAATCAGCCCTTTAGTAACAAGCAGTATGAAAACCTATGAATCTCATATGGTGTTTGATTTAAAGCAATCGATAAAAACTTTGTTCTCTGCTTCATGCATTGAAAGCCTCGTCCTTGCAAGCGGGGAAGATGTACATTCTGTGCGGAAAGGGCTTGAAATTGCAAATGCAGCTTCTCTCTATCATATTCTTCTGCATTCACGTCAGCCCAAAAAGCAGTTAGGCATTCAGCGGATGGCACGAGTGGCTGCCGGTTCTTCTTTACAGAAGGAACTGATCCACCTGTACCAGGGCAAATCTCATTTACAGGGAATTTTAAATATGACCCGGATTGTATATGGTGAGGATTACCGTGAAGTTGAAAAGTTGATCCTGAAACATACGCAATTGAATGCTGCCACCGTGCGGGGGTTAATGCAATTGAGCTTGCCGGTGATGTTGAGTATTTGCGGCAGTAAAATTTCTTCGGCCAGGTTAACTCCGGAAGGCTTTGCAGTATTTATAGAGCAGTTGCAACCTGTATTCAATGAGTTAATTCCTGCAGATGTGTCATTGCCGTTGCAACAATGGGATCAGGCAGCCAGTTCTGCAACAGCGTCAATAAAGGGAAAAAATCAGCGTGCATCTAAGAAAACCTCTCTATCACTTACTGGCAGATTGAAATGGTCGTTATTTATTCTCACCGGTATAACAATTATTTGCCTGTTACTTGTTTTGTGATCAATTGCATGTTTACCTTACGATCTGGTAGTTAAACAACGAAGTACCCATTACCTGCATAACACCCACCCAAAAAGGAATAATTGCTTCTGTTAACCGGGCCGATTCAATACTCCCCATGTCCATTATATTTTCCGGCTTCCAGTAGAAATTTTCTGCCAGCAAATGTTTCACAGTGTTTTTGGCTTCAGCATTGTTGCCACAAATAAACAGGTTATGGTTACCATCGTTTACCAATAATGCATTTACCATCAGTCGTGCTGTAACAGTATTGAGTGCTTTCACAACGAAGGCATCAGGCAGTGTTGCCTGTATATGTTCGCCTAGAGAATGCTGATTGTTGTATGGGGGAAGAAGTGAAGGTGGCATCCCCCTCGAAAAATCAAGAGGATTGGTTACATCAATCACTACTTTCTCACGGAACGATTCGGTACCTGTTTGATTGATTACATCAACGGCCACTCCGCCATTCAGGCACACGAACAGGAGTTCGCCAAAAGCGGCAGCTTCCTGGAAGCTGCCCGACTTTCCCCTTCCGCTGCATTGTTGGAGCCAGGCAGCAACTTTTTCATTGGGGGAACTTCTGCTTCCCAGGAATACGGTATGACCATTTTGCACAAGCGCTGTTCCGATGGTTTGTGCCACCGGCCCTGCACCTAAAATTCCAATTTTCATAAGCGTTGATTCAATGAAGAAGATGTTCGTGCCCCGAAAAATTCTGTTAGTTTTACAACAAGTTACAACATAAGATGTCAAATCCAAGTCTCAACAGAGAGAAAGAACCACTCAGCGCTGCCGATAAGGAGTTTGAAAACAATATCCGCCCGGCCAGTATAGCCGAGTTTTCGGGTCAGCAGCAGCTTATTGACAACCTGAAGATCTTTATTCAGGCTGCTAAACTGCGTGGTGAAGCGTTGGATCATGTATTGTTCCATGGCCCACCGGGTTTGGGAAAAACAACTCTCAGCCGTATTGTGGCGAATGAGCTGGGTGTTCACATTAAAGAAACAAGCGGACCGGTTATCGAGAAGCCCGGCGATCTGGCGGGGTTATTAACCAGCCTGGAAGCGAATGATGTTTTATTTATTGATGAAATTCACCGGTTAAGTACTGTGGTAGAAGAATATCTCTATGCTGCGATGGAAGATTACCGGATTGATATTATGATTGATACCGGACCCAATGCCAGAAGTATACAAATTAACCTGAATCCCTTTACGTTGATAGGTGCTACTACCCGTAGCGGATTGCTGACGGCTCCTTTATTGTCGAGATTTGCTATAAAATCGAGACTGGAGTATTATAATGCAGATACCCTGCAGCAGATTGTGCTTCGGGCATCCTCTATTCTCAACGTAAACATTTCTCCTGATGCGGCCAGAGAAATTGCGGCCCGCAGCAGGGCAACCCCCCGCATTGCCAACGGTTTGCTGCGCCGGGTGCGTGATTTTGCACAGGTGCTCAATAAAGGAACTATTGATATCGGCATTACACAACATGCTCTTCGTGCCCTGCATGTGGATGAACACGGTCTTGATGAAATGGACAATAAAATTCTTCTCACCATCATTGATAAATTCAAAGGCGGGCCGGTGGGTATTACCACCATTGCTACTGCCGTGGGTGAAGAGGCCGGTACGCTGGAAGAGGTTTACGAACCATTCCTCATCCAGGAAGGATTTCTGCAACGAACACCCCGTGGAAGGGAAGTTACGGGGAAAGCCTATGAGCATTTGGGAAGAACTCCGCATGCAGGCAATAACCCTACCTTGTTTTCATAAAAAATTCCCGGGGTTTCCGGGAATTTTTTATCAATAAGCCGGGAGTTGTTTTTATCGTGCCATATCGCTGTATTCTTCCTCCTCTTGCTGGAGGGTGGGCTCATTCAACCGTACCAGGTTTGCCCTGCGTTTCTTTTCCCTGCTGCGCATAGTCATATTCAGCATTTCCACACCAAAGGAGAAGGCCATACCAAAATAAATGTAGTTTTTTAAATGGAGCTGGTGGGCTGCTTCGCTGTCCCATCCTTCAATAATCAGGCTCAGTCCAATCATGACCAGGAACGAAAGCGCCAGCATTTTGAGGGTAGGGTGTTTATGAATGAAAGATGAAATTTTAGGACTGAATAAAAACATGACAATCATTGCAATGACAACAGCAGCAATCATGATTTCCACATGTTTGGTGGTACCACCGGCCGTGATGATGCTGTCAAAGGAAAACACCGCATCAATGAGCATGATTTGCACCATGGCTTTCCCGAAGGAAATGCCTTTCTGATTTTTCAATTGTTCGTTGGGGTCTTCGCCTTCCAGCTTGGTATGAATTTCATTTACCGATTTGTATATCAGGAATAATCCGCCACCCAGCATTACCAGGCTCGCCAGGTCGAATCCCTTTTCACCAAGTGTAAAAAGATACTTTCCTTTTTGAGCCAGCAACCAGCTGAGGCCCAACAGTAATAAACTACGCATACCTATACCCGTTATCATCCAGAGGCGTCGGGCTTTGTTGCGTTGCGGTTCTTCCTTGAGCCGGTTGAGTGTTAGGGAAACGAAAATAACGTTATCAATACCTAGTACAATTTCCAGGATAACCAGTACCAGGAAGCTGATAATACTTTCGCTTGTGAATAAATGCTCCATGTTCTTTATGAATGATTAAAGGGTTGAAAAGAATTACAATGTACTCATGATTTTTTTTACAATAGCCGGGCCTTCATAAATGAACCCGGTCCAGACTTGTACCAATTGTGCACCTACGTTCAGCTTTTCCCGTGCATCGGCGCCGGTAAACACACCTCCGCTGGCAATAACCGGAATGGCACCATCTGTTTTCCGGTGAATGTACTGCACAACTGCGGTGCTTCTTTGTTGTACCGGCAAACCACTCAGACCTCCGGCGCCCATGGCTGCCACTTTTGCCGGGTCTGTTTTCAGCCCGTCCCGGCTGATGGTGGTGTTGGTCGCCACCAGTCCGTCGAGATGAATTTCCAATGCCAGGTCAATCACATCATCCAATTGCTCCTGTGTTAAATCGGGAGCAATTTTGAGCAGGAGGGGTTTGGGATGGCTATGTCGTTGATTCAACGTTTGCAGATGCGATAAAATCTGCCGCAGACTTTCTTTTTCCTGCAGTTCACGCAGGCCAGGTGTATTGGGACTGCTAACGTTCACTACAAAATAATCCACCCACTCAAACAGGGAAGTGAAACAGATTTCATAGTCCTTCCATGCTTCTTCGTTGAGAGTTGTTTTGTTTTTGCCAATGTTTCCCCCGATGATCATGGGTGTTTGTTGGTTCCTGGTTGCAGCTTTCCAGGTAATCAATCGTTGCTTTACTGCTTCCACGCCTTCGTTGTTGAAGCCCATGCGGTTGATCAGCGCCTTGTCTTTGGGCAAGCGGAACAGGCGGGGGGTGTCATTACCGTGCTGTGGTTGGGGGGTTACGGTTCCAATTTCCACACAGCCAAAGCCCATCACCTGAAGTTCCCGGAGGTACTTTGCATTTTTATCAAAACCGGCGCCCAGCCCTACAGGATTGCTGAACTGAAGTCCGAACAATTCTACTGGTTTATTGACAACCGGCCTGAACCTTGCCTGCAGCAACTGCTTCAGCAGCGGTACACTGCAGACCAGCCGGAACAGATTCATGGCGAAATAATGCACCCGTTCGGCATCAAACAAAAAAAGAAAGGAGCGGAGGAGCTGGTACATGTGTAAGAGGATTGCTTATTGTTGTTTCAGTTGATCAACGACTTCTTTCGGCAGTAGTTTGGATGTAATGGCATCTTCCGGTTTAAAATTCAGAAATGTCCATTCGGGCGACTCGCTGTCTTTCACACCCACCATGTACGTCTGGATACGGATCCTGTAAAACCGTGTACCCTCATCGTACCGTACATTTTCTTTTCCGTATTGCGACTGGAAAATGCCCATCATCATGGCATCTGCTTTTTTCTCCGGATCGTCACCTTTCATCCGTAGTTTGATTACCATGGAATAGGAAATTTTTGTGTACAGGCCTTTGTCAAATGCAACCGGTTTACTGATTGCGCCGGTTTCCATGGAATCAAGTTGAATTTCGATGTCTTCGTCTCCCTGAAAGGTAGCTTTCATTAACTCCACCATTTGTTCCCGTGGTGCAATGGTGAAAAGTTTGGGATGGATATAGGTCATCAGGGAGTCGAAATTCATGGATCGGGTTAATGCAATATATTCTTCCAGGCGCTGCTTCAGTGTGGTATCGGTTTGTGCTGCTGCCGGTGCCGCAAAGGCGAATAACACCATGAGAAACACAACTTGTAAAAATTTCATAATTCAAAGCAAACGGTTCTGGTTTTCATGGCAAAAATTTTTTTCTAAATCGGCAGAAGACTTAATTTTGGTTTATAAAGTTGCATAAACAACTAATTTTCTTGCCCGATTCGCTTTTCAGAAATCATTCCTTAGAAGATTGAGTATTTAGCCGCATCGGGCCTTTCAAAAACAGGATCAAAAAAATCATTGCATATGCAGGAAGCGTACATTGTTGCCGGTTACCGTACCGCAGTTGCGAAATCAAAACGGGGTGGATTCCGCTTTACACGGCCCGATGACCTGGCTGTTACAGTCATCAAAGGATTGATGGCCACCATTCCCCAACTGGATCCCAAACAGGTGGATGATGTGATTGTGGGCAATGCAGTACCCGAAGCAGAACAAGGTCTGCAGGTAGGACGCATCATTGCAGCACGTGCTTTAGGCCAGCAGGCACCGGGTATGACGGTCAATCGTTACTGTGCCAGCGGGTTGGAGACAATTGCGATTGCTACTGCCAAAATCAGGATGGGTATGGCCGAGTGTATTATTGCCGGCGGTACCGAAAGTATGAGCCTGGTGCCCACAGCCGGCTGGAAAACCGTTCCGGCTTATTCCATTGCCAAAGAGGAACCCGATTATTACCTCAGTATGGGCTTAACGGCCGAAGCTGTGGCCAAGGACTACAAGGTGAGCCGTGAAGACCAGGATTTATTTGCTTATAACTCACACAAAAAAGCACAGGCCGCTATTGAAAACGGCTATTTCAAAAGTGGCATTTTACCCATAACGGTAGATGAAGTGTATCTCGATGAAAAAGGAAAAAAGAAAACCCGCCAGTTTACGGTTGATACAGATGAAGGTGTTCGTGCCGATACCACACCCGAAGTACTGGCCAAACTGAAGCCTGCGTTTGCGGTAAACGGAACCGTTACAGCCGGCAACTCTTCTCAAACGAGTGATGGTGCAGCCTTTGTTGTGGTAATGAGTGAACGGCTTGTCAACCAACTGGGCCTCAAACCCATTGCCCGGCTGGTGAACAGTGCAGTGGCTGGTGTAGATCCCCGCATTATGGGCATTGGCCCGGTTGCTGCCATACCCAAAGTACTGCAGCAAAGCGGCATGAACCTGGGCAACATTGATTTAGTGGAACTGAATGAAGCCTTCGCTTCGCAAGCAGTGGCAGTAATAAGGGAAGCTGGTTTGAATCCGGATATTGTAAATATCAATGGTGGCGCTATTGCGCTGGGTCATCCGTTGGGTTGTACCGGTGCCAAACTCACCATTCAGGTAACAAACGACATGAAGCGGCTGGGCAAAAAATACGGCATTGTAACAGCTTGCGTAGGCGGCGGACAAGGAATCGCCGGCATTATTGAAAATATTGACTAAGTGCAACTTTGTACTACAGAAAAGAAAGTCCCTCATTTGAGGGACTTTTTTTATCACGGCCTCTTTTTGGTAAGATATTTGCCTTTTCAGGGGAACTGCAGTATCTTTTTGCTGTTTCTGCAACCACTAACTTTTTTCATTATGGATCGTCGGGAATTTTTGACGGGGGGAAGTGTAAAAAAACAACCTGCCATGGAGCGGCAGCGGATTGTTTACCGAACGAGTACGGGCCTTTCTCCCTACACGGGATCCTGGACCAAAAAACAGGTGACACATCTGCTCAAGCGTACGATGTTTGGCGCATCGCTGGCCGACATTACTTATTTCTCAACAAAAAGCATGAACGATGCAGTTGAAGAGTTACTGCAGCCAACGGCCCCCTTGCCGTTACCTCCGGTGAAAGAGTATGACGTGTCCGGGGCTACCACGCCAGACAATGATGTTCCTGCCGGTGGTACCTGGGTTGCCAGTGTCAATAATGATGGAACTATTCAGAGCAGGCGGCGTGCCTCTTTGAAAAAATGGTGGATGGGGTGCATGCTCAACCAGGACCGGAGCATCCGTGAGAAAATGACGCTTTTCTGGCACAATCATTTTGCAACCGAAGCTGCTGATGTGAGCAATGCGAATTTTCTGTACAAGCATGTCAATTTGCTCCGCACGAAAGCACTCGGAAACTTTAAGCAACTCGTAAGGGATATTACACTGGATCCGGCGATGTTGATTTACCTGAACGGTCGGCTCAATACGGCAACAGCCCCCGATGAAAACTATGCAAGGGAGTTGCAGGAGCTCTTTACGCTGGGCAAAGAAAACAATCCGAATTATAACGAAGATGATGTGAAAGCTGCCGCCCGGGTATTGACCGGCTGGAGAGTGGATAGCAACGTGTCCACCTTTCCGTCGTATTTCACATCTTCCCGCCACGATTCAAAGAATAAACTTTTTTCTTCCTTCTACAATAACACGGTTATAACCGGGCGAACAGGAACTACCGCCGGTGACCTGGAGCTGGATGATTTGCTGAATATGATTTTCAGCAAGCAGCTGGAAGTATCCCGCTTCCTGGCAAAAAAGATCTACCGTTTTTTTGTGTATTACGAAATAGATGCAGCAGCAGAAATAAATGTCATTGAACCAATGGCAGTGCTCATCCGGTCGAATAATTGGGAACTGCTGCCAGCCTTACGTGCATTATTCAAAAGCGAGCATTTTTATGATGTGCTCAACGAAGGATGCATGATCAAGGCGCCGCTGGATCATGCCGTGGGCTTGTGCCGGGAGTGGGGAGTTGTGTTTCCCGATGCGGTTACAGCGTATGCCGATGCTTATGGTATGTGGAACTACATCGTTTCTGCAGCGGCCTTATACCAGCAGAACATTGGTGATCCGCCGAGTGTGGCCGGTTGGCCGGCGTATTACCAGGTGCCGCAATTCTATGAACTCTGGATTAATACCGATACACTTCCCAAACGCAATCAGTTCAGTGATGTGATGATCGGTAATGGCTATTCCCGTAATGGAAAAAAGATTGTGATTGATGCAGTTGAGTTTACGAAAAGACTTTCAAACCCCGGTGATCCCAACCTGCTCATCAATGAGCTGTTTGAACAAGTGTTTCAGATAGAAATTACGCAGCAGTCGAAAGATCAGTTGAAGAAGGATTTTCTGCTTACCGGGCAGGAGCAGGATTATTACTGGACCAATGCGTGGAATGCCTACATCGCATCTCCCATCACCACCAACTTTAACATCGTCAATACCCGGTTGCGGGGTTTGTATAAATACGGTATGAACCTGGCCGAATATCAATTAATGTAAAGAGGAAGCTATGAAGCGCAAAGATTTTTTACGTAATGTCATTCCTGCAGCCATATTACCATCTGTGGTAAATGGCCATTCCATGCGGGTACTGGCTGATAATCCATTTATGGCTTCGTTGCTGAATGCGTATGTGGAAACCGACCGGGTGCTGGTGTTGATTCAATTGAACGGAGGGAATGATGGTTTGAATATGGTGATACCGCTGGATCAGTATGCTACCTATTTCAATGCCCGAACCAACATTGCCATACCCGAAGCCCGGGTACTGCGGCTCAACGGCACCAATGCCACGGGTCTGCATCCGGCCATGACCGGATTACAGTCGCTCTACAACGACGGAAAACTTCGGCTAGTGCAGTCCGTTGGTTATCCTAACCCCAATTTTTCCCATTTCCGGGCAACGGATATCTGGATGAGCGCATCCGACAGTAATGAACAGCTTACCAGTGGGTGGACGGGCCGGTATTTAAACGATCAGTACAGTAATTACCCCATTGGGTATCCTAACAGCACCATGCCCGATCCGTTGGGTATCCAGATTGGCTCCACGACTTCACTTGCGTTTCAGGGTCCCAGTGTAAACATGGGCATCAGTATATCCAGTGCCACCAGTTTTTACAATCTCATTAATGGTATCCGTGATCCGGCACCGGCCACACCTGCCGGCGATGCACTTACCTATGTACGGTTAGTGGCCCAGCAGGCCAACCAGTTTTCAACACGCATTGCAGCAGCAGCAGCGGCAGTTCCGGCACAGGGCACGTACCCCACCAGCAACACCCTGGCCGATCAGTTGAAAATTGTAGCCCGGCTCATCAAAGGAGGATTAAAGACAAGAGTGTACATGGTAAGTATGGGAGGTTTTGATAATCACTCGGCCCAGGTGAACAGTACCGATACCACCACTGGTACACATGCCACGCTCATGCAGCGGTTGAGCGATGCCATCAAAGCATTTCAGGATGATTTGCAGGGATTGGGTATCCAGGACCGGGTGCTGGGCATGACCTTTTCTGAGTTTGGCCGTAGGGTGAAATCCAATGCCAGCACCGGAACCGATCATGGTGCAGCTGCTCCTTTGTTTGTGTTTGGTACCAAGGTGAATCCGGGGATCACCGGGGTGAATCCCATTCTTCCGGCAAACGCCACCACCAACGATAATATTCCCATGCAATATGATTTCCGCAGTGTATATGCCACTTTGCTATCGAATTGGTTTTGTGTGGATGATGTGGCCCTGCAAACGATCATGTTGCGGAACTTTCAGCAGCTGGGCATTTGTGCCAACGGTACCTGCGGTACGGTTACTTCTGTGGATGATATCCGGAACTCCGGTACAGCGCTGATTACCAATTATCCCAATCCGTTCACCAATACTACTACTATCAGTTTCACCACCCGTGGCGGACATACCATGGTACAGATCATGGATGTTATGGGCCGGGTTATTCAAACACCGGTTGACCGGGACTATGCACCTGGAAAATACCAGGTGAGTTTCGATTCGTACCAGCTTCCTGCAGGGGTGTATTACATGCGCCTGCAGAACGGGTTTGTACAGCAGGTGAAGGCGATGCTGAAAGTGCGGTAACAGCCAATGAACCAGATACTTACATAGCTAATTGCCACTTGTCAAGTAACAAAGCTGGCATGGCGGTTTGCATCTTTATTTTTCTATTTTTGCAACAATGTTGTATTTTTAGTCTTTGGCAACGGTCCAACCATACCGCATTCAGCTGGCTGCTTTACTGGCATTACTGTACTTGTTCATAGTAACTCCGGTACAGTACTGGCACCGGCATGAACCAGCTGTTTGTGCAGCCAGTCCGGTGGCTCAACATAATATGCCGGAGCTGGAACCAGCAGACGCAGCCGCAAACTGTACTGTATGCTCTCACAGCTATGCAGCAAGCAGCAATGATGCTGTTACAATTGTATCTACCGCTAACTTTTTCCATACAGTTCCAGATTCATTTTACCTTCTTGTGTTGCTGGCTGATTGCGGCAATGCCTGCAATAACAAAAGTCCGCCTGCTGCCTGCCGGTTTGTTTCTTAGTACCGGTATATGCCGCTTCAGGCGGTTACCTATTTCTTTTTCATTAAATCATACCTACACATGCCTGTTTTACAAGCTGTGCAGCTGGCCAAACAATATAATGGCACACCTGCACTCAGCCATCTTGATTTGTCTGTTGACAAAGGAGAGATTTTTTGTCTGCTCGGCCAAAACGGCGCCGGCAAAACCACCACCATCAACCTCTTTCTCGGCTTTCTGGAAGCCAGCGCTGGAAAAGCGCTCATAAATGGTACAGAGGTCAAACCCAACGACACTGCAACCCGGAAAATGATTGCTTATATACCCGAGGTGGTACAGTTGTATGGAAACCTCAGCGGCATTGAAAATCTCGACTTCTTCAGTTCGTTGGCGGGTTACCGTTATACATCTGGTGAGTTGGCGGGTTTTTTGACCAAAGCCGGCTTGCAGCAACAGGCGCATAACAGCAGGTTGCGTACCTACTCAAAAGGTATGCGGCAAAAAGTGGGTATTGCCATTGCATTGGCCAAAAAGGCAGATGTGATTTTTATGGATGAGCCAACCAGTGGATTAGATCCGAAAGCTTCTGCCGAGTTCACACAAATCTGCAAGGAGCTGGCACAGGAAGGCAAGACCATCTTCATGGCAACACATGATATTTTCAACGCAGTAAATGTGGGCACCCGCATTGGCATTATGAAACAGGGAAGACTGATTCATGATTTTGTTGCCGATGAGTTTAACGCCAATGAGCTGCAGCAACTTTACCTGGAAACCATTTAAGGTCTGTTATGAAAGTCATTTTTTTACATACACTCAAAACAGCACTGCGGCAGCAATACATCCAGGTGCTGGGCGGCATCCTGCTGTTGCTCTTTGTATTGGTTGCCATCAATGGAGTGGTGGCACATAAAGCCAGCCAGGATAGTTTTGAACGGGCCCGCCAACTGGTTCGTTCTGCCTGGCTCAATCAGGGTCCGCAAAATCCACACAGCAGTGCACACTACGGGCATTATATTTTTCAGCCGGTTACAGCCATGCATTTTCTTGATAATGGAATCCGCCCCTTTGCCGGATCCATTTTGCGGCTGGAAGCACATGCGCAAAATGAAGCTGCCTTCAGTCCGGCACAGGATAAAACAGAACTCAGCCGTTTTGGCGAAATGAGTTTTGCCTGGCTGCTGCAGGTTCTGATGCCCTTGTTCATCATCCTCATTTGCTTTAACGCCATCAATGCAGACAGGGAAAGTCAGAACCTGAAGTTGCTGCTGGCCCAGGGTGTAAGCAACCAGCAATACATCTGGGGTAAGGTTACTGCTTTGTATAGTATTGTTGCCACACTGGCGGTTACCGGATTGCTGGTGCAGTTGGCAGCTTATGCGGTGTTTACCAAAGGCGGACAAGGGGTTGTAGGGCCTGTGGTGTTGGTGTGGATGCTGGTATATGCCGGGTACCTTTTCATTGTTACAACATTGAGTGTGCTGGTGAGTGGTTGGGTAAAGCAAGCCCGTACTTCCTTGCTGATGCAGCTGGCTGCATGGGTGTTTCTGATGCTGGTTAGTCCCAGAATTACGGCCGGAATCGGAGCTGCCTTGTATCCGCTGGAGCACAAGGCAATTTTCTCCAAAGCGTTACGGGAAGATAGAGAGCAGGGAATAGATGGTCACAATCCCCAGGATGAGCGCATAAAAAAATTTATGGATTCAGTGGTTGCACATTACAAAATTGATACAGCCATAGTAAAAGATGTAAATGAAGCTTTGCCGGTGAATATGGATGGATTGGTAATGCAGGCCGATGAAGAGTATGCCAACATGGTATATGATAGACATTTCAACCGGGTGCGCTCCACGATTGCATGGCAAAACAGCATCAGCCGCTATGCGTCATTCCTCAATCCGTTTTTTGCGGTACGCAACAGCTCCATGAATCTCTGCCAGAGCAGCTTTCAGCATCACCTCAACCTGTTGTCCGAAGCAGAGCAATACCGTCGCTATCTCATCAAAACGCTCAATGATAAGATGGCTTATGGCGGCAGCAAAACAGGTGATTGGGATTGGAAAGTAGATGCATCCTATTGGCAAACCGTTAAAGACTTCAGCTATCCTGCTGTTTCCCTTGCCCAGTCATTGCAGCAGAGCAGTGTTGAGCTGCTGGCATTACTATTTTGGATGGTACTCATTATCGTTGCCGTGATAATGAGTGCTAAAAAACTAACTGTACTATAATATGATTACCACAATATTCAAATTTGAATGGAAGCAGTTTGTAAGAAGTAAAGGGTTGTTGTCAGCCTTGATCATCTTTACCGCAATCGGACTGTTTTGTTTGCAGCAAGGTTCAGCTGTGTATGATTTTCAGCAGGTGGCTATTGATAGCGCACTTGTAAAAAAGCAGCGTAGCTATGAAAAGGTAAAGTTGGTATTTGATACCCTGAAACCGCTTGCTGAAGGTATGCATGAGTTGCAAACTCCGTTTTCTTTAGAAAGGCGTTTGCAGGATGTAGTGGCAAGAGAAATATCTCCACTCACTGTATTGAGTATAGGGCAAAGCGATGTGTATGCACCGCTGCTGAGTGGCCATTTCAGAGGAAGTATATTCAACAACCAGTTTGCTGAGTTTCAGAATCCGGAAAAGTTATTGGCAGGAAACCTGGATGTGTCCTTCTTTCTGCTGTTTTTATTTCCACTGCTTTTTATTGCGCTGGCTTATAATGCCCGTTCAGCCGATGTGGAGGCTGGTATCACACCCTTGCTGCGTACACAAGCAGGAGCGGTAGATCGCATTGTTCAGTACCGGGTTTTGTTCCGGTGGATCATTGCTCTCGTTCCGGTGTTGATTGTTTTGCTGGCCTCGGTGGTGCAGCTGTCCAATGCCTCCAAATTTTCTGCGGTTGCATGGCTTCAGTGGTGGGCGGTTGCGTTGTTGTATGCGTTTTTCTGGTTGCTGGTAGTGTTGTTGCTACAGCGCTTCCGGATCAATTCAGTAATTCATGTAATGACGCTGTCTGGCATCTGGGTACTACTGCTAATTGCCATTCCCGGCTTGTTGAATACCTGGTTGAATTACCGTTACCCGGCTGCTAATAAAACCGAAGTTGCCGAGTTCAGGGATTTTGATTCGAAAGCCTGGGATTTGCCATTTGAACAACACCAGGCGTTTTTGCTAAAACATTACCCGGCCTACAAAAATCTCGTTTTCAAAGATATGGCCGACAGTCTCAAGTTCCGTTCTTTCGGTTATGCGTTACAGGTACTTGATCAGGAGCAGAGTTTGTACAAAAAGGCATCCGCAGACAGACAGCAGCGTTCAAGGGCAGAAGAGCAGTTGTTCTGGATCAATCCGGTTGGTGGTGTATTGCGCTCGTTTGCCAGCATCAGCTCCACATCATTGCACCATCAGCAGTCGTTTGAAAATGCAGTACTGTCGTACAGGGAACAAAAGCTGAAATACTTGTTTGAAAAACTGGTGGCGGGCACCCCTTTTCTGAAAGCTGAGTTTGAGCAAATACCCCGGTATAAGCCTGTACGTGCCAATGGTTCGGTGCTGCACTATTTGCTACCGGTGATTTTGTTATCGCTGATTTTGCTGGGGGGTGCTGTGATGAAGAGTAGTAGTTGACATTAATGTTATGAAATCTTTGAAAATACATTTTAAAAATATAACCGGGAGTTTGTACATCAGTCGTCAGAGGTATTGGTTTGCCGTGGCGTCATTACTTATTGTATTGTCAAATGCCTGCTCTCCCATAGCAGCGGTAAAGAAAAATTACCGACAGCTGAGCGCTGCTGAAAAGGCGATGGTTGATTCAGTGTTACTGTATGCGCTGGACCATGAGGCTTTGTACACCCTGGCAGATACACTGAAACCGATGAGTAGTATGAAGTTGTACCGGCTGCCGCTGTTGAGTAACAATAGACTGCAGTCTGATTCTGCTCTTCAGCAACTTGAATCTCTTCAGCGAATTGTAAATACCTTAAACGGTGGTGATTGGCAGTTTATACTCAATCCGTTTGAACGCCCGGATAGCATTTACAAAAACATAGAGTTGTACGTGGTGCGGAAAAGCAGGATGGCATTAGTCATCAACCAGCATCAAAGTTTTTATGGAACGCTTGGTGTTTCGCCTCACACAAACCCTGCCACCGTTATTGCAGTTACCGAGTATGAAAGCAAGTATGACCGGTGGCGCAGTTATGGTTACTTGTTTGGTTACCCTGATCATGCGGTTGACTTTTTTGTAGCGGCAGGTAAGGAGCAGGACAGTACCAGGCAATTTGTAAAGCGTGATTTTTTTCAGATACCTGTGTACGCAGGCACAAGCGGATATTTTACATACGCTGTTCCGAAAGGATATACGACAAGTGAAGTGGATTCAGCTATCTACCGAAAGGCAGCACAAGCACTCGAAAACTATTCAAGGCTTCGGCCAAAATATGTACGCAAAACAGGCGTACATGCAGTGAAAATATTTTTCAAATACGCAAAGCAGTAATGATGGAAACAAAAACAATGAGTAAGCTCCCTGTAACAGTGTTAAGCGGCTTCTTAGGCGCCGGTAAAACAACCCTGCTCAATCACGTACTCCACAACAAAGAGGGTATGAAAGTGGCGGTGATAGTAAATGATATGAGTGAAGTAAACGTTGATGCCGGTTTGGTGCAACGGGAGAACACGCTTAGTCGTACCGATGAAAAGTTGGTGGAAATGAGCAATGGCTGCATCTGTTGTACGCTACGGGAAGATTTATTGAAAGAAGTGGAGCGCCTGGCTAATGAAAAGCGCTTTGACTACTTGCTGATTGAAAGTACCGGCATCAGTGAGCCATTGCCCGTAGCGCAAACGTTTACGTACCAGGATGAGGCCAATGGTATTGACCTCAGCAAAATATCGGAACTCGATACACTGGTAACCGTGGTGGATGCTTATAATTTCATGCGTGATTACTGCAGTACTGATACATTAAAAGCCAGAGAGCTCACAGACATGCAGGATGATTGCCGTACGATTGTAAACCTGTTAACCGATCAGATTGAATTTGCGAATGTCATACTTCTCAATAAAACCGACCTGGTAAGCAAGGAAGACATAGGCGTGCTTAAAGCAATGATCCGTAAATTAAACGCAGATGCAAGAATTATTGAAAGCAGTTTCGGGAAGGTGGAGTTAAAGGAAATTCTGCATACCGGATTGTTTGATTTTGAAAAAACCAGCCAAAGTGCCGGCTGGATAGAGGAACTGAATAAAGAACATGTACCGGAAACAGAGGAATACGGCATCAGTAGTTTTGTGTTCCGGGATAAGCGTCCGTTTCACCCGGTCCGTTTCTGGAATTATTTAAATCAAGAATGGCATGGAAACATCATCCGCAGTAAGGGCTTGTTCTGGATTGCCAGCCGTCCCAAAGAAGCACTCAACTGGAGCCAGGCCGGTGGAAGTCTGCGGGCCGACAAAGCCGGTGTTTGGTGGTGTAATATGCCCTACAGCGAACGGATTCAACATGCTGCCTTTGTGGAACATCAACAGTTGATTGAACAAAAATGGGATAAGCGTTTTGGAGATAGAGAGAATGAGCTGGTCATTATCGGGCAGGATCTGAATCAGGAACAAATCATTCATGAATTACAGCAATGCCTTTGCAGTGAGAGTGAAATCAAGGATATGGAGGTGGGCTTGCGCTTTAAAGATCCGTTTCCGCTCTGATCCTGTCATAGGGTGAGCAATCAGGAGTTTCCTGACCGCACATTTTATCAACTACCTTTGCATTGTGAAATATCTTCTGTTCATCACAACGTTTTTTCTCTGCACGCTTGCAGATGCCCAGAATTGCAGCTATCAAATGAGCGGTACTGTATCGGATATTGATACCAAACAGCCGCTGGAGCAAGCAACCGTTTTCATCAAGGAAAACGGTAAAACAACCGTTACAGATGCGGGCGGGTTTTACCGCTTTACAGATTTATGTAGTGGTACCTACACCGTTATTGTCACACATGCCAGTTGTTTGCCGATTGAGTTACGGGTAAAACTGGAAGGAAACCTGGTACGCAATTTTGTGATGCCGCACAACTTCAACCAATTGCAGGAAATCATTTTGCAGGGTTACGCCGATAAGCAACCGGATGCAATCAAATCAGAACTTAGTAAAGCAGCGGTACAACAAACCCGTGGGCTCACACTGGGAGAAGTACTGCGCAAGGTGGATGGGGTAACGGTGCTGCAAACCGGCAGCACCATTTACAAGCCGGTGATTCATGGGTTGCACAGTCAGCGGGTGCTCATCATTAACAACGGTGTGCGGCAGGAAGGGCAGCAGTGGGGTAGTGAGCACGCACCGGAAGTGGATCCGTTTATTGCCGATAAATTTATTGTGTTGAAAGGGGCCGGTGCACTCCGTTATGGGGCCGATGCGATTGGTGGTGCCATTTTGGCAGAACCCAAAGCACTGCCCACACAGCCGGGCTTGAAGGGCGAGGTGAATACAGTGTTGTTTTCCAACAACCGTATGGGCGTATTCAATGCTATGCTGGAGCAAAACCTGAAAAGACATCCGCAGTGGAGCTGGCGTTTGCAGGGTACCTTTAAAAAAGGAGGGAATACCCGAACACCCGATTACTGGCTATATAATACCGGCGTGGAGGAAATCAACTATTCGGCAAATGTGGGGTATAGAAAAGATAACTTCAAGGCCGATGTTTTTTTCAGCGCCTTTACTACCAGGCTGGGCATTTTCTGGGGGTCGCATGTAGGAAATCTGACCGATCTGGAAAATGCAATCGCTGCACCCAAACCCATATTAAATATTGATAGTTTCTCCTATGAAATTTCCCGTCCCCGGCAGGAGGTGCGTCATTACCTGGTAAAAGGAAAGTTTATGCAACAATTAGCGAATCAGAACCGACTGAATCTGATTGTGGCACACCAGGAAAATTTCAGAAAGGAGTACGACCGGGCCATCATCAGTAACCGTCCCGAATTGGATCTCAACATGAGTACCACAACGTTTGATTTTAATTACGAACGCAGCCGCAAGCAGCATCAATCAGGTTCATCGGGTTTTATCGTGCAGCGGCAGGCAAACATATGGGACGGCAGCCGCTTCTTTATCCCCAACTTTACTTCCTGGATGGCCGGCGTGTATGTTACCGAGCGGAGGGTTGTTGGTTCCACAGCATTCGAAGCCGGCTTGCGGTATGACTACAGAACACAGCGGGTGTTCCGCAACCAGAACAATGTGATTACGGAAACCTTCCGTTCCTTTAACAATGTATCTGGCTCTTTTTCCGTCAACAAAAAGCTGAGTAACCATGTACGGTGGTTAACCAATGTTTCACTGGCCTGGCGACCACCTTCTATCAATGAATTGTATGTAAATGGACTTCATCATGGAACCGCCAATTTTGAAATTGGTGATCCCAATTTGAACAATGAAACCGGCTATAATTTTTCCACCCAACTGAAGGTGTCAGATGACAGTTCTTATTCATTCAACGTAACCGTTTTTTCCAACTATATCCAGGGTTTTATCAACCTGGTGCCGAGCGTTCCTCCCACCCTCACACTGCGGGGTGCTTATCCTACTTTCCGGTTTATTCAAACCAATGCCTGGTTAACCGGGGCCGATATCAGCTTTGAGAAAACTATTTCGGCAGCTGTACAACTCTCCGGCAAAGCGTCGTTGCTGCTGCCCAGGGATGTAAAGGAAGGCTCCTGGCTGCAGCAAATGCCTGCCCAACGGTTTGAGAGCGATGTTACCTGGTACTTCCGCAGCGGCCACCCAAAGCAAACCTATGTAACTGCTAATGTTCTTTGGGTTACCCGGCAAACTCTCATTCCGGCCAACTCACTTGATTACCTGCCACCGCCGCCCGGATATTTTCTTACAAATTTAGAATATGCAACTTTGTTGCATATTAACAAAAAACACCTTAATTTTGCCCTCAGCATTTACAACCTCTTCAATAGCCGCTACCGGGATTATATGAACCGGTTCCGGTATTTTAATGATGAAGCAGGAAGAAACATAGTGCTGAGAGTAAAATTTCCTTTAGGATGAAACAAATAACCGGATTCTTACTTACTGCATTGATTGTTGTGATTGCCGCTACCGGCTGTAAGAAAGCAAACAATCCCAACAACGAAACCGAACATGAAGCAGTTAATGGCGTAGATCTGATTTTTAAGCAGGGTAGCACCGTGGTGGCCACTTACACAGCTGAAGATCCGGATGGAGACGGTGGTAATCCTCCTTCACGGATTGATAAAATTGTTTTACAGGCCGGGGTTACTTACAACGTTGAGGTAAAACTTCGGAATATTTCAAACGGTGTTTCAAAAGATATTTCGGCATCTATTAAGTCCCAGGCAAAAGAGCATGAATTTTACTTTCTACCCACAGGCCTCTCACTCAGTGTTGTAAAAACAGATACCGATTCAAACGGGTTTCCTGTAGGTTTTAACAGTACCTGGACTGCCGGTACTACAAAAGCTACCGGTAAAGTTCAACTGAAGCTCATGCATAAACCCAGGATCAAAGGACCTAACGACGATCCTTCCAAAGGTCATTCTGATCTTACGATTGACTTTGCTACGGAGATTCAGTAATTAATTTCTATCCTTCGTTTTTTCATCAATCACAATAAACATTTATTTCATTACAATCAAAAATCAAAAGAGTATGAAGAAGGTTTTTTTACTTTTTGCAGTTGTTATGCTGGCAGGTTCTTCTGCCTTTGCCCAGGCAAAAATCGGTTTTAAAGCAGGATTGAATTTATCCGAAGCACGCACAGGTGATGCTGAAGAAAACGAGGAACTGATTCCCCGTACTTCTCTGCATTTCGGACTGGTGGGAGATTTCAGCCTCAGCAAAAATCTCAGCCTGCAACCTCAGTTATTATTCAGCGGACGTGGCAGCCGGGAAACACATGAAGATCATAAGGATGTGTACGCTTTTAACTCACTTGAACTGCCGGTAAACCTGGTGTATCGTAGTGCTGGTAAGTCTGGCTCCTTCTTCATTGGCGGTGGTCCCAGCCTCGGTTTTAACCTGAGTGGTAAAGTATGGGAAACGGATGAAGCTGATCAGAAAACTGATATTGAGTTTGGTTCAAACGCAGGAGAGATCCGCCGGGCTGATATTGGATTTAATGCCCTGGCTGGCTATGAGTTAACCAACGGTCTCTTCTTTAGTGTAAACTATACACGGGGCATTTCTAACTGGGTAAATGTGTCTGGTGAATCATGGCGCAACAACCTTTTAGGTGTTTCCGTTGGCTATTTCTTCGGCAAAGGCAAAAAGAAGTAAGCAAATTCGTTCATATCAAGAATAAGCCCTGTACTTTTACAGGGCTTATTTATTATGGAACTTTCCATCACCACTCCTGCACTCTTATTTCCAGCCATTACACTATTGATGCTGGCGTACACCAACCGCTTTCTTGCATTGGCAAGCCTCATCCGCAAACTACACGATGAATACATGACGGAAGAAAGCAGTACGCTGAAACGGCAGATTTCCAATCTGCACGTACGTATCCGCATGATCCGCAACATGCAGGCCTTTGGGGTGCTGAGTTTTTTGTTGTGTGTGGTGTGTATGTATCTCATCTTCCAGGGTCAGCAAATGGCAGCACATGGCGTGTTTGCAGCCAGCTTATTGAGCCTGCTGATTTCACTGGTGTTTTCACTCATTGAAATTTTCAAAAGTACCCGGGCCCTTGACCTGGAGCTGAGCGATATGGAACTCAAACGGCAGAACATCATTCAGCACATTTGGGAAGATGCGGTGAACCGGGATGATGCGGGGAAGAAGTAGTCAGTAGTGAGTAGTGAGTGGTCAGTGAAGTCAATTAATTAAAAAAAATCAACTCTTCAACACTTATAACCTTTAACCTTGAACTTTTGAACCCTTTGAACCTTTTGAACCTGCCTTTCAGTAATCAAACTTCTTCGGTTCCGTATGTTCATAATCGGCATCGTAGCTAACAAAAAAGTAGAGATACACCGTGCGGCTTAAGCGTATGAGCCAGGGCTGCAGCACTACCAGCAGCAAGGAATTGGTGCCCAGCCACCAGAAAATACGGTTATCATTAAACGAAACGCCAATCAAAACCCACCAGGCCACAAACGTGGTAACGGAAACTGCCACAGCTAATGCATAACTCACATAACCGGTACCGTACCAAAAACCGGGTTCCATGTTAAACTGTTGTTTGCATACCTCACAGTTGTCGTGCATACTGAACGTATGTTTGAAATTGTAGGCACTGTGATTGGTAAACAAGGGTCCCCTGCGGCAACGGGGGCATTTCATGCTAAGAATGCTCCAGAAATAATTCGGCTTCGGTTTCTGATTCTGCATAGCGTCCATACTGATTTTTGCAAATGTACCAGATGCTGTCAACGGAAGATGTGATACAAATCACCCTGCTTCCTCAGCCGTCATCAGCTTGCGGCGTTCGCCAATCTGTTGCCGCCACATGGCATAGTACAATCCTTTTTCATTCAGCAGTTCCTGGTGCGATCCGGTTTCCACCACATCGCCGCCCTCCAGTACATAAATCCGGTCGGCGTGCATAATGGTGCTCAACCGGTGGGCAATGAGAATGGTGATCTGGCTCTTCTGCGAGGAAATATCTTTGATGGTGCTGGTGATTTCTTCTTCCGTAATTGAATCGAGTGCCGAAGTGGCTTCATCAAAAATCAGCAGGCTGGGCTTGCGTAACAAAGCCCGGGCAATAGACAGACGCTGCTTTTCGCCACCACTCAGCTTCAGACCACCTTCGCCAATCATCGTATCCAGTCCGTTTTCTGCACGGGACAGCAGGCGCTGGCAACTGGCTTTGTGCAGCACATCGGTTAAATCGGCATCACTCGCAGCCGGATTCACAAACAGCAGATTCTCTTTGATGGAGCCGGAAAAGAGTTGGGTGTCCTGCGTCACAAAGCCGATCTGGTTGCGAAGGTCTTCATAGTCAATGGAGTTTTCATCTAACCCATTATACAAAATCGTTCCAACCTGCGGACGGTACAAGCCCACCAGCAATTTCATCAACGTGGTTTTACCCGAGCCCGATGGACCCACAAATGCAATGGTTTCGCCCACCTGTGCCCGAAATGAAATACCCGTTATGGCATTTTGGGAAGCCGACTGATGCTTAAACGATATATTCCGGAACTCCAATGTTTCAATGGTGCCGAGGTGCAAGGGGTTAGCCGGACGTGCCTCGGGCTTCTTCTGCATGAGGTTGTTGAAATTGTTGAGTGAAGCTTCCGCCTCCCGGTAGGAGAGCAGAATGTTGCCGATTTCCTGCAGCGGACCAAATACAAAAAACGAAAAGATCTGCATCGTTACCAGCTGCCCGGCATCCATTTCATTTTTAAAAATCAGCCACATCAAAATGAACAGAATCACCTGCCGCAAGGTATTCACCATCGTGCCCTGCAAAAAGCTGATGCTGCGGATGCGTTTCACCTTGGTGAGCTCCAACCCTAATATTTTGTACGTGTTTTTATTAAGCCGGCTCACTTCCTGTTCGGTAAGTCCCAGACTTTTCACCAGTTCAATATTGCGGAGCGATTCAGTCGTGGCACCTGCCAGTGCGGTGGTTTGTCCCACAATGGTTTTTTGAATCTGCTTCACCTTTTTGCTCAGCAGGTTGGTAATAAGCGTCAGTAGTGCAATCCCCACCAGGTAAGCAATAGGTACATACCAGCTGATCTTCAGCGCTGCATACACAAACACAAAGCCAATGCCGATAATGATACCAAATAATACGTTGATACAGTAGTTGATGAACTTCTCCACATCGGTTCGCACCTTGGTGAGGATACTCAGCGTTTCGCCGCTGCGCTGGTCTTCAAATTCCTGGTAAGGCAGTTGCATGGCGTGCTGCAACCCATCGGTAAACACCTTGGCGCCGAATTTCTGGATCACCACATTCAGAAAATAATCCTGGAAGTTTTTGGCGATGCGGCTGATCATCGCTACTGTAATCGAAAGCAGAATGATCCATCCCACACCCAGTTTCAGGTATTCTTTTCCGTTTTGTTGTGCGTTTTCGTACACCCAAAAAAACGAATCGTTGCTCATTTGCTGCGGTGTGTTATACCCTGTTTGAAACTCGTTGGCCAGGTTGACCAGTTTCCCGAACAGGATCGGATCCATGAGCGAAAAGCCCATGTTGATACCCGCTAAAAACAGCGTCAGGAAAACCAGCCCCTTGTACGGTTTGAGATAGTGTATGAGAAGTTTCATTCGTTACTTGCTTTGAAAGTGCATTTGAAAAATGCCAAACGCAAATTTCAGCAAGTTTCCCCGATTTGTGGTTTTTTCTTTCTGCCCTTACCCGGCCCATCCTTCCCGGTCGAGGCTGCGGTACTGAATGGCTTCGGCCAGGTGTTCCACTTTTATATCCTCACTGGCGGCAAGGTCGGCAATGGTGCGGCTCACTTTGAGAATGCGGTCGTAGGCCCGGGCGCTGAGGTTGAGTTTGTCCATGGCCGCTTTCAGCAGGGTTTGCCCGGCCTGCGAAATCACACAGATTTCTTTCAGCTGTTTGCTGCTCATCTGCGCATTGGCGTACACACCTTCATCATATTTATATCGTTCGGCCTGCAGTTCCCGTGCCGCCATCACCCGTTCCCGTATGTCGGAGCTGCTTTCGCTTTGCTCCGCCCTCGACAGTTCGCTGAAAGGCACGGGCGTTACTTCTACGTGCAGATCAATCCGGTCGAGCAGCGGCCCCGAAATTTTGTTGAGGTATTTCTGTACAGCACCCGGCGGACAGGTACATTCCTTTTCCGGGTGATTGTAAAAGCCACAAGGACAGGGGTTCATAGAAGCAATGAGCATGAAAGATGCCGGGAAGTCCAGCGCTACTTTGGCACGGGAAATCGTCACCCTCCGTTCTTCCATCGGCTGCCGCATCACTTCCAGTACCGTACGTTTGAATTCGGGCAACTCATCGAGGAACAGCACGCCGTTGTGCGACAGTGAAATTTCGCCCGGCTGGGGATTGGTACCACCACCTACCAGGGCAGCGTCGCTGATGGTATGGTGCGGCGACCGGAAGGGCCTTTTGGCAATGAGTGTTGCATTTTCGGGCAGCTTACCGGCCACGCTGTGGATCTTGGTGGTTTCCAGTGCTTCCTGCAGGCTCAGCGGAGGTAAAATGGTGGGCAGTCGTTTGGCGAGCATCGTTTTACCGGCGCCGGGCGGACCAATCAAAATGGCATTATGACTGCCGGCGGCTGCAATTTCAAGTGCCCGTTTGATATTGCTTTGACCCTTTACATCGCTGAAGTCGAACTCAAAATCGTATTGCGAATTGAAAAATTCATCCCGGGTATTCACCACCACCGGTTGCAGGTGGTTTTCATCTTTAAAGAACGCAATCACATCTTTGATATGGCTCACACCATACACCGGCAGTTGATTCACCATCCCTGCCTCCCGTGCATTTTGCTGCGGTACAATCAGTCCCTTAAAGCCTTCCTTGCGGGCCTGTATGGCAATGGGCAAGGCACCTTTGATGGGCAGTACCGTGCCGTCGAGACTCAGTTCGCCCATGATCACATAATCGGCAAGCCGTTCGGGTTGGGGAAGCTGTTCCGTAGCGCCGAGGATGCCAATGGCCACCGATAAATCGAAGGCGGTACCCGTTTTGCGGATATCGGCCGGGGCCAGGTTCACCACCACTTTCGTGCGGGGAAAATAAAAGTTGGAAGTTTTGAGGGCGCTTTCAATTCGTTGTTCACATTCTTTCACGGCACTGTCGGGCAGGCCCACGAGGTAGAAATTTTTCCCGTTCGATACATTCACCTCAACGGTAATGGTAATTGCGTTCACGCCGTACACGGCGCTTCCAAAGGTTTTAACCAGCATAAGTGTTTTCTTCAGTTTGTAAACAATAAAGATAGGGGATGCAGGTGAATGATGAAGGGAGTGAAAACGGGGTGGGGCTGTGAGCAGAAGTGCAGGGTGCAACGGTAGTCAGGGCTATCCGCTGTACCTCCGTTTCACTGCGGTGCCGCTTCTATCCCTCAGCCCGTGGGCAGGGGGAAGTTGGTGCAGCAGTTGTGGGGCGGCTTCGCCGCCCCATAAAAAACTTTATAATAGAAAATGATGTAAAGCCTTGATTTCTGTCTTCACGAATCTGATAAGAGCAATCAAAATTCCGGTTCATCAGGCACAAACCGGGGCATTGGGTCCATTTCAGTTTATTCCCTTTAAAACTGCAATCGAAAACTTCCAAAAATCCCAAACCGCTTATACGCTTCCACCGGCAATGGTTGAGGCAATACCCGCCAGATGAAATCAATACGCAGCAGGCGAAAGATATTGTCAACGCCGGTGCCCAGCTCCATATACGTGCGGCCGTTCAGCGTTTGAAACTGGTGGCCCCGGTCGAAAATGGCGCCCACCTGGTTGAGTGTTTTATTGGATTCGCTCAAGCTGCCCCACAACACCTTCGCCGTCCAGAACTGCCGCAGCTTCAGCTTGCGGGTGGGACCCAGCAACCGGAACATACCGTTGCCGATGTTGTGCTCCAGGTTCACCCCGGCAAACTGATCGCTCAGGTATTCAAAGCGGTTCATGAGGTTGAACGCATATTTGTTGTAGTAATAAATTTCATTCCCCGGGTGCATTTCCAGCATCGTAAACGGAAGTGTGCCCCACACTTTCCCGGCATAAAAATTATAATACACTTCACCGTAATGCGCCACTTTGAGGTAGTCGTGTACGCTGGCGGTGAGTTTGTGATAATCGTAGTTACTGCCCAATACACCGGCAACACCTTTCGAGTATTTCAGTTCCGAAATCGGGTACGGACTACCCAGGCTGGTGCGCAGGAACGTTCCTTCCAGGAACCGTTCGAGGTAGGCAAAGCGAAGCTTCACCGAAAATTCGAGGTTGTTTAACGCTTCCCCCTTGCCGTTGTTGTAAATGCTGATATCGGGCAGGGAGCGGATGGGCGTGAACTGCTTACGGATGCTGCTCAGCTCCACTGAAAAACCCGACGGGGTTTCTTTCAGAAAATCAATACGCTGCTGCTCCACCTTCAGGAACTTGATGGGCACCTGTGCTTTGCGGGCCGCCAGGGTGAAGATATTATCGGCGCCAACTTCATCGTAGTACACTTGTCCGTTATCGTAATCATTGGCATAGGAAAGGTTCAGCCGGGTGCGTGGGTTTTTGTTGAACAGGTGCGTAACTTCAGCACGTCCTTTGAATTTGCCATCCAATGTGCCGTAGGCAAGGTAGCCCCGCAGCCACCATTTTTTGCTGAAGTTGGTACTGGTGCCTAAGTCGAGCCGCATACGGAAGCCTTCTACCACATTCGCACTCATCACATTAAACCAGGGACCGTATTCGAGACTGCCAAATGCTTTGTAACCGGTAGCCAGAAACTGGATGGTATTGCTGTATCGTTTGAACAGCGGCATTTTCTGCAGCGTGTCAATCATGGCATAAATGGCCTTCTCGTTTTTGTCGAGTTCTTCATGCCGGTTTTCGGTCCAGTAGGCTTCAGGCTGTTCGGTGGCGCCGGGCAGCAGAATCGTTTCTTCCAGCTTTTTGTTCTGCGCCAGTGTCTCCACCACCTGTTGCGAGTTGATTAAAACATTTTCATAGGTAGTGGTTTTGCGCCCGGTAACGCCGAATTTCTGTTTGCCGATGGGTGTGATGTCTACAATGAATTTATCCTTCGATAAAAACCAGGTGCTGTCGTTCACCAGTTTGTACTCCTGCACAATGCTCAGCTTTTCCACGTAGTTGATGTTGGCATCTTTGGAAAGCCGCAGGTTCATTTTCTGAATGGCAAACGTAGTATCGTGTACCCAGCAATCGCCTTCAAAGGTGTTTTCGCCTTTGTGTTTGGGGGTAAATACCAGGCGGTAGAAACGTTTGCCACCGACAAACTGTGTATCGGTGAGACGGTAATCGTAAAAGGCATCGCCGTTATCGGAAATGGGACTCACAAATCGTTTATCAAACGCAAGAATGTAATTGTTGTACACATTCACCACCTGGTCCATTCCGCCCAGCAGTTTCTGCACACTTTCGTTTTTGAGACCCGATGTACGGCTGGCGATAATTTCTTCTCTCCGTTTCAGCGGACTCTTTTGATAATAATAGCCCGATATGGTTTCGGTGAGAAACACAGGCAGAAAGGGTTTGTCTTCGCTGGTGCTGTCGATGTTGTTATCAATGATGAAACCGAAGGGGCGCAGCGGACGGATATTTTTAAACCGCTCGGAGTTGATGCGGTTGAGATCCACTTCCAGTTTGTTGTAGAGTTCGTAGGCGAAATTGTCGAACCGGTAGCGGTCGTTCAACGGTTTTCGTTTCACAATCTTGCGCCACAAAATCCAGCCCTTGCTGTATTTTGATTTGATGACCACTTCCTTTTGCATGCGGCCCCGTTCCAGCAACAGGGTGAGAAAGATGGTGTCACCGGTGGAAGCAGGAATCGCTGCGGCAATTCGCTCATAGCCCACATAACTGACGATGATGGAATCGCCGGGATGCTGGTGCGATAGGCGGAACAGAAACCGCCCGGCCGAATCGCTGAGTTGTCCAACCCCGGAACTTTTAATGACTACAGAAGCAAACGGAACCGGCTCATCGGAATGCGAATCCTTAATTACACCCGACAGCACAACCGCCTGTGAAGATGCACTGAGCCAACCCGCCACGAATACCAACAAAAAGGGAATGATTTTCATTCGATTGTCTGCCACTTAGCAACTGTAAAAGTAACGAATCCTGCGGAGGGCCGGGTACCTTGTTGATTTGATGCAAATGGAAGAGGAGCTATTTTTCTTTAGGCCCGCTGTGGCAGAACACTTGCCAGCAAAGGCGAAACGGCTGATAATATTCCGTTTAACCTAATTTGTTTTGTATTCTTCTTGTTAACAAAGCAGACGTAACAGCGGCAATTGCAAACTTACGTTCATCATCCAACTCACGATACAACCACAAAATTCTTCCCATAGGGTCAATAATGGCACAAACGGAATCATCAATGCGCATTTCATAAGCCAGCGGCAGTGCAAAGGGTATTGAATGTTGAGTTCCTTTATCAGTATTAATTTTATCTGTTTTTATTGTTTTAATAAAAATAGTGTCACGCCCTTTTGTAAGTATCCCTTCTTCTTTCAGCTCATTCAATTCAAACAGTTTTTTTCGCTGTGTCCAGTCAAAACCGCTGTACATACTAAAAATCCATGGTTCCTGTTGGGTTTCTGATTGCGGCAGAATAACAGCAGAAAATGAATATTGTATATTTTTTTCCTGATTCAATTCACTCAGCCATCTGCTGTTGCGTAGTAGTTGTGTTCCTTCTCTTACTTCATGCTCCATAGCATATACCGATGCTGCCCGTTGTGCATCCCGGATGATAAATTGAAAGCGGTGCTTTTGAGTTGTTAAGAAGTCGCTCCGTTGAATATTGAATGTTCGAAGTATCCTGTCTTCAGTAGTAACAAATGAATTGCTGTTATACCTGCTTGTTTTAAAGTTCCAGCCCCGTTTGATTCGTGAGGTTGTGAACGTGCCAAAGCTCACCGGTTTTTTCGTTTGGCCCAGGCCTGCAACTTTGATTGGCAGACTATCTGCCTGGTCTTTAAATTTTTCTGGTACTGCAATTTGCAATTTCACGATCGTACATGAAGTAAGACAAATACTTATAAAACTTGTGAACAGAATTTTTTTATAACAAATCATAGTTCTGGTAATTAGTAACGGTACAAATCCCGCCGTATGGCTCCTATAGCTGATGCTGCAGCAATGGCAGCACGCAAGTTAACATTCAAATCTCTGTGCACCCACAGTTTTCTTCTTTTTACTTTAACGGATACGGCAGCTACTCTTTTTCCAGACTTTGGTTCGTGTCTTTACAAACTAAACAGGCACGAACAAAGTTCCGGTTCGTGAGAACACGAGCAGGAACAGTGAGGATGAAGAAATTTTTAACACTTGAGTTAAAAAAAGATTTGGAAAGTAACGTCACTTTATATTTACTTTGTATTTCAAAGTGCTTTTATGAATCAGGAACAGCAATCCCTTGCGGCGCTGCAGGATATCAAGAATATGATGAACCGCAGCAGCCGTTTTATCAGTCTCAGTGGTTTGAGCGGCGTGGCCGCCGGTTGTTGCGCCCTGGTGGGTGCGTGGTTTGCGTTTGGCATTGTACAACGCAACGGCGGGTTGGCGCATACATATGAAACAAAGGAGCCGGTGGACCTGACTGGTTCGGGCTTGCAACTGTTGCAGTCGTTCATGGGTTACAGCCTGTTCTGGATTGCGGTGTTTACGTTTCTTGCTGCATTTGTTTCTTCCTTTTTCTTTACCTGGTGGCGGAGCCGCAAACAGGGTATTCCGGTGTGGGGAACCATGGCCCGTAAACTTACGTGGAGTGTATTGCTGCCGATGGCGGTTGGTGGAATCTTTTTACTGAAACTTATAGAAGCAGGAGCGTTCGGATTGATTGCACCGGGCAGTCTGTTGTTCTATGGACTGGCCCTGGTGAATGGATCACGGTACACGGTAGGCGAAATCAGGTTCCTGGGTTATGCTGTTTTACTGCTGGGGGTGATCAGTTGCTGGTTTCCGGGGTACGGACTCTATTTCTGGGCCGCCGGTTTCGGGGTATTGCATATTGTTTACGGTATTGTCATGTGGAACAAGTACGAACGTACAAGCGCTTAAGCGGGGGAGAACGATCATGAAGAATCCCATTGAACAGTTACAGAAAGTGTTTGACAGCCGGGTGCGGCTGGGCATCATGAGTGCGCTCATGGTGAACGAGCACGTGAGCTTCAACGAACTGAAGGAACTCATCCAGGTCACCGATGGTAACCTGGCCAGTCACCTCAAGGCGCTGGAAGAAAACGCTTACCTGAAAGTGAACAAAGCTTTTGTAGGGCGTAAAACCAACACCACGTACACCATCACCCGGTCGGGAGAGAAGGCGTTCCGGTCGCACCTCGATGCCCTGGAAAAAATGATCCGCAGTATGGGCAAATGATTTTTTTTATAAATATACTTTGAAATACAAAGTACTTTTTACTAACTACTGACTACTATCTACTAACTACTCACTACTCAAAACCTCAACCATGGACACAAAACCATCCGTTTCATTCTGGCAGCGCAACGCTGTATTGATTAAAGCCATTGTCGTGGGCTTTTTAATTCTCGTATTGCTCATTCCCAATGCCTTCATTACCGACCTGGTGCGGGAGCGCCAGCAACGTCAAACCGAAGTGATTGCCGAGGTGAGCAGCAAATGGGCTTCGGCCCAAACCATCACCGGTCCTTTTTTGCTGGTGCCTTACAAAGAGTTTGTAACGACCGATAAAGGCAAAACCCAAACGGTACGCAAGCTGGCTTATTTCCTGCCCGAGCAGTTGAAGGTCAACGGCACGTTGTACCCCGAAATCAGGCACCGCAGTATTTTCCAGATTGTCTTGTACAAGTCGGATCTTCAACTGTCCGGCACGTTTCTGAAACCCGATGTAACAGCCCTGGGCATACCGGCTGAGAATGTATTGTGGAACGAAGTGCGCTTCTGCATCGGCTTAACCGATAATCGGGGTATTGCCGAACAACTGAAGCTGCAGATCAACCAGTCGGCAGCAGATATGAATGCCGGTGTGCCGGAAAATATGCTGGCCACGTCGGGTGTGAATGCTCTTGTTCCGGATTTTTCACAAGCGGGCACCAACCAGGCGAACTTTTCGCTGCAGTTAAAACTCAAAGGATCAGAGCGCCTGTTCTTCACCCCGGTTGCACGGGAAACAGATGTACAGCTGGCCGCTTCTTTTCCCAATCCTTCCTTTGATGGTAAGTTTTTGCCGGTAGCTTCCACGCTCACCGATACCGGGTTTAAAGCCAACTGGCATGTACTGCACTTCACCCGTGATGTGCCGCAGAGCTGGACCGGTCAGAAGGTGGAACTGGAGAAACATGAATTTGGTGTGCAGTTGCTGCAAGGGGTGGACTCTTACAGCAAAACCATGCGGAGTGTGAAGTATGCCCTGTTGTTTATCAGTCTGACCTTCTTCCTGTTCTTCTTTATTGAGTTGCTGAAGAAAACCAGCGTGCATCCGCTGCAATACATCCTGGTTGGCTTTGCGTTGAGCATCTTCTATACACTGTTATTGTCCATCGGTGAATACACGGGTTTTAATTATGCTTACCTGATTGCAACGGTGGCCACGGTGGGGTTGATTACGTTCTACACCAAATCGGTATTCGGACAGTGGCCGGTAGCCATCGCTTTGTTTGTATTCCTCACGGCCTTGTACAGTTTTATTTATATCCTCATTCAGCTGCAGGATGGTGCATTGTTGTTCGGCAGTATCGGGTTGTTTGTACTGCTGGCTATTGTCATGTACTATTCCCGTAAAGTGGATTGGTATGGAGCGAAAAAGGAAACAGAGGCGTAGTTCAATTCCATTTAAGAATAAAGTTAAATTATTATGCTTTGGAACGTTCAGCTGCTGTAACTACTTTATGTCGCCGGTGAAACAAATGGTTGCTGGTGCCCCTTGTGCTGTTCTTTGTGCACCTCGTGGTTTGGTGGGACATTACCACAAGGATCGCAAGGGAAATACACGAAGAACACAAAGTAGTTGACTGCTTACCTCTCAGAATATGTGATCGAACGAATCATGAAAATGAAAAAGGCGGGACAATCATCCCGCCTTTACTTTTATAAGAAACAGATCAGAAATCAAACCCAAGCGATACATGCAGTACCGGCTTTGAATTAAAGAATCCACTCATGGGCCAACCCGCATCGAGACGAATAAAATAGCCCAGCATAGTGCTGCGGGCACCAAAGCCGTAACTGCCGAGGAAGGGACCAATGCCGGGTGCTTGTACTACCACCGTGAGCGGACTGCCAGGCTCGGAATAAGTCACTTCCGGACGGCCGATTTTATTAAAACGTCCATTCCATGCACTTCCCAGGTCTACAAACTGCACTAACTGAAAATTACGAAGGAAGGCATTGTTGATGGGTTTGTTGAACAAAGTTGCAAACAGCGGCAGCCGCAGTTCGCTGTTGATGACTACTGCATTATTTCCGTTGGCCGCATTTTGCGTAAAGCCACGCAGGTTAACAGCCAGCGATTCATATACATACGTTTGGTCCAGCGCCGGCCGGTTCGATGTATTGAAATAACGTTCTTTCACCACACCATTCCGGATCACACGGTTATTACCCAACATCAGCCAGCCATCGGTACCGCCGAGGAAATAAATCATCTTGTTATCACCCCAGGAAAAATCGGCAGCGGCACGTACGGCCCAGATGAAATTACGATAGATGGGCAGGTAATGCCGTGCATCGAAACCGCTGTTGAACGTGATATTTCCATCCGATGAACGTCCTCCTCCTTTGTAATCGCCACCCATGCGGCTGAACAGTTCAAACCATGCTTTGTAGCGGAGTCCGTGCCAGATATTTGAAGCCGGTGCAATGGTGTTATCATGCACAAATTCACCACGTGCCATCAGGAAGTTTTCGTTGCGGGTGGGTTCAAAAATAGAACCGGGATTCAGGTCATCACTTTTTACCACATATTCATCTCTCCGCACACCCCCAATGAAGCGCAGACTTTGTACCTCATTAAAGGGATAGCTGATATGACCCTGGTAAATATTGGTGAACAGCTTGGCCTCGTAAAAGCCACCGGCTGTAGCAAGACCGGTTGTTTGGGTCATGCGGTAATAAGAAGCGCCCCAGTCGAGCCGGCCACGCAGGTTATCGAACCGCATAAACACCTCTTTATCTTCAAATCCGTAATTGATACGGAAACCGCCTGTGAATTTATAATCTTCCAGAAACTCCATGGCGCCCACACGGGTCATGGCATTTACCACATTATTGTTGCCCAGTTGAATAGGACCATTCGCACCACTGTAAGGTTGAAAGCGGTTAATCAGCAGTACGTTGTTAGAAACCAAATTGGTGGTAATATTATCTACAGAGAATTTTCGGGTGTATGGAAACACACGCATGCGGCTGAGTACTTCGGGACGTTGCGCCTGCTGATTGCCCATCAGCTTTTGTCCTGTTTTGACGCTGTCTTCTTTGAATTCCGTTTCAAAGAAATCTGTCACCGGTTTTTCAACGGTTGTACTGTCAGCAAGGTCACTCCGTTGTTGTCTGTCTTCACCTAATATTTTCTCAAGGCGTGAGGTGCGTTTCACATATTCGGTAGGGCGGGCATTGACATTCCGCTTCTTCAACGTGTTTTCATCTACTTTGAGTTTGTAGAGGAATTTGAATTCGCCCTGGCGGTTTACTTCCGTCACCTGACCGTTATCACCTGCAATCCTTGTTTCCAATACACTGCTTTGGTAATTGGTCATAGGGAAGGTATAGGAACTGTCATCGGTGACCCGGAAGGTGAATATGGAATCCGGCTCCGCTTTGTTCCATGCTTTCAGCGTGGAATCCAATTCTTTCCATTCGGGGTTGCGCAGCAGTTCATCGCCCACACGGTACACGGTATCGAGGCCGGCGGCTGAGGTACTGAAAAATCCGGCCCAGCGGTTGCCGATTCCGTTTTCATCGCTGATAAACGTAAAGTGGTTCGAGTTGTATTGAGAGGGGAAACGGGCATTGCCGTACTTGATGTTACTCAGCTGCGAAATTTGTTTGAACTCCGATTTGTTCCAGTTGTCCACCAGGAAAATATTGAACCGGTTGCGGGGCAGCACGGTATCGCCGGTGGGCGCATCGGGGAAGGGGCGGTTACTGGCGAAGATGATGCCGGTTTTGTTGGGGAACGCCACAAACGACGCATCCAGGTCATCGTATACATCATTGGTGATCTGCTCCAGCTTCATTTCCTTGATCTTGTACACGAAGATGTCGCTCTGTCCGCCTTTCACACCGCTCAGCACCAGTGTATTGGGATCGAGCATGTACTGCATATCATTCACCTGCTCCAGTGGTAACTCCTGGTTTTTCACCGTTTTGGTACGGGTGAAAGCATCATATACCGTGAGTGTTACTTTGCCTTTTTCCCAAACCACAATGGCAATGCGGGTGCCTTTGGGATCCCAGGCCATCAGCGGGTAGTTGGGGTTGGGGCGTTCTTCCAGGTTGCGTACACCACTCTTCCACAGTACCTTTTCTGAAATGTAATTTTCGTTGAGGATCACTTTCGACAATCCCTTTTTGTATTCCACTACGGCATAGTTGAAGCTTTTAGGATTGGGATTGGCCTGGAAGCGGAAATAATCTTTCTTCCCGATTTCTTTGGGAACGGTCAGCCGGCCACTGGGTACGTTGCGGCGTGCCCGTACATCTTTGAAATATTTATCCCGGTTGTACTGCATGAACTCCATCAGCACATCCTTCATTTTTTTCTTGCAAATGGTTTGCGTTGCCCGGTTGATGTTTTTGTAGATGCGGCTCAGGTACAGCAGGTAGGTTACATTTTCCCGCTTGTATCTTTCTTCAATGTAATACCAAAAAGCATGGCCGGCCAGTTTGGGTTGCTCAAACGCAAACTGGTAAAAGCTTTTGTATTCAAAGCCCAGCATGGCACTCTTCAGTTCATTATCCAGCTTGGTGCTCCAGTTTTCGGCGGCATAGGAAATGTAGCCATCGGTCATCCATTTCGGCAAATCCAGCAGTGCCTGGTTTTGGGCAAACTCACCCAGGTCATCGCCAAACAACATCGTTTCCACCAGCACTTTGGCAATGCCTTCCCGGATCTGGCGGCGCAGGTCGTTATGGTCGCCATTGTAAAACACCACCATTTTGTTGTTCACCAGTTTGGTTACCCCACCAATGTTGGGCCAGTCGAGACCGATGCCGATGTTGGATTGCTTGTAATCGTTGTAGTGATTGTAAACAACAATATTGAGACGGCGTTGAATGCTGAATTCAATAAAATCTTCCAGCGAAGGCAATTCTTCTTCCGCTGCCTGGGTTACAAATTTGGCCAGTTCGAGTCCGTTTTGCGTGTAATGCACATTGAAATTGGGACTCTGATAATAACTCCATTTAAACTTGGTGTGTTGAACCCGGTTTTTTCCAAATTCCACCATATTCACCTGGGCGGTTGCTGCCTGGTGCAGGAGCAGTACGCCGGTGAGCCATCCTGCTAAACGTAAAACCTTCATCTTTTGAATTCGCATATTTTCGTGTTGTCAATGCCGTTTGGTACGGCGTTCGGGAAACGTTATTTAAAAGTACAAAATTCACACCATGTTCGTTGTTAAAGCTTTCACCTTTAGTCCGGTTCAGGAGAACACTTATGTATTGTATAACGAACAAAAGCAGGCAGTGTTGATAGATCCCGGCTGTTATTTTGAGCAAGAACGGGCCGAACTGCTTTCATTTGTACAGCAAAACGGGCTGGAGCTTCAACTGCTGCTCAACACCCACTGCCACCTCGATCATGTGTTTGGGAACAAATGGGTGCATGAACAGTTTGGGCTGGAACTGCACCTGCATCCCAACGAACAACAGGTGCTGGACTTTGCACCCGCCAGCGGATTGATGTGGAATCTGCCCTTTGACAACTATACCGGTCCGTTGCATTTTTTGCAGGAAGGACAGAAGATTCAAGTGGGCGCCGATGAACTGGAAGTGTTAGTTGCGCCCGGTCATTCCCCCGGTCATGTTTGTTTTTATTGCCGCAAGCAGGATTTTGTCATTGGCGGCGATGTGCTGTTCCGGGAAAGCATTGGCCGTACCGATTTACCCGGCGGCAACCATGCTACCCTGCTGGAGAGCATCCGCAGTCAGCTGTTTACACTGCCGGCAGCAACCGTGGTGCACAGCGGGCACGGACCAGCCACCACCATCGGGCACGAGCAGCAGTACAACCCGTTTCTTACCTGAAGTAACGGCCCACAACCGGCAGCAGGGCCAGTTCTTTTTTCTCGATCACACCAACAAACACGAGGAACGCAGTACCCAGCAGCAAACCCATCACATGCCGGAACCACAACGGTTCGTACAGATAAATGGAGAGCTGGTGCAAGCCAAACAGCAGCACGGCCACCGCAACATAGGCCGTCAGTTTTTTCCAGGCGTAGGGGATGGGGTAATATTTTTGTCCGAGTTGGTAGGAGATCACCATCATAAACCCGTAACAACAAAACGTGGCAATGGCGCAGGCCATGTACCCCAGGCTGGGAATCAGCAGAAAGTTAATGAGTACCGTTATGGCAGCACCGCCCAGGGTAATCCAGGCGCCGGTGAGATTTCTGTTGGTGAGTTTGTACCAAACGGAAAGATTGTAATACACTCCCAGGAAGAGTTTGGCCAGCATGAGGATGGGTACGACCTGCAGCCCGGTCCAGTATTCAGGGTGGGTGCGGCCCATGAAGTATTTCCAGATGTCGAGGAACAGCACCACCCCTAAAAAACAAAAGCAGCAAGCCAGTACAAAAAACTTCATCACCCGTGCATATAGCCGGGGAGCGTTTTCCTGGGTCGATTGTTTGAAAAAGAACGGTTCGGCCCCCAGCCGGAAGGCCTGGATGAAGATGACAATCAGCACCGCCAGTTTGTAGTTGGCCCCATAGATGCCGCTTTGGGTATAGGCTTCTTCGGTGGAGCCGGGGTAGAGTTTGAGGATCATAAACCGGTCAATCATTTCATTGACCATGCCCCCGAAGCCCACGATGATCAGGGGCCAGGAGTAGAGCAGCAGTTCTTTCCAGAACGCCGCATCAAACCGGAACCGGTACTGCAGCAGCTCGCCCGACAAAAGCAGCAGGGTGATTGCACTGGCGGCTAGGTTGGAGAGAATAACATAGCCCAGCCCGATATCTTCGTTGTACAGCGAATGCCACCAGCTATCCGGCGCACTGTTCTTGCACCAAACGAGGAAGAACAGCAGGATGCCGATGTTGGAGAGAATGTTGAGGATTTTGATCGCCGCAAATTTGATGGGCCGGCCGTTGTACCGCAGCTTGGAAAATGGCAGTACGGCCAGCGTATCCAGGGCCACAATGGCAATGACCCATTGCACATATTCCGGGTGATCGGGTAGTTCCAGGAACCGGGCAAAGTCGCTGCTGAAAAACAGCATAACACCGGCCAGTAAAAAGGTAGAGACAAGCAGTGAGGTGAACGAGGTATTGTACACCTTATATTCCGGCTCCCGGCTGGAAAAGCGGAAATACGTTGTTTCCATGCCATAGGTGAACACAATGTTCAGAAACGCAGCAATGGCAAATAAGGTTGTGATTTTACCAAAATCGGCGGCGGCAAAAATGGTGGCCAGTAGGGGCGTGAGTAAATAATTCAGCAAACGGCTGAAAATACTGCTGGCACCATACCAGATGGTTTGACGGGCTAAACTTTTTACACTGCTCAAGGGAAAACATTATGGAACGGCCAAATTTAGTCAAACATCTTTGAGGCTGTATGCAACGCCGGCTTTTTGTTTTCTATCTTTAGAGTTCAAACACACGAATTATGAAAAAAGTAACAGGGTTCCTTCTATTGCTGCTTACGATTACTCAGTTGGTCAATGCGCAGTTTTTTGGCGAATTGGAATGGCAGAAAAAGAAACTGCCTGCGCTGCTGACCGATGTGCCGCAAACTGCCACTGTTACCGAAGATGCCATCAAGCAAAAGTTTGCACAGCTGGGCTATAGTGCCAAAACAGAAAAAGGAGCATTGGTGTACAAGGGAATCCGGTTGCCCGAAATTGGCACCGAAACCTATGATGTAGTGATTAAGGTCGATCGCAAAGGCCGCCGTGAGAAAGACGCCAGTGTGGTTTTCTTTGCTTTATCCTTGGGGAATGAAAATTATGTGGGAAGCAATGGCGATGCCATTCTTACAACCAATATGCGTAAGTATTGCGAACGCTTTTTACCCTGGGCAGAAGCACAGGCACTCGAGGTTGCGATCCAGGAACAGGAAGAAAAATTAAAATCGGCCGAAAACAAACTGAAGAGTTACAATGATGAGTCTGAAACCCTTGAAAAGCGCCGCCAGAAACTGGAGGAAGATATCAAGAACAACAAAGAAAATATTGAAAAACAAAAACAGGAAGTAGAGAACCAGAAGAAAGCGGTGGAAGTGCTGAAGGGAAAACGGAAGATTGGATAATGTTTTTAATGACTACTTTTTGAATCCCTGTTAAGGCCGGGATTTTTTATGCATGATCCCACTTCACTTTCTTCCTCGCCTCCTTCATTTGTCCTGCTTTTTTCTTCGACTCCAGCCGTTTTTCTTTGGCTGCTTTGGAGGGTTTGGTTGCTAAGCGGGTTTTCTTGCGTGTGAGCGCCTGTGTAACGAGTTGATTGATTTTGCGGATCACTTCTTCTTTGTTCGCCTGCTGGCTGCGGTGTACCTGGCTCTTCACCAGTAAGGCACCTTCTTTGTTGATGCGGTTGCTGAGTTTTTCCAGCACCATGATTTTCTGTTCTTCGGTTAACAGGAGCGAAGCAGCCACCTGCCAGTAACCCATCACCATTGTTTCCACTTTGTTGACGTTTTGTCCGCCGGCACCACCACTACGTGCCGTTTGAAACCGTATTTCGCTGCGTACATCCATTGTTAATATTCTTACCGGAACCTGTATTTTCGGTCTTCGAAAGTACAACGAAGGAGCAATATGAGAGCAGTTTTACAACGGGTAGCACGTGCATCGGTGGTGGCAGATGGTGTACGCACCGGAACCATTCAACAAGGATTACTGGTGCTCTTGGGTATCGAAGATGCTGATACCAACGAGGATATTACATGGCTGAGTGCCAAAATCATCAACCTGCGCATTTTCGATGATGAACAGGGCGTGATGAATTTGTCAATCAAAGATGTCAACGGCGATGTATTGCTGGTAAGCCAGTTTACCCTGCATGCTTCCACCAAAAAAGGGAACCGCCCTTCGTATATACGTGCCAGTAAGCCAGATGTGGCCATTCCCTTGTACGAACGCATGAATGCTCAATTGGAAACCGATCTGGGCAAGAAGATTCAAACCGGCGTATTCGGTGCCGATATGAAGGTGGAATTGTTGAATGACGGACCAGTGACGATTGTGATGGATACGAAGAATAAAGAATAATTTAATAATTGTTGAATTTGAAAATTTGAAAATGAAATGGCAACAGAACTAACAATCAGGGAAGCACAGGAGCAGGTAGACTACTGGATCAAGACCATAGGTGTGCGCTATTTTAATGAATTGACCAACCTGGGAATTCTTGTTGAAGAGGTGGGCGAACTCTCCCGGCTGATGGTGCGTACCTACGGTGAACAATCGTTCAAGGAATCGGACAAAGGGAAAGAGCTGGGCGATGAAATGGCCGATGTGCTGTGGGTGCTCCTCTGCCTGGCCAATCAAACGGGGGTCGATCTGACAGCGGCCCTGCAGAAAAATTTTGAAAAAAAGACCAACCGGGATGCACAGCGGCACCAATCGAATGAAAAGCTGACCTGAGGTGCTATCCCCGGCCAATGAACCGCTCGTAAAGGGATTGCTTTTCGTTCTCTCTTCTCCACCCAAACTTGTATCTTTGCCCACCTTTTAACTACTGTACATGGCTAACGATAAGCAGTTTGCAAATATCATTTCCCACGCCAAAGAATACGGCTATATTTTCCAGTCTTCTGAAATTTACGACGGACTGAGTGCCGTGTACGACTACGGTCAGTACGGCGCCCAGCTCAAGAAAAATATCCGGGATTCCTGGTGGAAAAGCATGACGCAGTTCCACGATAATATTGTAGGCATTGATGCGGCGATTTTCATGCACCCCACCACCTGGAAGGCCAGTGGTCACGTGGACAATTTCAGCGATCCCATGATCGACAACCGGGACAGCAAAAAGCGCTACCGGGTCGATCATTTGATTGAAGCACATGCCGAAACACTTCCGGAAGCAGAAGCGGCAGCCCTCATTGCCCAAATGGAGCAACTGCTGGCGGCCGATGATTTTGCCGGCATCAAACAGTTGATTGAATCCAACAAAATCAAATGCAGCATCAGCGGTACCTGCAACTGGACCGATGTGCGCCAGTTCAACCTCATGTTTTCAACGGAATTCGGGGCGGTGGCTTCGGATAATCCCGATGACAATATTGTATACCTGCGCCCCGAAACGGCCCAGGGTATTTTTGTGAATTTCCTCAACGTGCAAAAGACCGGCCGTATGAAAATACCGTTCGGCATTGCACAAACGGGCAAGGCCTTTCGGAACGAAATTGTAGCCCGCCAGTTCATCTTTCGTATGCGGGAGTTTGAGCAAATGGAAATGCAGTTTTTTGTGCGTCCCGGTACCGAACTCGACTGGTATGCGTACTGGAAAGAAGAGCGCATGAAATGGCACCGGGAGCTGGGCATCCCTGCTGAAAAGCTGCGGTTCCACGATCACATCAAGTTGGCACATTACGCCAATGCCGCTTTGGATATTGAATTTGAGTTTCCCTTTGGCTGGAAGGAGTTGGAAGGCATTCACTCCCGCACCGATTACGATCTGCGCCGCCACCAGGAGTTCAGTAAAAAGAAACAACAGTATTTTGATAACGACCTCAATCCAGAGGGCAAGCCCTTCGGGAATTACATTCCGTATGTAGTGGAAACATCGGTGGGGCTCGACCGCCTGGTGCTCACGATCCTTTCCCTGGCCTACCGGGAAGAAGAAGTGCCCACGGCCGAAGAAGGCAAAACCGATGTACGGTCGTACCTCAGCATTCCGGCCAAAATTGCACCGGTGAAGCTGGCTGTATTACCGCTGGTGAAGAAAGAAGGATTGCCCGAAATTGCACAGGAGTTGGTGAAAGAATGCCGGAAGGACTTCATTTGCCAGTACGATGAAAAAGACAGTATTGGCAAGCGGTACCGCCGCCAGGATTCCATTGGTACGCCCTTCTGTGTAACCATTGATCATCAAACAAAAGAAGATCAGATGGTGACTATCCGTGACCGTGATACCCTGCAGCAGGAGCGGATTCCCTTGTCGGCTGTCAAATCTTTTGTGCAGAACCGGGTAGGTTGATTCAACATTTGGCCTGTTTTGTGTAAGTTTGCCTTGTAATATCCTATGGAATCAGTTTACGGATTGATTTTTGAACACTAATACTTTAATATGAAGCTGACTAATTTGACCCTGGAAATTCACTTTCTGTTATTTCTTCTGATCGTAATCGGAGCGCTTGCTGTTGGTTTTTTTATCGGTCGCTTACTGGTGGCCCGTTTGAGAGAGCGGATTTTGGAAGTGGAAGATGAAATGCTGCATTCGAATAATGAAGTGCTGCGTTATGTGGAAATCAACAAACAACTCACCGAAGCACTGGAAAAAGCAAAAATTCCTCTTCCTAAAGTGGGCGATACAGACGAGGATGAAAAAGTAAGAAAAATTCCTCTCGGAAAAATCGGATAAAAAAAATTAAAAAACCCCGTGTAACTCACGGGGTTTTTCTTTTTCACGCTGTTACGGTTTATTGCTTGGTGAACTTCTGTTTATAGCTGCGGCTACCACTGCGGTCGGTGATTTCAATGAAATAGGTTCCGGCTGGTAAGTGCTGAATGTTAACCTGTGTGGTTTGGTAGGGCAGTTGTTGCGTCAGCAGGGTTTGCCCGGCTGTGCTGAAAATCCGGATACGCATGTCCTGTACCGCTGGTGCGTAACCGGTTACAACCAGCAGCTGACCTCCGTTGGGTGCAATCCGCCGGATAAACAAATCGGCATCGCCGCCTTTTACTACAACAATGTTGGAATACGTAAACGTTCCATCGGCATCTACCATCTTCAGCCGGTAAAATACCTGGCCTGCTAACCGAAGTGCCTGGGCATCTGTAAAACGATAAGAACGTTTTTGGTCTGACTGACCGGCTGCAGTAACGCTTCCGATCTTTGTAAACTGCTGATCGCTATCCAGGCTTCGTTCCACTTCAAAATGACTGCTGTTGGTTTCGCTGGCGGTTTCCCAGAACAGATCTGCATCGGGGAAATTACCATTGGCCCGGAAGTTCAACAGGGTTACCGGCAGGGGTTGGCTGAAGTTCAAACCACCTCCGTTGATCCAGAACTCCGAAAAATCACGCACTTTAAACTCGGCATAATAGCCGTTGTTGTAAGGCACAACGCTCACCTGTTCGGGTGTGAGGAACAGATAGTTGCCAATATTATCTATCAGCGTTCCGTTTTCAATGGCAGGTAATCCGCTGAACTTGGTAACGCCTGCTACAAAGGCATCTCTGATGCTGCTGCAGGTGCCACAGCCCGAGGCGCCGATGAGTGCAGCTGCTTCCTGTTCGGTAAAGTAAAACCGCACCAGTACACTATCTGTGGGTGCAATGCTGGTTGATAAAACGATATTGCGGTCGAGGTAATACTGGTTGTTGATGAAACGTACGGGAGCTGTGTTGATGTACACGCTGGCAGAGCCTGTACCCAGGTTTTGACCCAGCGGGTTGATAGAAGCCACCAGGTTGCCGCCGCTGCGGAAGTGCACAAAGCCAGCGCCGTTAACCGGCTGGGTGATGTTGGTGACATTGCTGCCGCTGTAAACCGTTTCTCTTTCAAAAATATGGAAGTCATCAATCCCGATTCCCTCCCGCTGCGTTGCTTCACTGCTGGAAAACAGGAAGCGGAACCGTACACTGGAAGCGGTGGTGGGAATTTCCACACTCGATACATGCCAGCGCTGCAAACTGTTGGCCCAGGTATTGCCAGGGGAACTAAACCAGTTCGTGCCGCCATTTTGTACGCCCAACCGTTGCCAGGTGGCACCATTATTTGTTGTGTATTCGAGGGTGTGAATATCAACATTGTCTTCCTGCCGTGAAATATGACTGAAGCTGAGTACGGGATTGGTTAAACTGCTCAGATTAAAACAGGGCGAATACAAATACGATTCTTCGTTTGGTTTATACAGTCCCGCTAAATTGGTAAACCATGCTTTACTGCCATTGGCTGCCCGGTTTACAGTGGAACGGGTAATGGCATCGGTGGTGCCCCATACCCAGCTGCTGTAAATAGTCGACGTGAAAAAACCACCATTATCAGCTTCAAATGTTTGCAGGTAAGGATAGCTGGTAACAACCGGGCTATGGTAGACCCGGTAATTCAGAATACTGTCGTTGACCGCATATGTATCGCCGGGTTCTTTCACCCACACATCCAGTTCATGTGCTGTGTTTCCGGAGAGGTTGGCAGTGGTGCTGAAGGTGTAATCTGTTTCACCGGCGGCAGCTACAGTTGGGACAATTTCAGCCACCGGAGTTCCATTATCCAGGCGGTAATACACCGGTACATTGGTCAATGCAGCGGTGCTGGTATTTTTAATGCGGATACGAACGTTGACCGTTCCGTTATTACAATTGAGCGAATCAGGTGCCAGAATGCGGGTAATGGTAAGGTCGTTTGATGCGGCAGTGATGCGCAGATCATCCATTGTAAATCCATCATCAAGATCAAATACATCGGGTGTATAACTGCCATTGTTAGCCGAAGTTTTTCCTTGCTGATCCAGTCGCAGCTGAAAGCTGGAGGTAATGGGCTGCCCGGCATTGGTCATCACTTCATTGATGTTCACCCAGGCCTGTTTGTTATTGCCCAGCTCGTTTTGGTCATTGCCGAGGCTGAGTACCTGCACCCAGGGTAAATCGTCCCGTCCCCGTAACCAAACAGTTGCAGGCGGTAGTTTCAGCTGCCCCTGGTTGCGGTACAAAAAGTCGAGCCGCAGGCCGGGCGTGGTTGCTTCATTGGAAAGATTGAAAGTTCCCACCAATTGGTTACCGGTAAGGGTAGCCAGGTTTTGAAGAGCGTCTAAAGTAACAGAACGGTTGCCGTTGATAGCCATTGATTGGTTAATAAAGGTTTTCAACCGGCCATTACTGCTTCCCGGCGTAAAGTCGAATTGGTTGGCGTTGGGTACTGCGAATGTGAAGGAGCGGTATTCATCTGCCCCTGTACTCTCAAATCCTTCCGTAAAAGGTAAACCAATGGGCTGATTATCAACATGACGGATGGTATATGTTTTTTCATCGTTTTCGGTGCGCAGATCACCGGTACGTTTTACCCATACCCGGATCGAATAAGTAGTGAGGGCTGATAAATCAGTTGTGGTGGCAAACGTGTACGTAACAGTTCCGCCTGCAGCGATCGTGGCAGCAGAAACCTCATTCACAATGGCTCCTCCATTCACCTGGTAAGAAAGGGTGTAGTTGCCGCTGGTGGCAACGTTATCTAAGTTTTTGATGCGAACGGTAACAGGTGATGTAGCTGTAAGTGCAGAACCGGTAAATCGTCTGCCGTTGGAGGGCGCCAGCAAGGTATCTATTTTCAGGTCATTGTCAAATGCGGCTGCTGAGCAGGGCGTGGCCAGTGCCGGTATGATGCTGCGTGCAGTACCTCGTTTGCCTGCCGAATCGGCAATGCGGGGCCGTACTGTAAACCAATAACGGGTATTCCGGTCGAGGCCGCTTACACGGTATGTGAGCGCTGTTGTGGTGGTTATGGGCGACAGTTCGCCATTCACCAGTTGAAACACCTGGTAATCGCTCACGTTGGGTACGGCAGTCCAGTTGAGATCCACATATCCTTCACAGGGCACCGTTGCCGTAAGTGTGGGAATGCCCATAATGGTAAAATTGCCCGGTGTGGTAGCCGAAGCACCGCCACCGTTACGTGTGATCCTGACTTTGGCGGAGGCCGAAAAAACGGTGGGCACCGACCAGTAATACCGGAAGTCTGTAGCCGGAACATTATTGGCAATCAAAACCCAACTGCTTCCATTGTCCAGGGAGTATTCTAACGTAAAGGTATTGCTACTGTTGTCGTTTGCTTCCCAGGAAATCGTTTCCAGCCGGCCCGGCGCTGTGGCAATGGTGGTGAAGCGTTCTCCGCCGGTGGGGTAAAGCAGTTTCAGATCTGTATCAATAAACTCCCAGGTAACAAAAAATTCCTGGGGACCATTGGCAATATCAAAACCATCTACCCGAAACTGGATGGAGGAGCCGGGGTTGTCAATTGTTACCTGCTCTATGTTGTTCGCCCGGTCAATCCCTCTGACCGCAGGAACATTTACCTGGGCAGGAGCCGGATTTAAGATCCAGGGCCGGTAGTTGTTGCTGCCATCTGTTACCTGTAAGTCGAGATCGTGTTCCAGTGCACTGGAAGAAAACGGAGTTCCGGCAGGGTCGTGCCAGTACAGCATCACCTTCACCTGTTTCGTTCCGGCCGGCACACTGATGGATTGAGTTATGAAATTTCCCTGTGTTACACTGCCAGTGTAATACCTGTTTTGCTCCAGGGCCAGCAGCGCCCGTTGGGGATGAACCCAGCCGAAGCCGTGTGAATAATCTGGCCCTGCATTCCCCTTATCGGTAGCAGTATTGCAAAGAATGGATTTGAGTAAGCCCGATTTGGGATTGCCGCCGTGCAGTTGTTTGTAACGTTCGGTGAGCATAGCCCATACACCTGTTACAAAGGGAGCCGCAGCACTGGTGCCGAAGTTATTGGTATACGCATTGTTGATACTTGTAGCAGCGACGCCGGTTCCGGATGCCATGATTTCGGGTTTGATCCGGCCATCGGTAAGAGGTCCCCTGCTGGAGGAAGGGTCGGCAGATAATGGGGTGAAAATGTCGCAGTTTCCAACGGTGAGTACGTTTTTCGAGGTTTGGTAACCACTTTTGATGGTGCCGAATGAGGAAGGGTAGGGCGAGCAGGTGAGGGCGCCATCATTGCCACCGGCAAAGATGTGCTGCAGGAAGGGATTGGCTATCATCTGCTGATCAGCATACACACTCAGTTCGTTGTATTCTCCATTGCCGATGCATCCTTGCAAACCGCTGTAGTAAGAGTTGTTGGTAACCGTCATGCCGTAATCGGCTGTATAAATCTGGGATTTGGAAATGATGTAATCAAAATAATCACTTACTGCCAGGATGCCAGGTGCGGTGCCGGTCCACCGTTCTTCCACTAGCCCGTCGCCGGTAACCACACCGGCGACATGTGTACCGTGAGTAGAGCCACCGATGGGGGCCGGACTGCGGTTGATCACATTTTTCTGCAGGTCAATATGTGAAGTAGGATCGGCATTATCGCCAACACCCACCGTTATTCCTTGCCCGGTAAGGTTACGTCCGCCTCCTTGCAGGTTGCTGAGAAAACTAAGACCGAACACACCCCGTTCCCGGAACATCAGGGGCTGTGATGTGAAACCACCCTGGTTGAGAAACTGAACAAAGGGCAGTTCGGCTACTGCCTGCATAGTTTGTTTTGAAAGTGTGCCAATGAATAATCCCTGGTTGATGTACTGATCCCGGGTTAACCGAAAGCCCAGCTTCTGGAGTGCAAGCTGCGCAGCTGCAACGGGTTCGCCTTTTTGTAACAGAATGCTTACCAGTACAGGTGCTTGCGGTGGAGCCGTTTGCAGTTCCTTTTGTAACCCATGACTGATTTTGTAGATTGCTGCAAGCTGTCCGGTGTATTGTACTCCAATTTCCCGAAGTACAAAAAGAGAGGGAAGAGTCCGGAACCGCACCTGGTAACTGTTGCCGGGCAGGCGTTGCAGCAGTTCGGCGCCAGCTACACGCAGCCGCTGTAATTGTGCGCTGGTAGGTTGTTTCTGAAACACCAGGAGTGCATAATAGTTGGCACCCCATCTGCCCCGTTGCAGTTCTGTTGTTGTGGCAGATATGCCTGTATTCGCCTCCACCTGGAGGACTCCGTTTTTGAGAGGAATTTGTAAAGGCGTTTTCTGAGCTTGTGCCGCTACCGGAAATACCAGTGCCAGCAGGCAGATAAAAAGGAATTGGTTCACAAACAAAATTTGTTTTTTTGAACAGGCACAGTAATGTTGCTGCAACACAGGTAGACGCATGGATCTGGTTTTACGGAAATTGGGTTCTTCAAAAATAGCTATTCCCGTCCGAAAATGAAAGCCTGTGTAGTTTTTAGATGTATTTCATCCGCTTTCGTTCAATGGATTTCTCTGATTATCTTTGCAACCTGTGAATTTTGAGTGGTTGTTGAAGAAGTTTGCTGATGACCCCCGCCTGTTTCAGTTGGCGGACAGGCTTTCTTTTGCCCCCAGGCAACGGATTTATCTCAAAAACCTGCACGGCAGTGCGTCACAGTTTGTAGCCGCTTCTGTTTTTAATCACCCCACACAGGAGCAAATGAATCACCTCTTCATCCTCACCGATGCGGAAGAGGCGGCCTACTTTCATAATTCACTGGAGAGTATTACGAAAGAATTGAATCTCTTCTATTTTCCATCTTCTTTCAAGCACCCCAAAAACTTCCGCCTGCTGAATGCGTCGCATGTCATGCTGCGAACCGAAGCACTTACCCGGTTCTCTATGCCAACAGGTCAGCGGGTGGGCGCAATGGTTACTTATGCCGATGCACTTTTTGAAAAGGTGGTCTTGCCTGGCAAACTGCAGGGGAATATGCTCCTGATTAAAACAAATGATACCCTCGATGTGGATGGTATTATGAGTTTCCTGGTTGATCTCGGGTTTCAAAGAACTGATTTTGTATACGAGCCGGGGCAGTTTGCATTGCGGGGCGGCATCCTGGATATCTATTCCTTCGGCAACGAAAAACCGTACCGGATTGAGTTGTTTGGGAACGATGTGGACAGTATCCGCATTTTTGATCCGGAAACCCAGCTCAGTGAGCGCCGTTTGGCACAGGTAAGCATTATCCCCAATGTAGAAACACAATTTGAAACGGGTGAAAAGGTTTCTTTATTTGAGTTTCTGCCGGAAAATACAGTTGTATGGCTGAAGGATTTTGATATCGTGAAAGAACGCCTGCTTACCATGGAAGAAGAGCTGGATCAGTTTTTGAAAATTCCTGTAAACTCATCTGCCAATCAATACGACGAAGAAGACCGGCTGGAGAAAGCGGAAATCAGTGCTGCCGATTTTGTTACCACACAAGCGGTGGAGCAGCAACTGCAGCAACACCACCTGGTTGAATTTGGATATCAGCCGCATTTATTACAAACTGCCGATGCCGGCAACCAGCTTGAGATTTCTTTTCACACCAAACTACAGCCCGCTTTTAACAGGCGCTTTGAATTACTCATCAGCGATCTGAAAGCCTGGTTGGCAAAAGGATTCGATCTCTTTCTTTTTGCAGAAAATCCACGACAGCTGGAGCGGCTTCACAGTATTTTTTCCGACCTGAAAACAGAGTTGCCGTTCACGCCTGTAGCGCTGGCCATTCATGAGGGATTCATTGATGAGGACCTGAAAATTGTTTGTTATACCGATCATGAAATTTTTCAACGGTATCATAAATACAAGGTAAAGCAGGCCTATAATAAAAGCAAAGCACTTACCATCCGTTCACTGAAGGAATTACAGCCTGGAGATTATGTAACGCACATTGATCATGGAGTGGGTGTTTACAGTGGATTACAGAAAATTGAAGTCAACGGGGTGATGCAGGAAGCCGTGCGGCTGATTTACAAAGACAGTGATATTCTGTATGTAAACATTAATTCGCTTCACAAGATTTCAAAATATACCGGTAAGGATGGGAATGTTCCCAAAATTAACAAGCTGGGCAGCGATGCATGGAACCGGCTGAAAGAGAAAACCAAAACCAAAGTCAAGGAAATTGCGTTTGACCTGATTCAACTGTATGCACAGCGGCGGGCACAGCACGGATTTGCCCATACCCCCGATAGTTACCTGCAAACCGAACTGGAAGCTTCGTTTATGTATGAAGACACGCCCGATCAAAGCAAGGCAACCGCTGATGTGAAAAAGGATATGGAAGCTCCGGCGCCTATGGACCGCCTGGTATGCGGTGATGTGGGCTTCGGAAAAACTGAAATCGCCATCCGTGCTGCATTCAAAACGGTGTGTGATGGCAAGCAGGCGGCCATAATGGTGCCTACCACCATCCTTGCCTTTCAGCACTACAAAACGTTTAAAGAGCGGTTGAAAGAGTTTCCGGTAACAGTTGATTATGTGAACCGCTTCAAGTCTTCCAAAGAAAAAAAGGAAACCTATCAAAAAGTAAAGGAAGGAAAAATAGATATTATCGTGGGTACCCATGCTTTGCTGGGGAAAGAAGTAGAGTTTAAGGACCTTGGCTTGCTGGTGGTGGATGAAGAACAGAAGTTTGGAGTGGGACACAAAGAGAAAATCAAAACACTCAAAACAAACGTGGATTCATTAACACTAACGGCAACGCCTATCCCCCGAACGCTGCAGTTCAGCCTTATGGGTGCACGGGACCTGAGTATTATGAACACGCCTCCGCCGAACCGGCAGCCCATTCAAACAGAAGTGCGTGTGTTTGAAGAAGATTTTATACGGGATGCTATTTATTTTGAAACGGAGCGGGGCGGACAGGTTTTCTTCATTCACAACCGTGTAGCCGGACTGGCAGAAATGGCTGCCATCATTCAGCGCCTCTGCCCCGATCTCAGCATCGGCTTTGCGCATGGTCAAATGGAAGGACATGAGCTGGAGGAACGAATCATGGATTTCATTGATCATAAGTACGATGTGCTTGTGTGTACGAATATTGTGGAAAGTGGCGTGGATATTCCCAACGTCAATACCATCATCGTCAGCAATGCTCACCAGTTTGGCCTGAGCGACTTACACCAGCTGCGGGGCCGGGTGGGCCGCAGCAACAAAAAAGCTTTTTGTTACCTGTTGGCTCCGCCTATGAGCACGCTGCCCAATGATTCCAGGAAGCGGCTGCAAACACTGGAGCAGCACAGCGAATTGGGTAGTGGTTTTCAGATTGCAATGCGTGACCTCGACATACGGGGTGCCGGAAATATGCTGGGGGGTGAACAAAGCGGCTTTATGGCCGAAATTGGATTTGAAATGTACCAGAAGATATTGGACGAAGCCATCAGGGAACTGAAACGTACCAAATTCCGTGAGCTGTTCAAGGAAGAAATTCAAGAACAGGAGGATTATGTAAAAGATTGTGTGATAGATACCGACCAGGAAATTCTGATTCCCGATGCTTATGTGGAAAGTATTACCGAACGGTTGAGTCTTTACACCCGCCTGGATAATTGCGAAAACGAAGCAGAACTGCTTGCTTTTCACACCGAGCTTCAGGATCGTTTTGGTCCCATTCCCACGCAAGTGGAAGATTTGTTCACCACTGTACGTTGCCGCAGATTGGGCGTGGAGCTGGGCTTTGAGAAAATGACGCTGAAAGATAAAACCCTCCGTTGTTATTTCATTAACAACCCCGATTCGCCTTATTTTGAATCTCAATTGTTCCAGGGCATCATGCAGTTTGTTCAAACGGCATTGCACAAAGCAAAGCTGAAACAAACCGGTAAACTGTTTCTGCTTGTGGTGGAAGATGTAAATGATATGCAGGCCCTGCACCGTTTACTCGGTCGTATGCACGATGCAGTAAAAGAACCGGTTGCCTCCTGAGCAGCTGGGTATACTTGAGCTTACAAGTAAAGTTGACAGGCTCGGATTTTCACATTTTATTGTTTATCTTACCTCAAAATAATGCGTTATGGAACAGGGCTTTACACAATCGGCTGAAACCAAATACACGAATGTTACCAGCGATGAACGCACAATCGCCGTCATTACCCACGTACTCGGCATCTTCTTTTCATTTATACCGGCATTGATCATCTACCTGCTTAAAAAAGATGAGTCACCCTATATTGCTGAACATGCGAAAGAAGCGTTGAACTTCCAGCTATCGGTTGCCATTTATCTTACAGTGAGCTTATTCCTCGTTCTCTTGATTATCGGTATTTTGCTGCTGATTGTGGTTTCAGTGGCAGCACTGATCCTGGCAATTATAGCTACTGTAAAGGCCAATGAAGATGTGCTGTACCGCTATCCCTTTACGATCCGCCTGCTGAAATAAAGGATTTGTTAATGGAATGATAAACAGCGTGCCGGTTCTTCATCACTTGCTCTTCTGGCACATAGCTTGAACTCATGAATAAAAAGCCGTGCATATGAAACAAATTTTACTCTTTCTTACAGCTTCTCTTCTGTTGGTTTCCTGCGCCCGTAGGCGTACCATGGAGCGGGTGCAGAGTTATGGTATCCGCACCATTGCTATTATCCCGATTGACCTTACGGTGGCGGGTACACGACCCACAAAAATCACACCCGAACAGTACCAGGAGCGTATTGATCGCAACCGTCGGTTTATGAACAATGCCCTGTATATTGACCTGGTGCAGTTTGCCGATGTGCGCCTGCGTAAATACAGCCAGGTTGAGTTTCAGGCGAAAGACAAAACCCGGGAGCTTCTCGAACGGAAGGGCATCACCGATTCCGCTGCCCAGCAAATGGATGCGGCTGAGCTGGCAACCATTCTGGGTGTAGATGCGGTACTCAAGACCAGCATCACCCAAAACCGCATCATGAGCGATGAAGCAGCGATGGGTGTGGACGTCATCAGCGGGGTGATCCGCAGCACCGGGGCCAATCTGCCGCTGCCAACCGGGGCGGCACGCACCAGCGATATTTTCGTAACCTGTGCTTTGCTCAAGGATGGGTATGCAGTTTGGAGTACACGGTTCAATAATTCCACAGACTGGAATTATCCCATTGAACTTGCCATGCAGGATGTTACCCGGGGTATTGCAAGGCGGTTTCCCTTATAAAAGAGTAAAGTTCCTCCAACGAAAAAACCCCGAAGCAGGCTTCGGGGTTTTTTTAAATAAAGTCGGCTTACCAACCTTGCTTGGCTGTACCAGCCTGGATGGCTGCCAGTGCTTTCGCTTCGCTGAGCAAAGAAGTCAATTTATTACCTTTTCCATCATTCCCCTGGGCCATATATCCACCTTTGGAAGTTCTGGTGATTACTGCATCCTGGATGGGAACGTTCTTTTCTTTTGTTTTTACGTTATACGCTGTTAATTGCATAGTAGTTGTTTTTAAATGAATAAATGGGTTGAATGGTGTCTGCGGCAAAGGTAACGGTTTGATCCAGAACGGGGCGAAAGGCTTTTCCACAGCTATAAGTAGTTGAAAATCAAATAAAAAAAGCGGCCATTTGGCCGCTTCTGTATTTTAAAATCAACTGAAGTGAATGATATCGTTCTTAACTACTAACCGCCCATAACCAGCCGCCAGCGAATCAATTACACATCAATCTTAGCATACTTGGCGTGGCTTTCTATGAACTCACGGCGGGGGGCCACTTCATCGCCCATAAGCATGCTGAACACACTGTCGGCTTCTGCAGCACTTTCAATGGTCACCTGTTTCAGGGAGCGGGTGTTGGGATTCATCGTGGTATCCCACAACTGATCTGCATTCATTTCACCCAAACCTTTGTAGCGCTGAAAGCCCACATTTTCTTCCTTACCACCGCCAATGCGCACCGCAATGGCTTTTCGTTCCTCATCTGTCCATGCATACGCCTGCTCCTTTCCTTTCTTTACCAGGTACAAGGGTGGCTGGGCAATGTACAGATATCCCTGCTCCACCAGTTCTTTCATGTAGCGGAAGAAGAAGGTGAGAATGAGGGTGGCAATATGACTTCCGTCCACATCGGCATCGGTCATGATGATGACTTTATGGTAGCGGAGCTTGCTGAGGTCCAGCGCCTTGGGATCTTCGGGTGTGCCGATTTTCACTCCGAGTGCGGTGAACATGTTGCGGATTTCCTCGTTGTCGTAGATCTTGTGTTCCATTGCTTTCTCCACGTTCAGGATTTTACCCCTCAAGGGAAGAATGGCCTGGAAGCTCCTGTCACGTCCCTGCTTGGCTGTTCCGCCTGCTGAGTCTCCTTCAACCAGGTACAGTTCGCAACGTTCGGGGTCACGGTCCGAACAATCGGCCAGTTTGCCCGGCAAGCCACCACCACTCAGCACGGTTTTCCGTTGCACCAATTCACGGGCTTTGCGGGCTGCAGCACGGGCTTGCGCCGCCAGAATAATTTTCTGTACAATATTCTTTGCATCCCTCGGATTTTCTTCCAGGTAGGCTTCCAGTGTTTTGCTTACGGTGGTTTCCACAATACCACTTACCTCACTATTCCCCAGTTTGGTCTTGGTTTGTCCTTCAAACTGCGGCTCAGGAACTTTTACCGATACAATGGCGCTCAGTCCTTCCCGGAAATCATCGCCTTCTACATCGACTTTCGCTTTTTCAAACAAGCCTTCTTTTTTGCCATAGGAAGTAAACACACGGGTGATGGCACGGCGGAAACCGGTTACATGTGTACCACCTTCAATGGTGTTGATGTTATTGACATAGGAGAAAATATGTTCGTGAAAGGAATCATTGTAGACCAGCGCCACTTCCACAGCCACATTGGACACTTCATCACGACCTTCCATATAAACAACGTTCGGCAACAGCGGATTACGCTTTCCGTTCCGGTCAATGAGTTCCACAAACTCAACAATTCCTCCTTCACTGAAAAAGGTTTTTGAGTAGGTAACACCGCTCTCGTCTGTTTCACGCAGGTCGTTTAAAACAATACGAATCCCTTTGTTCAGGAATGATAATTCCCGCAGGCGGCTTTCGAGGATTTCTTTTTTGTAAAGGGTGGTGGTGAAAATGCTGCTATCGGGCCAGAAATGCACTTTTGTTCCGGTAATATCGCTGGTGCCGATTTCACGAACCGGGTACTGGGGAATACCGATATTGTATTCCTGTTCAAACACTTTTCCTTCCCGCTGTACGGTTACCTGCAGTTTGGTGGAAAGTGCGTTCACGCAACTGACACCCACGCCGTGCAAACCACCGGATACTTTGTAGGATCCTTTATCGAACTTGCCCCCGGCGTGTAATACCGTCATTACGACCTCCAGGGCGCTGCGTTTTTCTTTGGTGTGCATGGCAGTGGGAATACCACGACCATCGTCCTGCACACTGACTGAATTGTCTTCGTGAATGGTAACGGTAATATTTTTACAATATCCGGCCAGTGCTTCATCAATGGAGTTGTCCACTACCTCATAAACGAGGTGATGTAACCCTTTTTCGCTGATATCGCCAATATACATGGCCGGACGTTTCCGCACGGCTTCCAGTCCTTCCAATACCTGAATACTATCGGCCCCATAGCTACCGGCCGGTGTTGTTTTTTCCTGCAGTTCTGTGCTCATAATCGCTTCTCAAAAATCTGGGTTGGTGAGGCAAAATTTGAATCGGGCAAATGTACGGAAAAGGGGCCGGTTTCCGGGGTTTAAAAGAGCGTCTTTCCGGCCGAAAAAAATCCACATATTCAGGCTCGGAATTGTGGGTAATTTGAGGTTGTTTAAGTATAAATGATTGAAGGAACGGATAACATCAGTTCTATAAATGACAATACTCATACAAACAGAATGTGTTCTTTAAAATGCCAGCCATTATTTTTGCGGCCATGCAGGAGGTTACAGACATACTGGCACTGGCCCACCGCCACCCGCTTATGGAGCAGGAACTGGAGTTGGTGCAGGAATTCCGGAAAACAATTCCGGGAGCTGTGCAGTATGCTGTATATCGCTACCGTTTACAAAAACAAATGAGTGTCGATGATGTGGGGGTGCTGGCTTACAACTATTTGCCCGGAAACACAAAAAACCGCTCTCTTGAACTCCGTTTTTGCATCAGTGGAAACCAGTATTGTAATAACCCTTCCTGTACAAACGGGGTTTGCAGCCGTAACAGCCAATGTTCGCAGGTGAACACCTTTGATGTGCTGGTGGTTCACTATCCGGCCTCGTATCTGTCTCAGTTTGTAAAAGGCAGGTCGCCCCAGTCGGTAAGCGATGAACTGCTGGCCTTTAAGCATAAAACCGCCTTTACCACGAGTGTGAATTTGTGCAGCAAAACCCGGACTGTGCTGGAAAGTCTCATTCAGCAGAACTACGTGGGCGCACTGGAAAATATTTACATCAACAGCCAATTGCAGTCCTTGTTGCTTTACGGACTGGAATGCCTGGCAGAAGATAAAGCCGAAGAAAGCTTTTCCTGTAAGTTTTTGTCAAATGAAACAGACCGGGAAAAAATGCTACAAGCCCGTGAAATTCTGTTGCAGCGCATTGGTGATCCCATCACTATTAAAGAGCTGAGTCGTAAAGTGGGTACCAATGAATGTTACCTGAAAAAGGGCTTCAAAGAATTATTCGGAACCACGGTGTTTGAATTTTATCAAAGCCAGCGTATGGAGCACGCCAAATACCTGCTGTATGAAAAGGGATTAAGTGTTACAGAAGTGAGCGTGCTGTTGGGGTATTCTTCTATTTCCCACTTTTCAACCGCTTTCAAAAAACACACCGGCTTAAAGCCTTGTGAGTTACTGTTGCGCTGATGGTTTTCCCGATTGTGTAAATCGTTTTTCTGTTTTCGTAAATCATTTCAGTTCCTGTGGCGCAAATTGCACTCAAATTTTTTAAGACATATGAGGCAGTTTTGTTTTACTTTTTCTTTGCTGATGATATTGGCGGCAGCAGTGAAGGGGCAAGAGGCAGAAAGAGATACCACCCGCCAGCATGCGAAGTATTTATCTGAAATAACATTGGTGGGCCGTAACACCCGGGCCGATATTCACTTCCTGCCCGAGCTGGTGGGAACCCAGGTCAACGCCGGCAAAAAGAATTCCCTCATTGTTATGGACAATGTTCAGGGCAACGTGGTAACCAATACCATGCGCCAGGTGGTGGCCAAAGTGCCCGGTATTCAGATTTGGGAAAGCGATCCCAGCGGCATCCAGATCGGAATTGGAGCAAGAGGATTGAGCCCCAACCGCAGCTGGGAATTCAACGTACGGCAGAATGGATATGATATCAGCAGCGATCCCTTCGGCTACCCCGAAGCGTATTACACACCACAGCTTATTTCTGTACAGCGGCTGGAAGTGGTGCGGGGCGCAGGTAGCCTGCAATACGGTCCGCAATTTGGCGGCTTGGTGAATTTTATTCTGAAAGATGGAAGGGGCATCAACAAACCTTTTCAGTTTGAAACCCAGCAAACGGCCGGTAGTTTCGGTCTGTTTAATACCTATAATGCCATTGGGGGCGAAACCAAAAAGGCAAACTATTATGCTTTTTTTGACAAACGTGTGGGCAACGGATCCCGCCCCAACAGCGGCTTTGATGTAAACACAGGATTTGGCTCAATTACCTGGAAAGCTACCGGTAAACTCAAACTGGGCGCAGAGTACACCCATTTCAGTTACACGGCACAACAGCCCGGCGGGTTAACCGATGCGCAGTTCAAAACCAATCATCTGCAAAGTTTACGCACCCGAAACTGGTTCAATATACGTTGGGATATGCTGGCGTTGACAGCCAACTACGAAATCAGCGACAAAAGCCGCATCAACGCCAAGGTATTTGGCATGAGTGGCGATCGCAACAGTATTGGCTTTATGCTAACACCCAATATTGCCGATACCATCAATGCAGCCACACAGCAGTTCAATAACCGCCGGGTGGATATTGACCGCTACCGCAATGCAGGTGCTGAAATCCGCTATGTAAATCAATTCAATATTGGCGGTGTTAAAAATACACTGGCAACCGGCATCCGTTACTTCTTTGGCAACACCACCCGCCTGCAGAATGGCCGGGGCGATACGGGCAGTGATTACAACCTCAATACGTTGTCGCCTTTTGTCACTGATCTCAATTTCATTACGTCCAACACCGCCGTATTTGCCGAAAACATCATTCATATTGGGGAAAAGTTCATCCTTATTCCGGGCATCCGTTATGAAAACATCCGCAATACGGCAGATGGAAGAATCAGCTTCAATTCTAGTGGTGGCGAAAACAAAATCACCAACCAAAACCGCACCCGCAGCTTTGTGTTGATGGGAGTGGGGGCAGAGTATCATATCGGACAAACAGAAATTTATGCCAACTGGAGCCAGGCCTACCGCCCGGTGCTGTTCAGCGATTTAACGGCCAATCCTTTTACCGAGGAAATTGACCAGAACCTGCGTGATGCCAGTGGTTTCAATATAGATCTCGGCTGGCGGGGTTCGGTAAAAGACTACCTGTTTTTTGATGTGAGCGGTTTCCTGTTGCAGTACAACAACCGCATTGGCCTCATTGCACAGCAACGTGCCGATGGCAGCTTTTACAACCTCCGCACCAATGTGGGTAACAGCACCAGCAAGGGAGCAGAAATGCTGGTGGAATTCAGCCCGGTGAGAGCCTTTGTAAAAAAGCCAACTTTCGGAAACATTACCATTTTTGCTTCGCTGGCGTTTATTGATGCCCATTATGGCGACTTCCGGGTGGTTACCAGGAGCGGAAACGGTCTCACCGAAACCACACTCAAAGGCAAACGGGTTGAAAACGCACCGCAGCGTATTTTCCGTACCGGAGTAACCTATGCATACAAGAAGATTACCGCAACCGTGCAGTACAATTATACCAGTGATGCATTTACAGATGCCAACAACACGCTTACGCCGGTTGCCACTGGTGTAAACGGCCTCATTCCTTCTTACCAAATTGTAGATATTGCCGGCACCTATAAATTCAATGAACGATTTTTTGTGCGAGGTGGTTTGAATAACCTGTTGAACGAACGCTACTTCACCCGCCGTTCCGGGGGCTATCCCGGCCCGGGTATCATGAGCGCCGATCCCAGGAATTTCTTTATCACCTTCGGTGCGAAGTTCTGATCACTAAAAAACATGTTGCAAACGGGCATCAATTCAATGGTGCCCGTTCGCTTTTTCATTGCTCACCAGGAGTTGCTGAATGATTGAAATCATCTCATGCATTGATCCTTCCACAACTAATGTCATTCCTTCGTCAAACTACACAGGAGAGCAACATCATGACAATTCTGTGATAATTGATTCGAATGCGTGCTTCAGATTTGCACCCTGAAATGGCTATGCGTTATTGGAGTGTTTTTATAGGAGTATTGGTTTTCTGTACGGCGGCCCGGGCACAGGAACAGAATGAATCAGCCGATTCTGCAACCACCCGTTTGCTGGACGAAATTGTTGTTACAGCCACACGTACCGAACGAAAGCTCGGAAACGTTGCCATTCCAACACAGGTTGTTTCAAAACGTACCATTCAACTTTCAGGAGCACTGCGGCTGAATGATATTTTGCAGGAGCAAACCGGCCTGTTTGTAACCAGTGGCAGCGGTAGTGGTGCCGTGGGCGGTGGCGTTTTTGGGAATGGTATACAGCTGCAGGGGCTATCCCCGGATCATACCATGATCTTACTGGATGGAGAGCCGCTTATTGGCCGGCAGGGTGGAGTAATGGATTTGTCACGTTTTGCTATAGGCAACATCCGGAAAATTGAAATCGTGAAAGGTCCATCATCCAGTTTGTACGGAAGTGAGGCGATGGGAGGTGTCATCAACATCATTACAGAAAATCCGCAGGGCAAACAACTGCAGGCGGGTGTACGCACAGGCTCATTCCTGCAAACCGATGTTTATGCCAGCGGTAACGTAACCGGCAAGAAAGCGGGTGTCAACTTTTTTGTAAACCGTAACAGCAGTAACGGTTACGAACTGGATAAAGCTACACCCGAAAAAACACTGGACCCTTTTTATAACTACACTGGTCATCTGAAATTTACGTACCGCTTTTCACCCAAAACAAAACTCATTCTCAACAACCGGTTGTTTCATTCGTTCCAGGAAAGCTTTTACGCCATTAACAGTCCCAAAATTAATGTGGGCGGATATGGCAGAACCAACGATGTAACCGTGAATCCGGTGTTCACGCACAGGTTCAGCGAAAAAGTAAGCAGTACACTCCGTTTGCTGGCCAGCGATTTTCGTTTTACCCAGCGACTCGACAGTCTCTCGAACAACAAACTGTATTACTATGACGAATTTCGCCAGGGATTTTACCGGGCAGAAAATCAAACAGATATTGAGTGGAATCAGCATCACACAGTAACCATTGGCGGAGGCTACACGTTACAAACCGTAAACACAACCCGCTACCGTGAAAAGCAAGAACAGCATCTCTATCATGCCTTTCTTCAAAACGAGTGGCACGGAGTGAAAAACCTGGTGGTGATCGGGGGTCTGCGGTATGATTTCAATACAGCATTCAGAGCACGGCTCAGCCCAAAGTTGGCCATCAGTTACCGGTGTAATGAACAATTCAGATTTAATCTTTCGTACGGGGCAGGCTTTAAAGCGCCTGATTTCCGCCAGCTGTATCTCAGTTTTATCAACAATGCAGCAGAAGGCTATAGTATTTACGGTGCCAGCGAATTTTCAGTGAGCCGGCTGGAGCAGCAGCAGCAACAAGGATTCGTGGCGCAAATCCTTCCGGCAGCCTATCAGATTACCACTTTGAACCCCGAAACTTCGGCAGGTTTCAATGCAGGTGTGCAATTCCATACTGCTGCAAAGTTTCGGGCAGATCTGAATTTCTTCCGGAATGATATCGACCAACTCATCAATTACCTGCCCGTCGCAACCAATGCAAACGGCACTTCCGTATTCAGTTATGTAAACATCAACCGGGCGTTTACACAGGGAATGGAATTGAACCTGAGTTACCAGGTGCATAAGCTGTTATCAGTTCAGGCCGGCTACCAATATCTTGAAACAGCCGATAAGGAACTGCTTCAGAAAGTAAAGGCAGGAGAGTTGTTTGGCCGGGATGTGGTGGGTGGGCCAGCACGGTTGATGACGGTTGCAGATTACAGCGGGTTATTCAACCGCAGTAAACACATGGCGAACGTGCGGCTGTTTTTTGATGATGCAGAACGGGGCTGGTCCTCTTCTTTGCGATTCATTTACCGCAGCCGCTTTGGTGTGCTGGACTATGATGGCAACGGATTTGCCAATATGGACGAAGAATTTGCACCCTCTATGCTGCAGGTGCATGTGACTGCAGGTAAAAGAATCAATGATCAGTTTCAGGCGCAGGCGGGCGTAAACAATCTGTTGAATCAAACCAATGCCCGCTTTATGCCCAATTTGCCTGGCACCCATTTTTTTATATCGATTCATTACACATTTAAACATAAAATCAAACAAAGATGAAGTATTCAGTTGTAGCAGTTGCGGCCCTGATGATGGTTGCTGTTGGTTGTAAAAAGGAAAAGGAATCAAAACCGGCACCGGTTGCCAGTATTGATTTTTTAGTAAACGGCAGTGCTACCCAGGGGAATTATGATTTTTTCAGTTTTGCTACCGGCGCAAAAGTAGCGGCAGCCGACAGCAACAGTACCAAGTGGGATTTTGCCATGCGTTTCGAGACAATCATCGTAAACAGCAATGCCAGTGGTCCGGGTAATGCAGGTGTGCAGGTGCTGTCTCAACCCTTTGATGCGGTAACAACTGCACCCGAAGCCGGTTATAAGTTTGATACTACCGTTGCACAAAGGGCAATCAAAGGCACCGACTGGTATATTTATAATGCCATCAGCCGCTCCTTTGCCCCCATTGCCGGGAAAACATTTGTGTTTCGCACAGCCACGAATAAATATGCGAAACTGGAAGTGCTGAGTGCCGATCCGGCCGATGATAATGGCAACCTTGTAGTGCCGCCCACCAGGCCTACCAGGATCAAGTACCGTATCCGGTTTGCCTATCAACCCGATGGAACCAGAAACTTCTAACAACATTTCTTAAAAAGCCCCTGCTTGCAGGGGCTTTTTCATTTCAGTTCGCTCCCAAACTTCCGTACCTTTGCCCACCTTAAAACCCAGACAGAACAAGGATTTATGAGTTTGAAATACAAGGAATTTTCTCAATTACATCTTCCCTCTATCGAGCAGGAAATACTGAGCCGTTGGGATGCTGAACAGGCCTTTGAAAAAAGTGTGGAACTGCGGAATGGTGCCACGCCCTTTGTGTTTTACGAAGGACCACCCAGCGCCAATGGTATGCCCGGCATACACCATGTCATTTCCCGTACGCTGAAAGACCTGGTATGCCGCTACAAAACCATGAAAGGTTTTAAAGTAAGCCGCAAGGGCGGATGGGATACCCACGGTCTGCCGATAGAACTGGGAGTGGAAAAAGAACTGGGAATTACCAAAGAAGATATCGGTGTAAAGATCAGTGTTGAAGAATACAACCAGAAATGCCGGGAAGCTGTACTCCGCTTCAAAGACAAATGGGATGACATCACCCGCAAAATGGGCTATTGGGTGGACCTTAACGATCCCTACATTACCTTCAAAAACGAATACATTGAAACGCTGTGGTGGTTGCTGCAACAGTTGTACAAAAAGGGACTCCTGTACCAAAGTGTGAGCATACAGCCGTATTCACCAGCGGCAGGTACCGGTTTAAGTTCACATGAACTGAACCAGCCCGGTACGTACAAAGATGTAAAAGACACCAGTGCAACGGTCATGTTCCGTGCCACACAGGACGAGAAAAGTAAGTTTTTGCACGATGCTGTTCATGGTGCAGAAGTGTTCTTTATGGCATGGACCACCACCCCCTGGACCTTGCCCAGCAACCTGGGTTTAACCGTGGGTCCCAACATTGAATATGCGTTGGTGCAAACCTTCAACCCTTATACTCATTTACCTGTGAATGTGGTGCTGGCGAAAGATCTCCTGCACAAGTATTTGAAACCGGAAGCAGAGAATGGTGATTTTGATGGATACAACGGAGAACAGAAAATCATTCCCTGGAAAATCATCACCACGTTCAAAGGCGCTCAACTGGAAGCATTGCACTATGAGCAGCTGCTGCCTTACGAAGCAAACAGCCTCGAAGAAATAAATCGCAGTACACCCGATGCCGATCCTTTCCGCATATTGGTGGGTGATTTTGTAACCACGGAAGATGGTACCGGTATTGTACACACGGCCCCTGCCTTTGGTGCCGATGACTATAAAGTGGGTAAGAAGTACAACATTGGTATTTTAACCATGGTGGACCGGGAAGGAAAGTTTGTAGATGGGTTAGGTGAGTTCAGCAACCGGTATGTGAAGAATTATAAAGACGAGAAGGATTATGTGGATGTGAATGTTGACATCTGTGTAAAACTCAAAAAAGAAAACCGGGCTTTTAAAGTTGAGAAATACGAGCACAGCTATCCGCATTGCTGGCGTACCGATAAACCCATCCTGTATTATCCGCTGGATGCATGGTTCATTAAAACCACGGCGATCAAAGACCGTATGGTGGAACTGAATAAAACCATCAACTGGAAACCGAAATCTACCGGCGAAGGACGATTTGGCAACTGGCTGGAAAATATGGTGGATTGGAATTTGAGTCGCAGCCGCTTCTGGGGTACACCGCTGCCCATCTGGCGAACTGCTGGCGTTGAATTAAAATTTTCAAAGAAAAATCTTCCTCCAGAATATGAATTGAGAAAACCACAAGATGCATTATGTGTCGGAACTAAACTTGATTTAATTTCTTACACAAAGAAAAATCAAACAGGAGTTTCGTCAACTTATGCTGGATATTTAATTCATTTAGAAAGAATCACTAATGATTTTAAAAATGGCAATGAACTCATAAAAAGATTTAAAGATTATAATTCTACATTATCTAATGAAGTTGGTTCATTAGATATGATACTTTTTGGTATAGATATCGACGAACTTAATGAAAAGGTTAAGTCAGGAGGTTACTTAGAAGTAAAGGATTTAGCTAGTGCAGGCATTCATTTAGATCATATAAATGGATATTATGAAAAGATAAATGAACAAAATATAAATGAGATTGATTTGCACAAACCATTTGTAGATAAGATCGCAATGGTTCATACAACTTCTGGTTCACTTTTATATCGGGTTTCTGATCTCATTGACGTATGGTTCGACAGTGGTGCCATGCCCTATGCCCAGTGGGGGCTCGATCCGGAGAAGGTGAAAGCGGGAGAGAAATATCCGTTCAAACTGCCTGCCGGCGTGAACAGTTTTGAAGAACTGTACCCGGCCAGCTTTATTGCAGAAGGGGTGGACCAGACCAGAGGTTGGTTTTACACCCTGCATGCTATTGCTTCACTGGTGTACGACAGCGTGGCCTATCAAACCGTGGTGAGCAATGGACTGGTGCTGGATAAGAACGGCAACAAAATGAGTAAGCGCCTGGGCAACGTGGTGGATCCGTTTCAAACCATCAGCACCTACGGTGCCGATGCCACCCGCTGGTATCTTATCACCAATGCCAGTCCGTGGGATAACATGAAGTTTGATATTGAAGGTATTAAAGAAGTGCAACGGAAATTCTTCGGAACACTTTACAATACCTACCAGTTCTTTGTATTATATGCCAACGTCGATGGCTTTGCTTTTAAAGAAGCTCCGGTTCCATTACAGGAACGTCCGGAAATTGACCGCTGGATTCTTTCCTCCCTGCATACGCTTGTAAAACGGGTAAATGCCGAAATGGATGATTACGAACCCACGCAGGCGGGACGTTTGATTGAAGAGTTTGTGGATGAACATTTAAGTAACTGGTATGTACGTTTGTGCCGCCGCCGTTTCTGGAAAGGCGACTATGAGCAGGATAAGATCAGTGCGTATCAAACACTATACGAGTGCCTCGAAACGGTAGTAAGGTTGATTGCTCCCATTTCTCCCTTCTTCAGCGATGCGCTCTTCCGCAACCTGAATGCAGTGACCGGCAGGTTTGCTGCCGAATCCGTTCATCATGCCGATTTTCCGGTTGCCGATGAAGCACAAATTAATGCCGGGCTGGAAGAACGGATGCAGCTGGCACAGGATGCTTCCTCGCTGGTACTATCGCTCCGCAAAAAAGAAAACATCAAAGTGCGTCAACCGCTGCAGAAGATACTCATCCCGGTACTCAATCCGCACATGAAAGAACAGTTGCAGCAGGTAGAGGACCTCATTCTGTCGGAAGTGAATGTGAAGCAGGTGGAGTATATAGGAAGTGACAATACATTTATCAAAAAGAAGATCAAACCCAATTTCCAGGTACTGGGTAAGAAGCTGGGAGGTAAAATGAAGGCAGTGGCAGCGGCCCTGGGCTCATTGACACAGGAACAGATCGCTCAACTGGAGCGGGAATCTGTGTATAACCTGTTGATTGAGAATGAAGAGCTTCCTATATATTTGACAGATGTGGAACTTTCCAGTGAAGATGTGCCTGGTTGGCTGGTAGCGTCCAAAGGGGCACTTACCGTTGCTCTGGATGTAACGGTTACGCCCTCTTTGCTGAATGAAGGAAATGCCCGGGAGCTGGTGAACCGTATTCAGAAAATCCGCAAGGAGAGCGGTTTTGAGCTGACGGACCGGATAGAAGTGAAGCTTTCCGGAGCGGCTCAGCTGGAATCTTCCATCAGTGAATATAAATCCTATATTTGCGCCGAAATTTTGGCCGACAGCCTGAGTTTCGCCTCAGAAATTGTTGAAGGAATTGAAGTGGAAGTGAATGATCAGTTAATCAAAGTTAAAGTATCGAAAAAAGGAGGATAGCATGCCAACGAAAAAGAAAGCTGCAAAGCCCGCAGCAAAAAAGACTGCAAAACCCGCTCCTAAGGCGGCTAAACCTGCTGCAAAGCCAGTAGCAAAAAAGGCAGCTAAGCCTGCACCTAAGAAGGCAGCAAAACCTGCCCCTAAAGCAGCTCCTAAAAAGCCCGCACCTAAAAAAGCGGCTGCACCTGCACCCAAAGCAGTAGCAAAAAAAGTAACAAAGCCCGCACCTAAAAAGGCAGTAAAGCCCGCACCGGCACCCACAGCAGCAAAACCTGCTTCTAAACCGGTAACAAAGCCCGCAGCACCTGCCCCTAAACCGGAAGTGGCAATTAAACCAACCGTTAAAAAAGCAATTCAGGAATTGAAAAAAGAAACAAAAGCCACCAAAAAGCCGGTAGAGATTAAGCCCGTTAAAACATCTGTATCCACGTCGGTACGTTACCAGCCTGATTTTACGAAATCTGTATTAGATAAAAAGGCAGAGGCACAACCGGAGGGACCCCTGGTTCGCTACAGCGATAATGATTTACAGGAGTTTCGTGAGTTGATCCAGCGTAAACTGGAAGCTGCCAAAAAGGAACTCGTATATCTGCAGGGCCTTATCACCCGGAAAGATGAAATGGGTGGTGATGATGGCGACGGCCGTTATATGACCATGGAGGATGGCAGCGTAAGTATGGAGCGGGAGCAGTTGAGCCAGATGGCCAGCCGCCAGATTACTTACACTGATCACCTGGAAAAAGCGTTAATGCGGATTGAAAATAAGACTTACGGAATTTGTCGGGTAACCGGCAAGCTGATTGACAAAGCCCGCCTTCGTGCTGTGCCTCACGCCACATTGAGTATTGAAGCAAAAATGGGACAGGTGAAAGCACCCCATACTTCTGGTGAATAAGATCTGAAAAAGCATATGTTTAAAAAGCCACTCTTTCGGGTGGCTTTTTTTATGGCTCCATAAAAAAATCCCGCTCAATAGAAACGGGATTTTATAGTATCGTATAGGAAAATGATTAATAATCTCTGTTATAACCACCACCGCTACCGCCACGGTAACCACCGCCACCGCCGCCTTTGCGGAATCCACCACCGCCGCCGCTGCCGCCACGGAAGCCGCCGCCACCACCGCCTTTGCGGAAGCCGCCGCCACCACCTTCGGGTTTGGGTTGTGCTTCGTTCACAACAATTTTACGACCCTGAACGTCAGTATCGTTCAGGCCAGCGATAGCAGCATTTGCTTCATCGGCATTCTCCATTTCAACAAAGCCGAAGCCCTTGCTGCGACCAGAGAATTTGTCGGTTAAAATTTTTGCAGAAGTCACACTGCCAAATTGCTCAAACAGTGCAGAGAGGTCCTCATTAGTCATTGACCAAGACAGGTTTCCAACGTAAATGTTCACAAGAAAAAAATTAAAAACAAAAAATCATGAACCCAAAAAGCAACTGAAAACCGGGAGAAACTTACCTGTTAGAGAAGATCCGAAGGTCCAGAAAATCTAAATGAACTCATATTAACTCAGTAAAGATAAGTATTCCGGCCGAAAAAAGAAAGTACTTGCAGGAATTAACATTCCGGGCCACTCCTTTGCTACTTTACCTCCTGCATATCCACCAACCGCTTATAGAACCCGTTTTTGCGGATGAGTTCATCATGGGTGCCCCGTTCTGTAATTTCCCCTTTCTGCAGTACAATGATTTCGTCGGCATGGCGCACCGTAGAAAGCCGGTGTGCAATGACCAGGCTGGTACGGTCCTTCATGAGATGATTGATGGCATCCTGTACCAGCCGTTCACTTTCGGTATCAAGCGAGGAAGTGGCTTCGTCCAGGATCAGAATCGGCGGGTTTTTCAAAACGGCCCGGGCAATGGTTACCCGCTGCCGCTCACCGCCGCTCAGTTTACTGCCCCTGTCGCCGATATTGGTTTGATATCCTTCGTCTTTGTGCTCAATAAACGTGTGTGCATTGGCAATACGGGCAGCTTGCTCAATTTCACCGGCTGATGCGCCTGGCTTGCCCAATGAAATGTTATTGGCAATCGTATCGTTGAACAACACCGGTTCCTGGGTAACAATTCCCATCAGTGAACGCAGGCTTTGCAGCCGGCAGTTCCGGATATTAATGCCGTCAATCAGGATTTCGCCACTGGTAACATCATGAAAACGAGGTACAAGATCAGCCAACGTTGACTTCCCGGAACCGCTGGAACCAACCAGGGCGATGGTTTTACCCTTTTCAATGCGCAGATTAATGTTTTTCAATACGGGAGAATCATCATAGGAAAAACTTACATCCCGAAACTCTATGGCTTGTTCAAAAGAATGAAGCACAACTGCGTCTTTTGCTTCTTCCACCACAAGCGGTGCGGTAAGGATTTCTTCTATCCTGGCTATTGCCGCACTTCCCCTGCGCAGGTTGTAAAAAGCAGAGGATAATGATTTGGCAGGATTGATCACCTGCGTGAAAAATAAGATGTAGGTAATGAATTTATCTGCATTCAATCCATCCGCACTGCCCCCTAAAACCAAACGCCCTCCAAACCATAAAATACCGCATAACACGCCCACACCCATCACCTCCGAAAGAGGCGAAGCCATATCACGCCTGAAATTGATTTTATTCCGGATATGGTTCAGTTCCCGGTTTACCGCATGAAAGCGATCTCCCAGTAACGCTTCCGCAGTAAATGCTTTTACCACACGTATACCGCCCAGTGTTTCATCCAGCAGAGAAATGGCTTCTCCGGTCTTTTCTTGTGCTTCATTCGATTTTTTCTTCAGCTTCCGGCTAACCCGCCCGATGATAAAAACCGTAATGGGCAAAAAGAGCAGCAGGAATAAAGAAAGCTTCGGACTCAATAGCACCATCAACACCAGGTAAAAGAGAATATTCAGTGGTTCCCTGATCAGCGTTTCCATAACATTCACCACACTCCATTCCACTTCATTGGCATCGTTACTCATGCGTGAAATCAAATCTCCTTTCCGTTGTTCGGTGAAGTAACCAACCGGCAGTTGCAGTACTTTATCGTATAAATCACCTCTCAATTTGGTCATTAAGCCGTTACGGACCGGGGCCAGAAACCGGTAGGAGAGATACAGAAAAAGATTTTTGAAAAAGATGGTGAAAATAATGATCCCGCAGATATAGGCAAGGGCACTTACAGTTCCGTTTGATTGAATGATATGACTGATAAAATAGCGCAGGTTTTCAAGCAGGCTTTCCACTGAAAGTTTCAACTCCGGCCTGATCGTTACGGCATCCGATTTACCAAACAAGATCTGAAGGAAGGGGGCCAGCATCGAAAGCGACACCATCGAAAAACAAATAGACAGAACAATATTTACAAAGTACAAGGCAAGGTTCCCCTTATAGGCCCCCAGGTACTTGAAAAGACGGGTATATTTTTTCATTGTATCTCAATTGCTGCGGGCACAAGGCCACCATCTGTTGTCACATTTCCTGCTTGCAGAACGTGGCAAAGTAACTAATTTTGTTATGGATCAATGGTTAAAATTATGGTGGAGGGAAAAAGACAGAAGCAGGTGGCGGGGGTTATTCACGAGGAAATGACCGGCATTTTCAGAAAAATGGGACTTACAATGATTGACGGAGGGCTTGTTTCCATTGCCTCTGTAAAAGTTACACCCGATTTACTGGAAGCAAGGGTGTATTTGAGTGTGTTCCAGGCAAAGGATAACCAGTTCGTGCTGAAACGGATTGAAGATGCATCGCATGAAATAAAACGTGAACTGGCCGGCCGGTTAAAGCATCAGCTCCGCCGCATTCCTGAAATCAGGTATTTCCTTGATGAAACGCTGGATCATGTATTTAAAATGGAAGATTTGTTTAAGAAAATTGACGAAGAGAAGGGAAAGGAAGAAAGTTGAAGGCTGCACATAAATCAACAGCTTTTGTTTTGCTGAAAGGAAAGTCGCACGGATGTTTACAACTCATCATTCATAACTTACCACATAGTTGAAGTTTCTTTTTGCCTGGCGTTATTTTAAATCTAAAAAAACCACCAATGCCATTACTATTATTGCATGGGTGACAGTTGTGGCCATGGCAGTAGGCACAGCAGCGCTGATCATTGTACTGAGTATTTTCAATGGATTTGAAGGATTGGTAAAAGGATTGTATTCCTCTTTTTATCCAGATGTACGGATCACGTCCCGATCATCCGGTGTTATGATTTTATCAGAGGAGCAAATCGAAAAGCTGCGCACACTGAACGGGGTGCAGGCAGTAAGCCTGGTGGCAGAGGCCAATTCACATTTGCAGTATGGTGCATACAGGGCCAATGCAGTGATGAAGGGGGTTGATACGTTTTATTCTTATGTAAGTGGATTGCCACAATCGCTTTCGAGTGGCGTGTTTGCAACAGGAGATGCCGAAACTCCTTCACTGGTTTTGGGCAGTGGTATTGAACAGGCACTAAACCTGCACAGTGATCGCTCCATCCTTACCGTTACAGCTTACCTCCCCAGGCGGGGTGTGGCGGCAAGTGCCCAACCGATGGATGCGATCAGCGCTATGAATTTTCAGCCAAGAGGTGCTTTTTCTATACAACAGGATTTTGATAATAAATATGTCTTGACCAACCTGGCAGTTGTGAAGCAACTGGTTGGGCTTGCTGCAAATGAATATTCGGCAGCTGAAGTGAAACTGTTGGCCGGCGCCGATGAGGCAGCCGTTATCCGGAATTTACAGCAGCTGGTGGGTGCCGAATTCCTGGTTGAAAACCGCTACCAGCAAAACCGGTCGTTATTTGCAGTTATGCAGTTGGAAAAGTGGGCTATTTACGGCATTCTCTGCCTCATTCTCATTATTGCAGCTTTCAATATGATAGGAGCGTTAACCATGCTGGTATTGGAGAAGCAGCAGGACATTCAGATTCTGAAAGCAATGGGTGCCACTCAAAACTTTGTCCGGGGTGTGTTTTTAACCGAAGGTCTTTTACTGGCGCTTACAGGCGGGTCGCTGGGCACAGTTGCAGCCCTGTTGTTTTGTTATTTGCAGGTTACCTTCAAACTCATTCCTCTGGAGGGGTCGTTTGTAATTGATTATTATCCCGTTCAAATTATTCCCACAGACCTGCTGCTGATTCTGGCAACGGTGGTTGTTATTGCATTAATTGCTTCCTGGTTTCCTTCACAAAAAGCGGCACGCAAAGAGCTATCACTCAAAGCACAATAGGTTGTAAATCTGTATAAAACCTATCATGCAAAAAAAAGCTCCCCGGAAGGGAGCTGAATAAAAACGAGTGATTGGGTTCCTTACTTAATAATCACCTAAGGAGGTTTCTCCCAACTGTGTGAGGGCCTTTGTCAATTGATCATCATTCGGGGCAATGCCATGCCACTCATGACTGCCTTCCATAAAATCGATGCCCTTACCCATTTCTGTTTTCATCAGGTGCATGACCGGCTTTCCCTTTCCTGTTAGATTTTTCGCTTTTTCCAGGGCCGCTACTACCTGGTCCATATCATTACCATCTTCTGTTACGAAAGTTTCCCAACCGAAGGCTTCGAATTTTTCTTTCAGGTCGCCCAGGTTCATGACCTTGTTGGTGGGGCCATCAATTTGCTGACCGTTCCAGTCTACGGTGGCAATCAGGTTGTCTACTTTATGATGTGCTCCAAAAAGTACAGCTTCCCAAATCTGGCCTTCCTGCAACTCACCATCGCCATGGAGTGAGTAAACAAGGTTTGACTCACCATTCAGTTTTTTGGTAAGTGCAGCGCCTAAAGCAACACTCAGTCCTTGTCCCAGCGAACCCGCAGCCATTCGCACACCGGGCAAATGCTCATGAGTGGCAGGATGTCCCTGCAACCGGGAGTTAATGCGGCGGAAGCTTGTAAGTTCTTCTACTCCAAAATAGCCACTGCGGGCCAGCGTGGAATAGAAAACCGGACTAATATGGCCGTTTGAAAGGATGAACACGTCTTCACCAGTTGCATCCATTTGAAAGGCAGGATTATGATTCATTGCCTTAAAATACAAGGCAGTGAAGAATTCGGTACAACCAAGTGAACCACCTGGGTGACCACTTTGACAGCCATGCACCATTCGTACAATGTCACGCCGTATCTGGCGGGCAATTTCTGTAAGTTCAGCCATATGTATCTAAAATTGGAGCAAAACTAACCGGATTTCAGTCATCCTGTGCCTGGGTTTTGAACTTTTTCAGCACAAATTGCAATAATTCATCGTTAACTCTGTTTATTTAAGACACTTAGCTTTTAACTTTTATTTTATATCTTTAGCTTTGTACCCGTATTTACTTGAAAACCCAACTGCATGGATCACCTTTTTATCGGCTCTGTAATTTCTTTTCTGATCACTTTTGCAGCCATCCCGATCATTATCAGGGTGGCAGAAATGAAGCATTTGTTTGATGTTCCGGATGACAGAAAAGTGCATGCAAACCCGGTTCCTTCGCTGGGCGGTATTGGCATCTTCGCAGGTTTTATCATTGCCCTTTTATTGTCGCTGCCGGTAGGTGTACCCCAAATGCAGTATCTGGCCGCTTCCTTTCTCATTATCTTTTTTCTGGGCTTAAAGGATGATATCATCGTTCTTACTCCTTTTAAAAAATTCCTGGGTCAACTACTGGCAGCCGGAATTATTGTATTTAAAGGGGAAATTCTGATTACCGGGCTTCATGGTTTTCTGGGAATAGGAGAAATGCCTGTTGCAATCAGCTATGCATTTACTTTTTTTACCATTATTGTTATCACGAATTCCTTTAATCTTATTGACGGAGTAGATGGCCTTGCCGGGACATTGGGTGTGGTGGCAACTGCATCATTCGGAACGTATTTCATGCTGTCGGGCGAAGATTTTTATGCAGTTATGGCATTTGCAATGACCGGAAGTTTGCTGGCGTTCCTGATTTTTAATATATCTCCTGCCCGGATTTTTATGGGCGATACCGGGTCCTTGCTTCTTGGTATTTTAAATTCTATACTGGTAATTAAATTCATAGAAATTGCCACACGTCCGGGTGCAGCAATTCCACTCGAAACCGCCCCCTCGATAGGTTTTTCCATATTATTCGTGCCGTTGTTTGATACGCTCCGGATTTTCGCTTACCGCATTTTGAACCGTAGATCTCCTTTCAGTCCCGACAGAAATCATATTCACCATATTCTGCTGGAAAAGGGATGTTCGCACAATATGGTGGTCTTTCTTGCAGTTTTGTTTAATATATGTATTATAGCTGCAACCTTCCTCGGCCGGGATTTGAGTAATACCGTACTATTGGTTGGCCTGGTAAGTATCGGTTTTTCAACAATCAGTATTTTGATTTATACAAACAGGGCAAAGCGCCGGCAATTACTGGATCTTACATTTAACCGCAACACAACTCCAAAAATTGAGCTTGGGACGAAAGTGATCAGTCTGAAAGCTGAAAAACTGCTGTCGGAAGCCTCCGAAGCAGTTAAATAATTGCGAATCATTTACCTCAGGTGCCTTTGCAAACAATACAATTTCAGTAGGTTTGCATTTTTAAATTTTATCTTATGTCAGATCAATCTGAACAACTATCGTTGATTCTGGACGACACAGAATCACACATGAAAAAGGCCATTCAGCACCTGGAAACAGAACTCATTAAAATCAGGGCCGGCAGAGCAAATCCCAACATGTTAGATGGCATTGTGGTGGATTATTATGGATCTCCCACACCTATCAACCAGGTAGGAAACATCTCGGTTACAGATGCCCGTACCATTACTATTCAGCCATGGGAGAAGAATATGCTGCAGCCAATAGAGCGTTCCATTATTAACTCAAACATTGGACTCACACCCCAGAATGATGGAAATATTATACGTTTGTTTTTGCCTCCTTTAACTGAGGAGCGCCGTAAGGAACTGGTGAAGCGGGTAAATGCTGAAGGCGAACATTCCAAAATTGCTGTACGAAATCTCAGACGGGATGCCATTGAACATATCAAAAAACTTCAGAAAGAAGGTCTAAGTGAAGATGTTGCAAAGGATACGGAGAAAGATGTACAGGTCATGACAGATAAGTACATCGCACAAGTTGAAAAGCACCTGGAAGCAAAAGATAAAGAAATCATGAGTGTTTAATCTGTCATTCTTTACTTTATAAGCAAAAAGGGCATAGTATTTATGCCCTTTTTTGCTGCCTGTTAGCCAGGTAAACCCCTGTTAAAATAATCAGCAATCCTGTTAACTGCAGAATGGTAATTACTTCGCCTGCCAGTAAACCCCAAAAAACAGCCACGAACGGAATACCATAAGTTACCATCGAGGAAAATAAGGCGCCGGCACGTTTCATGAGTTGATAAAATAAAATGGTTGCAACAGCTGTACCTCCAATGCCCAGGATGATTCCTGCTGCTCCTGCTTTCAGGGCAGGAGCGCTCAGCAGGTCTTTTGAAAAACTACCTTCCAGAAATAAAACGACCAATGAAAAGGGGATAAGGGCGCCAAATGCAATAGCTGCAATTTGAATGGACCCAAGGTGTTGCAGGTATTTGTTCACAACGTTTACATTTAATCCATAAAAAATTGTTGCAACTAATACCAGAGAAACATAAAAAAAATTACCTGCGGGAGCTTCCTTTTGTTGCGACAAAAACAAAACAACCATTCCTGCAAAACCTGTAAGGACACCCAGAATTTTGCCAGTGGTTGTTTTAACACCAAAAAATAAAACGCCCATGAGCAGTACAAATAAAGGAGTTAACGCATTGAGCATGCCGGCCAGCGAACTGTCAATTTTTGTTTCTGCCACACAGAAGAGGATGGCTGGTAAAAAACTGCCCATCAGCCCTGTAAGAAAGATGAGCGAAAACTCTTTTCGGGTGATTGTTTGCCATGCCTTTCCGGCGAACGGAAGTAAAACAACACCTGCGCTCAGCATGCGGATGGCTGCCACTTCATAAGCAGAAAAAAAAGTTAGTCCTTCTTTCATCAAAATGAAAGAGCTTCCCCAAATAAAGGAAAGCACTATAAATAATCCCCAGCTGAGCAATGATGGTCTGTTCATGCGTGCGCAAAGTTGAGAGAAATAAATCATATAGCATTGTAATCTTTATCTTAGTTGAATAAACTCGGTCTATGACAAAATTGAAATTATCTTCTGTCAGCACCAAGGCGCCTGCAAAAGCGAATAAGGAGAAACTGAAAGAACAAACTGCAAAAATGCTGGAAGAACTGGACGAATTGCAAAACCGCCTGATTGCAGAGTCTAAGCATTCGCTGCTGGTTCTGATTCAGGGCATGGATGCAAGTGGAAAAGACGGGGCACTCCGGAATGTTTTTGGCTCACTCAATCCATTGGGGGTGTCTGTAAAGTCGTTCAAAGTACCAACCGCAGAAGAACTGTCGCATGATTTTTTATGGAGGGTTCATAAATATGTGCCACCAAAAGGCATGATCCGCATCTTCAACAGAAGTCATTACGAAGATATATTAGTGACACGAGTTCATGGTTGGTGCGATGATGCGACTGCAAAGAAACGCATGAAAGCGATTAATGATTTTGAACAGCTGCTGGTTGAGCATAATAATACACAGATACTTAAATTTTACCTCCATGTATCTAAGGAAGAGCAACACCAACGGCTGATGGAACGTACCCATGATCCACGCAAAATGTGGAAGTATAATGACAAGGACTTCGAAGAAGCTAAGCTATGGAAACAATACATGAAGTATTATGAAGAATGTTTTGAACAATGTGGCAAAGTTCCCTGGCATATTGTACCGAGCGATCAAAACTGGTATAAAGAGTATCTGATCACGAAAGAAGTGTATGAAACGTTGAAACGATTGAAAATGCAGTATCCCGGAATGAAGAAGTAGGCTTGGTTTTTAAATTTTGAATTACGATCTTTATTTTGAAAAAATGCAACCTTTTGTTAAGAGGGTGCGTCCTAATAAATTACAAAAAACTATCTGACTATGGGTATGCTAAAAGAATTTAAGGAATTTGCCATGCGGGGCAACGTTATTGATCTTGCTATTGGTGTGATCATCGGTGGTGCATTTGGAAAAATCATTTCCTCGTTGGTAGATGATGTGATTACACCCCTGGTACTGGCTCCGGCATTGAAAGCAGCAAACCTGAGTAATATTGCTGATTTGAAAATGGGTGCGGTTAAATACGGCTCATTCCTGAGCGCAACTATCAGTTTCATTATTATTGCATTTGTGTTGTTTTTGATTGTGAAGGGAATTAATGCAGCCAGTAAAAAGAAAGAAGAAGCACCAGCACCTCCTGCAGATCCTTCGGAAGAAGTTGTATTGCTGCGTGAAATCAGGGATTCACTCAAAAAGTAACACATTCCTTTTTTACAATAGGCAAGCGGATAGATTCGCTTGCCTATTTTTTTAAATCATAAGTAAATGAAGCAAATTTATCTAGGCATATTCAGTTGCCTGCTTGTTACTGGCCTCCTTGCACAGGACACCCAGGTTCAGAATCTTAAGAAGGAAGCAAGTAAAACTGTACCCAAAGGAAGCGAGCAAAAAGAAGGGTGGACAAAAGGAGGTGTCTTTAATCTGAACCTTAGCCAGGGGGCAAGCCGAAACTGGGCATCCGGAGCTGAAAAATCATCCTTTTCCATTAATGCAATTGTAAACTCATTTCTGTTTTACAAGAAAGGACGCTCTTCCTGGGATAATACGCTCAATGCACAATATGGTATTGTGAGTGCTACAAGCATCGGCACCCGTAAAAATGATGACCGCCTGGATATTCTTTCCCGTTATGGGTATCAAATGAAGAATCCGAAATGGTATTTTTCTGCATTGGCCAACCTCCGTACTCAGTTTACCGATGGATTCGACTACAGCACAACTCCCAACAAAACAAAAAATTCATCTTTTTTTGCGCCGGCTTATGTCCTTCTTTCACCGGGTATTCTGTACAAGCCCAATGCCGGGTTCGACTTTTTTGTATCGCCAGTAACCTCCCGTTGGGTAATTGTCAATAATGCCAATGCGGCACTACGCCCGTTGTTTCGGATTCCTGCAGGAAAAATCTCCATCAATGAAATTGGCGCCTTTGCATCAGCAAACCTCAAAAAAGATATTGCAAAAAATATCAATTATGTGAGCCGTCTTGATCTGTTCAGTAATTACCGTAACAATCCGCAGAATATTGATGTTTTCTGGACCAATGTTATTGGTATGAAGGTCAATAAGTACATCGGGGTTACCTATAATTTCGATCTCATTTACGATCATGATGTGCGAAATGTAAAAACGGGCGGACTCATGGGCACGCAGCTCAAATCCTTACTGGGCGTGGGTTTTACAGCTTCTTTTTGATACGTATAAGTTCCTTATTTTTGTAAGTCCCGGCGGTAATGATACCGTCGGGACTTTTTCATAAAAATCATCATTTTGCAAGCTCCTAATTACCAGATCAAATTGCCCCAGTTTGAAGGTCCTTTTGACCTGCTGCTGTTTTTTATTGAACGTGACGAATTGGATATTTATAACATCCCCATCACCCGGATTATAAAGGACTTTTTAGAATACATTCATAAGAGTGAGCAGCTGAATATTGAACTGAGCAGTGAGTTTATTTTGTTCATTTCCACACTTATGCGCATTAAAGCAAAAATGCTGCTCCCCCGCAAAGAGCTGGATGAAAAGGGAAATGAAATTGATCCCCGCCAGGAACTCATTGATAAAATTCTTGAGTACAAACGATTCAAAGAAGCATCGGCTCAGATGGCAGAAATGGAAGCCCAGCGGATGCTGATGGTGAAGCGGGGCAATATCACCAAAGAGCTTTCTATGATCGGTGAAGAAGCGGGTGAAGGAACCGAAATTCAAACGATCACCCTGTTCAAACTGATGAAAACCTTTGAACGGGTTATGAAGCGGCAACATGAACGACTTAATAAACCCGTACATACGGTTGTTCAGTATAACTATACCATGGAGGGAAGTCGGGAATACATGCTGGACTTTGTACGCAAAGAAAAGACCATGGCTTTTGAAAAGTTATTTGACGTATGCGAAAACAGGATTCATGCTATTTTTCTGTTTCTTTCTCTTTTGGAGCTTGCCCAGCAGCAATTCATGAGTATTCTTGTTGGGGAAGGAAAGAATAACTTTATTATTGAATGGAACGAAAGCCGTGAAGCTACAGCAGACGAACTTGTGACGCTGAGTTGAATTGAGTACCACTCATAGTATAAAAAATCCCATCTTTCAGAGATGGGATTTTTTACTTCAATTCTATTTGGTTTATGCTTTCACCGTAACACGTACATCCATCAACTCACGAACTTTCTCAGCAATGCTGTTGGCATCCAGCCCAATTTCTTCATACAATTGTTTTGGCGTGCCATGCTCAACCAAGCGGTCAGGAATGCCCATGATGGTAACATCTGCTTTATAGCCATGTTCCGCCATAAACTCAAGGATTGCAGAGCCAAATCCACCCACAATGGTTCCATCTTCCACTGTTACGATTTTATCGAACTTGCCGAACACTTCATGCAATAAAGCTTCATCCAATGGTTTTACAAAACGGATATCATAATGAGCGGGGTTCATGCCATCGTTCCTCAGTTCCCTGATGGCGCTGGCAGCAAAATTACCTGGGTGCCCAAATGAAAGAATCGCAAGGCCCTCCCCGTCTTTCAATTTACGTCCTTTACCAATGGGCATTTCCTTCATTTCGGTTTTCCACTCCGGCATTACACCTTCTCCACGTGGGTAGCGGATGCTGAAAGGAAGTGTTTGTGAATCCAGTTGAGCGGTGTACATCATATCCCTCAACTCAGCTTCGTTCATGGGAGCTGCTACAATCATATTGGGTATGCAGCGCATATAAGCAATATCATAACAGCCATGGTGCGTTGGACCATCTTCGCCTACTAGTCCGGCACGGTCGAGGCAAAAGATGACCGGTAATTTTTGAATGGCAACATCATGAACCACCATATCATACGCCCGTTGCATGAAAGAGGAATAGATATTACAGAATACTTTCATACCCTGAGTTGCCATACCGGCGCTGAGTGTTACGGCATGCTGTTCGCAAATACCCACATCAAATGCACGGTGCGGCATTTTCTCCATCATGAACTTAAGTGAAGACCCACTTGGCATGGCAGGAGTTACGCCCACGATTTTTTCATTTTTTTCAGCCAGTTCAATAATGGTATGGCCGAAAACATCCTGGTATTTGGGAGGTTGGGGTGTTTCAAATTTTTTCTTGTGAATTTCGCCGGTTACTTTATCGAATAAACCGGGTGCATGCCATTTGGTCTGGTCTTTTTCAGCCAGTTCATAACCCTTACCTTTCACCGTTACAATGTGCAGAAGTTTCGGTCCCGGTATATTCTTCAGATCTTTTAATGTATCAACCAGCTTGGTGATGTTGTGCCCGTCAATAGGACCAAAATAACGCAGCTTCAGCGCTTCGAACAGGTTGCTGTTTTTATTTACAAAGCCTTTGATGCTGTGTTCCAGTTTGCTGGCCATTTCACGGGTGAAATTTTTGCCTACGGGCAATTTTCCCAGCGCATTCCATACATCATCTTTGATTCTGTTGTAAGTGGGAGAGGTGGTAATATCCGTTAAGTATTCTTTGAGCGCTCCTACATTCGGGTCAATGCTCATACAGTTATCATTCAAAATGATGAGCACATCACTATCGGCCACACCGGCATGGTTCATGGCTTCAAACGCAAGTCCGGCTGTCATGGCACCATCTCCAATCACTGCAACCGCTTTGCGGTTTTCGCCCTTAAGTTTAGCGGCCATTGCCATCCCTAATGCTGCAGAAATAGAGGTGGAAGAATGCCCTACACCGAATGTATCATACTCACTTTCACTTCTTTTAGGAAAACCGCTGAGGCCCAGGTACTTACGGTTGGTATGAAAATTATCTTTTCTTCCGGTAAGAATTTTATGTCCGTACGCCTGGTGACCCACATCCCACACCAATTGGTCGTAAGGAGTATCATATACATAGTGAAGAGCTGTAGAAAGCTCTACAACACCCAGGCTGGCACCGAAATGACCGCCATGTACACTCACAATATCAATGATATACTGTCGCAGCTCATCGCACAGGCGGGGAAGCTGGTCCATTGACAGCGTTTTTAAATCCTTGGGAGAATTGATACTATCCAGTAAGAGACCGGGTTTTATCTCCATAATAGTTGGGTTGTTTTGTAAAAGTAAAAAAGTTCCTTTGAAAGGAGCAAACCATCTATAACAAACGAATGGTAAAAAAGTTGGCCCCCAGGTTCAGGGCCGGTGTTATCACGGGAATGTTCCATTTACAGAAGTAAATTACCCTTTGTAACTTTAAAAGCTCTGAAACCTGCTTTCACGGGTAGATTTGTAAAGATGCAAAAGTTTCGTAAAATACCTGCTTACTGGTTATGTCAGCTCTGTGGATGGGGTGCCAACCTGGTGGTGAATTTCTTTTTTGCATGGACATTCCGTGGCGCTATTTCCAACTCCTTTATTGCCCGGGTGCTGATTCTGGTAGTATTAGGTGTACTGCTCACGCATGCCATGCGTTGGTTGTTGCTGAAATTAAATGTATTGCAGAAGAGTTTTGAAAAGCAGGTGGTTTATTTTGCTGTGATCACACTCCTTTTTTCATTTGTATTTGCGTTTCTGTTACAGCTGTTGTTTACGCAACTTGGTTTGTTTGAACGGGGTGAACAACGATTCAGTTTTTTCAGCCGTTTTTTAAGTGGTTCCTTCAATTCTTTTGTAACACTGCTGGTGTGGAATTTGATTTATTTTATTTACCACTATGTGGAACGTGTACGTAATCAGCAAATTGAAGCACTACGGTATGAAACGCTCATACGTGATCTGCAGTTGCAAACAATTAAGTCGCACATCAATCCTCACTTTATTTTTAATTCTTTGAACAGCATTCGTGCCCTGGTGGATGAAAATCCAGTGCGGGCCCGGAAGGCTATTACGGAACTGAGTAATATTTTAAGAAGCAGTATGCAGACTGAAAAAGCAGAAACGGTTCCTTTCGAAAATGAATTGAGTATTGTAAAAGATTATCTGGCCCTGGAGCAAATGCGTTTTGAAGAGCGCCTTAAGGTAAAATTTGAGATAGATGAAGATACGTTGGCACAGCCAGTGCCGCCCATGATGTTGCAAACATTGGTTGAAAATGCAATCAAACATGGGATAGGCAAAAATGTGAAGGGCGGAGAAGTGAAGGTGATCTCCAGGTTTTCGGGTGATCATCATGAACTGATTGTACAAAACACCGGGCACCTGAACGGTTCGTATAATCATGATGGGTTTGGTATTTCGAGTACCCGTGACCGCCTGAAAATCCTGTTCGGAGATAGTGCTACTTTTCAATTAGCAAATGTTACTCCGGAGCTTGTAGAAGCGAAGGTAGAGTTGCCTGTTGAGCCCTGAGAAACTGAATAAACGGAAATTGTATGCATAAACGAGTGATTATCATTGATGATGAAAGACTTGCCCGTAATGAATTGAAAAAGCTGCTGTCGGAGTACCCCGAACTGGAAGTTGTTGATGAAGCAGCGAATGTGGATGAGGGTATCCGCAAAATTGAAGCATTGGAACCCGACCTCATTTTCCTGGATATACAAATGCCCGGCAAAACCGGATTTGACCTGCTGCGGGAACTCAACCGGGCACCGGAAGTGATTTTCACCACTGCTTATGATGAGTATGCCCTGCGTGCATTTGAAGTAAACGCACTGGATTATTTACTGAAACCCATTGAGCCCAAGCGTTTGGCTGATGCCATTCATAAACTGGAGGAAGAGGAAGAAACCGTCGATACAGAAGCCCCTGTAAACACCAACCGAAGCCTGTTGAATGAAAATGACCAGGTGTTTGTGAAAGACGGTGAGCGTTGCTGGTTTGTGCGCTTGGGCGATATACGCTTATTTGAAAGTGTAGGCAACTATGCCAAAGTATATTTTGGCCCTAATAAGCCATTAATTCTCAAATCACTGAATGCACTGGAAGAGCGGTTGGATGAAAAAGTGTTTTTCCGTGCCAACCGGAAACACATCGTAAACCTGCGCATGATTGAAAAAGTGGAGCCCTATTTTAACGGTGGATTACTGCTTGAAATCCAGGGAGGTGATAAAATTGAAGTGAGCCGCCGGCAGGCTGTTCGGTTTAAAGAAATGATGAGCTTGTAGGGAAGTACGAAGTCAGAAGTACGGAGACTAACAAAGGCTTTTCAACCTGTAATTAAAGTGCTTTTGCAGGCACGCTGTGAATGGCTGCTGCCATTTCTGTGATTAAGCTGGCATCTTTTTCAATCGCATTTCCAATAACAATTACATCCGCTCCCGCTTTGCAATTGCGGTAAGCTTTTTCCGGATCGGTTATACCACCTCCAACTATCAAGGGTATGTTGATCTGTTGTGCTACTGCCTGGATCATAGTTTCGGCAATGGGCTTTCGGGCTCCGCTGCCTGCATCCATATAAATCACTTTCATGCCCAGCATTTCACCAGCCATGGCAGTACACATGGCAATATCTTCTTTATCGGCTGGGAGAGGCGCAGCATTGCTGATATAAGAAACGGTGGTGGGAGCGCCGCCATCTACCACCATGTAACCGGTGGATATGATTTCAAGGCCGCTTTGTTTTACAAACGGAGCAGAAATTACATGCTGCCCGATCAGTAATTCGGGATTCCTTCCTGATATCAGCGACAAATACAGCAGGGCATCTGCATAACGGCTCACCTGGCTGGGGCTGCCGGGGAAAAGGAGTACCGGAATAGAGCAGGAAGCCTTGATTTGCTGAATGACTTCGTCCAGCCGGTTCGAAATAACAAGGCTGCCGCCCACCAGGAAATAATCAACCCCCGCCTTTATGGATCGTTGCACCAGCTCCTCCACGGCGGAAGGACCGGCCTTATCCGGATCAATCAGAACCGCAAATGACTTCTGTCCACCCAGTTTTTTCGTTATGAGTTGCTTATAAATGCCGGTGTTCATGCTTCTCCTGTGCTTCCTGCAAAAATGGAAAAAATGTGGCTGCTTTCCAATTAATAACCGGTTTTTTATCCGGGCCGCATTCTAACGGCCGTGTTGGTGAAGCCTGTTTCGGATAGTTTTGGCCGTTAGTTATCATTTCGGTTAGCCACCCTCTGAAATGCTGCACTGGCAAGGCCTGTGTTTGAAACAGGCAGGTTAAAACTTTTTTTAGGGTATTGGTCCGGATTTACCAAAAAAAAGATGTCACTTTTTCAGAAATGCAGGATAGCGCTGCATTTCCTTGCTTTTCCACAGCCTGTTAATATTTAGGGTTTTGGACTTAAGCATACTAAAAATATTTTCGTTGTTATCGTCATCAGATTTTTCAACGAACCAAAACGAAATAATTAGTTGTATGGCCATCAAGAAAAAGAAAGACCAGCGGTTGCAGTTTGAGCGCCGTTTTACGAAGGAGGGAGTGTCTCCATTCGATCAGTTTGAGTACGACTATCGTACCTCTGTCATCCGCAATCCATCGGGTGAAGTTGTGTTTGAAATGAACAACGTGGAAGTGCCCAGTCACTGGAGCCAGATTGCCACGGATATTCTGGCGCAGAAATATTTCCGTAAAGCCGGAGTGCCTCAGCCCGATGGTTCACTGGGTCGTGAAACGTCTTCTAAGCAGGTGGCACACCGTATGGCTAATTGCTGGCGGGTATGGGGCGAACGCTATGGTTACTTCCAAAACGAAACTGATGCACAGATTTTTTATGAAGAGCTGGTTTACAGCATCCTCAATCAAATGTGCGTACCCAATTCGCCTCAATGGTTTAATTCAGGTCTGTATGAAACTTACGGAATCAAAGGAAAACCGCAGGGGCACTATTTTGTAGATCCCAACGACGGCCAGCTAAAAAAATCAACCTCTGCTTACGAGCGTCCACAGCCGCATGCCTGCTTCATTTTGAGTGTTAGCGATGACCTTGTGAATGAAGGCGGTATTATGGACCTGTGGGTACGTGAGGCCCGCATCTTCAAATATGGTTCGGGTGTGGGTACTAACTTTTCTCATATCCGGGGCGAAGGTGAAAAACTCAGTGGTGGCGGTTCCTCTTCTGGTTTGATGAGCTTCCTCAAAATTGGTGACCGTGCTGCCGGCGCTATTAAAAGCGGGGGTACCACACGCAGGGCTGCCAAAATGGTGTGCCTGGATCTCGATCACCCCGAAATCATGGACTTCATCAATTGGAAAGTAGAAGAAGAAAAGAAAGTAGGAGCTCTGATTGCCGCCGGTTACTCTCACGATTATGAAGGAGAAGCCTACCGTACCGTGAGCGGACAAAACAGCAATAACTCCGTTCGGATTCCCAACGAATTTTTCGAAAAACTGGAGAAAGGTGAAGACTGGGAACTGAAAGCACGTACCGATGGTCGTGTGATGAAGAAGATTCCTTCCCAGGAAGTATGGAACCAGATTGCTTATGCGGCCTGGCGCTGTGCCGACCCCGGTACCCAATACGATACAACCATTAATGAGTGGCATACTTCACCCAAAGGCGGACGTATTAATGCTTCCAACCCCTGCAGTGAGTACATGTTCCTGGATAATACTGCCTGTAACCTCGCTTCCATCAACCTGCGCCGGTTGTTTGATGAAAATACCCAGGTGTTTGATGTAGAAGGTTATGAATACCTGATCCGCTTGTGGACAGTTGTACTGGAAGTTTCTGTACTGATGGCACAGTTCCCCTCTCAGGATGTAGCACAACTGTCGTATGATTACCGCACACTCGGTTTGGGTTATGCCAACCTCGGCTCCATGTTGATGGTGATGGGTATTCCATACGATAGTGAAGAAGCACGTGGCATTGCCGGCGCTCTCACTGCTGTAATGACGGGTGTAGCGTATAAAACATCCGCCGAAATGGCTTCGTTCCTTGGTGCTTTCCCCCGCTATGAAGAAAATGCAGAAGATATGCTGCGGGTGATGCGTAACCACCGTGCTGCGGCTTATGATGCAGAAGATGCATACGTTGCACTGAGCATCAAACCACAGGGCATCAAAGCACAATATTGCCCCGACTATTTACTCACCAGCGCCTGCAAATCATGGGATGATGCCGTAGCGTTGGGTGAAAAATACGGTTACCGCAATGCGCAAACAACCGTTATTGCCCCCACTGGTACCATCGGCCTGGTAATGGATTGCGATACTACCGGTGTGGAACCCGATTTTGCGCTTGTGAAATTTAAAAAACTGAGCGGTGGTGGTTATTTTAAAATCATCAACCAATCTGTACCGGCAGCTTTAACCAAGCTTGGCTACAAAGAAAATGAAATTGATGCGATCGTTAAATATGCTGTAGGTGCTGCATCACTCAACGGAGCGCCGCATATCAATCCGCAAACACTCAGCGAAAAAGGATTTATTTCTGAAGAAATTAAAAAGCTGGATGCCGCTATGGCCAGCGCTTTTGAAATCGGATTCGTTTTCAATAAATACACCCTGGGTGAAGAGTGCCTGCAACGTCTTGGATTTACAGCCGATGAGTACAACAATTTTGAATGGAGCCTGCTGGAAGCATTAGGATTTACTGATGAGCAGGTTGCTGAGGCCAACGATTATATCTGCGGTACCATGACCATTGAGGGTGCGCCTTACCTGAAAGAGGAGCATTATGCGGTGTTTGACTGTGCCAATAAAAACGGAAAGAAGGGCGAACGCTATATTCACCACAGCGGCCACATCCGCATGATGGCGGCAGTTCAACCATTCATCAGCGGCGCTATTTCCAAAACCATCAACCTGCCCAATGAGGCGAATATTGAGGAAATTGCCGATGCTTATATGATGAGCTGGAAGCTGGGGTTGAAAGCCTGTGCCCTGTATCGTGATGGTTCTAAACTGAGCCAGCCGCTCAGCACAAAAAGCGAAAAGAAAAAGAAAACCGGCACGGAGGCAGAAGAAGCTGCACCAGAAGAAGCAACGGCTGAAAGCCTGATTGTGGATATGGGCAAACTTACCATCGAGGATTTGATGGAGGAACTGAACAAACGTGTACAATCTTCGCCTGATACCAAGTTGAAGCGTCAACTGGCACGCATTGTGGAGCGCCGCAAGTTGCCGGCCAAGCGCAGAGGCTTTGTGCAGAAGGCGAAAATTAACGGGCAAACCATTTTCCTGCGTACAGGAGAGTATAATGACAGTACATTAGGTGAAATTTTTGTTGATCTGGCGAAGGAAGGAAGTACGCTTCGCTCTCTCATGAACAGTTTTGCGATTGCAGTTTCCGTAGGTCTGCAGTACGGTGTTCCGCTGGAAGAGTTTGTAGACAAATTCATTTTCACCAAGTTTGAGCCCAGTGGCATGGTGGACCACCCCAACATTAAGAGCACCACATCTATTGTTGATTTTGTATTCCGTTGTTTGGCTTATGAATACCTGGGCCGTACCGACCTGGTGCATGTGTTAGACAAGCCGGAGCTGGGTAATACCGGTACAGATGATTGGGATGATGTGCCCACCGGTCTTGAATATGAAAAAAAAACGGTTGAGCTGAGCGATGTGCGTGTGGTGGCCAGTTCTTCACCTGCACAGCCTCAAAAAGCACAACGTCAACAAACAGGTGTAAAAGTTGAATCAGGCCCGGGACTGGATGCAGTAAACCAGGCAGCCCGCAGTATGCAAAGTGATGCCCCTGCCTGTAACGTGTGCGGTCATATCACCATCCGCAGCGGCACTTGTTACAAATGTCTCAACTGCGGTAACAGTATGGGCTGCAGTTAATACAATGCCTCCTCCAAAAAACTTCGTAACAGAGGTTCTTATAGATATCGCCCCGGCTTTTTAGCTGGGGTGATCTTTTTCAGGTAAGTGTATCCCTTTATTCTTTCAAATCAAAAAGATGTAAAAAGCAGTTAAAAAGCAGATTGGCCCGTTTCTTGGATAGATAGAAACAGCTTTCGTTTTAAATCCTGTACCAATGAAAATGAAGACCGCATCGTTTACGGCAATTATTGTTTTAGTGATCTTATTCGCATCTTCTTGTTCCCGATCTGTTACTCCTTACCAGGCAGCAATGGGTAGTCATGGAAAAAAGTGTTTGCGTGTACGGTAATTAACACCCGCTGCAACGTTGCAGCGGGTGGTTCATCAATCATTGTTTTTATTACTCTTACAACAGCGTTGGGAATGTGATTGTTTCTGTACTTTGCAGTCATTAATACTACATTGGAAATGAAACAGTCTTTCTTTTTTTTCTTTTTACTTCAGTTCGTATCAGTTTTTACTTCAACCGCTCAGCTTGTAAGCGGCCCCATGCTCGGTCCTGTTGAATTACGTACCGCCCGGTTGTGGGTGGAAGTGAAGCCCGGAAGTTCGGTTGTGCTCCAGTATTGGAAGAAAGGCGACCTGCGATCGGTTAAGTCCATCAGCAAAAGAACCAATCAACAAGACTGGTTTGCAACGGTGTTGTTTGATGTGGTGGCATTGGAACCCAATACAGCTTATGAGTATAAAGTTTCTGTAAACCAGAAAACGATTGCACCACCCACTAAAGCCGATGGCAGCTTTACCACCAAAGAATTGTGGCAGTGGCGCAAACCAGCTCCTGATTTTTCTTTCCTCACCGGCTCCTGTGCATACTTCAACGAGCCGGCAGTTGACCGTCCGGGTAAACCTTACGGCGGCGATTCGTCCATCTTTGAAACCATGGCAAAAGAAAAAGCAGCCTTCATGCTCTGGCTGGGCGATAACTGGTATACAAGAGATGTGGATTATTACGATGCATGGGGTATGTGGAACCGGGCCAGTCGTGACCGGTCGTTGCCTGTGTTACAACCATTTCTGAAATCAACTTCGCATTTCGCCATTTGGGATGATCACGATTTTGGACCCAATGACATGGGCAAAAATTTCATTCTGAAAGAAACTTCCAGAGAGGTATTCAAAAACTATTGGCTCAACACCAGTTATGGTTTCAACAACCAGGGTATTTATTCGCAGATCAGTTATGGCGATGTGGACGTATTTATGATGGACGACCGTTGGTGGCGAAGTGCCGATGCCATGCCCGATTCCATCAATGGACAGCCTAATCCCAACAAGCGTATGTGGGGCGCCGAACAACTGGAATGGCTCAAGAATGCACTGCTCTACAGCCGGGCTCCGTTCAAAATCATTGCCAATGGCAGCCAGGTGCTCAATCCGGGTTCGCCGTTTGATAAATTACTCAACTGCCCGGCCGAATACCAGGAGCTGATGGATTTTCTCAAAGACAACCGCATCAATGGGGTATTGTTTTTGAGCGGCGACCGGCATCATGCCGAAGTGATAAAAGTGGAACGTCCGGGTACCTATCCGATGTATGATGTTACCGTTTCGCCACTAACGGCCGGTACACATACATTCGGTGGAATCGAAAAAAATAATCCCTACCGGGTGCTGGGTATTGATGAAAAGCAGAACTATGGCCGATTTTCGTTTACAGGTGACCGTGGCAAGAGAAAGTTGACCGTTGAATTCTTTGGTGTAAAGGGTGAGAAGTTGGGGGCATGGAGTATTACAGAAGCTGAGTTAAAAACACCCCGTCCATAAACTAATCGTTTATTTCCTGTAATATGACCATTTCATTCCGCTACGATCGTAAGAAAGTGCTGCAGGCATTGCGGTATCATTTTATGTCAAAGAAAGAAATCCGCTTTCTCATTGTGCTCATTAACGTATTTGCTTTGTTTGCAGCCGCTGTATTTTTCTGGAAGAAAATCACACCGGTCGCTTTTCTGCTCAGCTCCCTTTTGTGGTTTGTGCTGATGATTTCCATTTGGTTTATACTGCCGTTTTCCATTTTCAGCCGCAGTAAAACTTTCCGGGATTCGTTCACACTTACCTTTCTGGATTCATATATGCACCTCGAAAATCCGAATGGTAAAAAAGACTGGACTTACAAGTCATTTCAGTTTTTCATAGAAACACCACATTTTTTCCACCTCTATATTGATGAGCGTTCTTTTTTCCTGGTGCCGAAGGATGCATTCCCAGATAGTGATGCCACCCACGAAGCACGGTTATTGCTGCGGGAAAAAATCGGTCAGCGTAGTTGATGCAAGTAGCCGGATTATCTATTTACAGGTTCAGCATCATTTTGCCGTAAATATTCCAGCAAGGCAAATGCAGCATCATCCGTTAGTTGCAGATCAGTCATACGTGTTTGATAAATTTCTGTTTTTGCAACAAGGGAAGGATCCTCACGCAGCATCTGCGTTGTATTGGTAAGAAGATTTAAAATCCATGCAGGCTTGTAGTTAATGGTAGCGTTTCTCAACCCCGGACCATTGATGACATCTTCCGTTAACCGGTGGCATGCTTTGCAACTGGTTTCAAAAATCAATTTACCGGCTGCCGCCTTTTTTGTATCAATCGTCGGGTTAAGTGAAACCTTCGAAAATCTACCAATCCCTTCATCAGATTGGGCTACCGTCTCCTGAAGTGGAACCACAGGCCTGTTTTCCGTAACAGGCAGAGCAGACCGATTGCCGGGTTCATTACAGCTGAAGATTGTAAAGACTGCAAGTGTGCCGATGAAAAATGTAAAGAGTTGTTGCATAAAAAATGACGCTGCAAATTTATTCCATTTCCCTGTTGTGGTGTTTTGGTATTTGCTGTTCGGGGCACTCTTGTACTTTTGCATTTCATGCGTGGATTCATTTTTGTTATTGGGTTGTGCTTTTTTGTTGCCTGTTTAAATAGAGACACCAAGACATCAGGAACATACAGAAGCCTTTTGCCTGCTCATATAAAAGACAGTGTATATCAGGATTCTGACAATCTGTATTCTTCTCAAAAAGTGCAGTTGGGCCGGTACCTGTTTTACGATACACGGCTTTCCGGCAATCAAACAAAATCCTGTGCTTCCTGCCATGCGCCCGACTTTTCATTTACGGATCATTACAAAAGATCTGCCGGTGCTTATGGCGACTTAACAGCCCATAATGCACCGCCACTCATTAACCTGGTACTGAACAGGTATCTGACATATACAGATTCATCCCTGCATTTGCCGGAACAGCAAATCCTGAATCCGCTGTTTCATACCCAACCGATTGAATTGGGATGGACCGGACAGGAAGAACAAATACTGTCACGCCTCCGCAAGGATGCCTGGTACGCCCGCCAGTTTCGTATTGCCTTTCCGCAGGTGCAAGATGCCATCAGCAAACAAACAGTCATCTATGCGCTGGCATCATTTGTAAAAAGTATTGTCTCCTTCAACTCACCTTTTGACCGGTTTCTTGCAACAGGCGACTCGGCCCAGCTTACAACTGAAGTAAGGAATGGCTATCGGTTGTTTTTGTCCGATAGCCTGGCTTGCTATCGCTGTCATGGAGGCGGCAACTTTAACAGCCCGAACGACAACACCATTCCTTATTTTAATACGGGGGTTTTTCAGGATACCGTGCTGCATAAAGGATTGATGCAATACACCGGAAATGCATCAGACGCCGGTAAATACAGAGTGCCTACGTTACGAAATCTGGCCTTTACGGCACCGTACCTTCATGATGGAAGCGCTGAAAGCCTGGAGCAAGTTGTACAGATGTATCAACAGGGCGGACGTTCTGTTGTTGGTGCAAAGCATCCTTTTATTAACGGATTCCGTCTAAATTCGCAGCAACGTACAGAACTGTTGCAGTTTTTGCTCAGTTTGTCTGACTCAACAGTTTTGACCCATCCATTATATTCAAACCCGTTTCAATAGCCATGAACCTGTATAAAATTGCCGTTGTGTTTTTGATTCTGATTGCTTCAGTTTCCTGCAGTAACAATTCTTCCACACGTACGGTGCAGGATTATGATGAAGATGTGCTGCAATCTGTTCTTCTGGCAGCCGATTCGTTGAACACATTTCCGTTTGTAGAGCAACGGGTGGTTCTCATAAAAGAAGCGCTGGCACAACCCCGTCCTGTTTTGTTATGTACCGATAGCCTCTCTTCACAACAAAAGTTGGCTCAACTTATTGCATTAAACGATTCTGTGTTTACACAGTTTCTTCGTGATCCGGTTTCAAAGGCACCCTTCCGAAATGAAATATTCGGCGTATATCCTGCACGTGAAAGTGATATGGCAGGAATTAAAGTTGCCTATAAGCTGGCCGATTGTTATCGTGTGGAAATGTATAACTATGCGTTGAACAATACTTCGGTTGCCATGGTGGATGTGGCGCAACAAAAAGTACTGAACCGTTTTTACCTGAGCCAGTCACAGCCCGACATTCCCCAATCTTTAACACAACTGGCTACACAGATCGCTATTGAATCGCCTGAAGTTCAAACAGCACTCGGGTACAAACCCGGGCACAAAGAAGCACTGATGGCCAGTACCAAAACAGCGCTGAACCGAACCCGATGTGAGCGCAGCCGGCATTTGTGTGTAGCGCCGACTTTTGTGAAAGGAGATAAAGCATTATGGGCGATTGTGGATTTAACACAGCACAGGCTGGTGGGCATAAGATGGACTACAGTAGGTAAAGCTGGTCAGCCGGTTCCTTTAATAACTGAGCGCCGGCTGCAGGATGATAAAATCACCGCCTGTTATTGCGAACAGGATCAGAAACTGCAGCGTAATGGCTGGCAAATGAAGTATATGCTTACCAGCAGTGATGGCTTACGGATTTCTGATGTTGTTTACAACGGTACACCCGTGTTGCGGAGCGCCAAACTGGTAGACTGGCATGTAAGTTATAGTGGCACCGATGGGTTTGGTTACAGCGATGCGGTGGGCTGTCCGTACTTCAGCCAGGCTGCAGTAATAGCCTGGGAAATTCCCAAGGTGCTGGATCTGCTGGATGCAAACGGCAACAAGATTGGCTTTGTGCTGGAGCAAACCTACCGAAGTGAGGGATGGCCCACACCTTGTAACTATAATTACAAGCAACGGTATGAATTTTATAGCGATGGACGTTTCCGTGTATCCTGCGCCAGTTTGGGACGAGGCTGTGGAAATACAGGTACCTACCGTCCGGTTTTCCGGATTGCCTTTGCCGGGGAAAAGAATAATTTTTTTGAACACAGCAATACCGGGTGGTTACCCTGGCAAAAAGAACAATGGCAATTACAGGCTAGTACCACTTCCTACACACCGGAAGGGTACCAATACAAAATTCAGCGGGATACCGATGGCTATTTCATGGAGCCGGGGCGTGGACAGTTTGGCGACGGTGGGCGTGGTGATTTTGCGTATGTGTATGTAACACGACATGATGCCTCCAGGGATGAAGGTGAAAGCGACCTTGTAACGATAGGGCCTTGCTGTAATACCGATTACCGGCAGGGACCGGAGAAGTTTATTGAGCCCAATGCTGAATCGTTGCAAAACACTTCGCTGGTGCTTTGGTATGTGGCCCAACTGCGGAACGACGATAGAAAGGGAAGTGAGTATTGCTGGGCGGAAAACGAAATCAGGAATGGCGTTTATGAAACAAAAGTATACCCCTGTTTTGCCGGGCCTATGTTTGTACCGGTGAAATAAAATCACTCATGCGATGATGTACTACCGTAAAAAGTTATTCAATTATTTCTGTTATGTGCTGCTTGCCATTTTTTCGGGGGCCTGCAATGAAGCAGTGGAATATCAAAGCAATGAATGCAAGCGCCAGCCTTCGTTTATCAGGCAGGTTGGTTTCAATCCTTCCAGATCTGCCTTCAGTACTTCTGAAAAAACAACGATGGGTCTGGTACTTGTTGAACTGGGCAACCAGGGTGCAGGAAGAAAGTACCAACATTCCACCTGGAACATGTGCGGTTGGGCAGGTCCGCTGCTGCTGGATCAGTTTGGAAATTGTTTTGTGGGTCCGGTGCCGGTCATCAGCATCTATCACAATCCACCTGCAGAACAAAACCGGATTTATAAAGTGGATGCAGTCACTGGTCTTATGCAGTTGTTCAAAGAGTTGCCGGTGGCAGATTCGATTCCCGATACGAATCCTTACGGTATTCTGGGATTTGCCTATTTATGTGAAACCAATACGTTATACGTGTCTACAGTGCAGGGGAGCAACCGGGGTGAAGAAAAAGGAATCGTTTATGCATTGGACGCAGCAACCGGCGAAATTCTGGATCGCATAACCGGAATCGATGTCTTAGGTATGGGCATTTCCTATATGCCCGGCTACCGTACGTTGTATTTAGGTAGTGCCCGCAGTAGCGATGTATATGAAGTGAAATTGAACAAAAAAGGAACATTTGCAGGAAAGTTAAACCCTGCTTTTTCATTGGCAATGCTGGGTCCCAGGGGCGATGATAAAGTGAGGCGAATACGGTTTGATCAAAATGGAAATATGCAGGTATATGGAGTAGAGTTTAATTTCAATTTAACAGCACCAACAGAAAAACAGGAGACCATTTATTCCTTCTTTTGGAATCACGAAACTGAAAAGTGGGATGTAACTTAATCGGTTACCAATTGTCATTTTACCTGCCCGTCAATTATACCAGGTTTGAGTTGGCAAGAAGTTTTTACAAAAGAAAAGAAAGGTATTAGAAAAAAAACGACTCTTTGAGCCAGCGTCCTTTGATTTCTATATATTTGTGCTTAGTATATTTTTTTAGATACAACCTTCTCATCCGTGGATTCATCAAATCCTGTACTTATATCCTAAACCAAGCACATTTATTCCAAAGCAAACAATCTATTATGCCCACATTTTACCGCTTTTTACTGGCTTTAATGCCTGTAATCTTTTTTTCCGGTATCGTTCATTCACAAATCACCGGTACTGTTTTTCAGGATGTTAACGGCAATGGTGTTTTTGATACCAATCCAATTGAAAACGGGATTGGAGGAGTTGTGATTAATGTTTACAATACTGCCGATGTGTTGGCCGGTACATCAACTTCTGCTGCTGCAGGAACTTTTTCTGTTGTGCCTTCCGGAACTGGCCCTTACCGGGTAGAGTTTGTGATTCCTGCTGCGCTCCGCCACTTCCGGCCCTCTTCCAGTGGCAGTGTTTATGGCACCTCTGTTCGATTCGTAAGTACCGGCACTCAAAGTGGAGTAAATTTTGCTTTGTATGAGGCCGCTAATTATACGGCGAATCAAAACCCCTCAATAGTCGGTACCCGTCAGTTTGAGGGCGAACGGACTGGTGTCAATAGTGCGCTGCCCGTTGTTTTTAAAGCAACTTATCTTTCCAATGGTAATAGTTATGCCGGCGCCTCCAATGCGTTACCAACCGGGGCTATTGAACTGGCCACTATGAATGAAGTAGGAACGGTATACGGTCTTGCGTCACAAACAAGCAGGGGCAAAGTCTATGCTGCCGCTTATCATAAACGCTATGCAGGTTTTGGTCCCGATGGTCCGGCTGCCATTTACCAGATTGATACAGCAGGCACCGGCACCATAACCGGTGTGATCAACTTAAGTACACTTACGGGCACACCCAATGTAGCAGGTGTCGATGTGCATGATTTTGTGGCTCGCACACAGTCGGGAGGAGGAACAGAAGTGTTTGATTTAGGTCCTGCTGGTGTTGGAAATGACGTATTTGCCGGAGTAGGAACCCGTTCATTGGGCGATATTGAAATTTCACCCGATGAGCGTTCTTTATATGTATTGAACCTCTTTACCCGTCAGATTTATTCATTAGATGTTTCTACCGGTAACACCGCCAGTACCTCTATTTCTTTTACATGGAATGCACCCGATGCAACCGGCGCTTCCCGCCACAGACCTTTTGCCTTGAAGTGGTACCGTGGTTTACTGTATGTTGGTTCGGTTGATCAAAACGGATCAAACGCATACGTACATTCTTTTGATCCCACGGTTCCATCGCCCACCTTCAACCTGGTGTTAACCATTCCGCTCAATTTTACACGTCAGTCATTTATTGGAACAGCAAACCAGGCCGGTCGTCAATCAACGTGGCTTGCATGGGCAAATGACCCAACTACAATCACTTTATTGGGAAGTGCACGTGAAAGAGGCTATCCCCAGGCGATGCTCAGCGACATACAGTTTGATGCAGTTGGCAATATGGTACTTGGTTTCAGAGATCGTTTTGGAGATCAGTTTGGATACGAAAGGCGCTTTATAACTACAAGTACTCAAGATTGGTTTGCTACATCGGCAGGGGATCTGTTAAGAGCCTGTATCAATGCTTCTGGAACAGCCTGGCTTTTGGAAGGTGCCGCAGGTTGCACAACAGCAGATGGCCTTGTGAATTCAGGGCCGGGAGGAGCTTCATTTCCTGAGCACTATGAATGGGATTTTTGGGAAGATGGCACTGCCTGGGATGTAAACTCAACCACTGGCGGATTACATTGGGAGTTGGCGCAGGGTGCATTGGCACAACTGCCCGGCTCAGCGGTGGTGCTTACCACAGCCATGGATCCATTCGGCGATTTCAGTGGAGGCTTTATTAGGTTTACCAATAGCAACGGGCGAAGGGAAGGCATTACCACTAACAGTATTACGGGCCCTCCCACCACGGGTGGTTATGCCGTTTATGATGCAGGTGCCTTTGCTTCAGGCTACCCGGCCAGTATAGGCAATTTTGCAAAAGCAAATGGTTTAGGCGATGTAGAGCTATTGGGCATTCTGCCGCCCATTGAAATCGGGAACCGGGTGTGGAATGATGCCAACGGTAACGGTATACAAGATGCCGGAGAAGTTGGGTTAGGAAGTGTGGTACTCCAGTTGTTTTTGGATGCAGATAACAATGGCGTGCCCGATGGCGCAGCTATTGGAACTGTTACCACGGCAACTGATGGAACCTTTTTCTTTACAAGTGCTGCCGGTACGGATGTTGCCGGTATTGACTTTGGCGTTTCCCTCACGGCCAACCAGAATTATATCTTGCGGGTGGGCGCAGCCGAATGGAATGCTGCCACCGGGCTGGGTACCGGCGACCTGGCCAACTACCGGTTAACAGCAAACGATATTACCGGCAACGGTGCCGTTGATGTTAGTGATAACGATGCTGTGCTTACAACCGGCGCCACGGTAGTTCCTCAAATCCGCTTTACAACAGGCAATTTTGGCGAACACAATCACAATCTTGACTTTGGTTTCTCACAACTGGCTTCCATCGGCGACCGAGTGTGGCTGGATCAAAATGGCAATGGAACTCAGGATGGTACACCGGGAACCGCCGGTTATGAGCCTGGCGTTGCAGGAGTAACTGTAGAACTGTTCCGTAATGGTACAGACGGACTGCCCGGTACCGCAGATGATGTGCTGGTAGGTACAACTGTAACCGATGCATTTGGGAACTATTTGTTCGAAGATCTTACACCTACCGTTCAAACAAATGCCACAACGATTGCACAAACTTCTTATAATGTGAAGTTTACTCCTCCGGCAAAATATACATTTACAACTTCCACAACACCCGGAGATAATGGAAACAATACCAACAGCGATGCCAATCCCAACCAGTTATCGGCTCAGTACGGACGCACTGGTGGTTATAATTTAACAGCTGATGAAATTGATAATTCAGCCGATGCGGGTCTCATCTTCCCCACACCACAATTGGCAACAATTGGCGACAGGGTATGGCTTGATAACGGACAAGGAGGCGGTACCGCCAATGATGGCTTACAAAACGGAACCGAAGTTGGCGTAAGTGGAGTAACCGTAACCTTGTTCAGAGACCCTGACGGAGCGGGAGGCTTACCGGCAGTTCCTTTTGCAACAACCATTACAGATGCAAACGGCAATTACTTATTCAGCAATATTGTTCCTGATCCAACGGTTACGTACCAGGTAGGATTTACGTTGCCTATTGGTTTTGCATTTTCTCCAAAAGATGCAGGTGCCGATGCTGTTGACAGTGATGTAAACACAAGCGGCCCCAACTTTGGAAGAACAGATGCATTTACAGTGCCAACCGCAACAACTATTACAACGGTTGATGCAGGTATCAATGCAAGCGCTCTTGCAAGCGTGGGTAATTTTGTTTGGAATGATCTGGATCAGGACGGGGTACAGGATGCAGGTGAACCTGGAATAGCAGGTATTACTGTAAACTTGTATAACAGCGTTGGGGTTATCATAGCAACAACGGTAACCGATGCCCTTGGTCAGTACCAGTTTACAGGCCTGGCAGCAGGAATCTATGAAGTAGGTTTTGTAGCCCCAACAGGTTACAGCTTCAGTACGGCAGGAGTGGGTGCTGAGTGGACCGACAGCGATGCCAACACAGGTACCGGTCGTACCGCAACCTTTACACTGGTAGCAGGTCAGAACAAAGACGATGTGGATGCCGGTTTGTCAAATAATAGCACAGCTACACTCAACCGCCTTGGTGACAGGGTATGGTATGATAACAACAACAATGGTATTCAGGATGCAGGCGAGTTTGGTGCACCCGGAGTAAGTGTGGCCCTGCTTGATGCCAATGGCCTGCCGGTAGATGATCCGACACAGGCAGGCATCCAGCCCTACATCACAACAACCGATCTGAATGGTAACTACTTGTTTACCGACCTGCCCAATGGAAGTTACCAGGTTCGGTTTTATAATGTACCAGGTGGATATTCTTTTATTACATCTGCCAATGCAGGTGGTGCCACAACCAATAACAGCGATGCAGGCGCATCCGGTGTTACACCTGTGTATAGTCTTACCGGCAGTCAAACCAATCTCACCGTTGATGCAGGCTTGATTCGCCGCACTGAAACAGGCACAGCTTCATTGGGGAACAAGGTATTTTATGACATCAACAGCAATGGTATCCAGGATGCTGGTGAAACCGGTGTTGCCGGTGTTACCGTAACCTTGAGAACTCCCGGTGCTGATGGTATTGCAGGCAATGGTGATGATGTTACTGTTGCCACTTTGGTAACGAACTCTTTAGGTGAGTACTTGTTCACCAATTTGTCTGCTGGTGTATATTATGTTCAGTTCAGCAATGGTCCGGCAGGGTACAATACTTCTGCAGCTAATGCAGGTAGTGATGATGCGCTGGACAGCGATGGTACTGCAGCCGTTACCATCAGTTCGGCCACATCAACCACAGGTTTATATAATCTGGGTGCAGGCGAGCAAAACCTTACCGTTGATCTCGGCTTGGTGAAAACAACAGCCGGTCGTGGTAGTATCAGTAACCAGGTATGGTTTGATACGAACGGTAACGGAACGTTTAATAGTGGTACGGATGCGGTTGTTCCCGGTGTGCAGGTGGAGTTACTCAATGGCAGCGGTAATGCAATTGATCCTGATGGTGCAGGACCGCTCACCAGAACCATTACCACTACCGATGTAAATGGTAACTACCTCTTTGATAACCTCACAGCCGGATCTTATATCGTCAACTTCAGTAACTATCCGGCAGGGTTAACACCTGTTGCACAGGATGTAACATTGACCAATAACCGCAGTGCAGGTAATGGTGCCGGTTCAACACCGGTGATTACGCTGGCGGCGTCTCAGAATCTAACAAATATTGATCAAGGGTTAACCACTACACGTGCTGCCTTGGGCGACCGGGTGTGGAACGACCTCAACGGTAATGGCCAGCAGGATGCAGGTGAACCCGGACTTGCTGGTGTAATTGTCATTCTTCGTGATGCTGCAACCGGTAACCCTGTTTCCAGCACAGTAACAGATGCCAATGGAAATTACCTGTTTACGAATCTGGATGCCGGTAGCTATGTAGTTGAGTTCACCAATATCCCCGGAAGCATGACCTTTACCACAAAAGACAGTGGTGCAGATGGAACCGATAGTGATGTTAACCCCGGCACAGGTAGAACGGATGCATTTACATTAACAGCGGGTCAGGTAAATCTTACCGTTGATGCAGGTGTACGAAATGTACCAACCGCAACAGTGGGTACTTATGTTTGGTATGATAATGGATTTGGTGGCGGAACATCCGGTGATGGTATTGCCCAGGCAGGTGAGCCACCTGTAGCCGGAATACTGGTAACATTGTTTGATGCCGGTACAAACCAACCTCTTCAAAGTGCAGTAACAACCAGCAATGGTGAATACAGGTTTACCAATGTTGCTCCGGGTACTTATTATGTAGTGTTCTCCGAACTCCCGGGGCCTGGCCTAAATTTCACCACTCAATTGCCTGGCACAACCGATAGTCAAAGTAAATCCAACTCATTGGGTCGAACACCCAATTTTACCGTGGCTGCCGGCGATAACCTGGTATTTGTTGATGCCGGTTTAATTGGAGCACCTCTGCCTGCGACCGGATTGCAATTACAAACACAACTCACCAACAATACGGTTACTCTCAATTGGAAAACATTGAGCGAAATCAGTACAGATTATTTTGAAGTGGAACGGAGTACAGATGGTCAGGCATTTACCAGCCTGTCTCGTGTAACCGCAGCAGGTTTCAGTGCAACAGAACGTGGTTATGCACTCAATGATGACGTTTCTGGTGTTTCTCACAATGGTATTTTGTATTACAGAGTGAAGTTGTATGATATCAATGGATCATACCGTTATAGCAATGTAAGTGTGGTGCGGATCAACACAGCAGCAGTAAAAGCGTGGCCCAATCCGTTTACCGAGGTTATACAAATAACCATTTCCAGCAATAGCCGGCAGGAAGCAACCTTGCAGCTGAGTGATGTGAGCGGCAGGAGAATCCTGGTGCGTAATGTTACACTCAACAAAGGTGTAAACCAGGTGTCTTTGACTAACCTGTCTGGATTGCCTTCCGGAAACTACTATCTGCAAATAACAACAGCAGATGGAACTGAGCGAACATTACTTCAGCTTTCCAGGTAAGAAAAGTTCTTCACTATGGAAACCATTTAACGGTCGCCCACGGGCGACCGTTTTTATTTTAAAAATTATTTGGTTTATAAAATAAACTAATTTATGTTTGTGATAAATTTATAAGAATGGCTCATTTGCTTCTCGTCTTTTTACTGCTTGTTTCCAGCCTGCTTTCACAGGGGCAAACAGTGGTGAGCGGCGTGGTGACCGACAGCCGCAAGCAACCTGTGCCGGGAGCATCCGTTACTATAAAAGACAGTTATGACGGCGCCACGGCCGATAGTGCCGGCCGGTTCCGTTTTAGTACAAGTGAAAAAGGAAATGTGCTCATTGTTGTAACCTGTGTTGGCTATTTGCCGGCAGAAGTGCCGGTGCTCATCGCTGGCGAAACCATGCAGCTCCAGCTACAGTTGAAGCAGGAAGTAACGGAAATGAGCGCCGTTGTTATAACGGCCGGTGCTTTTGAAGCAAGCGACCGCAAACGTGCTTCCGCCGTACTGAGCTCCATTGATATAGTTACCACCGCCAGTGCCAATGCCGATGTTACAGGTGCTTTAAAAACCCTGCCGGGTGCCCAGCAAGTGGGTGAAAGTGAGGGGCTGTTTGTAAGAGGCGGTACGGCAGCTGAATCTAAAATATTTATAGATGGTACGCTGGTCAATAATTTTTTCGGAACCAGTGTGCCGGGTATTGCCCAGCGGGGCCGCTTTTCGCCGTTTTTATTCAAGGGTACGGTGTTCAGTACCGGTGGTTACAGTGCTTTGTACGGGCAGGCGCTATCCTCTGCTTTGTTGCTGGAAAGTATTGATCTGCCGGAAGAAACTTCGGCTCAGTTAAACGTATCTGTCATCAGCGCAGGTGGCGGCTTTCAAAAACTTAACAAGAAGAAAACTGCCAGCTGGGGAATAAATTATAATTATTCAAATCTCGATCTGGCATTTGCCCTCATTCAGCAGCAACAGAATTATTCCCGAACGCCTGCCGGTCACAATCTGGAAACGAACTTCCGCATCAAAACTTCCAAAAATGGGATGCTGAAGTATTATGGATACTATAATGTATACAAACTGGCCTTTACCGTTCCCAGCCTGGATTCGCTTGGCTATTTCGACCGGTTTGCGTTGAACAATGCCAATATGTATCACAATCTTTCCTGGAAAGAGCAATTCAAACATAAATGGCGTTTGAACGCAGGTGTTTCGTTTTCTGTGAACCGGGATGAAATCAATCTTGGAATGGAAGATGCTGACAGTAAGGATGTCCAACTCAACGGATTGGCATTTGTAAAAAACTTTGATGTTACTAATAAAGGCACTTACCTAAACGCAAGGCTGGTTCTGGAGAAACGATTTAAAGGGCTGAGTGCGTTCCGTTTTGGTTCGGAATGGAATTACAGTAAGGACCGCATTGATTTCCGTCTTTTCACGGGGCAGTTGTTTCCTTCTGTTATCCGTGAAAATATTTACGCTGTGTTTGCAGAACAGGATGTATACATCACGAACAATCTCGCTGGTAAATTAGGACTTCGGGCAGAACGAAGTGAGCTATTGAATCGTAACAACATCGCACCCCGCCTTTCACTGGCGTATAAAGTGGGTAAAAATGCACAGGCATCTCTTGCATACGGACAGTTTTTCCAGAATCCCGAATTGCGGAATCTGCCTGCACTGAATCCACTTACATTTCAAAAAGCAACCCATTATATTGCCCAGTACCAGAAAACCACGAATCTCACCACCTTCCGTATAGAATTATTTTACAAAGAATACGATAACCTGGTGAAAACAGGATTGGTGAACAACCAGCCACGGGCAGCGAATAATAACGGTTTTGGACATGCGAAGGGATTTGAATTGTTCTGGCGGGATAAGAAAACCATCAAAAATTTAGATTACTGGATTTCTTATTCGTTTCTCGATACAAAACGTGATTTTGCAAATTTCCCCTTTGCCATCACACCCAACTTTGCGGCACGCCATACAGCCTCACTGGTCATGAAAAAATTTGTGACTCCGTGGAAAATGAATGTAAACCTGAGTTATAATTTCGCCAGCCGCAGGCCTTTTTACAACATACAGCCCGATACCGTCAGCAGCGGAAAATTTGTATTTGCCGACCGTGGATTGATTGATCCCTATCACAATGTGAGCTTTGCATTAAACTATCTGCCTAAGATTGGTAAAAAAGACGCAAAGTCATTTGTTGTGTACGTACTCAGCATCAGTAACATTTTTAATTTCAAACAACAGTTCGGCTATACGTACTCGTTTAATGGACAGCGCCGCCAGGAAATTGTGCCACCCTCGAGGATGTTTGTATTTATTGGTGCTTTTTTCAGTTTTGGAGTGGACCGTACAGAGGATGCAATCAATAATAATTTGTAAATGTGTGCAGTCCTCAATCACAATGTCATTTTTTGTTAACCTTCTAAATAAAAAAGTATGAGCAATTTTCAACGCATCACAGATGCAGACAACAACAAAGACAAACAATTATGGGAACTCGCAGAAAAGAGAGTCAGTTTCCGGCGTCACCTCGCCATGTACCTGGTAGTGAATTCTTTTTTATGGATTTTGTGGCTTTTAACAGGTGCAAGGTCTTATGGTAGTGGTATTCCCTGGCCGGTTTGGCCCACCTTCGGTTGGGGCATTGGGCTGGTGTCGCACTACGTGGGCGCATTTGTAAACACAGAAAACAGCAGCGTGCAGCGGGAGTATGACAAACTTAAAAACAAATCATAATCAATAAAAGCATCAGTTTATGAAATCAGTAGTAACCGTATTGTTTCTCTTATTAAGCATTGGAACTTTTGCACAGAGTGAACGCTTCGCAGGAGCGATGCAAAAAAACCTGCAGTCCATGGGTGTAGCAAAAACTCCGGAAGCGATGCTGGACGTAGTTAATGGGTTCGAGCGTATTGGTAACGCCGAAAAAAATCAATGGCTTCCTTTTTACTATGCTTCGGTAGCGCAGGTATGGCATGCGTTTATGCTGAATGATATGAAACAGTTTGACCTGTTGGCCGATAAAGCGGAAATGTTTCTGAAGAAGGCAGAGGATATTGAAAAAAATAATTCAGAAATCGCATTGGTTAAAGCCATGATTGCCACGTTGCGGATGATGGTGGATCCAATGACCCGGTTTATGCAGTATGGTCAGTTGTCGGCTCAGTATGTTGAGGAATCGAAAAAGCTCGATCCAACGAACCCCCGTCCCTACATGTGGCAGGCACAAGGCCTCAGCCGTACACCAGAGCAGTTTGGTGGTGGTTGTGCAACTGCCAAACCCATATTTGAAGAAGCGCTGAAACGTTACGTAGCCTTCAGTCCGGCCACACCGCTGCATCCGTCGTGGGGAAAGGAGCAGGCAGAGTCATTGTATAACGAGTGTAAATAATGTGTACACAAGCCGTGTTTTTCTTAATGAACCCGGCTATTTTTGAATTCTAAATTAAATCGAATGGAACAACAGGAGTTATCTCCCAGGGAAAGTCTGCAGTTGATTGAGTCCATGATCAGCAAAGCACAAAACCGCTTTTCCGAAAACGGTCACCTGTACCTGCTGTGGGGCTGGGTAATATTGTTCTGCAGCACAGCAAGTTTCATCATGATTTATTTTTTCCATACAATGGATTGGTTGAATGTAGTATGGTTGCTCACCCTTCCCACCGTAATTTACCAGATGATTTACCTGGCCCGAAATAAAAAAAAGCAACCGGTCAAAACCTATACCGATGAAATCAGCAACTACGTGTGGATTGTGTTTGTAATTATGGGCTTTCTTACAGGTGTCGTCATCGGCAGGAGTGGTCACCCCGAGCTTTTCAATCCGTTTATTCTTATTTTGTACGGTATGCCAACATTTTTATCCGGTGTTGTGTTGCGGTTTGTGCCGCTTCGTATAGGAGCCGTATGCTGCTGGGCTTTGGCCATTGTTACAATGTTCATCCCGTCTGAGTTTTCGTTTCTCATGCTGGCACTGGCAGTGATCACTGCATGGATTGTACCCGGGTATCTTTTACGTATGCGCTTTCAAAACCAAAACTGAAATTATGCAGGAAGCAAAAATGTCGGAACAGGAAAGTTTGTTGTTGATTCAGCAAATGATCAACCGGGCCAAAAATGATTTTGTGGATACCGGTATTGGCCCCATTTTGTGGGGCGCAGTCATTACGTTCTGTAGTTTGATGCAGGCAGCGCAGATTCATTTTGATTTCAACCTTCCGTTTGACATCTGGTTGCTGGCATTGGTGGCCATTATTCCCCAGATTTATATTTCACTCAAAGAAAAAAAAGAGCGAAAAGCAAAAGGGTGGGATGATGATATTATGAGCTATATATGGCTTTGTTTTGGTATTGGCATATTCGTTGTCAATATTGTTAATAACGTTCAGGCGCATCAGTTAAATCCTGTTATCAGTCACTACAGGGAGCTGACGGGTAAACCCATTCCTGGTATCTGGACCTATGCTACTTGTTATTTGTTGTTTGTATATGGCTTTCCCACCATCGTAACAGGCGCAGCCAGAAAATTCCATCTCATGACAGCGGGAGGTATTCTTTGCTGGGTGTTTGCCATAGTTGCAGCATTCACGCCCACCAAAATTGATTTTTTACTGATGGCAGTTGCAGCTACCTGTGCCTGGTTGTTACCTGGTATCATACTGGAACAAAAATACAGGGCACAGAAAAAAAGAAATGTTTAAAGACCTGGATCCCATATTACACTCGCAGTTACGACTGGCCGTCATGAGTTTGCTCATAGGGGTGAAGGAAGCTGAGTTTACTTATATCAAAGAAAAGACCGGTGCAACAGCTGGCAATCTCAGTGTTCAGATTTCTAAACTGAAAGAAGCGGGGTATGTGGATGTGATCAAACAGTTTAAAGACAATTATCCCCAAACGATTTGTAAAGTAACTCCGGAAGGAGTAAAGGCATTTGAAACCTACGTCAAAGCTTTACAGAGTTATCTTCCCAAATAAAAGCCGCATCAACCGATGCGGCTTTGTTTACCACAAAGTGCTTTCCTTATTGTTTCACAACACGGAAGGTTTGTTTTCCTTCATTTGTTTGTACATGAACCAGGTAGACTCCATTTGGTAAATGAGCTAACTGGTCAATGCGCAACAGGTTGTTTCCTTTCATTCCGGTAAAGGTGCGTACGGCAACTACGGCCCCGGAAAGATTGGTCATACGGATGTCGATCTGGCTTTGTTCCCGCAACTGGGCCTGCACCTGTATGAAATGGCTGAATGGGTTTGCACTGTTGAGTGTTACTTTACCCGGCAGGTTACCATTGCTGAGCCTGAGTACAGAAGAATAGTAGAGTTTGCCATTCTGTTCCACTTCTTTCAGGCGGTAGAAAAGAACAGAGGGTGCGCCATCAATAATTTCTGCAAAACGGTATGTTTTAACTTCCACATTTGTATTGCTTACTTCTATACGTCCGGCTACCTCAAATGTAATTCCATCGGCACTTCTTTCTATTTCATAATAGCCTGTATTGTATTCTCCATTCACGTTCCATTGCAGTTGAACATTCGTTCCATTATAGTTGCCATTAAACGCAAGCAGCCTGATGGCTAAAGGAGCCTGGTTGGAGGCAATAACTGCAAATGCATCATCTGTAAACGTTTCGCCGGATTGTGAATTGGCAACCATCCGTGCTACGTTACTGATTTGCACAGAGTACAACGCCTGTACCTGGAAGGTGACTTTGAACTTTTGTCCCTGTATAAGTGTTCCTCCGGTTGCTGCGCAGGAACCGGTTCCCACATGAAAATGCAGGTAGGTTTTTCCGCCTGAAGTACCAACATGAGAACAGTCGTCTCCTACAGCATCTGTGATAGCAACCCATGTGTTGAGTGTGTAATCCCAGCGTTTCATAGAAGCGGGTACATAGGTAACGAAAGCCGAAAGGGTATCCGTTACTTCGCAATTGTAGGCATAACCGGTAGCGGTGGTTTCATCCCAACCTTCAATGGTGAATGTGAGGATTTCATTCCTTTCTACAAAGTTGTTACCGCTTGCGTCTGTAACACTTTTATTCACCTGAATCTGGGGAGGCTGCATTCTAATACTGAATGCAAACAAACTGGGGAAGTACTGGTCGGCTTCTGTGCCAAATTCAACCGTAGCACTGGTAATACCTCCGGTAATACCAAAAGAACCGCCCACCTGAATTTCGTCAATATCAATACCAAACTGATTCAGGTAACTTGGGTTTTTGGTAGTAACATGACTGCCGTTTTTTGAAATGGTACCATTCCACATATTGGCTGCCGGGTTCACTGCGTTGGAATAAATATTACCATTTATTTTCAAATAATCTCCCAAAGGATTACCGGTTGTTTGAGCCAAAGCAGCATCACCTTCCCATGACATAACACTTAGGTATGCATCTGCGGGGGTTAGCGTGCCGGCAGGTGCATTCAAGCCGGTGAGTGTTATGGATTGAGTTGTAACGGAGCCTTCGTCGAATACCTGCAGATATCCATCGTATACACGAATGCTCGTCCAGTCGAGTGATGGGTTTTCGTAAACAACTACGATGGTCCAGCCACCAAAATAACCACCATCTCCGCCCATATTGCCAACGCTTCCTGCTATATCAGCAACGGTGTAGGTGCCGGCTTTACCTGCGTTGACGAGTGGTGTAATATCAACATACGTTTGATATACTTTTGAGGTAGTGCTGATGTCAAACTTATCTAATTGACCGACCGGAGCTGTATAGCTGGTATACGTACCTCCGGGACCTTTGATTTTTATGGTTCTGATATTCGCATCATTGGCCGTGATAGCTGTATTGTTGATGCGGGCACCCCAGTACAAACGGGCAAACCGGATGGTATTGGTTCCTGCGGGTAAAATTAAATTGGCAGAAGACGACCTGGCTGTACTGGCATCACCGTCAATATCCAGAAACTGCATATTGTTTTGATCGTTTGTTACATCACTGGTTCTGGAATTGGTGTACGTTCCAAAACGGTTCATCAGCGTTGTATTGACCGTTCCGGTACTGCCGCTACCGCTGGAGTAAATAGCCATTGCTGTATTGCCAAACATAACATGCCCACCTCTGATATTATCAGAATAAACGGTGTTGAAACCACGAATAACCTGAGCGGACAATTGGAGGGAAATCAGCAGGAATAAAATCAGGGAAGCAACGTGTAAAATTTTCGTTTTCATAACTTTCTGTTAAGGGTGATCGAATGCGGAGATTGGATTCTGAGGTTTTTGGTAGGAAATACGGACCCTTTGAGAAAGCAATATGGTCTGTCAGTGCTCCATGGGGATGAGATTTTGAACACTCCTAAGTTACCTTTTTGAGAGCCTGGAATTCATGATTTCGAATGAACGTGCTGCTGATGAAAATCATATTTAACCGGAATCTGCGATTTAATCGTGAAAACTTTGCCAATGCCTGGTTGATAGAAAATTCGCCTTTCAGCAAACATTATCTTTACTTCCTTGTTTTGAAAGCAGCTTATGTCAGCAATTATACAGGTTCAGCATCTTTCCAAAGTATTTCGTGAGGTTACGGCTGTAAATGATCTTTCATTTACGGTGCAGGAAGGCGATGTGTACGGCTTTCTCGGTCAAAACGGGGCCGGAAAATCAACCACTATACGAATGCTACTCACCTTGATCGCCCCTACCTCCGGTACGATCGAATTATTTGGATATAACCTCAAGACCCACCGGCGTGAAATACTGCAGAATACAGGTGCGGTTATTGAACGTCCTGATTTATACAAGTTTTTGACAGGATATGAAAACATCGCTTTGTTTGCCCGGATGAGTGGTGTAAAGCCCACCCGTAAGCTGCTCATGGATCAGTTAGAGTTGGTGGGCCTTGCCAACCGGGCGCAGAGTAAAGTGCGTACGTATTCACAGGGCATGAAACAACGGCTGGGGCTCGCCATTGCACTGGTGCATAACCCGCAGCTGATTGTACTGGATGAGCCAACGAACGGGCTGGATCCGCAGGGTATTGCTGATATGAGGAACCTGATCCTCATGTTGAGTCATAAGTTAAAGAAGACGGTACTGGTTTCATCGCACCTTCTCAGCGAAGTGGAACAGATCGCCAACCGGATGCTGATTATTGATAAAGGGAAAAAACTGGTGGAAGGAACGGTTAGTGAATTGTTTCACCCCGATGAAACAATTGTGCTGCTGCAAACCGGATCGGATGCTGCAACAATGCTGTTGCTCAACGGTTCGCAGTATGCAGCACAGCTGAAAGGAAGGGATGCAGCCGGTATTCAACTAAAGATGCGCCCCGACCAGGTGCCCGACTTCAACCGCTACCTGGTGCAGCAGCAAGTCAATGTAATTGGAATTACAGCCCGTCATTCACTCGAAGATTATTTTTTAAAGATCACCACCGCCAATCAACATGTGGAAGCTTACATACATTGAAATAGTCAAAGTTTTTAAACGTCCCCGTACTTACATTGCGTTTGTGGCTGTATGGGCCATTGTTTCGCTGATTCAACTGGCTATTTATGCAGATGGGCCCAAGTACATGGATTTTGTTTTGAAAGACATCAAAGACAGTTTCGATGTAATTGGTAATCCATTGAACGGATATTTTGTTTGTTTTGTGATCCTGCAAACGTTGCTGGTGCACGTGCCGTTGCTCGTAGCCTTAGTAAGTGCCGATATGGTGGCCGGTGAAGCAAACATGGGCACACTACGTTTATTGATTACGAAACCGGTAAGCCGTACACAACTGTTGCTGAGCAAATTCCTTGCATCTTCTTTTTATACGTTTGTTTTATTGGTTTGGATTGCTGTGCTGGGTTTATTTCTTTCCATGCTGATTTTTGGTACCGATGGAATGATTAATGCTAAAAGTTATGAAATCATAATACTCAATGGTAACGATATTTTCTGGCGATACCTGCTCGCATTTGCGTATGCCACACTTGCCTTGTTAACGGTAACAGCGGTAGGTTTTTTCTTTTCCATTTTTGCTGAAAATTCACTGGGACCTATTGTGGCAACTATGAGCGTGATCATTGTATTCACCATCCTGACAACGCTGGATATTCCCTTATTTCAAAGTGTGAAGGATTTCTTTTTTACATCGCACATGATTGCGTGGAAAGGATTTTTTGAAATGAAAACCGATGCGGAGGGAATATCGATTCCGGGAACCATCCGTAATCTGCCGGCGATCCTGAAAAGTGCCGGTGTATTGTTGTTACACATTGTACTATTGGTGGGAGCTTCCATTTACCTGTTCAAACGTAAAGACGTATTGAGTTAAATCTGTTACACATGAAATATAGTAGATTGATTTTTATAGCTGTAATCTTTTGTTCTGCAAGTTCGGTTATTGCACAACCTGCAGCTGAATTGATTGCCAGGGTAAAGCAGAAGATGGACCAGGTAAATGATTATGCTGCCACCGGAAAAATGAAAACAGATGTGGTGTTTATTAAAGCCCCCATATCCAATATTAAAGCTTATTTCAAAAAACCGAACCGCTTTGCCATCAAGCGGGATAATGGCATTTCATTATTGCCCAAAGGAGGCGTAAGTGTAAACATCAGTTCCCTTTTACTTACGGATGCTTATACCACAATTGATGCGGGAACCACCGTGTGGCAAAATCAAACGGTGCGAATGGTGAAGTTATTGCCGCTCAGTGAAAACTCAGATGTGGTACTAACTACGATGTACATAGATGAAAAAAATCTGCTCATTCGTAAAGCAAGCACCACTACGAAAGAAAGTGGCACCTATGATATGGAAATGAGTTACGGAAAATACAGCCAGTGGGGCTTGCCCGATAAAGTTGTGTTTTCATTCAATACAAAAGACTATAAACTTCCCAAGGGCATTACGTTTGAATATGATGATGGCAGTAAGCGCCCCGAACTTCCAAAGAATAAAAAAGGAAGAGTCGAAATCATTTACTCTTCCTACGTTATTAATAAAGGAGTGAGTGATGCACTTTTGAACTAGAACTGTTCAGTCGGACATACAGGTTTATTCCTCGTTAAGTTTTTCGTCTACTGCACGGGCAAGTAAAGCGCCACTCATTTTGCGGAGCGGATTGCTGCGTACTTCTGCATAACCATGACGCATACGGTAGATGTCTATAGCGGCGAAAAGGGCAGCCCGCAGCGACGATTCATCGGCCTTTCCTTTGCCGGCAATATCAAAGGCGGTGCCATGGTCGGGGCTGGTACGAATGCCAGGCAATCCGGCCGTGTAGTTGACTCCTTCGCCTTTTGCCAGCGATTTAAATGGAATGAGGCCCTGGTCGTGGTACATCGCCAGCACGGCATCAAATTTTTCATGCTGTCCACGTGCAAAAAAAGCATCGGCACTGTAAGGCCCAAATACCATGATGTCCTGTTGTTTGGCTTCTTTTACGGCAGGTTTGATGATTTCCGTTTCTTCTTTCCCGATCAATCCCTCATCGCCCGCATGCGGGTTCAGCCCCAACACGGCCAACCGTGGTTTATCAATGCCGAAATCTTTTTTCAAGGACTGGTTCATCAGTTTCAGCTTACGCACAATTGCTTCTTTTTTGATATGTGCAGCCACTTCGCCAACCGGTATATGTTCGGTCAGCAAACCCACCCGCATATTCTCAGCTACCATCAGCATTACTACATCTTCCACGCCAAATGCAGCTTTGAGGTAGGGTGTATGTCCGGTATAGGGGAACTGTTCGGTTTGCACATTTTTCTTATGCAGTGGAGCCGTAACGAGGGCATGAATTTTTTGATCTTTCAGTGCTTCAGTAGCCATGGTCAGGGACAGGACTGCATACTTACCGCCAATTTCATTCAATTGCCCGGGTGTAATTGCCACTTCTTCTTCCCAGCATCCAACCACATTCACCATTTTGGGATTGAAACGATCCAGTTCTTTCACCTGCTGGTAGTTGACATTGCTTTCCTGGATGGATTTGCGGTAAAAATTAATGGCTTTATTGGAGGCAAATACAACCGGTGTGCAAAGTTCGAGTATGCGTGCATCACTGAGGACTTTCAGAATAATTTCAATTCCTATTCCGTTGATGTCACCACAAGAAAATCCGATAACGGGTTTGGCAGAATTCATTTGCATATTATAACTATATAGAGTATAAAAGTAAGTGATTCAGATTGGTTTGCGGAAAACGGTTGTTTAAGCCTGAAATGTACTCTTCTTTACGGAATTGGTGTAACTACTAAGTAGTTTTCCGGTACCTGGAATTTTAATAAAAGGGAAAGTACCCGATTTTGCATGAAAAAACCCGATTCGTGCAAAAAAATAAGTACTAGTGTGTATCATTGCCTCAGAAATTATTTATCCAAATCCGATGAAAACTGAATAAACGTCGTACTGACATTCTTCTGTTTCCCATCTATATCTGGTCCTATAGTTTCTAAACTCTATGATGTAGAGTGCAAAACCTGTAAATCCAAACCTGAAAACGGTCGTAACTATGAAACCATTTATCCGTTCCTGTGTGGCATTGTTCGTTCTGCTCAGTTCCTTTACAGCAGAGGTACAGGCCCAATGTACCAACGCAAATGTGAATTGGGATAACCTGGACTATCTCATTACAACGGGCAATTACAATCCGTGGGTTACTCCTGCTATGTCGCAAACACAGCGATTTTCAATTGGAAGGAATGCAGTTGCTATTACGTTTAACACACTTACAACAGCAGGAGAAAACACAACACATACGGGTGAAACAGGCGCCTTTGCTACCGGTGCCGATGTTGAATACAGTGGAAACGGGACTATTACACTGACTTTTGATGTTGAAGTAACAAATGTGCGGTTTACCATTCATGATGTAGACAGAACCTGCCGCACCCAACTTTCTGCACAGAATGCTGCAAGTGTGAACCAAAGTATTACGCTATCTCCTGCAACAGGGTTGTGGTCAAGCAGCCGCTTTACCCCGAACCCGGTTACAAGTACTTCTACAAGCGTAGGCACAAACCCAAGGGTGGATGCCAACAGTTCATCTACGGCAAATAATGTTAACACTGCATCATTGAATGTAACAGTTGCGGGCCCTGTTAAAACCATAACCATTACGATCAGTAATAATACAACCGATCCTCAATTCTGGCTTTCAGACATAGAGGCTTGTGTAACGGGTAGTTTTCCTAACAACTACTATACAGTTGCACAACCATTTACGGGTCAGCCTTCCTGGGTATTGGCGGTTCATGATTTGAATACGGTGTATATGGTGAATCCAGCAAATGGCAGAGCGGTTAGCATTTTTACGGATTCTGATCCCCGGGTTCGGGAAATCAACAATCTTGCATACGATCCATATAAGAGGATCATTTATTATTCAGTGGATGGATTAGAACGTTGTACTCCCGCTGGCTTGCCGGATTCAATCCGTCATATCAAGAAGTATGATGTCAACACAGAAACCATTTCCACGATTGTGAGTAATGTGAATAATGCTCCTTTGGGGATTCCGACATTCCAGTCAGGTTTAGAGTCAGGAGCCGCTGCATTTTACAACGGTTCATTATACATGGGTGTGGAAGGCTATCTGCTTACGGGAACCCGTAACTCCGCCAGAGAAACCATTATCTGGCGAATCGATTTTGCTTCCGATTCGATCACTCCGGTAAGTGCTTCCCAGGTATGGGCCATCCCAACTGATAATGGCACTAATAATGTTCACGACTATGCTGATATCATTATCAAAGATGGAATTCTTTACAACTTCAACTCTTCTGCAAACGCTACAGGCGGATCTGGCCGTGGGTTGTTTTATCATGTAAATATGCAAACGAATGTAACCACCACAACGGTCAATCCCAATGCTTCCGCCGATCGTCCTGCGCAATCAGCACAAGCATGGAACGGTACACTGTATTGGGTGGGTGCAGATATTGGGACCTATAATGGAACGAATGCAAGTACAGTAACTGGCCGTCAACTTATTACCAATGCTCCCCGTTCTGTAACCTGGGTAGGTCCGGCGGGTGATGCTGCGGAGGCATTCCGCCCCAAGGCTGATTTTGGCGATGCTCCTGCCAGTTATGACCCGGTGGCTTTATCGCCAGCACTGCACGAACGGGATACGGCTTTACGAATTGGTAGTTATGGCTGGGAGTGGAGTAAGCGCACCTCATCCAATGCAGCCGGTGACCCGGATGAAGATGGAATTACCGTCGTTCCCTTGCTGTCAACAGGCGGAGGTGGTTACCTGGTTCCGGTTCGTGTATGGAATAACACCGGAGGTAGCGCCCGGTTGATTGGCTGGATTGATTATAATGGTAATGGTGTGTTTGACGCAGGCGAAGCCAGTGCCACTGCAACTGTTAATTCTGTTGCCACCCTGCAAACCGTGAACTTAACATGGGCCAGTACACCAAATAGTTTTAATGTGGGCGACTATACGTTTTTACGAGTACGATTAACTACTTCAGCTATGACCGGGTCGAATCCTACCGGGTATTTCCCCGATGGTGAAGTGGAAGATTACCGTGTTTGGGTAGGCGAATACCCGTTGGATGTAAAAATGATTTCTTTCGAAGCGAAGGGAATGAATAATAAAACGGCCTACCTGAAATGGCAAACAACTGCTGAGGAAAATTTTGATCGTTTTGAAGTGGAACGCAGCACCGATGGCAGCCATTGGGCAGGAGTTGGTGTTGTCAAAAGCAAAGGAACCGGTACCACATCTATCAACAATTATTCATTTACGGATCTGCAACCGTTCCGTGGTCAAACGTTTTACCGACTGAAACTGGTTGATGCCAATGGACAGTTTCAGTACAGTGAAATCAGAACCGTAACGTTTAAAGATTTTGCAGAGCAATTCACAATTTCACCCAATCCCGCCCGTGATAAAGCGGTGGTTACCATGCAGGCAAACAACAATTTTGCTGCAACGCTCCGGGTTATAGATTTTACCGGTCGTACCGTAAGAACCCAGCCAGTGCAACTGAATGCGGGGTTGAACCAGATTGAAATAGCCAATGCTGCTTCGTTGCAGAATGGCATGTATGTAGTGCAGTTGGTTTCGGGAGAAATGAAAATTTCCGGCAAGCTATTGATAAATCATTAGTAAAAACTAAGTATTATTGCATACGAATCCGGTACGGATGGTACCGGATTCGTTTAAGTTTTGTTTATCCAATATCCAAATCGTGTTTATGAAGAATCAAGCCGTTCGTCTTGTTTTTGCTGCAGCTGTACTTGCTGCATTTTTGTTTTCATCCTGCCAGCATTCCTCCGAACCAAAAGAAAAAAAGCGCTTTCGTTTATCGGCAGCCGATAAGCAGTTAAGTAACTGGTACTGGCAAAAAGCCTACCCCGATCCATCCAATCTGTCAGGCAAATATCTGGCTGCCTGGGAACAGTTTCAGGAGCTGAAAAAGAATTCTCCTTTTAATAATCAGTTGGCTATGCGAACGACTTCAACTGCTAACTGGACGGCTATAGGACCCAAAGTGTTTGGAGGCCGTATGTTAAGTCTGGCCATTAACCGGTTGGCAGCCGCTTCAGGAAACAATACCATTTTTGCGGGTTCGGCAAGTGGTGGCATCTGGCGCAGCTACACAAATGGAGTGGGGGCAACGGCCTGGCACCCGGTTGAAACAGGATTTCCTGTGCTGGGCGTAGCGTCGATTGTCTATCATCCCACTGACACAAGTACTCTTTTTGCAGGAACAGGTGAAGTATACCGTTATCAAACGCTTACCAATGGTCCCAATTCCACCAGCCAGGTAGGAAACATTGGCCGGAATGTGTGGAAAGCAAGGGGCACGTATGGAATCGGTATTCTTAGAACGACCAATGCAGGTGCCACCTGGACCAATGTGTTACCCAAGCTTTCTTCTGATTTGTTTGCTGTGCAAAAAATCAGGTTCGATCCAACCAACTCCAATACCATTTTTGCATGTGCCACCGATGGGCTCTACCGCTCCACCGACGGAGGAACGAACTGGACCCGTATCTGGACGCAGGACTATGTAAGTGACGTGGTCATTAATCCCCTGAATAATCAGCAGATCATTGTGGCAGCAGGTAACGTTGATAATGCCAATAAAGGACTATGGCGTTCTACCAATGGCGGTACGTCCTTTACAAAAATCACTACAACGGTACCAACTTCTTATGCCACGTTTAAAGGTTATATAACTTTAGCTTCCACTACGATCGCTGCAACCACAACTGTTTTTGCAGCTTTTGGAAACGGCGACACGAATGGCGATGGAAGCTTTACCGAAAACGAAGTCTTTCGCTCTACAGATTTTGGAGCGAACTGGTCGGCTATTACCAATTCCAACCATGCTGCTTTTCAGGCATGGTTTGCGCATTGTATGGCTATTTACCCGGGTGTCAGCAACAAATTGTATATAGCCGGGGTGGACCGTTATGTATTAACCATCAGCGGAACTACCGGTACGAGAACAGGGGTGGGAAATGCCGGAGCTACCATGTCTACTTATCTTACTCCAGGAGCGCAGGAAGGTTCAACCAGTTATGTGCATGATGATGTACATGATATTCAATTTTTACCCGGCAGCAGCACTACTGCCTATTTTGCAACGGACGGCGGTGTTTTTCGCACCACCAATGCCGGTGTTGCACCTATTACGAATATGACGTTTGCAACCTGCAACGGTGGCTTACAGGTACAACAATTCTATCCTACCGTAGCACAGTCGCAAACAAATGCCAACCTCATTATGGGTGGATTGCAGGATAACAATGTAGTTCGTTTTAATGGTACAGGATGGGCACGCATTATTGGCGGTGATGGTGGTCCTATGATGTTTAAGCCGGGTGATGAAACATTGGTGCTTGGTTCACGTGACACCCGTGCTGTATTCCAATCAACCAATAGCGGTGCTTCATTCCCTACGACGTTGCTTGCTTACCTGGGTACAGTACCGGTTGGCAACGATGATCGTACCAGCTTTATGTCGCCGATTGCAGTAAGTGCAGCCAACCCTAACCGCTGGTATGTAGGTTCGGATAACCTGCATGTGAGTACACTTACAGGTACCACATTTGGTACATTTAGTAACAATGACGGAAGCGGCATCCCTCTTACCAATTATATTGAAGCCCGAAATAAAACAGCATTGGCCATGGGTATTTCAAATACCAATGCGAATAAGCTTTATATTTCAGTTTCTCCCTTTGCGCAGAATGTGACCACCTCCACAGAAGCAGTCTACTACAACCCACCTGCGAACATTCGCCGGACCACGAATGGAGGAACGTCCTTCAGTACTGTTACAGGTACGCTGCCCGATCGGTTGTATACGGATCTTGCCGTGAGTCCAACCAATGATGACAGTGTGTTTGTAACACTGGGAGGCTTTGGAACCACACATATCTATGTAACAGGCAATGGTGGTACTTCCTGGACACCCCGTGGCAGCGGTTTGCCCGATGTTCCCTTCAATACCATTCTGATTGATCCTGTAAACCCGCAGATTCTTTATGCCGGATGTGACTTCGGAGTGTATGTGAGTCCCGACCGTGGTGCCAACTGGTACGATTATAATAACGGTCTTTGGGATGCTACTTATGTGATTGATCTAGTAACAGCACCCGGAAATAAAATACGTGCGTTTACACACGGTAAAGGAATATTTGAAGCAGACCGTTGGGATGGCATCGTAACACTGCCGGTTACACTTCGTTCCTTCAAGGGTGAACAAAAAGGTTCTTATAACGAATTGAATTGGTCTGTTGAGCAGGAAATCAATATGGACCGGTATGAATTACAACGGAGTACAGATGGACAGAATTTTTCTGTTGTTTATTCAGTTCCTTCCAAAAACAACTGGAATCCCGGTTCGTATAGTTACAAAGACAATATCTCACAATTGAGCCAGCTTCAGTTTTTCTATCGCCTGAAAATGGTGAACCAGGATGGAACGTATAAGTTTTCAGATATCGTGGTTCTGAAGTCAAAAAAATCCTTCCAGGTGAAGGTAATGGGCAATCCGTTCCGTAGTGAGGTGAATCTGCGTTACCAGGTACAGCAAACATCGAGTCTGCAACTGGCGCTTTTTGATCCGCAGGGTAAGCTCATGCGAAAAGAAACGGTATTGGCACGTGCAGGTGAAGGAGTCCATACCATGCAGGGCATGACGCAATTGCCGCCAGGAATATATATGCTGCAGGTACAGGCAGGTACAGATAAAGTAACATTGCAACTGATTAAGCAATAAAAAAAGAGGTGGTTCTGCCACCTCTTTTTTTTACGGTAGAAACACGTAAAAAAAGTTCTTATTTATAGGTGTTTTCCTAAGACGGAAAATTTTGTTTCGGTATTGAATTTGTTAACTTTATAGTCAAATCCCAATCCCATGAAAACAATCATTTCTGTTTCTTTCTTTGTGATCGCTTCCCTCATTTCCAAGGCTGAAACTTTTCCGTTAGTTACAAGTATTCGTTCTTCGGTTACTGCTGTTTCAGGGCAAACAATTGCGTTTCTGCGTGTACACCGCATGGCCGATGATGCTTCTGTAAATTGGGGTATTACGAATCCGTTGCAGGCTGCTTACTTTATAATTGAACGATCTGAAGATGGATCGAACTTTCAATCCATACATGAAATGCCTGCCACTGGCGCTGCTTCTTTCCGGTACCGTGATGTAACTGCTATTCCGGGTTATACCTATTACCGGGTGCTTTGCATCAACCAGGACGGCTCTGTTACCGAGTCGGAAACGGTTGAGCTCCGCATTGTGAAGAGAAAATAACTGGATGAGTGTTTTTTAAAATCCGTGTCTTATGAAACAAATTCTACTTTGTTTCTTTCTTGTTGCGCATGTTTATTCTGTTTCTGTTACAGCTCAGGTGACTACTGCCCAGATTAAAGCACGCTTTGGTGTGGATGCAGATCTGAGATCTAATTTTTTCAGTGGCTTTCTACAGGGAGGAAATGACGACTGGTTTTCTAATGGTGGTTCCGGAAGTGGTATTTCTGTGATCGATACAACCGGCGCTGCGTTTATTCTAAACCGTTATAACACGCAGCCGGCCTCCCGGATGTGGCCCTTTTTCCGGGGAATGGCTTATCCGCAATTTACAATCGTTAACAACAAAATGCTGATTGATGCCATTTTTATACGTGATCATCACGGCGATGACTCAACCGTATTTGCATCGGGCAGTAATAAAAACGGGATGAACCCGAATGATTGGTCAACACCTGTATCTCAGGGTATTCCCGATAAGAACGATATCCTTGATATGTTCATGCACGTTCGTCGTGATGGCGTGAACAGTACCGATTCTTTATGGTTTTTCGGAGGCTTATCACTGGATAATGTAACGGGTAACCGCTACTTTGACTTTGAAATGTATCAAACAGATATCTATTATGATAAACCTTCCCTGAAGTTTTACGGGTATGGTCCTGATGCGGGCCATACTTCCTGGCTTTTTGATGGCGCCGGGAATGTACTGCAGGCAGGCGATATCATTTTTACAGCTGAATATGGCAGCTCTTCACTTTCATCCGTGCAGGCACGCATTTGGGTTCATAATAGTGCGTTACTCACAACACCTGCCTCTTTTAACTGGGGTGGGCAGTTTGATGGTGGTTCACCTGGTGCTGTTTATGGTTATGCAAGCATCGTTCCGAAAACAGCCGGCGATTTTTATACAGGTATGCAAAGTGCCAATAATACATGGACAGGTCCTTTTCAATGCGTACTTCAGAATAACAGTTTGATAGCAAATTATTCAGCCCGGCAGTTTATGGAGTTTTCAGTGAATCTTTCCAAACTGGGACTGGATCCGTTAGTAACCATTAATGATGCCTGTGCCTTACCCTTCCGTCGTATTCTGGTTAAATCACGTGCTTCCACTTCTTTCACTGCCGAGTTGAAAGATTTTGTGGGGCCTTTTAGTTTTTTCCGTGCGCCACGGGCGGAACTGGAAGCTAATTTTCCTGTTCTTTGCGAAAACCTGGTAAGTGATTTACGGGTTGTAAACCCGATAAATACTTCTATTTATACCTGGAGAGCGATTACGGGTAATATTGTAAGTGATACAGTTGGTCCGGTTATTACAGTTGATCAGGCCGGTTTATATGTTGTTTCCCAACAGTTGATGGACAGCTGCGGTTCCACCTATGCTACAGATACAATTGAAATTACAATGGCGGCCGATTGCCAGCTTCTGAATCCTTATCTCGACGAATTGATGGTAAAAAGAAAGCAGGGCGCATTCTGGATCAGCTGGCAGAGTAATCTGGGCGATGGCCATGATTTTTTTGAGTTACAAAAAAGTGATAACGGTGTGCAGTTTTCTACGATAGCAAATGTGCCTGTTTCTCCTAACGGACAGTACCATATTCCCGATCGGGAGGTTAGTAAGTTTTCCGGAAAATGGATTTATTACAGGGTGAAATATACCCAACCAGGCAAAACTTCCATTTATAGTAAATCAATAGCAGTTCATAACAAAGAAAGTGAAGTGTTAACCTTTCAGGCAACGCCCAATCCCGTTACAAGTATGTTACAGGTGCAGGCACAAATGCAGCATGCGCAACCGGTAGAACTGATTATCCGGAATGTGAATGGCAGCTTGCTGGAACGTCGCCGGCTGCAAGGAGTAGCTGGTGTAAACAACTGGCAGGTTGCACGTGCTGCTACCTGGGGACCCGGCATGTACATACTTGAGCTGCACATGGGTAACGAAGTGTTACGGAACAGGTTTGTCGTTCAATAAGCATAAAACTGTGGCTGAATGTTTTTTTCAGCCGTTTCAATCCTGTTACTTTTGCAATGTGCAATACACATTGAAAAAATCGCTGGGGCAACATTTTCTGAAAGATGAAAATATCTGCAGAAAGATTGTTGCAGCAGTAGAAGAGGAGAACCCTGCTCAGTTGCTCGAAATAGGTCCAGGGGCCGGCGCCATCACCAAATACCTCTTGCAACTTCCTGGAGTTGCATTCAAAGCAGTGGAGCTCGATGAAGAGAAAGTCGCCTACCTGGTGCATTCATTTCCATTGCTCAAAGACCGCATCATTCACCAGAATTTTCTTGAGATGGAACCTCCTTTCGAAGAGGATTTCATGGTAGTTGGTAATTTCCCTTATAATATTTCTTCGCAGATTTTGTTTAAGATGCTGGAATGGAAACAACAGGTGCCGCTGGTTGTGGGCATGTTTCAGAAAGAAGTGGCACAGCGGGTGGCTGCCAAAGAAGGAAGTAAAACGTATGGTATACTGAGTGTGCTTGTTCAGGCGTTTTATGAAGTTTCTTATTTGTTTGATGTACACGAAAACTGCTTCAATCCTCCGCCTAAAGTAAAAAGTGGTGTCATTAAATTACGGATCCGCTCACAGGTTCCGGACATGAAAAGTGAAGCTGCTTTTTTTCAGTTAGTCAAAACTGCGTTCAATCAGCGGCGGAAGATGTTGCGAAATGGAGTCCGTTCCCTGTTTGATCAAGAAACCTTACAGCAGGCAGTGTTCAGTAAACGGGCAGAACAACTCACCGTGCAGCAATTTGCTGAACTTACCTTTCTTATGAAGTAACAACCTATCCGTTGCATGATGAAAGTGATAATTACTACAAAATGTCATCCTGTTCTGCATGACCGCTTGCACAAGTCTGGTTATGAGGTTGTATATCTGCCGGCAATCACATATGAAGAGTTGTATCCAATGATGGAAGACGTAGCCGGGCTGGTTGTTTCCACCCGGGTGCGGATTGAACGTGCTTTGCTGGAACGGGCTACGCTGTTACAGTGGATCGGGCGGTTGGGCAGTGGATTGGAGCTGATTGATGTAGAGTTTGCCCGGTCAAAAGGAATCCGGGTCATCAATAGTCCGGAAGGAAACCGGGATGCAGTAGGCGAACATGCCCTGGGAATGCTCCTTAACCTCATGAAAAAGCTGACATCTTCCTCCCTTGAGGTGAAAGAAGGGAAATGGTTGCGTGATGAAAACCGTGGCATTGAACTCAACGGGAAGACTGTAGGAATTATCGGGTTTGGCAATACTGGCCAGGCTTTTGCAAAAAAGCTCAGAGGGTTCGACGTAACCATTCTGGCTCATGATAAATATCTTGCCGGGTTTGGAGGCGATCTGGTGAGGGAAGCATCACTGGAGCAGGTATTGCGTTACAGCCATGTGATCAGTATGCATTTGCCTCTCACAGCAGAAACTCATCACTATGCCAATGCCGCTTTTTTTGCACAGGCTCAGCAACAGCCCTTTTTTCTAAATGCCAGTCGGGGAAAGGTCCACGATACAACTGCTGTAATCGGGGCGTTGAAAAACCGTCAAATTGCCGGTGCTGCGCTAGATGTTTTGGAAAACGAAACGTTATCATCTTATACATCTTTGGAACAGGAGCAGTTGAACTGGCTGCTGCAACAAACCAATGTTCTGATTACGCCGCATATTGCCGGGTACAGTCATGAATCGTTTTTTAAGATGAGTAATATCCTGGCCGATAAACTGGGTGTTTGATTCAGGCTGTTTTTCTGTAGTTGGTTTTCAGGTAGCGGATCAACCACCGGTTCTGCCTTCTTATTCACTTCCAGGGGAGGGCCTGCAGTTGTGCGGGCATTCAAACCGTTACCGGATCGTAAATTGATACTTTTTCCAGAATTTTTCTCTATTTTTGATTTTTACAAACAGCAACGCTTCAGCTTTTCAACTGAGGCGTTGTTATTTTTTTTTATTAAAGAACCAAAGGAGTACTTATGAACATTCAGTATGTTACAAAAGAAACCCTGGAAAAGATGCAGGCCGAACTGCAGAAAATGAAAGCAGTGGACCGTCCCGCAGCCGCCCGTGCCATTGCGGAAGCACGTGAAAAAGGCGACCTGAAGGAAAATGCAGAGTATGATGCAGCCAAAGAAGCACAGGGTATCCTGGAAGCTAAAATCAAACAGTTTGAGGGTCTGATGGCCAATACCCGTATTGTAGATGAAAGTACAATAGATACCAGTAAGGTGGCGATCCTTACAAAAGTGACGGTTACCAATCTGGCCACCCGAAAAACAATTACGTACCAGATTGTGAGCGAAAAAGAGGCCGATCTTAAAGCCGGTAAAATTTCAGTTACATCGCCTATTGGAAGAGGCCTACTTGGTAAAGCTGTGGGTGAAGTTGCGGAGGTTCAGGTGCCTGCCGGAGTTGTAAAATTTCAAGTAGAGGAAATTACTGTTTGATCGCCCGGACCGGGTAATAGAAAAGCCGGTAGTACCTACCGGCTTTTCTATTAGAATGCCATGTCATTTCAGTTGCCGTTCGTAGATTTGTTGTGAAAGGGCCAATGTTCTGATATGCATTTTTAAAGCTGTTTTTCTATGAGTATTTTTTCAAAAATCATTGCAGGAGAAATCCCTTCGTACAAAATTGCAGAGAATGAGCTGTTCTATGCTTTTCTCGATGTTTTTCCGCTGGCCGAAGGGCATGTTTTGGTTGTGCCAAAACTGGAAGTGGACAAACTGCTTGATGCACCCGATGAGTACCTGCAGCAATTGTTGTTGTTTGCCCGGCCCATAGCACGTGCGGTGGAGGCCTCCTTTCCCTGCAACCGGGTGGGGTTGGCTGTAATTGGGCTCGAAGTGCCACATGCCCACCTGCATCTTGTGCCCATCAATTCGGCTGACGATCTTAACTTTACCCGGTCGAAATTAAAACTTTCAAACGAACAGCTTGCCGTAGTGCAGCAGACCATTCTTACTCACCTTAAAGCCTGATATATGTACGTGAAAGATGATCTTGGATATAAGAAACGTGTAAAGCTCAAATCAAAGCGACCTGCTTTTCTTGCAGCTGTTTGCCTGGTCTTTGTCTTGTGGGGCTTTTGGCATATTATTTCCATGTTTGTAAAAGTGTATCCGGGAATTTACACCCTGTATCCTGCTGCCAATGCGTTAATGGTGGTGTTTGGTTTTGTTGCGATCAGCGGTATCTGGTCAATGGAAAAATGGGGTCCCATTTCCTTTGCGATAGTTGTGACATTAAAATTACTTGTAGACCTTATTTTCGAACAATTTAACCCCTGGTATTTGTTGGGCTATTTGCTGGCGGGTTTCTTTCTCTTGTATTTGCCCAAGATGAAAAAAACAGAGTAAGACTTATGAACGGATTCTGCCGGGATGGGTTTTTATAAAATCTTCCCACCCTTTTGTTTTCTTTTTGGCAGTGCCGGAACTTATACCCCGACTTTGAAAAAAATGACATAATGCAACAGCCAGCGCATCGGTTGCATCGTAATATTTTGGCTTTACAGCAAAGTCAAGGTAGTGCTGCAGCATTTTCCAAACCTGTTCTTTGTCAGCATTACCGTTACCAGTAACCGCTTGTTTTACTTTTTTTGGTGAATATTCAGTAACGGGAAGCCCGGCGTTCATAGCAGTTGCAATTGCCACTCCCTGGGCCCGGCCGAGTTTAAGCATACTTTGTACGTTTTTCCCGAAAAACGGCGCCTCAATCGCAAAGTCGGTAGGTTGGTATTCTGCAATGACCTCTTTTACTTTTTCATGTATGAGCTGCAGGCGTTTATATACATCTTTGTATTTGCCCAGTTTCAGCACGTCGGTTGCCAGTAACTGTGTTTGTGTGCCGGTAACGCCTATTACACCATAGCCCATAATCACCGTACCCGGATCAATCCCTAAAATGATTTTCGATGAAGTTTGCACGAAGCCGGGTAATTTTGAACAAATAACCGAAACTGAGCAGGAACTACAAAATCTTTCTGAATTACATACTCGGACCTTTACTCTTTGTATGGCTTGGCTGGTCGTTGTACAGCCAGGTACGGCAACAACCCGATCTTCCGCAGGCCTGGCAGCATATGAAGCAAACATTTACCGGTGCCCGTTCCTGGCAGCTGTGGTTGGCAATAGCCCTTATGCCGGTGAACTGGGCCCTGGAAACTAAAAAGTGGCATTTGCTGGTGAACCGGTACCATCCGATCAGTTTCCTGAAAGCATATGAAGCGGTACTTAGTGGACTTTCACTGGCTATGAATACGCCCAACCGTATTGGAGAGTATGGAGGCCGGGTGCTTTATCTGCAGCCCGGATTCCGGCTAAAAGGAGTGGCCCTTACTGTGTTAAGCAGCATAGCTCAGTTGCTGATTACGTTGCTTATGGGATGGCTTGCTTTGTGGGCGCTGCGACCACAATTGTTGGCGGCATATATTGCTGATACAGGCATTACAGACGTCCTGTTTGGTGCGTTTCAGTTTGGGGTATTGGCAATGATCGTGGTAACGGCATTGTTTTATATACGAATTCAGTGGTTTATGCATCTGCTCGGCTGGATTCCGTTCGTAAAGAAAAAGTTTTCATTTGTACTGGTATTGGAACATATAACAGTTTCTTTGCTCTTGCAGGTATTATTTTTCTCATTTTTGCGTTTCATGGTGTTTGCAATTCAGTACATCCTTTTTTGGAATGCACTGAATGCCGCACTTGATCCATGGCAGGGTTTTTGGTGCATTGCACTGATGTTTCTGGTGATGGCCATTGTTCCCACATTTGCCATTGCAGAACTGGGCATCAGGGGGAAAGTATCGGTGGCAATTGCCGGACTATTTACAGGCAATTCACTTGCCATCATTGCAGGAACAGCAGGCATGTGGTTGTTGAACCTGGTGTTGCCGGCACTGGCAGGAAGTTTATTTCTGTTGACGATTAAATTTTTTAAAGAACGATGAAGTTGTCCGTTTTCCTGTTTGCTCTTTGCCTGGTTGGATTCAATAAGCCTGTAAATCCAACACAGGAGTTTTGCGGTATCCGCAATTCTGCCTGGCATAGCGGCGAAACGATCAACTACCATGTGTACTACACACTGGCCGGTATTTACGTTTACGGAGGCGAAGCTGATTTTACGGTGCAACTGCAGCAATTGAATAACAAACCAGTTTATCATCTCACCGGCACCGGGAAAACAAACTCATTCTTCGACGGATTCTTTAAGGTGCGGGATAAATATGAATCCTATATTGATACAGCATCGCTTCAGCCTTACAAGTTTGTACGCAATATTCTGGAAGGTGATTTTAAAAAGTTTGAGAGTGTAACATTTAATCAAACGGCCAATACGGCTACTTCCCAGGGCGGAACGTTTAAAGTGCCCGATTGTGTGCAGGATGTATTGAGCGCTATCTATTATTCCCGGAACATTGATTTTAACAGGCATAAACCGGGAGATAAAATCCCATTCAGCATGTTTATTGATGATAAAGTTTATAACCTGTATGTGCGGTATCTTGGTAAGGAGACGGTTAAAACACGTTATGGAAAATTCAAAGCAATAAAATTCAAGCCATTGCTGATTGAAGGTACCATCTTCAAAGGGGGAGAAAAAATGGTGGTATGGGTAAGCGATGATGCCAATAAAATTCCTGTGCGGATTGAAAGTCCTATTTCTGTGGGCAGTGTAAAGGTGGATATGATGGGCTATAAAGGAACCCGCCATAAACTCACCGGTTTGGTTTCCATCCGTTAAGGTTATTTACAGATCTTTTACCTGCAGCGCCTCTTTCATGCGGATTCCTTTTTCTGTTTTTTCCAGTGTGCAGCATTCGATCTGAGGATCATGCTCAAAGAACAAAATATAATTCTGTTCCACTGCCTCTTCTAAAAAGTCTTTTTTCTCTTGTAAGGTTGTAAGGGGAAACATATCATACGCCATTACATACGGGAGGGGAATATGGGCAGCAGCAGGCAGTAAATCGGCCATGAAAACAACGGTTCTGCCTTTGTATTGTATTTGCGGCATCATCATGGCGGCTGTGTGCCCATCGGCAAACCGTATGCTGATGTGTTCGCTGAAGAAAGCTGTTGCTAAGCGGTCTGGAGCAGAGGTGCCGGCAGCAATCATTTTCAACTGCCCGCTTTCCTGTATCGGAAATATATTTTCTTTCAGAAACGAGGCTTTTTCTCTTGCATTGGGTTCGGTGGCCCATTTCCAGTGCCGTTCATTGCTCCAGAAAGTGGCGTTTTTGAATGCAGGTACCAGTTGATCGCCCTGCCGTTCAATACTACCGCCGCAGTGATCAAAATGAAGATGAGTTAAAATCACATCTGTAATATCCTCTTTTGTAAAACCAAATTCAGCTAGCGATTTTTCCAGTGAATCAGTACCATGCAGGTGATAATGGCCCATGAATTTTGCATCCTGCTTATTGCCAATTCCGTTATCAATTAAAATCAAACGGTCGCCATCTTCTATAAGCAAGCTGCGCATGGCCCAGCTGCAGAGGTTGTTGTCGTCGGCCGGATTGAGTTTGTTCCAGATTACCTTCGGTACCACTCCAAACATGGCACCACCATCAAGTTTAAAATAGCCGGTGTTGATAGAATAGAGGTTCATACAGCCTGTTTTTTTGCTTTGGCCGAAGTTAGCAACAACCAGATCAATCCCAGTACAAAAAATAGGATCAAAGCAAGAATAGAGTTGCGCATGCTGCCCGAAAATCCTTCAATAAAACCAAAGCTGAACAGGCCAATTACAATGGCCATTTTTTCAGTTACATCATAAAAACTGAAAAAGGAAGTGGTGTCTTTTGTTTCGGGCATCAGTTTGGAATAGGTGGAGCGGCTGAGCGATTGAATGCCGCCCATTACCATACCTACCAGTGCTGCCAGTATGTAAAAATGTGTTTCTGTAGTAACAAAATAACCGGTGACACAAACGCCAATCCAAAGCAGTACGGTTAAACTGAGAATCCGGAGATTACCAAAACGTTCCGAAAGGCGGCTCATGCCAACAGCACCTGCAATGGCTACCAGTTGTATAATCACAGCCGTAATAATCAAACGGTCGTTGGCCAGTTTGAGCTCTTTTATACCAAAGTCAATCGCTACCAGCATTACGGTTTGTACGCCCATGCTGTAAAAGAAAAAAGCAGTCAGGTATCGTTTCAGCACCGGCATATGCATGAGCTGATCCCAAACCAGCTTCAGTTCATGAAATCCATTTACCAAAATATGCTTTTTCATTTTCCGTTCGCTTTTTTCACTCATCGGTAGCCAGCGGAACGGAATCTGGGCAAAGGCTATCCACCAGATGCCCACGAGTAAAAAGGTGAGCTGCAGTGCCAGGCTTTTGTTTTGCATGGTCATCACCAATGCAAAACCCACCATTTGCATGAGCACACTTCCTATATAGCCAAATGAATAACCCCGGGCGCTTACCCGGTCACGGTCGGCTTCGGCTGTAATATCGGGCAGGTACGAATTGTAAAATACCTGTGAACCATAAAAGCCAATGCCGGCAAACATGAAACAGAACAGCCCGAATGTTACATTCGAAGCATCGAAAAAGAACATCAGTGAACAGCTGAAGGCGCCCATATAGCAAAAAAAGCGCATGAAATTTTTCTTGTTGCCTTTGTAATCGGCAATGGAAGAAAGGATGGGCGACATGGCGGCAATGATTAAGAATCCGGCTGCCAGTATATAGTCTTTAATTTCTGTATTCACGTATGTTCTTCCCAGGAAGCGCACTCCGTTTTCGAAGCCGGCATTTTCCGTGCTGGTAACAGCTGCATAATAAGCCGGAAAGAAGGTAGTGGTGATGACGAGATTGTAAACGCTGTTGGCCCAGTCGTACATGGCCCATGCGTTCACAACTTTTTTAGAGGCAGTCTGCATCAGTCGTTGTTTTGGAACGGAAAAAATAGGAATAAATTTCCATTCAGCCTTTTTCTGTATGTGTAAGGGGTAAAGGTTATTCCGAAATACCCTCAGTTGTAATGCTACTTGAGATAGCCTGTATAGATCAATACCAGCAGCACAGCGCCTACAATAATCCGGTACCACCCAAATAACAGGAAGCCATGTTTTTGCAGGTAGCCAATGAAGAATTTGATGGCCAGCATAGCTACTACAAACGCAACGATATTACCAATCACAAATGCCTGCGTGTATTCGGCGGAAGAGAGCATGATTTCATACCCTTTTTGCATGTTTCCGTTTTCGTTCCAGTCTTTTACAAACAACGAGTAACCGGTGGCGGCTGCCATGGTAGGTACTGCCAGGAAAAACGAGAATTCTGCAGCAAAAGAACGGGTGAGCTGCTGCTGCATACCTCCAATGATGGAAGCTGCACTGCGGCTTACACCGGGAATCATGGCGATGCACTGCCACAAGCCAATCAGAAAAGCCCTTCCAAATGAAAGGTCTTTTTCTTCTTCAACAACATGCGTTTTGAAAATACGGTCTATAAACAGTAACACAAAACCTCCGGCAAACAGTGTGAGGGAAACCGTAAGCGGACTTTCCAGCAATGCTTCAATCTTATCATCGAACAGTTTGCCCAGCACCAGTGCGGGAATAACAGCAACGAGCAGCTTTGCATAAAACAGCCATCCATTTTTCCCTTCGGTAAACGGAGTGAGAAATTTTTTCCAGTACAACACCACCACACTCAAAATGGCACCCAATTGAATGGAAACTGTAAACAGTTTTGTGAAGTTCGATGGAGGTACGTTCAGAAACCGTTCGGCTAGGATCATATGCCCGGTGGAAGAAATCGGCAGGTATTCCGTAATTCCTTCTACAATGGCTATAATGATGGACTCAAAGGTGGTCATTTGGTGCAGTTGAGATGTTGGTATGTGGTATCAGAAAAAGGAGGAAACAAAAAAACCGATTGAAGATTTGAAGGAATTATTTTCAAATTTTCAAACCGGTTCATCATCAAATCTGATTGACTTAGTCTTTCGGCTTCTTCATGATGGCGAAAATTTCCACCACCAGTCCGCCTACAATCAACAGGGGTGCCAGGGTAATCCGCTGAAAACTGTAGACTTCATCTTTGTTGAATACATTCGGATCGCTGCTCTTGCCGCCAATCATAAGGAGAATACCGGCCAGTATCAGCACCGCTCCTGCAATCATCCACAGGTAATTCTGCCTGTCAAATATGTTTACAATTTTCTTCTCTTTCATATGTATGATTTGGAGGGCCGAAGATAGGGAAAAGGGCCGAAACCCGGATTACAGCCCCAACAGGTATCAATACAAATCGTCCAGCTTCATTTTCAGGTATTTCATCACGCTGCGATGTGTGCTGTACACCGAAATGCCCACCCCAATCAGTATAATAGAGCCAAACAGGATTACATAGTTCTGCACATCCCGTAAGACTTTCATGTCGGGTATATAGCTTTCCATCCACATGATCACCGCCCAAATGGCCGAAATGGCAATTGCCGAGCTGATGAGGCCATTGATCACCGCCCGTATATTCATGGGCCGGGCAATAAAACCACGGGTGGCGCCCACCATTTGCATGGTTTTAATGAGGAAGCGGTTGCTGAACATCGCCAGGCGAATGGTACTGTCAATGGACACAATTACAACGGCACTCAGCAAAACAGCGATTACAATCAGTGCATAACCAAACTTCCGGGCCCTGTCGGTAATCGTAATTACAAGGTCTCTCGGGTACTGCACTTCGCTGATGACCCCGGGGAACTTTGCCAGCAGATCAGCCGAAATTTTCTCAAGGCTGTCTTTCTGCACATATTCGGCTTTGGCAAAAAAGTCAACACTTTCGGGCAGCGGATTTTCATTCAGAATTTTATCCCAGCTCTCGTTTCCGTCTTTGTTGTAAATGGTCTTCGCTTTTTCTTTGTCAATGTATTCCCATGTTTTTACATAGGGTTGCTGACCAATGTATGATTTCAGGCTGTCTACGGCTTTTTTGTTACCGGTGGTGAGCCAGGCATGAATCTGAATGTTTTCCCTCAGGGTGGTGCCCACTTTTTGAAAATTCAGGAAAATCCAGCCTAGTACGCCCAGGATGAATAATACCAGCGCTACGCCGATAATCGTGTAAATATAAGAGGGCTTGGAGCGCTTCATAGACCCTTTTCCCTGTTGTTGTGTCATGCAAAATCTGATTTAACGGTTGATTATCAGGGTTCAAAAATAAACGATTTCACCCTGCAATCCTTAAATTTGTTCGCTCTTAACGGCAGCACCGCTTCATTATTTTGTGCAATGTGCAGAAAGAGAGTGTGAGCAGAAATTTTTAAGTCGCCTTTCACAGCTTTGGTCAGCAATTGTTGTGTCACTCACTTCGGGGTTCTGTTCTTTGTTCAGCAGGAAGCCGGTGCATGCACAGGAAGGAGTGCAAACAGCTCTTTGGGAGAGTAACGAAAAAGTCACGAACACATTATGGAATATAACTTCAGAGCAATTGAAAAGAAATGGCAGCAACATTGGATTGATACAAAAGCGTACCAGGTTTCCAACACCAGCAGCAAGCCCAAGTTTTATGTATTGGATATGTTCCCGTATCCCAGCGGGGCTGGTTTGCATGTGGGTCATCCGCTGGGTTATATTGCCAGCGATATTTACAGCCGCTTTAAACGGCTGAAAGGGTACAATGTATTGCATCCGATGGGGTATGATGCGTTTGGATTGCCGGCCGAGCAATACGCCATTGAGCATGGTGTGCATCCGGCTGTAAGTACCGAACAAAACATCAATAACTTCCGCAGGCAGCTTGATAATATTGGTTTCTGTTACGATTGGGAGAGGGAAGTGCGTACCTGTGAGCCCGGTTATTACAAATGGACACAGTGGATTTTTCTGCAGTTGTTCAACTCCTTTTACAACCGCAGTACCAACAAGGCCGAGCCCATTACTAATTTGATTGCGTCGTTTGAACTTCAAGGAAATGCCCAACATCCAATCCCCAATTCCCAATACACGATTACCTCGTTTACAGGCAATGAGTGGAACGGCTTTGATGAAAAAACAAAGCAGGACATCCTCATGCAATACCGCCTTGCCTATTGCGGTTATGGCGAAGTAAACTGGTGTGAAGCCCTGGGAACCGTACTTGCCAATGACGAAGTGGTGAATGGTGTGAGTGAACGGGGCGGTCACCCGGTGGTGAAAAAGAAGCTCCGTCAGTGGTATTTACGCATTACCGAATATGCAGATCGTTTACTGGAAGGTCTCGACCGCATTGAATTCAGTGAAGCGATGAAGGAAATGCAAACGAACTGGATTGGTAAGAGTAGTGGTGCAGAAATTGATTTTACCATCAAAGGGTCTTCTGAAAAACTGCGGGTGTACACCACAAGGCCCGATACTATTTTCGGCGTGGATTTTATGGTGATTGCGCCAGAACTGGATTTGGTGGATGTTATTAAATCGGCAGAACAAACAGCAGCTGTGGAGGAATACATCGCCTACGTAAAAAGCCGCAGCGAACGGGAACGGATGGCCGAAAAGAAAATCAGCGGTGTGTTTACAGGTGCATATGCTATCAATCCGTTTAACGGACGGGAAATTCCGATTTGGATTTCTGAATATGTACTGGCTGGTTATGGTACAGGAGCTATTATGGCCGTGCCCTGCGGCGATGAACGGGATCATAAGTTTGCACAGTATTTCAATATCCCCATCACCAATATCATTGGCAAACACTATAACGGTGAGGAAGCCAATGCTACTAAAGATGCTGTATTGGAAAACTCAGATTTTCTCAACGGCATGGTCATGCGTGATGCGGTTGAAGTAGTAATTCATAAAATTGAAGAGCTGCAGATTGGCATACGCAAAGTGAATTACAAAATGCGGGACGCTGCGTTCAGCCGTCAGCGTTACTGGGGCGAACCCTTTCCGGTACAATGGAAAAATGGCACAGCTTACCCGTTACCTGAAACAGAATTGCCGTTGTTGTTACCTGAAGTAGATAGTTATAGTCCCGGCCCTGAAGGTGAAGGTCCGTTGGCTAATATTCCGGAATGGGTAGCCAAAGAACTGGAAACGAATACCATGCCCGGTTATGCAGGAAGCAGCTGGTATTTCCTGCGCTATATGGATCCGAAGAATGAAACAGACTTCTGCGATCGTGCCGTAAGTGATTACTGGGGGCAGGTGGATTTGTACATCGGCGGTACCGAGCATGCCGTGGGGCATTTGCTCTACAGCCGTATGTGGACAAAAGCGTTGTACGACCTGGGATATATTGGTTTTGATGAGCCGTTTAAAAAACTGGTGAACCAGGGAATGATCCAGGGAAGTTCACGCTTTGTATATCGGATCAAGAATACCAATCAGTTTGTTTCATATGGTCGCAAAGATGAGTATGATGTACAACCCCTTCACGTAGATGTGAACCTGGTGGATGGTTATGAATTGGATATAGAAGCCTTTAAAAAATGGCGGCCGGAATATGCAGATGCTGAGTTTGTATTTGAAGATGGTACGATCTCGTTTCAGTGTAATGTGGGTAATCAGCAGTTGAAATATATCTGCGGTTCCGAAGTTGAGAAAATGAGCAAAAGCAAATTCAACACCGTGAACCCCGATGACCTGGTGAATAAATACGGAGCCGATACCTTCCGCATGTACGAGATGTTTCTCGGTCCGGTGGAAATCAGCAAGCCCTGGGATACAAAAGGCATTGAAGGGGTACACCGTTTCCTCAAAAAACTGTGGCGCCTGTTTTATGACGAAGTAAAAGGACAGGTATGGAACAACGAAGTGCCCACTGCGGCTGAACTGAAAGTGCTGCACAAGACCATCAAAAAAATTGAAGACGATACAGAGCGCTTCAGTTTCAACACCGGTGTCAGCACGTTTATGATTGCTGTAAATGAATTAAGCGACCTCAAGTGCAGCAAAAAAGCAATTCTTGAGCCGCTGCTGGTACTGCTGGCACCGTATGCACCACATGTGAGCGAAGAACTATGGCTGTTGCTGGGGAACTCAGGTTCTGTGCTCGATGCCAGCTTCCCCGTATTTGAGGAACAATACGTGAAGGAGAGCGCCAAGGCATATCCCGTTGCCATCAATGGTAAAACACGTGCTGAACTCACCATTTCACTGGAAGCCACCCAGCAGGAAGTGGAAGCACTGGTGCTGGCCGATGCAACGGTGCAGAAATGGCTCGATGGAAAAGACCCAAAGAAAATCATTTATGTAAAAAATAAAATGATCAATGTTGTCATCTGACAAGCTGTTAAGAAACCGTTCAACTAAAAAAGTATAAAACCATGAAACAAGTATTCACAATTTTGGCTGCAGCCTTTCTCTTTTCCTGCAGTAACTCAGAAAGCAGCACACAACCGTACACCGAAGAACGGGCAACGGTAAGTAATGAACCGGTAAAAGTGTATGAGGAGTCTGTGGGTGATTCGCTGAATCCCGACTGGAAATTTAAAGTGGAACTATATGAGCAAAAGCAATCGCTGAAGTATCATGCTAAGTTTCAGTACAAGGAAGTGACAGGCGAGAAAATCTTTTCATATCCCAACCTCGGCTTCATGCCCAAGCCCGCCCTGAAGAAAGGCAGCGATCCGCTTTCCTGTATCATTGGCTTTTATGATGCCGACAGCACCTTTATGGAACTGCGCCTCGTGAAAGTGGAAAATGAAAACCTGGTGTACCGTCATTTGAAAGAGTACCAGGTGGAAGCGGAAAAGAAGAAATGATGTTCGCCGGTGGTAATTTTGTTCGGGGTTCATAGCACAGCTGTGAACCTTTTTTATTCCTGTCGCCTTGTAAACCGGATCATTGCACTGCTTCGCTCCGTACTTTCCAGGTTGGCGGTGTAGCGTTGCCCGTTTACATAGGCAATCATATAGGAAGTGTTTGGTGGAATGGAACCCAGGTTTTCGGCCACCATCACCAGTTCATTTGTTTCACTTAAGGTTGATACGGGAAACTTGACAATGTGCGGCTTATCACTAAGCCGTACATGTTCAAACACCAGCACATTATTCAGAAAGAGTGAAATGGAATCGCCATCAATTTCTGCATTGTCGTAAAAATGAAGTTCAATGGTATCGCCTGCCAGCGGTAGTTCAGTGGTCAGTACTTTCCGGCGTTCTGTAAATTTTTCACGGATATCCGGTGCTTTGGGAGCAATAACCGGCTGTTCTGCAGGTTTTGGCGTAACCGGTTGCGTTTCTGTTTTCGTCAAGGCGGGTACGGTATCTTTTGCAACAGGTTTTTGAGGCGAAGGTGTTGGTTCCTGCAGTACAAGTTGTGGTTTCGGTTGCGGTTCGGGCTGCGTTGCCGGGTTGGTTACCACGGGTTCCTGTTTAGGCTGCGGTACAACAGCCGGCTGCTGGGCAGGAACGGGTTTTTCTGTCTTCCACACCAACGCAGTACTGTCAATCAAATCAGGATCGTTACCACCCATCGTGTAATTCTCAATCAGAATATCCCATTCATCATTGAAAACCGGGCGATCCACTTTATCAAAATGCAGCGGACCTTTTTCTTTCTGGTCTGTTTTGTGTACTGCTTTGCCATCGAGCATCATTACACCACCACCGGGGCAATTGAAGTCGGCTTCTGCCAGCAAGGGAATTTCTCCCGGCGACAGCAAGCGTACACGGGTGAACTGTTGTTCGATCAGTTCATCATCCCACCACACCACAGTATTGTTCTGCTGATGAAAATAGCCTTTCACGGTATAGCGACGGTAGTTACCCGGCGATTCGTAGTAGTAAGAAGTGCCCACCAGGCTGTCGCCTTTCTGCACCAGCTTCAGCTCCACTTTCACCGCCTTCAACCCGGAGCCAATGCGGCCTTTCCATACACCTGTAATCATTTGCGCCTGCAGGGTGCCGGCTGAGCAGAGGAACAGAAATAACAAAAAGAATCGGGAACTGGTCATAAGCATCATTTCCGGAGGCGGGTTTGGGTAAAAACGTTTTGTCGCAGGATTTATTTTTTACCAACGGTTTCAACTTCAACAAAAACAAAATCTTAACGGTTTTTACCTCAATTTCATAATATGGCACATCCAACAACAGAACTGATTGATGCGTTACGGGAAACAGCCCGTCGCCTGCGTAACGGAGCTTCTTATGCCTGGGGCAATCACGGCGCCTGCAACTGTGGCAACCTCATGCAGGTGGTGGGGAATATGACGAAAGAAGAAATCCTGCGGTATGCGCATACCGGCATCGGGGAGTGGACCGAACTGGCAGAAGATTATTGCCCGGTCACCAATGCTCCATATAATCTCCTCATCAGTAAATTGCAGCAAATTGGCTTAACACCAAGCGATATTCATAATCTTGAATACCTCGAAGACAAAACTGTGCTGCAACGATTGCCGGGCGGCTTCCGCTGGCTGCAACGCAACGTGCGGGAAGATGTGATTGCTTACTTTGAAACCTACGCACAGGTGCTGGAAGATCAATTACTTCAAACCGTTCAGATTTCATTCTCAGAATTGATGCCGGAACGGGAAGAGCTTGTTCATTCTTAGCACACAATGAGACCCGAAAGGGTCTTTTTCTTTTTCTACAACCGGTCCAGCAGTTCCACTACTTTTTCCCGTTTCAGAATCAAATAACCAAAGCGGTCGTTGCTGATGCCTTCCTTGAGTTGATAGCTGAACTGAAGTTGTTCGTTTTCGGCCGTGGTTTCAAAAAAGCGGAAGGCAATGGTGGGATAGGGTTTCAGCTCTTCCCCGATTTCATACAAATGCGTCGAAAGAATGAAGAGTGAATTCTTGATCTTCAGTAATCCTTTGATCACGGCAACACTGCAGGTCATGGCATCCTGTATGTTGGTACCTTTGAAGAGTTCATCAATCAGCACCAGCCATTTTCTTCCATCACTGATTTTTGTAACCGTGTTCTTGATACGCTGCACTTCATTGAAGAAATAGCTTTCTCCTTTCACGAGATTATCCTGCACCTGTATGTTACTCAGCAACCCGTTAAACAAACTCAGTTTCATACAGGCAGCAGGCACACCCATGCCCAAATGCGCCAGGTACACGGCACAGCCAACCGATTTAATGAAAGTGCTTTTACCGGCCATATTGGCACCGGTGAGGAACAGGAAATTCGCTTTGGGGTCGAGGGTTACATCGTAGGCAACGGGATGTTGCAGCAGCAAATGGTACAGGCCTTCAATGTGAATGACCGGCTCAGCGCTGTCAACCACATCAGGGAAATGCAGGTTGAATTTTTTTACTGCCTTTGCCATACTGTACCAGGCATCCAGCTGATGATAGAGATCCATCAGCTCAAGGGCTTTTGTTACATACTGAAACCGCAGGTAGGCACCCAGCTGCAATAGTTTGCCCGGCTTCAGCAGTTTACTTTTTTCGGTTTGGATGATGTCCTGGATTTCTTTCGCCGCCAGGTTCACCTGTATGGCTTTGAGCAGCACCTGCAATACCCCCGACTCATTGCCTTTGCTCAGCAACAGTTCCAGCTGGTGCATGCCTTTGATGAAATCAATGAAATGGGTTACGGAAAAACGGATGAGCGAATAATCGGGATTGCTGAACGTTTTATACAGGAAGGTGGATACCGGGTTTTCATGTACGGGGATGGGTGTGAAATGATATTCGTAATACTTCTGTACCACCTGAATCGTGCCATTCGTGATTTGCTGCGGCCACTGTTCGGTTACGGGAATCAGCTGTTGCAGGATGCGTTGTGTTTGCCGGATTTGTTCGGTCGTTTTGTGCGGATGGGTGAGCAGGTGCTGCAGCCGGTCTCTTCCGCCAAAAGTGGTACAGAAGTTTATGCGGTGTAACAGGGAATATTCTTCCTCATTGCTGAGAATGGAAAGATCGTATAATGTGGTTTTATCTGTTTCCATTCATTACCGGCATCAGTTGCGTTCAAATTTCAGGCGCTGTCCTCTGTTAGATGCTTCCAGTTGTCCGTTTGCATAAACGAGGTTGCCGTTAACAAAGGTATGCGTAATGGTTGCCGGAAAGGTGAAACCTTCCAGCGGACTCCAGCCGCAATGGTACAGCAGGTTATCTTTTGTAACAGTGTGTGGCTCCTTCAGGTTCACCAGCACCAGATCGGCGTGGTATCCTTCCCGTATATAGCCCCGCTGGCTGATCTGGAAACAATCGGCCACAGCATGACTCATTTTTTCGGCTATGCGTTCCAGTGAAATGCGTCCTTCTTTGTAATAGTGCAGCATGAGCAGCAGCGGATGCTGCACCAAAGGCAATCCTGCATGGGCATGTTCGTAGCTACCCTGCTTTTCTTCCCAGGTATGAGGGGCATGATCGGTGGCAATCACATCAATGCGGTTGTCAAGCAGGGCTTCCCACAACGCTTCTTTGTTTTCTCTTGATTTAATAGCCGGGTTACATTTGATCTGGTATCCGAGGCGGTCATAATCATCGGCCGTAAAATGCAGATGGTGTACACAAACTTCGCTGGTGATACGTTTTTCTTTCAACGGCATCATATTGCCGAATAGTTCGAGCTCTTTGGCGGTGGTGAGGTGCAGGATGTGCAGGCGGGTGTTGTACTGCCGGGCAATCTGAATGGCCATGAGTGATGATTCATAGCAGGCATCCACATTGCGGATTACCGGGTGATCGGCAGGACCGAACTCGCTCTTCTGCGCTTTCAGTTCCTCATAATTTCTTTTGATTATGGATTCGCTTTCACAATGTGTGGCGATCAGGATTTCACTTTCCCGGAATACTTTGTCTAAGGTGTTATAGTTATTCACCAGCATGTTGCCGGTACTGGCGCCCATGAAAATCTTAATGCCGCAAATATCGTTTTTGTGTTCATTTGCTTTCAGGGTGTCATCGGCGCTGCTGTTGCTGGTGCCCATGTAAAACGAGTAATTGGCCAATGAGGTTTTTGCAGCAATTGCATATTTCTCTTCCAGCAGCTCCAGGTTCAGTGCATTGGGGAGGGTATTAGGCATTTCCATGAAAGAAGTAACACCGCCTGCCACAGCAGCTCTTGCTTCGGAACCAATGGTTCCTTTGTGGGTGAGGCCCGGTTCCCGGAAATGAACCTGGTCGTCAATCACACCAGGGAACAGGTGCAGATGTTCTGCTTTGATTTCGGTGAAAGCTTCATCAGGAGAAATGACAGGGGCGAGTAGTTCAATGCGTCCGTTTTTGATCCATACATCAGAACGGGTAATCGTACCCTCGTTTACAACAGAACAATTTTTTAAAAGATAATTGGGCATAACTTATTTTTACGACTCAAAAACAACCGCATGCAATTTACCAAATGCAGTCTTTGGTTGGCTCTTCTATGTACGCCAATTTTTTCTATTGCACAAAGCACTTATCTGCCCCAGCAATCGAAACACCAGCATTTTATTGACCGGATTGAAATTAAAACGGGAGCGGTAACAGATCTCAATTTCACTTCCACTAAACCCTACGACAGGCGTTATATCGTGGAATACATCGGTGGAAAAGTAGATTCTATGCTGGGTGTTCAACCTTTGTTCTTCAGCATGGATACCGCATTGCGTCTGAGCAAGACCGATCAATACAACCTGCACAGCCTCTATACCAATAACCTGGAATGGGTGAAGGGCGACAGAAGCCGCTTCAACAGTCAAAAGATGGTAGGGAAGAAATTTTATAAAACACCCGGTAACCTGCTCGAACATTACGGCGATGACTTTTTTATCGTGGTGAATCCGTTGATTCAATACCGCCAGTCGGTGGAGCTGAATAACACATCGCAAAATATTTTCCTGAACCAGCGGGGTGCATCTGTGCGGGGCGGACTCACGAATAAAATTGGTTTTGCTGCATCGGTGATGGATGTGCAGGAGCGGGGGCCCCGTTTCTTTCAGCAGTGGGAAGATAGTCTGCTGGCAGTACCCGGTGCCAACTTCTATAAAAAGTTCAAAGGAACCGGTGTGGATTATATTGATGCACGAGGCTCTTTTACGTTTCGTGCCAACAAGTACATCAATTTTCATGCAGGCTACGACCGCAACTTCATCGGGAATGGCTACCGTAGCTTGTTCCTGAGTGATTTCGGCGGCAATAACCTGTTTGTAAAAATCAACACCCGTTTCTGGAAACTCAATTACCAGAACTTGTTTATGGAGCTGCATACTACAGGAAAGGATAACAGCACCAATGACCTTGTTCCCAAGAAATATGCCACCATGCATCACCTCAGCATGAACGTAACCCCGTGGCTGAATGTAGGTTTGTTTGAGGCAGTGGTGTTTGGGCGCAAAGACCGGTTTGAATTTGGTTACATGAATCCTATCATCTTCTTCCGTAGTGTGGAAGGTAATCTCGGCAGCCGTGACAATGCTTTGGTAGGTGCCGATTTTAAGGCCAATCTGCTGAAGCGTGTGCAGGTGTACGGACAATTACTGCTCGATGAATTTAACTTTTCCAAACTGAGGGAAGATGCCAGCTGGTGGGGTAATAAAACCGGTTTGCAGTTGGGTGCCAAGTATGTTGACGTCGCTAATATCAGCAACCTCGATCTGCAGGTAGAATGGAACAGGGTGCGTCCGTTTACGTATTCGCATTTCGATTCTGTCTCCAACTTTTCGCATTACAACCAGCCGCTGGCTCATCCGCTGGGTGCCAATTTCAACGAACTGGTGGCGATACTACGGTACCAGCCTGTTGGAAAAATGTTATTGACAGCACGACTCAATTATTGGAAGCAAGGCCTGGATAATGGATCACGTAATAGCGGCAGCGATATACTTCGTTTGAGTGGTGATGGACGTACGTCTGAGTTTGGGTATGAACTTCTCAATGGCACTGCATCAACGGGATTGAATGCGAGCTTCCTGGCGAGTTATGAAGTAAGAGAAAATATATTCGTTGATGGAAATGCCTTTTTCCGTCGCTTCAAACGGGGTTCGGAAGCAGCCCAAAATACCACTATGTTCAGCCTCGGTGTTCGAATGAACCTTTGGTACAGGGAATACGATTACTAAGGAAGTGTTGAACGTTTAAGGGTTTAATGGTTGAAAGGTTGATAAGTTGAAAGGTTGGTAAGATACCTGCTTCGAAGCTTCTTTCTGTCATCTGAAGTACGAGGTACGAAGTAAGAAGTACTTACGCTCCGTAGGTTTAACGAAATCATTTTTAGAACGTTCTTTCGACCCACGGCCCACGACCAACCACTAACCATTCCTATCCTTCCAGATGAATACTGAACACAATCATCCTCGCCTGCATGCGGTCTATGACATTGGAGTAAATCAGATTGGCATCCCGGCTGTGTACATTACGGAAGGTATTACTGATTTTGATTTCGGGACTGAAGATGAAACTGGGAAAATAAAAATTAAAACCAAAGCCTGCTTCATAACCAAAAGCTCCTTTCACCAGTTTTACCAGGTCTTCTGCACGGCGGCGCTGGCTGTTGCTGGCAAGATCATAATCATATTTGCCGCCTCCTAATACATACACACGAAAATTGCCGATACGGTCGCTGCTGAATTTCAGTTGTACCGGAAAGCTCATATAAATACTTTCCACCAGTTTTTCCTGCTGGGGCGGATCGCCAACACGTGGATATTTCAAAGTATAGTTAATAGCCCGGGTGGCAAAAATGAGATGCGGATTGAAACGTGCTTCGAGGTGCTGCGTCAGGCGCAAACTGCCCAGTAAGCCCAATCCGAAGCCGCCTTTCGATACAGGCGATACCAGCGAAACGCTGTCAGTTGCTAAAAAAGAAGGATGGTGTTGCAACTGGAAGGATGATGTATTTCCACTAAGCGTAATACCGAAATAGTAAGGTTTATTGCTGTGGTCGGGAAGATTCTCCTCCCGTTGTGCCAGGGAAGTCTTTGAACAAATGAAAAGAGTAAATGCAACGATTAAGATTTGTCGCCCGTATAAATGCTGCTGATTCCAAAAGTCAATGCTTTGCATGTGGTATTTTTAAAACCGGTTTTGTTAAGAACAGCAACAAAATTTTTTCCTTCCGGAAATGCCTCAATGCTGTTCGTAAGATATTGGTATGCTTTTTTGTTTTTGCTGAACATGCCTGCTACTTCAGGGGCCACAATGCGCATGTACAGATTGTAAAGCTGGATCATACCGGGTAGTTTCGGTTTTGAAAATTCCAGCACCACCAGTCTTCCGCCGGGCTTCAATACCCTGTAAATTTCACGCAGACCCTGCTCCAGGTTTTCAAAATTCCGCACACCAAACGCTACGGTTACAGCATCAAACGTTTGATCGGGAAACTTTATTGTTTCACTATCGCCGCTTTGTAGTTCTATAATGGTGGATAATCCTTTTTCCTGCACTTTCATCCGTCCGCCTTCCAGCATTTTTTCGCTGATGTCAATACCAATAATTTTCTCCGGTTGCAGGAGCCGTGCCGCCATAATAGCCACATCACCGGTGCCGGTTGCAACATCCAGCAACATTTTTGGTTGTAAAGGTGCCAGTTGTTTCAATGCTTTTTTGCGCCAATGCACATCAATGCCGGCCGATAAGAAGCGGTTGAGAAAATCATACCGGGGTGCAATATCATCAAACATAGCAGCCACCTGTTCTTTCTTGCTTTGTCCCGATGCTTCGTACGGTACAACACGGTCGTGTAAATATTGATCGCTCATGCTGCGCAAAGGTAAGGAAGCAAGGCAAGTTCCCCGTTTCCTGTTTCAGGTTCGGTGTGGCGGCGGGCCTGTAAACTGCAACTCCTCCACTGCACCGGAACTTGCCTTATCTTGCGGGGGATGACGATTAAAACAGCAACATACCTGATCAGCAACCCCTCTTTCGACAAATGCCCCGCAGCCGATAAGCCGGAATATGCCTTCATCGGGCGCAGCAATGTCGGGAAGTCATCGCTGATCAACATGATTTGCAGTAACCAGAAACTGGCCAAAACAAGTGCTTCACCTGGCAAAACACAGCTCATCAATCATTTTCTGATCGAGAGCGATGATGCAAAGGGCAAATCATCGGCCTGGTACCTCGTGGATTTGCCGGGCTATGGCTATGCCAAAGTGGGCCAGGGTAAACGCAAGCAATGGGTGAAGATGATTGAAAACTACATTCGCAAGCGGGAAAACCTGGTGAATTTGTTTGTGCTGATTGATTCCCGGCATAAGCCGCAGGAAATTGATATTGAATTCATCAACCAGTTGGGGGAATGGAAGATACCTTTTGTACTTGTGTTCACCAAGGCCGATAAAAGCACACAGAAAGAAGTGGCGGCTGTTGTAAAACAGTTTCTGTTGGCATTGGGACAACACTGGTCCGTACTGCCGCCTCACTTTGTTACTTCGGCCATAAAATACCGGGGCCATAAAGAGTTATTGCAGTTTATTGATCAATGTAACCGGGACGTAAAAGAACAATTCAGCAAAAAATAAAAAAGGTGTACGTTTTCCGCACACCTTCTTTTTATCAGTTGAACTTCAGTATTGAGCATCACTCACTCACCACCAGCCGGAAACCATTCCCGTGAATGTTAACAATTTCCACCTTGCTGTCTTCCTTCAGGTATTTCCGAAGTTTAGCGATATACACATCCATACTGCGGCCGTTGAAATAGGTATCGCTGCCCCAGATGCGCTTCAAGGCTGTTTCACGGGGTAAGAGATCGTTTTTGTATTCGCACAGCATGCGTAACAGTTCATTTTCCTTGGGCGATAGCGTATGAGTAGTTCCATTAGCGGTTAACTCCCTCAGCTTTGGGTTGAAGTGAAAGATGCCCAGATCAAACTCTTTATTTTCTGTTTCCGATTTCGTTTCTTCATTCCGTTTGAGAATGGCTTTTATTTTCATCAGCAATACTTCGCTGTCAAACGGCTTGGTGATATAATCATCTGCGCCTAGTTTGTAACCGGTGAGGATATCCTCCTTCATGGTTTTGGCACTGAGGAAGAACAGGGGAACATCAGGATCTATATCACGGATTTCTTCTGCCAGCGTAAATCCATCCACGTGAGGCATCATTACATCCAGCAGGCAAATATCAAATTTCTCCCGCTGAAAAGCAGCCAGTCCCAGCCGGCCATCCCGCTCCAGGGTCACATCAAAATCGTTCAGCTCCAGGTAATTTTTCAACACATTGCCAAAATTGCTGTCGTCTTCCACCAGTAACACTTTCGATTTCGTTTCTTCCATAGTTGTAAGTTTTCGTAACAAATAAAGGTAAATGATTTGGGGAATAGACGGTGCTGCGTATGAAACTTTTGTTAAAGAAAGGGTAAAGAGAACAGATGGTTTGTGGCGAACTCCTTTCCGGATAAACGATGCCTGTTTATTTTTGTAAAAAAACGGATATGCGCATTACAGCTGATAATCGTTTCAAGAAACTGATTGTAATCGGGGACCGGCTTCTTATCAAACCCTCCCGGCCCGAGGAACGAACAGCCAGCGGACTCTACCTGCCGCCTGGCGTACAGGAAAAGGAAAAAGTACAGCAGGGGTATGTGATTAAGACCGGTCCGGGTTATGTAATTCCCATGCCGGTGGAGAATGAATCCTGGAAAGGCGAAGAGGAGCAGGTGAAGTATGTGCCCCTGCAGGCAAAGGAGGGCGACCTGGCTATTTTTCTGCTCAGCGGTGCAACAGAAGTGATGTATGAAGGCGATAAATATTTTATTGTACCCCAGAGCGCCATTTTAATGCTGGAACGGGAGGAAGACCTGTAGCAAAGCCAATCGGCCACGGCTGATTTACAGTACGTGCAACGGCATTGTACTTTCCACTATCTTGTATGAGAATTAAAAACAGTTTTATGGCCAGCCACGAATCATTTTTACAAACGGTCAACCAGGGTTACACGTTTAAAGGCGAATCTTTTCAATTGGGATTAGGCATGCTCGATAAGCAGGCTGTTCCCGGTGCCTCTGTCAATCTGCCTCTCAAAACCATGAACCGCCATGGTTTGATAGCAGGCGCCACCGGAACCGGAAAAACCAAAACCCTGCAGGTGCTGGCCGAAGGATTAAGCGATGCCAGTATTCCGGTTGTGCTGATGGACATTAAAGGCGACCTCAGCGGTATTGCTGCGGCGGGTGCATCCAATGCCAAAATAGAAGAACGTATGGCATTGATGGGAAAGCCGTTTCAACCTGCTGCCTTTCCGGTGGAACTGATGACTCTCAGCGATGAACAGAAAGGTGTTCGGTTGCGTGCCACCGTTATCGAATTCGGTCCCATCCTTTTATCCAAAATTCTGGGGCTGAACGATACCCAGCAGGGGATCGTGGCTATGATCTTTAAATTCTGCGACGACAATAAAATGCCCTTGCTGGACCTGAAAGATTTTATCAAAGTCATTCAATACATCAGCGATGAGGGCAAGAGCGAACTGGAAAAAGACTATGGCAAAATTTCCACTTCATCCACCGGTACCATTCTGCGGAAGGTGATTGAACTGCAGCAACAGGGAGCCGATGCGTTCTTCGGCGAGCCCAGCTTTGAAGTGGAAGATCTCATGCGCATCAGCGACGACGGCCGTGGTGTCATCAGCATTCTGCGGGTGATGGAACTGCAGGACCGGCCCAAACTGTTCTCTACGTTCATGCTGAGTTTGCTTGCTGAATTGTACGCTACACTGCCCGAAGAAGGCGATATGGATAAACCCAAGCTTTGTTTGTTTATTGATGAAGCACACCTGGTATTCCAGGAAGCCAACGAAGCACTGCTGCAGCAGATTGAAACGGTGATTAAACTCATCCGTTCGAAAGGCGTGGGTATTTTCTTCTGTACGCAAAATCCGCAGGATGTACCAGCTTCTGTTTTGTCGCAACTGGGTTTGAAAGTACAACATGCGTTGCGTGCCTTTACGGCGGCCGACAGGAAAGTGATTAAAACTGCTGCGGAAAACTATCCGCTGACCGACTATTACAAAGTAGATGAATTGCTCACCCAGCTGGGGATTGGTGAAGCATTTGTAACCCTTCTCAACGAAAAGGGAATTCCTTCACCCCTGGCGCATACCTTGCTTGTACCACCCCGCAGCCGCATGGATGTCCTGACTGATGCGGAATTGGATCAACTGGTAAGCAAGAGCAAACTGGTTCGTAAGTATGCCGAAACGCTGGATAGTGAAAGTGCCCACGAAATAATTACCGCTAAACTGGAAGAAGCTGCCGAACGGAGCGCCGCAGCTGCAGAAAAAGAGGCAAAGGAAAAAGAAGAGGAAAAGGAAACCAAACGCCCGGCCAAAAAAGAAGAATCCTTTTTTGATAATCCTACTGTAAAACAAGTCGGGCGAACAGCTGCTACCATCATTACCCGCAGTTTACTCGGTGCACTGGGATTGGGCGGCAGAACCACACGGCGGAAAAAAACGGGGTGGTTTTAAGATAGGTCAGAAGGTTCCAGTAACAAGAAACCGTTTTCGGTAAGTGTTGCTTTTTCTTCCGCCACCAGGTGGTTCACGACCATCATAATTTTCTGGCGTTGCCTTGTGCCTGAGGCCTGCAGCAGTTGTTTCAGCTCCAGGCCATTGGGGCCGGCTTTTTCTCGAAGCAGTTGTTCTGTTTTTGCAAACTCCTGTGGTGTTAAGTGTGTTTTCTTTTTATACAGGCACACATCACAAATGCCGCATTCCGCAACCTTTGTATCGCCAAAGTAACGGGCAATCACAACCGAACGGCAGATTTCTTGTTTCCGGATATAATCCAGCATCATCCGCACCCGCTTTTCAAATTGTTCTTTCCGCATCAGCCGTTGTTCTTCGGGTATTAACAATTCGCCGGTAACCGGCCTGTCTTCCAGAAACTGCAGTAATGGCTTTTCTTTTTGTGGTGCATAAACTGCAATTCCAGCCTGGTGCAGCATGGTTAATTCCTGTTGTACCCGTTCTTTTTCTTTTCCCAGGATACGGGCTAGCTGAAATTCAGAAATCACAGTTTCCATATCAAAAATACCGGCATAGGTACGTAACAGGGCCTTGACTATCGGTTCCAGTTGCGGGTGTTCTTGTTCAAAGTGTTCCAATGTTTCTTTCGAAGCAGTGAATTCAAGTTTGGAAGGAAGAAACACCTGGCTGCCGTACGTAATCCAGCCCTGCTGCTGCAGCAGTTGCAGCGAATACACAGCGGTGGACTGGGGAAGTTTAAAGCGTTTGATAAAATCGGCGATATCAAATTCCAGCCATTGTCCTTCGCCACTGCCGGCTGGCACCTGCAGGTAATTGACCAGGCACTGGTATACCTGTTTTATTTCTTCAACCGGCGGATAACGTATTTCTGAAAGCTGCTGTAATTCCAGCAGGTCTTTTGATTCATACAACAGCACGGCGTATGCTTTCTGTCCGTCTCTACCTGCCCTGCCGGCTTCCTGGTAATAATTTTCCAGGCAATCGGGCACATCATGATGAATCACCACCCGCACATCGGGTTTGTCTATGCCCATGCCAAAGGCATTGGTGCATACAATCACCCGTATCTGATTTTTAATCCATGCTTCCTGTTTGTTGCTGCGTTCTTCCGTAGACAGACCGGCATGATAGTAATCGGCAGAAAATCCCTGGATGCGGATGAGTTCTGCCACTTCCTGTGTCATGCGACGGCTTTTGCAATACACAATGGCTGTGCCGGCAACATTGCGGAGAACCTGCAGGATTTTTGTGATTTTGGAGTCAACCTGAAATACACTGAAGGAAAGATTCGGGCGTAAAAAACTTCCCTGGAATACCTTGTGCTTGTGAAACTGGAGTTGTTTACAAATATCATCCTGCACCACCGGTGTTGCCGATGCAGTTACCGCCAACACGGGTACGTTGGGCAGTTCTTCCCGCAGCTCAGCAATGCGTAAATAGGCGGGTCGGAAGTCGTAGCCCCACTGCGAAATACAGTGTGCTTCATCCACTGCAATGAGCGAAATGCCCAGTCCCGGCAGGTACTCACGGAACAAGTGGGTGTGCAGCCGCTCCGGCGACACGTACAGGAACTTACAGTTACTGTTACCAGCCGTGATTAAAATCTGCTCCACTTCTTTGCGGCTGTTGGCTGAGGTGATCGAAAAGGCGGTAATGTTTTTGCGGCGCAGGGTTTCCACCTGGTCTTTCATGAGTGCGATCAACGGCGATACCACCAGGCACAATCCATCCTTGGCCATGGCCGGCACCTGGTAACAGATGCTTTTGCCTCCACCGGTGGGCAGCAGTGCCAGTGTATCGGTTCCTTCCAATACCGAACGGATGATGTCCTCCTGCATGGGACGGAACTGCCGGTAACCCCAGTGGGTTTCGAGAAGTTGAAGGAGGGATGTGTTTGCGTACATGTTCGGTTTGCGGATTCTGCCAATTACTAATTACTGACTACTCACTACTCTTCACACAACCTTCTTCACAAACAACCGCACGGAATTGATCGCCAGCACCACATCGCTCAAACCCATCACCAATGCTCCAAAGGTGGGTGTAAGCAGGCCGAACGCAGCTACGGGTATGGCGACAATGTTGTAAAAGAAAGCCCAGAACAGGTTTTGTTTGATGGTGATGAATGTGTGACGTCCTAATCCAAGAGACAATGGCAGGTTTTTGATGCCATGATTCATCAGTACCACATCGGCTGTTTGCATGGCTACCTGGGATGCATCGCTCAGCGATATACCAATGGTGGCTTTTGCCAGCGCTGGTGCATCGTTGATACCATCGCCCACCATGGCTGTAGGAGTTTCGGCGTTGAGGCGTGCGATTGTTTCCAGTTTTTGCTCCGGTGTTTGTTCGGCAATGACTTCGTCAATGCCAAGTTGTTGGGCAATGGCATTACATTTTGCCTTACGGTCGCCGCTCAGCAACAGGGTTTTTATCTGCCTGTTTTTCAGGTAGGCAACAGTGGCAACTGCTTCCTGCCGCAATTCATCTTTTACATCAATCCAGCCCAGCAGTTGTCCGTTTTTGAGCAGGTACACATTATGTGTGTCTTCCTTTGTGGTATGTTCGGCTGCTTTGTAAGAGCCGGCGATGAATTCGTTCCCTTCTTTGTCTGTGGCTTTCATGCCCAATCCTTTGATTTCTTCCACCTGTTGCCAGCGCAGCTCGTCTTTGGTGCGCCAGGCAGCGGTAATGCAGGTTGCAATCGGGTGGTTGGAATATTTCTCGAGTGAAAAAGCAATCCGTTTCAGCTCTTCTTCCGTAATGGATGGATCGGTAGCTTGGAATTTGTCAATTTCAAACTGCCCGGTTGTTAACGTACCCGTCTTGTCGAATACAACCAACTTAATATTTTTAAACAACTCCAGGCTTTTGGCATTGCGGAACAATACCCCGTTTTTGGCAGCCCGTCCCAGCCCCACTGCAATGGCAGCAGGTGTAGCCAAACCCATCGCACAGGGGCAGGCAATTACCAGTACGGCAATACTCCGCATCAGTGCGGGTGTGAACTCTTGTAACACGATCCAGTTGACAACCAGCGTTACAGCGGCTATGCCCAGCACTACCGGCACAAAGATGGCGCTGATTTTATCGGCCAGTTGTTGCACGGGTGGTTTTTCGCCCTGTGCCTGTTTTACCAGGTTTACAATATTGGCGAGGGTCGAATCTTTGGCGGCAGCGGTTACCTGAGCTTTCAAAGTGCCATCAACCACCAAACTACCTCCAATAATCGGGTCCTTTGGCTTTTTGGTTACCGGCAAACTTTCGCCCGTGATAATACTTTCATTCACCGTGGCATCGCCCCACAGAATTTTACAATCGGAAGGAACCTGTTCGCCGGTTTTAATCAGTACCAGGTCGCCCACACGCAGCACACTGTTTTCAACTGGAAAAATCTGTTCCTGGTGCTGGTCATCAAAGGCAATCATGTTTGCCATCACTTTCTGCGACTTCGCCAGGCTTTTTAATGCACGCTGCGTATGCTGAATGGAGGCTTCTTCCAGGTAATTACCAAAGAAAACCAATGTAATAATCGTAGCGGCAGTTTCGTAAAACAGGTACTCATGCGCCTGTCCGGTTAAAGTGCCATATAAGCTGTATACGAAGGCTGCGGTAGCGCCAATGGCAATCAGCACGTTCATGTTGGGCAGTCCATTTTGGATGCTCTTGATGGCACTGCGCCCGAAATAACTCATGCCCACAACGTAAACAGGCAGACAAAGTCCCAGTTGCAACCAGGGGTTCATCAACCAGTGCATGTGCAACCATCCTTCAAACATATGTAGCAGCAAAACCAGTGTGAACGGTGCGCAGATCAGTACATACCGCAGGTAGCGGTTCATGGGTTCTTTGGGCTGTCCCGCTTGGCTGCTGCCTTCTTCACTCATGACACGGTAGCCGAGTTCTTTAATACCTTTCTGCAGTCTGTCTTTTTTACCTGGTTCTTCCACCAGTTCAAAAAGGACTTCACCGCTTACCGGATTTACCTGCACATTCTGCTGCCCTTCTTTTTTCAGATAGTTCGATATCGTGAGGGCGCAATTAGCACAGGTCATTCCTTCTACTTTCCAATTAATTGTTTCCATATGTAAAATGTCGATGGTCGGTTCGTTTATAAATCCGGTTTCTCTGCAAAATTACACAACTGTTCTGCCGGTCTTGTACAAAGAACCGCAATATCTTTGCAACCATTATTCAAATCAAGGAGTGGAGTTCCGTTTTTCATACAATGAGTTGAGGGCAGCAGCCCGCTGGTTTCTCGATGCCTGTTCCGGTTGCCGGGTTGTGGCTCTGGAAGGACCCATGGGAGCCGGCAAAACCACCTTTGTACATGCCCTCTGCGATGAATGGGGTGTGAAAGATGTGGTGGGAAGTCCAACCTTTTCAATCATCAATGAATATAAAACGGGCAACGGCGAAACGGTGTGCCACATGGATTTGTACCGGCTGAACAGTGAAGAAGAACTGGTTGCAGCCGGTGTGGAAGATGCGTTGTACAGCGGAGCTATTTGCCTGGTGGAGTGGCCTGAAAAGGCCGACACAATACTGCCATCCGATACAGTTTATCTGACACTCGTACCGTTAGGCGAAAAAGAACGGTTGCTGAAGATTCGTTTTCCGCATTAGTTTTTGTATTTTGTAGCCAGTTAACGTTCACGATTCCCCTGTAACCATCATGTCTTCTTTCAAGCCCATTGTCAGTGCCAGCTTCAACTACGAAACATTAGAAGAAACCCTTGATGTAAAGAAAAAGGCAGGCAGTTTGTTTATTGGCATTCCCAAAGAACAAATGTTTCAGGAAAACAGGGTGGCGCTTACGCCGGAAGCGGTTCATGTGCTTACGCTTAACGGGCACAGGGTGATGATCGAATACCAGGCAGGAGAAGGGGCTCATTTTTCCGATAAAGATTTCAGCGAGGCCGGTGCCAAAATTGTGTACGACCGCAAGGAAGTGTATCAATGTGATCTGCTGATTAAATCGGCTCCCGTAAGTGAACCAGAGCTGGACTTGCTGCGGCCGGGGCAGACGATTATTTCGCCCATTCATATTGCGGTGATGAAGCAGGAAATCCTGCAGGTGATGATGGAAAAAAAGATCACCGCCCTTTCGTTTGAAAATCTGAAAGATGATTCGGGGCATAATCCCATTGTACGGAGTATGAGCGAAATAGCCGGCAGTGCGGTGATGCTCATAGCCGGACAGTACCTCAGCAGTTCCAACAGCGGAAAAGGGGTTTTGCTGGGCGGCATCAGCGGCATACCGCCCACGAAAGTTGTAATCATTGGTGCCGGTATTGTGGGTGAGTATGCGGCCCGAACGGCTTTAGCTATGGGTGCCAGTGTGAAAATTTTTGATAACAATATCTACAAGCTGAAACGGTTGCAGAATGAAGTGGGGCACCGCATCTGGACATCGGTAGTGGAACCCAAAATTCTGGCCAAGCAATTAAAAACCTGCGATGTGGCTGTAGGTGCCTTGTCGTCGACCGGTGGTTCCCGCACGCCCATTGTGGTTTCGGAAGAAATGGTGGCAGCGATGCGACCCGGAACAGTCATTGTGGATGTAAGCATTGACCGGGGCGGCTGTTTTGAAACCAGCGAAGTAACCAGCCATGAGCAGCCTATTTTTCTGAAGTACGGTGTAATACACTACTGCGTTCCCAACATACCCAGCGGCTTTGCACGTACGGCTTCGCAGGCCATCAGCAATGTGCTGATGCCGCTGCTGCTGGAAATTGCTGATGAAGGCGGCCTGGATCATTTGCTTTGGCACAAGCTCAACATCCGCAACGGCATTTATATGTTCAAGGGAGCGCTGACGAATATTTACCTCAGCCAGCGCTTTGATCTGAAGTATACTGATTTGAATTTGCTGATTGCAAGCAGGAGATAATCAATTTATTTTATACCTCGTTACCGGCAGTACAAAACTGCAGAAGCGATACTCTTCCTCATCGTTGCTACTCACCACCACCAGCCGGTTGCTGCAATAATGTTCTACAAGCCGTTGATATAAGTTGACGCCTTCGGCATCGAGATTGGTGCAGGGCTCATCAAAAAAAACAGCACTCGTGTCAGAAAAAACAGCCTGCGCCAGTTTGGCCCGCTGCTTCATACCACTGCTGAAATAACGGATTTGTTTGTGCGTCGCTTTTTCCAGCCCAATGGTTTGAATAACTGATTCAACTGTTGCCCCCGGTAAGAGTGGTTTGAAGCTGAAGTGAAAGGTGAGAAACTCCAGGAGTGTCATTTCTTCCGGCAGTTCGAGGTAAGGTGCAGCAAGGGAAATGTGCTGGTACACATCGTTGGGTGCAACCTGTTGCTGGTTGCGTTCATAATGCAGGGTTCCTTCGCTGTGCGTGAGCGAACCAGCCAGGATTTGCAGTAAGGTTGATTTACCCGATCCGTTGGAACCGGTGATAGCATAGTGATTACTGCTCTCAAACGTATAGGAAAGTTTCCGGAAGATCCATTCCCGGTTGTAGCGTTTGCCCGTATCAGAAAGCAATATCTTCATCGCTGCCATTTTGCGCCTGGCGTTTAATGATGCCGATTTCGGAAGAGCGGATGAATTGTAAAATTTCATCACGCAGGGGTGTTGCTGCTACGGTTTCTTCAATGATCTGGAGCGCTTTGGAAACGATATGCTTTTCAACAAACAGAATGTGGTAGATTTTAAAGATTTCTTCAATTGATTCTTTTGCATATCCTCTGCGGCTGAGTCCAACGTTGTTAATGCCAACATACGAAAGAGGATCCCTGGCAGCTTTTACGTAGGGCGGCACATCTTTACGGATGGCGCTCATCCCTGCAATGTAGGTATGGGCTCCAATATGTGTAAACTGGTGAGCCGCACTCATGCCTCCAATAATTGCATAATCATCCACCTGCACATGTCCGGCTAGCTGAACTGAGTTGGCGAGGATGACACTATTGCCAACAACGCAGTCATGCGCTATATGTGCATACGCCATAATCAGGCAATTGCTTCCCACTTTAGTGGTTTTTTTATCGGTGGTGCCCCGGTGAACGGTTACACATTCCCGTAGAGTGGTATTATCGCCTATTTCTGCGAGTGTATATTCACCTTTGTACTTAAGATCCTGCGGCACACCTCCAACGACGGCGCCCGGAAAAATATTACAGTTTTTCCCTATACGGGAACTTGAAAAAACCACCGCATTGCTCATGATATGAGAGCCATCGCCAACTACCACATCATCATGCACGACGGCAAACGGATCAATGGTTACGTTGGAGCCTATTTGGGCATTGGGGTGAACATATGCCAGGTTACTGATCATTGTTTTGGTTGTTTTACAATTTGGGCAGTTAAATCTGCTTCACAAACGACTTTACTGCCTACAAAAATGGTTCCTTTCATTTCACAAATACCCCGGCGGATCGGACTTTTTAACTCCATCTTCAGGATGAGTGTATCACCGGGAACCACTTTTTGTTTGAACTTGCAATTGTCTACTTTCAAAAAGTAGGTATCATACTTGTCTTCAGTGTCTTTAGGTATGGCTAAAAGTCCGCCACATTGTGCCAGGGCTTCTATTTGTAACACGCCAGGCATTACATAATTTCCGGGAAAATGTCCCTGGAAGAAGGGTTCGTTGTAGGTGACATTCTTAATGCCTACAATGTGTGTTTCGGAATGTTCGATGATTTTATCAACCAGTAAAAAAGGGTAACGGTGCGGTAAAATCTTTTCAATATAAGTTATATCATGAACCGGGGTTTTGTCGGGATAATACGCAGGTACATTAGCCTTGAACCGGTTCTTTTTAATATGTTCTTTAATTTTTTTAGCAAATTCCACATTACTGGCGTGACCGGGGCGGTTGGCTATGATATGGGCCTTAAAGGGCATGCCAACCAATGCCAGGTCTCCAACCAGGTCCAGCAGTTTATGACGGGCCGGTTCGTTGGGGAAGCGTAGTTGCAGGTTGTTGAGATACCCTTCGCTGGTGATGGCAAATTTTTCTTTCCCGAATGCTTTGGACAGGGAGTCAAGTTGTTCATCGGTCACGGGCTTATCAACCACCACAATTGCATTATTGAGGTCGCCACCTTTAATGAGATTGTTCTTTAGTAAAAACTCCAGTTCATGGAAAAAGGAAAATGTGCGACAGGGAGCAATTTCTGTTTTAAACTCTGCGGTACTGCGGAGCTGGGCATGTTGCGTACCCAGCACAGGTGAGTTAAAATCAATCAGTGTATTAATACGGTAGTCCTGAGAAGGCATCGCCACCATTTCCACTTTTTTCTCTTCATCATAGAAGTAGATATTGTGCTCAATGGTGTACCAGTTTTTAATGGCATCCTGTTTTTTGCGGCCTGCTTTTTCAAGCGCTTCCACAAACGGTTGCGAACTGCCGTCGAGTATGGGTATTTCTGGACCGTCAATTTTCACCAGCACATTGTCCACTTCGCAGCCAACCAGGGCAGCCAGCAGATGTTCAATGGTATTTACAGTGGCTCCGTTATTGGAAAGGGTGGTGCTGCGGCGGGTTTCAGTTACAAAGTCCACATCTGCCTTAACCGTAGGCTGCCCATCGAGGTCAATCCGTTGAAACACAATGCCCGAATTGGGTTCGGCAGGCTCAAGAGTCATATGCACCTGCTCGCCGGTGTGGATGCCCACGCCGGAAATAGAAATGCTTGCTGCTAAGGTGTGCTGATTGGAACAGCCGTTTTCATTCGTAGTTGTCATAAAGCACGAAAGTAATAAAAAGGGCGAATAACACCCTGTAGGACAACTAAAAAGCTAAAACCGGCAAAAATGGACGATTTTTCAGAAGCTCTCTTTTTCTGCCATAAGCTGGCGAAGCAACTGTTCGAGTTCTGCTATCCGTTTTTCAAGTTCAGGCAGGTTGCGGAAAAGGGCCTGGCTGCGTAAGGTGCTAGTATAATCAAAAGCGGGGGAGCCCGTTACAGTACTGTTGGGTGTTTTAATGGATTTGCTTACACCGCTCTGTGCATTGATACGGGTACCGTCGGCAATGGAAATATGCCCAACAATGCCCACCTGTCCACCAATCATTACACTATTGCCGATTTTGGTACTGCCGCTTACTCCTGTTTGGGCAGCAATAACCGTATTGCGCCCCACTTCCACATTATGGGCTACCTGTATCAGATTATCCAGTTTGGCTCCTGTATGGATGATAGTGGACCCAATCGTTGCCCGGTCTATGGTACAGTTGGCGCCTATTTCCACTCCATCTTCCACCACTACATTACCGATCTGCGGTACTTTTTTGTAACTGCCATCGTTTTGCGGGGCAAAGCCAAAGCCATCACCGCCCAAAATGCTTCCGGCATGTATAATTACATTTTTGCCGATCACACAGTCGTGGTACACTTTTACGCCCGGATGCAAAACAGTATGATCGCCGATGGTAACATTGTCACCTACATACACCTGTGGGTGCAGTTTTACATTGTTGCCGAGTTGCACATTTTTACCTACATAGCAAAAAGCACCAATAAATACCTGGTTTCCGATGGTGGCCGTTTCGGATACAAAAGCCGGTTGTTGTATACCGGTAAGCTGGCCGGCTTTCATTTGCTCGTAGGCCTGTAACAGGGTGGCGAAGGAAGAATATGCATCGGGCACCCGGATGAGCGTGGCACTGACCGGTTGCTTCAGCTCCAGTGAATGATTAATGATGATAAGGGAAGCCTTGGTTTCATACAGGTAATCCTCATATTTGGGATTGGCCAGAAAGGAAAGCTGTCCATTACCGGCTTCTTCAATTTTTCCGAATGAATGTACTTTCACATCGGGGTCACCTTCGATTGTTCCCTGTATAATTGCAGCGATCTGTAACGCAGTAAACTCCATGTATCCTTCTTAAGTTCTTAAAGTTAAATTCAAAAACGCAACCTTGCAATGTTTCCGTATGCCGTCCATATAGTTTTTCAGGAAAGTTCGCCGGGCCAGCAAAGGTAGAACTTTTTGGCAGGGCCATCCGCCACCCTTTGAATCAGCACATATTCCACTTCTGAAATGTTTTTCACTGTACCATCTTTAAACAGGATGGATATCTGCTCATTTCCGGGGTTGTACATGCGGTTGCTGGCGATTCCATCGAAAACAAACCAGGTTGCATCTTCTCTGCTGATAGACAACTGAAGTGCTGCTTTTTGTTGCATGCTGTCAATAAACGCCGGATCAAATGGCTCCTGCCGCAGTTTTGTTTTCAGCAGATTGCGGTTTATGAGCCGGGTACAGAGGTTGCTCAGCACAAAGTCGGGATGGCGCATCCATTTTTTGATGGAACTCATCACATCATGATCATCCAGGCTGCAGAATTCGTTCAGGTTATTGCGGATAAAGGTGCTGGTGTTTTCGGCTCTCAAAAAAGTATCTAATACTTCATTGGACGAGGTGAAATTGGCCGAACTTCTTGCCAGCAGTTTGGCCCGCTGCAGAATTTTCACCAGCATGTTTTCAGAACCCAGCACGGCTTTATGCAAATATGCCTGCCAGTACATCAGCCGCCGGGCCACCAGGAACTTTTCAATGGAATACACACCTTTTTCTTCAATCACCAGTTCCCCGTTATGGATGGTCATCATCTTCAGTATACGGTCATACCCGATCACTCCTTCACTTACTCCGCTGTAAAAACTGTCACGGGTGAGGTAATCCATCCGGTCTACATCCAGCTGGCTGCTGATGAGCTGATGCAGAAACGGCTTGTGATAATCGCCTTTGAAAATGGATAATGCAAGGCTCAGGGCGCCATGAAACTCCCGGTTGAGTTCTTCAAAAAGCAACAGGGAAATTTCTTCATGGTGAACATCTTCTATCAGTACATGTTCCAGTGCATGCGAAAACGGGCCGTGCCCTATATCGTGCAGCAGAATCGCAATTTTGGCCCCCTGTTCTTCTTCGGTGGTAATATCAACTCCTTTGCTTTTCAGCTCGGTCAGTGCTTCGCCCATCAGGTGGTAGGCACCCATGCTGTGGTGCAGGCGGGTATGTACGGCCCCGGGGTAAACAAGCTGTGCCAGTGCCATCTGGTGAATGCGTCGCAGCCGCTGATACCACGGATGCGAAATGATTTCATAAATGAGCGGATCATCAAAGGTGATAAACCCGTAAATCGGATCGTTTACAATTTTGCGGAACTTCATGTAATCAGTTGTTATTATCTATTGTGGAACACATGTGTAACCAGGCTTGCTTCGCCGTATCATCTTTTACATACGCATCATCGGTTGGTGCCATGCTGATGATTTGAATGGTTATTTCATGTTAATACTTCCTCAATAGTATCTTTGAATCCGGCCAAAGGTAAAAGAAGGAGCGGGAATTCAATACTTTTACAACTGCAAGGTTCCTGTAAAGATGCACTGAGAAAGGAAGCCTTCACAAATCGTCAATCTGCAATCTTAAATCGTCAATCAAAATTATGTCGCTTGCCAAAATACTCTGGGTAGATGATGAAATCGAAAGCCTGCAATCGCAAAAGCTGTTCCTCGAGCATAAAGGGTATGAAGTACACACTCTTACCAACGGGTTTGATGCCATTGACTATATCAAAGAACACCCGGTGGATGTGGTGCTGATGGATGAAACCATGCCCGGCATTACAGGTTTGGAAACCCTGTCGAAGATCAAAGAAGTAAACAGCTCCATACCAGTGGTGCTGATTACAAAAAACGAAACTGAAAACCTGATGGACGATGCCATCGGTTCTCAGATCAGTGATTATCTTATAAAGCCCGTAAACCCGAACCAGGTGTTACTGAGCCTGAAAAAGATCATTGATAATAAACGGTTGGTTTCAGAAAAAACCACCTCGGCCTACCAGCAACAGTTCCGTAATCTGTTTATGGCTCTCAACAGCAGTCCGGATTATAACGAGTGGATGGAACTTTACAAAAAACTCGTTTACTGGGAACTGGAAATGAGCCGTACCGACAGTCCTGAAATGCGGGAAGTGTTGCAGACACAAAAAGATGAAGCAAACAATGAGTTTTTCAAGTACATCTCCCGTCATTACGTTAGCTGGCTCAAACAAGGTGCAACTGATAAGCCGGTGATGAGTCACACCCTCTTTGCTACCAAAGTGCTGCCCCATGTACAGAAAGGAACACCTTTGTTTTTTGTGTTGATTGATAACCTGCGGTTCGATCAATGGAAAGCAATACAGCCGGGGTTTGCGGAAAACTTTCGCATTGCAGAAGAAGATACGTTTTATTCTATACTGCCAACTGCCACACAGTACTGCCGGAATGCGATTTTCAGCGGACTGCTGCCGGTGGATATTGAGAAAAAATTTCCGGCTCAGTGGAAAAATGATTATGAGGAAGGCGGTAAAAACCTGCACGAAGAAGAGTTTTTCAGAGCCCAGCTGCGTCAGTTAGGAAAGTCTGATCTCAAGGTTTCCTTTACCAAAGTGCTTCATCACCAGGCCGGACAAGACCTCGTAAACAATATTCACAATCTGCTGCAGAACGACTTAAATGTGATTGTCTACAACTTCGTGGATATGCTCAGCCATGCCCGAACCGAAATGGAAGTGCTGAAAGAACTTGCCAATGATGAACGCAGTTATCGCAGCATCACCGCCAGTTGGTTTGAACATTCGCCGCTGAACCAGGCTCTCCGGAAAATTGCCGACCGTAATGTGCAAATCGTGCTTGCAACAGATCATGGAAGCATTCGGGTGCAGAAGCCGGCAAAAGTGATTGGAGATAAAGAAACCACTACCAATATCCGCTACAAGCACGGCCGCAATCTCAATTTTGATGCGAAAGATGTACTGGCGTTCAGAGATCCCCGTGAGGCAGGTTTGCCCGTACCCAACCTGAACTCCTCTTATATTTTTGCCCGGGAAGATGTTTATCTCTGTTACCCGAATAACTATAATTACTACGCCAATTATTACCGCAATACCTTTCAGCATGGAGGCGTAAGTATGGAAGAAATGATTATCCCGGTGGTGCGGATGACCAGTAAGAACCAATAAAACTTTTATTTGTTACGGGTGTGAATAACTTGAAAGAACCGTACCGGTATGTTTGAACCCTTGCGTATAAATTTGCAGCAATTAAGGAAGACTGAGGTATGAAACTGAATCAGACAACATTAGACAAACTGGAAGCGATACTGGAAGAAAGCGGCTACATTGTTCGTTATGAGCGGGGTACGTTCCAGAGTGGCTATTGTATTCTGGAGCAGAAGAAAGTGGTGGTGCTCAATAAATTTCTAAGCACAGAAGGGCGCATCAATACAGCCCTCGAATTGATTCCCCAGGTGCAGATTGCGTTTGATTCACTTACCGGTGAATCGCAAAAGTTGTATGAGGAAGTGCTGGCCATGGCTGCAGCCAGGGCTGCCGAATAAGCGACAATCCGCCTCAACCGAAATGGTGGTTTGGTTTCAAGGTTACCCTCTAAATTTGCTCAGTGACCTATCCCCCCATAAAAATTACTTTTTTAGGTACAGGTACCAGCAGCGGTGTTCCCATGATAGGGTGCACCTGTTCGGTTTGCCGTTCTGCCGATCCCAAAGACAACCGGCTGAGAAGCAGTATCCTTATTGAATCTCCTTCCACTACCATTGTCGTTGATGCAACACCCGATTTCCGTTACCAGATGTTACGGGCAGGAGTTACCAAACTGGATGCGGTTGTTTTCACCCATCCGCATAAAGATCACATTGCCGGACTGGATGATGTAAGAGCTTACAACTTTTTCACCGGCAAGCCTATGCAGGTATATGCCAATTATCTTACAGAAGAAGCCTTACGGCGTGATTTTTATTATGCCTTCTCCGATACCAAATACCCGGGAGTACCAGAAATTGAAATCAATACCATCACAACTGAACCGTTTGTAATTGGTGATATAACCATTCAGCCCATCCAGGTATGGCACCTGAAAATGCCGGTGCTTGGTTTCCGTTTTGGCCCGTTCACCTATATCACAGATGCAAACCGTATTGATGCAGAAGAAAAGGAAAAAATCAGAGGTAGCAGCGGATTGGTGTTAAACGCACTCAGGCACCAGCCTCATATTTCTCACTTTACTCTTTCAGAAGCCACCTCGCTGGCGAAAGAGCTTGATGTAACTGATGCTTACTTCACACATATCAGTCATCAACTGGGTCTGCACCAGGAGGTGGATGAGCAACTGCCTGAGGGTGTGCATCTTGCCTATGACGGGCTTATAGTAACCTACTGAATTCCCTGGCCCTGGCTTGCTAAAAAATAACACATTTGTGGTATTTTTTGAAACGATCCATTCTTCTATTTTTATCCTATGCAATCTTTGAAAAACAACTGGCTGAAGGATTACTTCACGTTTACCGCAAAAGAACGGCGGGCTGTTGTTCTTTTACTTACAGCAGCGATCTTATTTGCCCTGCTGCCGGGCTTCTTTCCCTTTCTTGTGGAAGAGCCTCCGCTGCCGGAACCCGACACTACCGTCTCCGAACAATTTCAGCAAGCGGCACTTCAAAAGCAGGAAAAGCCGTCTGAAAGGAATACCGACTTATTTGAACCGAAGCCGAGATATGACCGTACAGAGGATCGGTCTTTTTCAGGCACCCTGTTCTATTTCGACCCCAATACTGCCACGGCGGCCGATTGGCAAAAGCTGGGGGTAAAGGAAAAAACCATTCAGTCCATTTTTAAGTATTTATCGAAAGGAGGTCAGTTCCGGAAGCCGGAGGATCTTCGAAAAATGTATTCGCTTCCAGCGGCAGTTGCCGATCGTTTGATTCCTTATGTGAAGATTGCCGCTCCTCCTGCTCCCGTAGCCCGTGAACAAAGGGAAACCGGGTTTCCTGAAAAGAAAGCGGCAGCACCAACTTCCATAAAGATTGATATTAACCGGTCCGATGCAGAGGCATGGCAGCAATTGCGGGGCATTGGCCCGGCTTATGCCCGCCGTATCATCAATTTCCGTGACAAACTGGGAGGGTTCCGGAATGTGGAGCAGGTTGCGGAAACCTTTGGATTGCCCGACTCCACGTTCCAGCAAATCAAGCCATTCCTGCAGGCCGATGAGCGTTCGATCCGCAAAATCAATCTCAACACAGCTACACTGGAAGAATTGAAAGCCCATCCTTACATCGACAGCCGAACGGCCCGCAACATCATTGCCTACCGGGAGCAGCACGGCCCCTTTCAGCGGGTGGATGTGTTGCTGCGGATCGGTTCAATTGATGAAGACCTGTATGCCCGCATATTCCCTTATCTGGGGTTGGAGTAGGTAACAAAAAACATCGCTAACATTTGTTAGTATTTGTTATCTTTGTTTCCCGTTTTCGATTGCACGTCTTATGAAGCTTTAAAGTTGAGTCATGTGATTCAGTATGAAATGCATGACTCAACTTGTTTAAAATTGGTACCAAATGAATTTTCAGCAAACAGAAGTTACGCAGCAAGTGGCCCAGGTGGCACGTGATTTTGCACAGAAACATATTTTGCCCCATGTAATGGAGTGGGATGAAACACAGCATTTTCCCAAAGATGTACTACAGGAAATGGGAAAATTGGGACTCATGGGCATGTTTGTACCCGAGCAATATGGAGGCAGCGGTTTTGGTTATCACGAATATGTGGCCGCTATTGTGGAAGTGGCCAAAGTATGCGGGTCGGTGGGATTAAGCCTAGCTGCTCATAATTCGCTTTGTACCGGTCATATTTATTATTGCGGGAACGAGGAGCAAAAAAAGAAATACCTGCCTTTATTGGCATCGGGTGAATGGCTGGGAGCATGGGGACTTACGGAACCGAATACCGGCAGCGATGCAGCCAATATGAAAACGACTGCAGTGCGGGATGGCGATCATTGGATTCTCAATGGAACAAAATGTTGGATCACTCACGGAAAAAGTGCTGAAGTGGCTGTAGTCATTGCCCGTACCGGTGAGCCCCGCAGCAGCGGTAATGCAACAGCCTTTTTGGTGGAACGGGACACGCCCGGATTTGCTGCCGGAAAAAAAGAAAATAAGCTGGGCATGCGGGCCAGCGAAACCACGGAAATGATTTTCGACCAGTGCCGTATTCCTGATGCCAACCGAATTGGTGAGGTGGGCGATGGATTCCGTCAGGCGTTGAAAGTACTTGATGGCGGACGTATTTCCATTGCAGCTTTGTCGCTGGGTATTGCCATAGGTGCTTACGAGGCGGCTAAAAAGTATGCACAGGAGCGGCATCAGTTTGATCAGCCGATTGCCAATTTCCAGGGAATTTCTTTTAAACTGGCCGATATGGCCACCGAAATTGCTGCTGCTGAGCTGCTGATTGCAAAAGCGGCCGATTTAAAAAACCGGGGCGAAAAAGTAACAGAAGCGGGCGCCATGGCCAAGTATTATGCAAGTGAAATTGCCGTGAAGATCAGTAACGATGCGGTGCAGATTTTTGGCGGGTACGGTTACACCAAGGACTTTCCCGTTGAAAAGTTTTACCGTGACTCCAAACTATGCACTATCGGCGAAGGCACCAGCGAAATTCAAAAAATTGTGATTGCAAGGGAGGTGTTGAAGTAAAATTGAAAATTTGGACGATAAACCCTCCGGATTCATATAAATCCGGAGGGTTTATCAGTTAAATAGATATTTAGTAAAAAAATCTTTTCAGGAAGGGCTTTCATTCCTGAAGCTGCCAACACTTATACAATTCCCCGTTCCTTCATCACTTTATTCAGTTGCTTCAGCAATAAAAAAAGCACACCCGCAGCTGCTAACAAAAGAACAAAGTTGAGCCAGAAGAAATTGGATTTATCTTCATAACGGTCCCACATACTTGCTAAAATACCAGAGAGTTTATTGCCGATGGATGTGGCGAGAAACCAACCACCCATCATGAGCGATGTAATATGAGCCGGACTCAGTTTTGATACCAGCGATAAGCCCATGGGACTCAGCAGCAATTCACCCACCGTTATTACCCCATAACTGGCAATAAGCCACCATACACTCACTTTTTCAGCTCCGTTGTTGCCGGCTTTGGATGCGGCCACCATGACCAAAACAGACAAAGCGGAAATCAGAAGTCCAAATGCAATTTTAGTGGGTGTGCCCGGTTCTTTTCCTTTGCGCCTCAGCCAGGTGAAAAACGCAACCACCAGCGGCGTTAACAAAATTACCCAGCCGGGATTAATGCTTTGGCTGAGGTTGGTGCTCCATACGCTCAGCGTGCCTCCTTCTGTTTGCATATTGGAAGAAACATCATTGCGGAAGTAAAGAGGGTAGTTCCATTCTTTTACCACCTGTCCGTCTTTCTTCTGCAGCCGGAACTGTTCATCATATAGTGCAACAGAATCTTTTTGATACTTCAGGGTTTGTGTCAGTTGTACAGCACCGAACAGTTGCTCGGTTGTTCCGGTTACGGAACGATCGGTGTAACGGTCGGCCCAGGTAGTGAGGGCGCTGCCGTTCTGCTTAAAAACAGCCCAGAACATCACCACTACGGCAAAGATGATCAGTAATACTCCCACGGGCGCTTTATCTTCTTTTTGAGCACGGAAATACAGAGAAGCATAAAATAAAATCACGGGAATGCAGGCAAAGATGAAGGCATCAGTTGAATCGCTTCCAAAAATATTGCCTGGCAATAACCAGCCCAGCACACCTGCAATCACCGACGGGAATAAAATCAGTCCGGTAATGCGCAGCATGCTCATATCACCCTCTTTCATCCCTTTCTTAACGTCATACGCTTTGTAATGGCGGGTGCCAATCAAAAAAATAAGCACACCCAGGAACATGCCAATACCGGCTGCTGCAAATGCATATCCCCAGCCCAGCGTATTATATAAAACAGCACCAAAGAAATTGCAGATGAAGGCGCCTACATTAATGCCCATGTAGAAGATGTTATAACCTTCATCTTTCTGATGATTGTGCTCTGGTGTGGTGTACACATTCCCCAGCAGGGTGGAAATATTGGGTTTGAAAAAGCCGTTGCCTACAATCACCAGTGTCATACTCAGGTATAATACCGGCAGACTATGTACACTCATCAACAAATAACCAGCACCCATGAGCAGACCACCAATGATGATTGATTTACGATAGCCCCAGTAGCGGTCGGCAATCAAACCACCGAGGAAGGGGGTCAGAAACACCAACGCAATGAACGTGCCGTACAAGTCGGCACTTTCAGCTTCGGTCATGGCAAACCCTGCTTTTACATCTTTCAGGTACAGGGTAAAAATGCCGATCATTAAATAATAACCGAAGCGTTCCCACATTTCGGAGAAGAACAGAAAGGGCAGGGCTTTGGGATGTTTTTTCCACATGGCAAGTGCGTATTTTACGGGAAGATAGGAAACAGAAGTATAAGTTGCTTGCCGGCAAGGTCAAAAAAGCAGAAGGGAACCGTACTGGAATCAATCCAGAAAATCTTCTTCATCTTTCGGTCCGTATTTATCAAACAGTTTGTCTATGGCTCCGCCAAAGATGGGAAATTTTTCCTTGGCGAAATTCTTAATCACATCAATAGCCGCATAGGCCTGGTCTTCGGTAAGCCCTTTCTCCATCAATCGTTTGATGAGTTCCTGCATGGTTTTATTGTAAGTAGTAAGTAAAAAAGCGTTTCTGATAATTCAGAAACGCTTCTAAAATAGAACATTTACTTATAACTTTCTACCTATAACTTATCACGCTACTTTCAACAGACCCAGCTTGCTCTTGTCGAATTTATGCATGGCATAGTCAAGGGTAAGATGGAATTGCTTTTCATCGCTGCCGGGTAGGTCGAACATCGCATCGGTTAAAATGCTTTCACAAATACTGCGTAATCCACGGGCGCCCAGTTTGTATTCCATGGCTTTGCTTACCATAAAATCGTACACATTATCGTCAATACTCAGTTCAATGCCTTCCAGTTCAAACAGTTTATGGTATTGTTTAATGAGGGCGTTTTTGGGTGCCACCAGAATCTGCCGCAGGGTTTCAGCATCCAGCGGGTTCAGATAAGTTACTACTGGTAAACGGCCCAACAGTTCGGGGATCAAACCAAAGGTTTTGAGATCCTGTGCATTTACGTATTGCAGCAGGTTTTTCTTCATCAGTTCCTGCTCTTCTTTTTTCACATTAAAACCGATAGCGTTGGTGTTTACCCGGCGGGCAATCACTTTATCAATGCCATCAAACGCTCCACCGCAAATGAACAGAATATTTTGTGTGTTGATTTTAATCAGCTTTTGCTCAGGATGTTTCCGGCCTCCCTGGGGGGGGACCAGTACTTCTGTTCCTTCGAGTAACTTCAACATACCTTGTTGCACACCTTCGCCACTTACATCCCTGGTAATGGAAGGGTTGTCGCCTTTACGGGCAATTTTATCAATTTCATCAATGTATACTATCCCTTTTTCTGCAGCAGCTACATCATAATTACAAACCTGCAGCAAACGGGTCAAAATGCTTTCCACATCTTCGCCCACATAACCGGCTTCTGTAAACACAGTAGCATCTACAATTGCAAAAGGAACATTCAGCAAACGTGCAATGGTTTTGGCCAGCAGGGTTTTTCCGGTGCCGGTTTCGCCTACCATTACAATGTTGCTTTTTTCAATTTCAATTTCGCTTTCGCTTTTTTGTTTGAGACGTTTGTAGTGATTGTAAACGGCAACAGCTAAAACTTTCTTTGCTTCATCCTGGCCAATGATGTATTCATCTAAGAAGCGCTTGATTTCAACCGGCTTCTTTACATTCAGTTTGAAATTGGAAATGGCACTATCGCTTTTCAATTGCAGTTCCTGCTGTATAATTTCCTGTGCATGCTCCACGCAGTTTTCGCAGATATGCCCTTCCTGTCCGGCAATCAGGATCTTTACTTCATCCCGGTTGCGTCCGCAAAAAGAACAGTGCAATATGTTGTTTTTCGCCATTGTATCCTTTTTTCCACCCCTCAGCGGGCAGTCTTGAATGTTCAAAGATAGTAAAGCCTGTGTGAACTAGGTAGTTTCTTAACAAGAAAGAGCCGGAAAGTTCCGGCTCTTTCTTTTAGACTTATGATTGTTTGTTTTACAGCTTATCCAGGATGCCGTCCACAATACCATAGGTTACGGCTTCTTCTGCATTCATCCAGTAATCCCGGTCAAAATCTTTCATCACCTGTTCCAATGATTTTCCACAGTTGTCGGCCAGAATTTTAGCACCCAGTTCTTTTGTTTTTGCAATTTGGTTGGCCAGGATTTCCAGGTCGGCACTGGTACCCTGTGCACCTCCAATACTGGGCTGGTGAATCATTACTTCGCCGTGGGGGAAAATGAAGCGCTTTCCTTTGGTCCCACCGCTCAGCAAAATAGAGCCCATGCTGGCAGCCATACCCATACAAATGGTACTTACAGGGGAACTGATCATTTGCATGGTATCGTAAATCACCATGCCGGAGGTAACCACACCACCCGGACTGTTGATGTACAGTTTAATTTCTTCGCCCGGCTTAACTGCATCGAGATACAGCAGTTTGTTTACAATTTCTTTCGCCGAATTGTCATGCACAACGCCCCAGAAGAAAATTCTCCGTTGCTCCAGGAATTTTTTATTGTAAGGGCCAAAGGCGGATTCGGAAAATTTTTCAAGCGGACTTTCCTTGGGTTCGTCTTCTTCTTCCATGCGGAAAGGAAGTTTTTGATTATATAAATTCATTGAATTCGTTATTTATTTTTCTAAATCAGATCATTACAAATCATCAATCATTAACTATCTCCGGCTTTACGTGGATTCATGATCAGTACTTCATCCACCAGCCCGTATTCTTTTGCCTCGGCGGCAGTCATCCAGAAATCACGGTCGCTGTCTTCCTTCACTTTATCAAAGGTCTGACCGCTGTGATAAGAAATGATTTCATACAACTCGCTTTTGAGTTTCTTCACTTCGTTCACCATAATCTGAATATCGGTAGCCTGTCCGGCTGCGCCTCCGTAGGGTTGGTGCAGCATAATGCGGGAGTGTTTCAGCGCTGTTCGTTTGCCTTTGGTGCCGGCGCACATCAGCACAGCACCCATGCTGGCTGCAATGCCAATGGTGATGGTACTTACGTCGGGGGTGATGTACTGCATGGTATCATAAATACCCAGCCCGGCGTAAATACTGCCGCCCGGACTGTTGATGTACATCTGAATGTCCCGTGTACGGTCGGTGCTCTCGAGGAACAGTAGCTGAGCTGTTACAATATTCGCCACATAATCATTAATTCCTTCGCCCAGGAAAATGATACGGTCCATCATCAGGCGTGAAAATACGTCCATGCTGGCCACATTCAACGGGCGTTCTTCAATGATGTACGGAGTCAGGTTCGTGGGTTGAAAATGTGTTTGGTAGTTATGCAGTGTGGCACCGGAAATACCTCTGTGCTTCACAGCGTATTTTTCAAATTCTTTGTTCAAATCCATGGTCATAAATTTCGGTTACAAGTTAAGCCAATCGGGCCAATTAGAAGTTCAAATATTGTGCAAACAAAAAAAACAAGACAATACGGCAGATGTGATTCCTTGCAGGTTGATGGCTGATCCCTGTTGGTTGACATAATTGGTTCAACCGGTTCCCGTAAAAAAAGAACCCGCCGTAAAATCAGCGGGTTCCAATCAATCTAAAATCTTCAATCTACAATGATTAATGATGCTGGTGTTGGTGTTCTTCGTTCATTTTAATGAACTCCTCGGAGGTAACCTCTTTTACATCTTTCTTCACTTGCTGCTCTGCCCAGTTGAACACTTTTTCAGTCACCAGCTTGCGGTAGGTACTGTCAACCTGCTGCTCATCCTTCATCAGGCTGTCAATGTATTGATCCAACCATTCGAGGTTACCATCGGCCAGGCTCATGCTGCCGAAATAGCTGAGCACTTGTTGGCGGAAACTGTCTTTCAGTTCTTCCGGTGTTACGTCGAGGTTGTTATCATGAATAATCTTATCGGTAATCAGCGTCCAGCGAAGCTGGTTGTTGAAGGTGGGGTATTCTGCTTCCACCTGATCTGGCGATTTAGGGTTTTCGCCACTGGTAGCCAGCCATTTTTTCAAAAATCCTTCCGGCAGCTCCATTTTGGTTTCTTCCAACAGCACATGGTACAAATGGTGATGCAACTGGTTCGAGCTTTGGCGGTCCCAGTAGGTTTGAATTTCTTTTTCCACTTCCGCACGGAAATCAGCTTCTGTCTGTATGTCTTTTCCGGGAAGTGCTTCTTTAAAGAATTCTTCGTTTAATTCCCGTTTTTCCACCAATCCCACTTTGGTAACGGTGAGGCGGAAGTGCTTCTCCCCGGCAGCCGGGTCATCCTTCAGCCCCAGGTCGCCGATGATCCAGTTGCGTTCTTTTTCGTCAAAAGCTTCATGCAACTGAATCGTGAGGGTATCATCTTTTTTCAGGCCCATCAGCTTGGGGCGGATGGCTTCGCTGAAATATTTTACCAACAGTGAATTATCTTTTTTCAGCGCACCTTCGGCAACGGTACCTGCGGCATCACTTTCTTCGAAGGTGAGGTTCAGTACATGGTCATCGCTGGTTACCGACTCAGGTTCTGTGAGTTTTCCAAAACGGTTTTGCAGGCGTTCCACTTCTTCATTGATCATTTCAGCAGAGGCCTTCACCCGGTAAAACGGAGAGGTTACTTTGCTCAGTGCAATTTCAAAAGCGGGTTTTAAACCCACTTCAAACTCAAACGTATAGTCGGTAGGGTTGTCTAAATTCGGACGGAAATCGCCGTTGGGGAGGGGAAGTGGCTGAGCAAAGATGTCGAGTTTTTCCGCCGCCAGGTAGTCATTCAATCCTTTTTCAATATTGCGGATTACTTCCTCTGCAAACAAACCGGGGCCGTACATTTTTTTGATCATGCCGGCGGGCACCATTCCCTTGCGAAAGCCGGGGATATTGGCCTGTTTACTGTAATTTTTTAATGTTTTTTCAAACGTAGGAAAGTATTCTTCCTTTGTAACGGTAACAACGAGTTTGTCGTTCAGCAACCCGATGTTTTCTCTTGTAACTGTAGCCATTTGAGAAGTTGGAAAGTTTAAAGTTTAAGGTTTAAGGCTAGGTCAACGTGTGGCCGGGGTATTGCCCAACCTTAAACTTTAAACCTGTAACCTTAAACCTTTTTCGTCCGGATGGAGGGACTCGAACCCCCACACCTTGCGGCATCAGATCCTAAGTCTGACGTGTCTACCAATTTCACCACATCCGGATGTGGCCGTTAAAAAACGGGCTGCAAAGGTAGGGACTTTCAGTAACTCTGTAGTTTTGAAAGCCTCCTTTTTCGTAAATTCGTTTTCCTCTGGAGTCAATTACCACCATACAAACGTATACCCTTACCCCGGAGCAGGAAAAAAAAGAAATCCTGCGGCATTACCGGGCGTTGTTACGTTCCCTCAAAACCAAACTGAAAAAAGGGGATAAGGAACTGGTGCGTACTGCCTTTGAAATGGCGGCCGAAGCACATAAAACCATGCGCCGGAAAAGCGGCGAGCCTTACATTCTGCATCCGTTGGCCGTTGCCCAGATTTGCGTGGAGGAAATCGGACTGGGGGTGCGCTCCACCATTTGCGGACTGTTGCACGATACGGTTGAGGATACAGATATTTCACTCGAAGACGTAGAACGGGAATTTGGAAGCGAAATCGCACGGATTATTGACGGGCTCACCAAAATTTCCAATGTGGTTGATACCAACTCCAGCCAGCAGGCGGAGAACTTCAAGAAAATTCTTTTAACACTTACTGATGATCCCAGAGTGATCCTCATCAAACTGGCCGACCGGTTGCATAATATGCGTACCCTCGACAGCATGAAACGGGAAAAGCAACTGAAAATATCCAGTGAAACAGTTTATGTGTACGCTCCGCTGGCGCACCGCCTCGGTTTGTACAACATCAAAACCGAAATGGAAGATCTTTCCATGAAGTACCTGGAGCCCGATACCTATCGTGAAATTGCCCGCAAGCTCAGTGAAACCAAGCGGGAACGAAGCCGTTTTATCAACGAATTCATTAAACCCATCAAGGAAAAACTGGAACGAACCGGCTTTTCCCGGTTTGAACTGTACGGCCGCCCCAAATCCATTCACTCCATTTCCAACAAAATGAAAAAGAAGGGAGTGAGTTTTGAAGAAGTGTATGATTTGTTTGCGATCCGCATCATCATTGATTCACCCCAGGAAAAGGAAAAAGAAGACTGCTGGAAAGCTTACTCAATTGTGACGGATATGTACACCCCCAGCCCCGAGCGGCTGCGTGACTGGTTGAGTAATCCCAAAAGTAATGGGTATGAAGCGCTGCATACAACTGTAATGGGGCCGGGAGGCAAATGGGTGGAAGTGCAGATCCGTACCAAGCGGATGAATGAAATTGCCGAAAAAGGATTGGCCGCCCACTGGAAGTACAAAGAAGGCAGTGGTGAGGAAGACCGGTTTGACAAATGGTTTCACAACATACGGGAAGTGCTAAGCAGCCAGGAAAGCAGTTCGCTTGACTTTCTGCAGGATTTCAAAAGCTCCTTCCTGGCAGAAGAAATTTATGTGTACACCCCCAAAGGGGATGTAAAGATGCTGCCGCTGGGGGCTACCGCTCTCGACTTTGCGTTTGGTGTACACAGCGATGTGGGTAGTCGTTGTATCGGTGCAAAAGTGAACCACAAACTGGTGCCTATTGCACATAAATTACGGAGTGGCGACCAGGTCGAAATCATCACCAGCAGTAAACAAAAGCCGAGTGAAGACTGGCTTAATTTTATTGTTACAGCCAAGGCCCGCAGCCGCATTAAAGATTCCCTCAAAGAGGAAAAACGAAAGGTGGCCGATGAAGGAAAATATGTACTGCAACGAAAGCTGGAGCAAATGGGCGCTTCGTTTGATGTACACAATGTAGATACCTTAACCCACTATTATAAATTACCTTCCCAGTTAGATCTTTTTTACCGGATTGCCACGAAGTCTATTGATCTGAAGGACCTGAAAGAACTCACCCTGCATGGCGATAAACTTGAATTGCCCAAACCGGTTAAGCAGGCGCATGATCATAAGCCGGAATATGATCCGTCTAAAATCACGTCGCCCAAAGAACACGAGCTGATCATTTTTGGCGAAAGCAGCGACCGGATTGTATATACACTGGCAAACTGTTGCAAACCTATTCCGGGCGATGATGTATTTGGATTTGTTTCTACCGGCAAGGGTCTCATCATTCACCGTACGAGCTGCCCCAATGCGGCCCGGCTGCTGGCTAATTTTGGACACCGGGTGGTAAAAACCAAGTGGGCCAAAAACAAGGAAATTTCATTTCTTACCGGGGTTAAAATTATTGGGGTGGATGATGTGGGTGTAGTAAGCAAAATCACCAATCTGATTTCCGGCGAATTACGCCTGAATATCAGCGCCATTACCATTGAGGCAAAAGAAGGCCTGTTCCAGGGAAACATTAAGATTTTTGTTCACGACAAAGATGAACTGGATGAATTGGTAAACCGGCTTCTCAAACTGCAGGGAATTGAAAAAGTGGAGCGTTACGATACAGAGCAGTAATTATCCCCAAATCTATTTTTCTTTCTGCTTCCCTCAGGCTTTCACTTATTTTTGCGGCGTCTGTAACAACTACAAAACATTTTATGGTTGATGTAATTCTTGGCCTCCAGTGGGGCGATGAGGGAAAAGGGAAAATTGTTGATTTTTTTGCTCCCCGGTATGATGTGATTGCCCGTTTCCAGGGCGGTCCCAACGCAGGACACACGCTCTATGTAAACGGCGAAAAAGTAGTGCTGCACCAAATCCCCAGTGGTATCTTTCATAAAGGTATCATCAATCTCATTGGCAATGGCGTGGTACTGGATCCCGTAACGCTCAAACGGGAATGTGAGAAAGTGGCGTCTATGGGGGTGGATGTAAAAACGAACCTGTTCATTGCAGAGCGAACCAATGTGATTGTACCCACCCACCGGGCACTGGATAAGGCAGCAGAACTGGCCAAGGGCGATGAAAAAATTGGCTCAACGCTCAAGGGAATCGGGCCAGCTTATATGGATAAAACCGGGCGCAATGCACTCCGGGTGGGAGATTTACTGCGGCCGGATTTTGAATCTTCATACCAGAAGCTGCGCAGCAAGCACCTGCAATTGCTGGGCAACTATAATTTTGATGAAGACATCACCCAATGGGAAGCGGAGTTCTTTGAGGCTGTTGCCTTCCTGAAGCAGTTGAATATTGTAAATGGAGAGTATTTTATCAATGAGCAGTTGAAAGCCGGAAAAAAGGTGCTGGCCGAAGGAGCACAGGGCAGTATGCTGGATGTGGACTTTGGAACGTTTCCCTTCGTTACCTCATCCAATACCATTTCCGCAGGTGTTTGTACCGGATTAGGAATATCACCCAAACAAATTGGAGAAATCATCGGAGTTACCAAAGCCTATTGCACCAGGGTGGGCAGCGGACCCTTCCCCACCGAATTGTTTGATGCCACCGGGGAGGAACTCCGTAAAATAGGTCATGAATTCGGGGCTACTACCGGACGCCCCCGGCGCTGCGGCTGGATAGACCTGGTGGCGCTCGATTTTGCCTGTATGATAAACGGTGTTACTCAGATCGTTATGACTAAGTCCGATGTGCTGGATAGCTTTGGTGAACTGCAGGTATGTACAGCCTACGAGGTAAATGGTAAAGAAACCCGGCAAGTGCCTTACCAAATGAATCAGCTGGAACTCAAGCCCGTTTATAAGGCATTTCCCGGCTGGGACCGCCCCGTGGCTGACTGCCGCACAATGGAAGAGCTGCCAGATCAAATGAAGAACTACCTGAGTTTTATCAATGACCACCTGGGCGTGCCCGTAAAATTTGTATCGAATGGACCGGGTCGGGATCAGATTATTGTTGCATAATAACAGGAAGCGAAAATTTTTCAAAAAAAGTTTGGCTATTTGAAAAAGCCGTTGAAATTTTACAATCACAAGCATTGATCAACTATGGCAAAGTCAATCAAAAAAAGCCCTGCAAGTTCAACTCCTAAAAAGGAAGAAGTAAAAAAGCCTGCTACCAAGTCGAAAAAGCAGGAAGACGAAGAGGATGATGATGATTTTGATTTGGATGAGGAGCCAACTGTCAAAAAGGGAGCCAAGCCTGTTGCGTCTAAATCGAAAAGCTCAGACGACGACGAGGATGATGAAATAGATGAGGACGACGATAATTGGAATAAAGATGAAGAGGAAGATTATGATCCCGATTTTGAGGAATTTGATCTCCCTAAATCAAAAGGGAAAGCAGGTAAAAAGAAAGGCGGTGGTGAAGAAGAGGATGATTTCAAACTGGATGAAGATTTCAAAGAATTCGATTTAATGGGTGGAGGTGATGACTTTGATGATGAAGATGATGATTTTTAAAACTGATTGTGAAGCGTAACTACCAATCTTTCCCGTTACAAAATTTTTCAGAAATAAAACTGCAAATGTTGAACTGGTGTAACCGGTTCAACATTTGTGCTTTTCTGGACAATCATCAATACAACCTGCAGGCACACAGTTATGAATGCCTTGCCGGTTGTGGCGCCTATATGCAACTTACAGCAGGGGCCGGTAGTGCGTTTGAGAAGCTGGATGCGTTTATGAAAGAGGGAGGAGATGATTGGTACTTCGGCCATTTCAGTTATGATCTGAAAGCCGAAACAGAACAAGTGCCATCCCTGCACGACGATTATACCGGATTCCCCGACTTGTGTTTTTTTATACCGCAGGTTGTATTGCAGCTTAGTTCTGCTGAACTGCGGATTGGTGTTCGTACCGGTGATCCCGAAAGCATCTGGAATGAAATCAGAACGATGGAGGTTACAACGGCCCACCTTCCCTCACAACTGCAACTGCGTGAACGAGTAACCAGAGAAGCTTATCTGCACACCATTGAGCAGGTACAACAGCATATTGTACGTGGCGATTGTTATGAACTCAATTACTGCATGGAGTTTTATGCAGAGCAGGCCGTTCTGGATCCTGTTTCTGTTTACCGGCAGTTGGTACAGGTATCGCCTAATCCATTCTCTGCTTTTTATAAAGTAGCAGACAGTTACCTGCTTTGTGCCAGTCCGGAACGGTTTCTCTGTAAAAGAGGAAGCAAACTCCTTTCCCAGCCCATCAAAGGTACTGCTGCCCGGCAACCCGATGATACCGTGGCTGATGAATTGTTTCGGCAATCACTTTCAACCAGTCAAAAAGAACGCAGCGAAAATGTAATGGTGGTGGACCTTGTGCGAAACGATCTCAGCCGTATCTGCACCCGGGGATCGGTACAGGTTGAGGAGTTGTTTGGAATCTACAGTTTTCCGCAGGTGCATCAAATGATTTCTACAGTAAGCGGTGAAGTGCAACCCGGACTTTCAATTGCTGAAATGATCAAAGCCACCTTCCCTATGGGTAGTATGACGGGGGCGCCTAAACGAAGAGTACTCGAACTTACAGAAGTATACGAAAAAAGCAGGCGGGGTATTTTTTCAGGAGCGGTTGGATATGTATCACCCGGTGGTGATTTTGATTTTAACGTGGTCATACGCAGTATTATGTACAATGCAGCTGCTTCTTATGTATCTTATATGGTAGGCAGTGGTATTACCTGGTATGCAAATGCTGCGGAAGAGTATGAGGAATGCCTGCTGAAAGCTAAAGCTATTGCAAAAGTCCTGGGTGGTTCTGTTTCCTGAAAAACAATCAGTTTTTCTTCTTTACAGGTTTTGTTTTCAATTCCGGCACCTCCGATACCTTGGGGTAAACTTCTTTTAGTCCTTCTTCTCCGTAAAAGTTCAGTAACAGTTGTATACTTTCACTCAGTATTGTGTAACGGTTGGTATTAAAGCGTTGCATTTTGTCTTTGGGGAGTCGTAAATCAAACACCTTATTCCCGGCCAGTATAGCGTCAAAATCCGGGTTAAGCCGGTTGAAATAAATAAGGTCCATGACCAGGTGCTTTGCCATTACCACAGAGCTGAATTTACCTGCAATGGCCTGCACTTCTATAGTGGGATCGGTTTGTTCCGGCGAAAGGGTTGGGGTAGGTTGTTTTCCCTGGTTGCCGGCTGTTGTAACGCCTCCTTTCCCTTCCATAATATAATGGGTGGCAATAAATTTTTTTACATGTAACCGGCTTTCTTCCGGCAGGAAATACTGGAGTTTCCAGAAGTCTCTGCTGCCGCTTTTTTTTATGGCACTGTATACACGGGCGGGACCACCATTATAGGCTGCAATTACCAGCAGCCAATCGTTAAGATCGTTATACAAACTGGTAAGGTAACGGGCTGCCGCATGTGAACTTCTGAAATAATCGGTACGCTCATCCATCCAGTTGTTGACCCGTAATCCATAATCACGGGCTGTTCCGGGCATAAACTGCCATGGCCCCCGTGCACCTGCCCAGCTCGTGGCATTGGTATTGAGTCCACTTTCAATAACGGCCAGGTATTTAAGTTCTTTTGGCAGATCGTATTGCATGAGAACGTTTTCGATCAATGTAAAGTAGGGGATGCCCCAGCTTTTCATTTTTTCCAGTCCCTTGCCGTAACGGGTCAGGTAATCCTGAACAAATCCCCATGCCTGCGGGTGCAGTTGCTCATCGTAGGGTAATGCGGCCGTAAAGTCTTTCTTAGCAAACAGTGTTTGAAAACCGTATTTCTCAGCATGATTCTGATTGGGTGAGGCTGTGTCTGCAGCAACAGCAGCAGGTAATGCATACGCTTGTAAACCGCAGGCAAAGAACAGGAAAATGGTTACGATACATCTGGGCATGTGTGCTGGCTTATACTTCCTTGTGCCGGTAGGTTTGATGCCATTGGTGAGAAGTACGGAGCAAAGATACTTCTTCAAAATGCCCGGCAAGCAGTTGAACACCGAAGGGCATGCCATTGCTGTGTTCGAACAGCGGAATGGAAACGGCCGGCACACCTACCAGGTTGGCAAAAACAGTAAAAATATCTGCCAGGTACATCTCCAGCGGGTCACTTGTTTTTTCGCCGATACGGAAGGCGGTTGTAGGAGAAACGGGCATCAGCAACATGTCTACTTCTTTGAAAACCAATTCTGTTTGGTCTAATAATCGTTTACGTACCTGCTGTGCTTTTGTATAGTAGGCATCATAATATCCTGCACTCAACACAAATGTGCCCAGCATAATACGTCGTTGCACTTCATTGCCAAATCCTGCCGTTCGGTTGGCGGAGTAAAATTCTGTTAAATCTGTTTGAGGGGTTTGTTCTTGAAAACCATATCGAACTCCATCATACCGAGACAAATTGCTGCTGGCTTCGGCGGTGGTGAGCACATAGTAAGTCGGAACAATGTAATCCAGGAGGTCGAATTCAAGTTCTTTCAACGTATATCCATCTTTTTGCAACTGATCGATCAATGATACGATGGAGGAACGGATTTCGGGGTCCAACCCTTCGTGCTGCAGCATTTGGCGGAAGTAACCGATCACGGGCTTTGCCTCAGTTACAGTGGTTAGACCGGATGTATAATCGGGCACAGGTTTTTGGGAAACGGTGGCATCGTACCCGTCGGCACCTGCAATAACCGACAGCACAAGAGCTGCATCAGCCACCGAAGTTGATAAAACACCAATCTGATCAAAGCTTGAACCGTAGGCAATCAGTCCGTGACGGCTGACTCGTCCGTAGGTAGGTTTTACACCTACAATTCCGCAGAAATCTGCCGGTTGCCGCACCGATCCACCTGTATCACTTCCCAGGCTGATCATGCATAAATGGGCTTGTACAGCTACTGCCGAACCTCCGGATGATCCACCGGGTACTCTGCTGGTATCCCTGTAGTTTTTTACAGGGCCGTACACAGAGTTTTCATTGCTGCTGCCCATCGCAAATTCATCGCAGTTATTGGTTCCAATAATAATTGCTCCGGCGTCGAGAATGCGCTCCACTGCTGTTGCATGAAAACTGGCCTGGTATTTCTCCAACAAACGTGAAGCAGCGCTTACCGGATGATTTTTGTACAACAGCACATCTTTGATGGTCACCACTACTCCATGCAACGGGCCCATAGGCGTACCTTGATGGCGTTGATCGTCGAGCAGCCTGGCCTGTTCAATTGCCTCTTCCTCAAATACATGCACCAGTGCATGTAAGTGCCGGTGCTCAGCAATGCGGGTAAGGTAAAACCTTACGGCCTGTTCACAGGTAGTTTGCCCGGCAAGTAGTTGCTGGTGATATTCTTTTATGGAGGTGAAAGAAAACAACAGATTGCAGAAATCAGCCCGGAGTGATGCCGGAACAGATGAGGGACATTTATTTTTTACTTTCAGCAGTTGCGTCGGTACTGCTTTCTTCTATTTCCTTACGCACCGTGTTTTTGGCATCATTGAACTCACGGATTCCTTTTCCCAATCCACGCATCAACTCGGGAATTTTGCGACCACCAAATAAAAGGAGTATGATGATGGCGATGATAATAATTTCCTGTGTACCCAGTACACCTAATAAGATGGGGGAAACGTTCATACCTGTTTGTTTATGCGGCAAAGTTAGGCCGAATTCTTTGAGTAATGGCAATAAAAAAACCTTCCGGGGAAGGTTTTCTGTATCGGCGACACATTCATTATCAGCGTACAAAATTTTTGCCACATTTGCCTGCTTTACCGTTGGCTGCCTGGTAAGGGGTAAGACCACGGCTGCACGACATAAACAGAAATGTAACAACGGCTACAGCGAACAATACCTTTTTCATAATCGAAACATACTTTTTCGTTAAACAATAAAATTATCCCGGTAGGAGAAGGATTTTACTGGCTTTCGGAAGGATGCGGAAAAAGTGAGAAGGATGTGTTCGTTAGGTAGTGTAAATATAGAAACAAATTCTGTGCCTGAAAAAGAAAAAGCAGGAAAAAATCCTGCTTTCTATCATTTATTCCGGAAAACCGGGATTATTTAATGCGCTTTTCCTTAATACGGGCACTTTTACCGCTTCTTTCACGCAGGTAGAACAATTTGGCACGGCTTACTTTACCCACTTTATTGAGAAGAACGGAATCAATATTGGGAGAATTTACCGGGAAGGTACGCTCCACGCCCACGCCGTCAGAAATCTTACGTACGGTAAAGCTGGCAGTAGCACCCTGACCCTGGCGCTTAATTACATCGCCACGAAAGCTTTGGATACGTTCTTTACCACCTTCTACAATTTTATAGTTAACAGTAACATTATCACCAGCTTTAAAAGCAGGGTACTCCTTTTTTACTGTTAATTGCTCATGTACAAATGCTATTGCGGCGTTCATAACTTTCAATTTTGGGACGGCAAAGGTAGGGAGAAAACTTCAGAATATTCAAGCCCGCCTGTATTTTTTTAGGTCTTCAATCGCAGGGTCGCCAGGCAAAACATCAAAAATTTATCCCAACGGCAACTGAATACTGGTCCAGTGCGAACTTTCGGGTTATGTTCGTTGCCGGGAATACGTCTCTTTCCAGCATTTGATACCTTCTGAATTTGGTGAGCAGAAAGGGTCTTGCTTTGGCAGTTTGCGGCCCCAATGCGATCCCGCTTCCTGCACCAAGAAAGGACCTGTTAACCCGTTCCGATAAAACAGTGTTGCTGAAAGGAGCTTTTTCCCGATCCTTTCCAAAACTCCCCGGTCCGCCCTGCACAAACAGGAAAAAAGTTAGTTTTTTGCCTCTTATGTAGTAACGAGTGTCGAGATAATACGGAGTATAATTGTAATTATAATCACGTATTTGCACTAGATCCACACCGGCGCCTATGGAAAAGACTGGTGTTACCAGCGGGTGTACCGAAAAAGAGCCTCCTAAAGACTGAAACTGGTTGACATCCAGAGAGGCAAAGAGTTCTGTTTTTTTAGTACGCTCCTGTGCAGGGGCAGACAGGAATGCCATTGCTGATAAAAGCAGGAACAGATGTTTCATTTAAATAAGTGTGTACCTCAGTTGGTGCCAACGGTTTACCGGGCTACGTTTACGGCCCGTTTTTCACGGATCACCGTCACTTTTATCTGACCGGGGTAGACCATTTCTGTTTGAATTTTTTGTGCCATGGCAAAGCTGAGCTTGTCTGATTCGCTATCCGATACTTTATCTGCTTCCACAATCACACGCAGTTCTCTGCCCGCCTGGATAGCGTATGCCTTTTCCACTCCGGGATAACCAAGTGCCAGGTTTTCAAGGTCTTTGATCCGCTGGATATATTGCTGCATGATTTCACGCCTTGCACCGGGACGTGCACCGCTGATGGCATCGCAGGCCTGTATGATGGGCGAAATCACATATTGCATTTCCATTTCATCATGGTGGGCGCCAATGGCATTTACCACACTGGGGTGCTCGCCATATTTTTCAGCCAGTTTGGCTCCCAGCAGGGCATGGCTCAGTTCGGTTTCTTCGTCAGGCACCTTTCCAATATCATGTAGTAAACCAGCTCTTTTGGCGAGTTTTACATTCAGTCCCAACTCCGCAGCCATAATAGCACAAAGGTTGGCTGTTTCACGGCTGTGCATCAGCAGGTTTTGCCCGTAAGAAGAACGGAAGCGCATGCGTCCTACCATGCGGATCAGTTCTTTATGCAAACCATGGATTCCCAATTCAATAACGGTACGCTCTCCAATTTCCATCACCTGCTCATCCAGTTGCTTTTTCGTTTTTTCTACCACTTCCTCAATACGAGCCGGATGAATACGTCCATCAGCCACCAATCGTTGCAGACTGAGGCGGGCTACTTCACGGCGTAGCGGATCAAAAGACGATAAAAGGATCGCTTCTGGTGTATCATCCACAATCAGGTCTACACCAGTGGCAGCTTCGATAGCCCGGATGTTACGTCCTTCCCGACCGATGATCTGACCTTTGATTTCATCTGTTTCCAGGTTGAAAACGGTAACTGTGTTTTCAATGGTTTGTTCAGCGGCGGTACGCTGGATCGTTTGAATGACGATTTTACGTGCTTCCTTATTGGCTTTTTGCTTGGCTTCTTCTATAATTTCCTGCTGCAACCCCAGCGCCTGAGTCTGGGCTTCCTGTTTCAGACTTTCCACAAGTTGGTTTTTGGCTTCATCTGCACTTAAACCAGCTATTTTTTCGAGACGGCGGATATGCTCTTCCTGGTGTTTTTCCAGTTCGGTTCGCTTTTGGTTCACCACCTCAATCTGACGATTCAGGTTTTCCTTGATTGCTTCATTTTCTTTGATCTGCTTCTCCAGGTTCCCCTCTTTCTGGTTGATCGATTGTTCTTTCTGCCGGGCCCTGTTTTCGGATTCACTCATTTTTTTGTTTCGCTCAAGCATTTCTTTATCATGCTCGGCTTTCATCTGTACAAACTTCTCTTTTGCTTCCAGCGCTTTTTCTTTCTTGATCGTTTCGGCCCTGAGGGTGGCTTCTTTTACGATGTTTTGCGCCTGTTGCTCGGCTTCGTCAATCTTTTTTTGTGTGTTTTTGGCAAAAATGAATTTACCGGCAGCAATACCAATGAGCAAGGATGCTGCGCCAATAATCAGATATACAAGTAAGGGTTCCATTGTGTCTTTGTGATTTTTGATGTTCTTTCCGCACTGTTTTCACGTTAATTGTGGCAAACAAGTCCTTTTGGGAAATTGAATTGAACGAAAGTACAAAAAAACAAGATGCTTACCGCTACCCATTGTGCCGGTTTTCTCATTTCTGTAACATCCGCAGGCTTAGTTTTGCCTGCAAATAATCAACGAATGAACAAAATAGTTTTTACAGTGATTTTTTTGTGTTGGATGAGCCCGTTTCTGAAAGCACAAACACTGCAGCCCTGGAAAATTCAGCTACCCAAAGGTGAAACCTACAGTATCAAACTTTCTCTTAAAAGCCGGATTGACCAACAGGTAATGGGTCAGGATATGAAGATCGTTAACGATGTTACTACGGTTACTCATTTCCGTGTTGTAAGTGTAACCGAAAAAGGGCATGTGGTTGAGCAGTCTACAAAAGGTATGAAGATGAATATGGAGATGATGGGACAAACAGTGGCGTATGATTCTGAAAATAAAGAAGATGAAACCTCGGCTATCGGCGAACGCATGAAACCGCTGCTGGGTGCCACTATGGAAGCAGTGATTGGGTTTGATGGTTCGGTTACCGTAACACGGCCGCTGGATCTGGGCGACCTTCCTTCAGGAAGCATGGGGCCTGCCGGAAGCGATTCTGCTATGATCCGTAATTACTTTCTCAAGCCACCCACAATAGCCCTTACTTCGGGCCAATCGTGGTCGGAGGTGGAAGTGAACGGCGACAACCGCTCTTCCACGATGTTTACGTACCTCAAATCGGAGGGAGGTTTTGCCTGGTTTTCGTTTGTTTCAGAAATAAACACGGTTCAAACGCTGACGAATAACGGAATGGAGGTGCTGACAACGATGCAAACAAAAGGAACCGGGCAGTTGAAGGTGGAATTGTCTACGGGCATAGTGGTTGAACGTACGTTCGACGGGAAACTTAACGGGAAAAGTGAAGTGATGGCAATGGAAATTCCGCAGCAGGGAACCCAGCAAATGACAACAGTTATTTCCCGCAATTAAAGGGCTTCTTTCACCTGTTGCTCCAGTTGCTGTAATGCATCTTCCAGTTGGCGGATATCTGTGCCGGAAGAGGTGTTTTTTTGCTCGGTGGAAACCTGTGTTGCATACCAAACCAACACCATGGCGATATAGTCCTGCATATCTTTTCCTGCAAACTGCGTTTTAAACTCCACAACTTTTTCGTTGATCGTTTTTACGGTTTTTCGAACATGTTCTTCATCGCTTGCGGCTACTTTAATACGATAATTACGATCGCCGATTACAATATTTACCGGAATAAGGGTTTCCATACTTGTAAATTTGAATTTTACTGTCTATTTTGTTCACCCGATTCATGCTTCTGACTCATTAAATTCTGTTGCCAACCTGCTGTGCGCCTTTAAAACAGAAGCTGTCATGTTTGCCAAAGTTAAGTATCAGGTGTTTATTGACACACTATCAATTGAGTGTGCCTGTGAGTTGCAGGCTTCCATGCGCATGGTGTTGCGTGACGAGGCGGGTACGGTGTGCCGCACCATGGAAACCAGTCTGAAACCTCCTGCCAAGCTGGTACAAATGAAAGGGTTAAACGATTTGCCTTATGGTGTATATACCCTTGAGTTGTATCATGGTGAGGAAGAAATGCGCACCCGGCTCGTGAAGCGGGTATAATGTTAGCGGCTCAGCAGGGCGATACAGTGATCAATTTCCCGGATAAATCCCTGCAGTTTTTTTTCCATTTCCTTTTTTTCAGTCTCTGATAATTGCTGCTGCGATGCTTTGAGAATGGCATTTTGCATGGCGGAAAGCTCCAGTTCCTGCTTCAGCTGGTTTTGTTGGCCCTGCAGCTGGGCAAGTTCTGACTGCAACTGCTGATTTTCTTTCTGCAGCTGCCGGCTACGTTTCACCAACAGTTGAATGTTCTGCTGCAAACTTTTTATCCGTAGTTCCAGTTCTGTCATACACTTGCTAAACTAAACATTCCTGCAGGAATCAGAAACTTATTTCCTGATTTCTGCATGGAGTTCTTTTTCCAGTTGGGCCATTATCTGGCTCATCATTTTGTCGGTTTCCTGGTCAGTGAGCGTTTTTTCATCATCCTGGAATCTGAAATTCAGCGCCATCGACTTTTTACCGGCACCAATTTTTTCGCTTTCAAACACATCAAACAACGCCAGGCCCTGCAGCTTCTTCACTTTGGTGTTTTTAATGGCGGTTTCTACCTGTGCATAACTCATGTCGCTTGCAATCACAATTGAAAGGTCACGTTCCACAACGGGAAACCGGGGTATTTCTGTAAAGCGGATGGTGTTTTTTGCAGCCGCTGCCAGGCAGTTGCCCCAATAAAAATCGGCAAGAACAACCGGCTGCTTCACATCAAATAATTTCAATGTTGAGGCATGGGGCTGGTAGATTTCAAGCACGAGTTTGTCTTTCACCCTCACAAGCACTTTCTCTTGCTCAAAGGAAGTGGTGACCTGATGCAGTATGCCCAGTTGCTCCAGGATGCCATTGCAAACTCCTTTCAGGTAAAACAGATCCAAAGCTGTTTCTTTTGTTTTCCAGCCTGCAGGAAGAGTTCCTGTAATGTACAACGTGAGATGTTCGGTTTCCTGGTATTTGCCGGTGCTTTCTGTTTGGTAGGTTTTGCCAAATTCAAACAGGCGCAAACTCGTGTTTTTCCGGTTCAGGTTGAAGGAAATGCATTGCAAGCCTGTTTCCACCATCGAAGGGCGCATCAGGTTCAGGTCTGCGCTCAGGTTGTTAAGCATGCGTACGCTGGATTGCAGCACTTCTTCTGAATACCAGGCACTGTTGCCTATTGAGTTGGTGAGAATTTCATGATACCCGTTTCCTACGAGGTACGTGCCCACTTTTTCACGAAAGGCAATTGCAGCTGCATCTGTTTCAACAGAAGGACTGATGGTGATGCTGCCGGGAATTTCCACGTTATCAAGTCCATCAATGCGCATGATTTCTTCTGCCAGGTCGGCCGGATGTTCCATGTCTGTTTTGCTGAAGGGTGCCGCCACCCATATTTCATCAATGGACTCTTTTACAATCTCAAACCCCAGTGCTTCCAGGATTTTTTTAACCGTATCGGGATGATAATTTTTACCACTGATTTTTTTCAGGTAATGAAACTTCAATGGCAGTTGCTTTTTCTCTTTTGGTTGTGGATACACATCCACAATGTCACTTGCAATTTCACCACCGGCCAGTTCTTTGATAAGCAACGCCGCCCGTTTCAATACATGCACTGTATTACCAATATCCACTCCTTTTTCAAACCGCATGGCCGCATCGGTACGCAGGTTGTGCCGGAACGAGGTTTTACGGATACTCACTGGTTGAAACCAGGCACTTTCGAGGAAAATATTTTTAGTCGTGTCTTTTACCCCGCTCTTCGTTCCTCCAAATACACCGCCAATACACATTGGCTCCGTTTCGTTGCAAATCATCAGATCATCGGCATTCAGCTTCCGCTCTTTTTCATCGAGGGTGACAAATGTTGTATCCTGTGGCAGGTTTTTTACAATCACCTTGCCGCCCGTAATGGCATCGGCATCAAAGGCATGCAGGGGCTGACCTGTTTCATGGAGTATAAAGTTGGTGAGGTCCACCACATTGTTAATAGGTTTAAGGCCAATACTTTTCAGGCGGCGTTGCAGCCATGCCGGGCTGTCCTGTATGGTTACACCTTTGATACTTACGCCGGCATACCGCTGGCAGGCAGTGGTGTTTTCAATCGTCACCTGTATTGGCAATGATTGGTTATCGGGTTTAAACGTGTTGGAGAATGGTGACTTGAGACTGAAGTGCTTTTTGTCGTGGAAGTTGAGATAGGCAATAACATCCCGTGCCACGCCCATGTGGCTCATGGCGTCCATGCGGTTGGGGGTGAGACCGATTTCATAAATCCAGTCCGATTGTAGTTGAAAATATTCAGCAGCGGGAGTCCCGGGTTTTGCCTGTTCATCCAGCACCAGGATGCCCTCATGGCTGCTACCCATGCCCATTTCATCTTCGGCACAGATCATTCCATGGCTTTCCACGCCCCGGATTTTAGCTTTTTTCATGGTAATAGGCTCCTGTCCCTGCGGATACAAAGTGGAACCAATGGTGGCAACCACCACCTTCTGACCTTTCGCTGCATTGGGTGCCCCGCAAACAATCTGCAGCGGTTCACCGTTACCGATCGATACGGTTGCTACTTTGAGTTTGTCTGCATCGGGATGCTTGTCGCAGGTTACAATTTCACCCACCACCAAACCTTTCAAACCTCCGGGCACTTCGTGATAAGGTTCCATGCTTTCCACTTCCAGTCCAATGGAAGTGAGAATACGGCTCAGTCGCTCGGGGTCAATTGGTTCGGGCAGGTATTGCAGCAGCCAGTTATAACTAATGGTCATGATGTTTGCTCTGTCGTTTTTAGATCGGTGCAAAGATAACTGATTGAGGGCGAAAATGGGGAAGGCTTGGCGGGTAGTGGATGTGTGATTTGTACCAGACTACCAAACATGCGGCAGGAATTGTTTACGCACAGCGTTTTGGGGAAAAACCTGTTTTTGGGTGGAAGAAATGAGGTAAATTGAGGAAAACCCGGGTTAGAGTTGTGGAAAGGTGCATAAAAGCTGTGGAAAACGAGGGACTAACCGGGCGGGAAAGCGGAATAAAATTTTGTGATTCAATCATTTTTCTGAACCCGTTTTGTAGCCTACATTCGTTCCCCTTCCGGTGAAGAGGTGTTTTTCAGGAGGTGCATTTCTTACCGGGCCCTGATTGATCAAACAACGAACAAGTGATTAAAAATGGATGTAACCAATCTCAATAAAGACCGCAAAGCCAGGCGTAAAACCGCCCCCGATCTTTCCAATATGGTATATGGCAAAGTACCACCCCAGGCAAAAGAACTGGAAGAAGCTGTGTTGGGTGCTATTATGCTGGAAAAAGGTGCGTTTGATAATGTTAGTGAAATTCTGCGTCCCGAATGTTTTTATCTCGATGCCAACCAACGCATCTTTCGTGCCATGCAGGCGCTTACCGCACGGAGTGCGCCCATTGACCTGTTAACCGTAGTGGAAGAATTGAAATCACGTGAAGAACTGGAACTGGTGGGCGGGGCTTATTATGTAACCCGGCTAACCAACACCGTTGTTTCTACTGCCAATATTGAAGCTCATGCCCGTATTGTTCTGCAAAAGTTTCTGCAGCGGGAGCTGATTCGTATGAGCGGCGAAGTGATATCAGAAGCGTATGAGGAAAGTGCTGATGTGTTTGATCTGCTCGATCATGCCGAGACGAAATTGTTTGAAATTACCAACAACTACCTGCGCAAAAACTTTGATGAATTCAATTCGGTATTGATTAAAACCATTGAGCGGATTGAAGATTTACGTACGAAAACAGAAGATGTTACAGGTGTGCCATCGGGCTTTCAATCGTTGGATAAAATTACGTATGGCTGGCAGCAGACGGATCTGATCATTCTGGCAGCAAGGCCCTCCGTTGGTAAAACGGCTTTTGCCCTCAACCTGGCCCGAAATGCAGCCATGCACCCAACCAAACCAACACCGGTTGCCTTCTTTTCGCTGGAGATGAGTGCCGCCCAGTTGGCGCAACGGATTCTTGCAGCAGAGAGCGAAATCATGCTGGAAAAAATTTCACGGGGCAAGCTGGAAGATCATGAACTGCAGCAACTGTACCGGAAGGGAATCGACCGTTTAACCAAGGCGCCACTGTTCATTGATGATTCTGCAGCACTCAATATTTTTGAACTGCGTGCCAAAGCCCGCCGCCTGGTGAATAAGCACAATGTGGGAATGATCATCATCGACTACCTGCAGTTGATGAGTGGTTCAGCCGATAACCGCAATTCAAACAGGGAACAGGAGATCAGCACTATTTCCCGTAACCTGAAAGGATTGGCGAAGGAACTGGGTATCCCCATTATTGCGTTATCGCAGTTAAGTCGTGAGGTGGAAAAACGGAAAGAAGGAAACAAAATTCCACAGCTGAGCGATCTGCGTGAATCCGGTGCCATTGAACAGGATGCTGATATGGTGATGTTTATTTACCGGCCGGAATATTACGATATCACCTCCAACGAATTCGGTGAAAGCAATAAAGGTGAAACACATATAAAAATTGCCAAACACCGGAATGGTTCCCTGGAAACCATCAAACTGCGGGCCTTACTGCATATTCAGAAATTTGTGGAGGATGATTTTAGTGATGGGGCAGGATTTCCCGGTGGCGGAAGTTTCCGTCCGGTTACACCGGAAGAAGGTGGTCCACGTGTCTTTATTCAGAAGGGCAGTCGTATGAACGATGAGAATTTTGATGAAGAAACGCCGTTTTGATTTCACATCTTCCAAACGTTTTACCAATGTATTAGAAATAGATTCCCGCTGCTTTATCGGCGGGATTTTTTCTTGTACAACCGACCAATGCGGATATACTTTTTTTGTTGAATGGTTGACAAGTCAACTCAATCATTCAAACGAAAGTTTTCTTTAATTTCACTGTATGCGGATTCCTGTTTTTTTTGTTATGCTGATCTGTTCAGCCCGTTTGTTGGCACAACCCGTCGTACAAGAGGCTCCATGCGATGCATCCCGGCTTCCGATCGTTTTTGTACATGGATTTTTGGGTAGTGGCGATAACTGGGCTTTGCAACTACAGCGGTTCAGTAATAATGGTTATTGTCAGCAGCGCCTTTTTTTGTTCGACTGGAATACGATCAACCGCAGTAAGACAACGGATTCTTTATTAAATGTGTTTATTGACCAGGTTCTTACAATAACAAACGCAAAGCAGGTTCAACTCGTGGGCCATAGTGCAGGTGGCGGCTTGTGTTATAACTATTTGTCTAACCGTTTGCATGCAGCCAAAGTGGCCCGCTATGTACATATCGGCAGTAGTAAAATGAATGGGCCAGCCGGACCAGCGGCCAACCTGCCCACCATGAATATTTACAGCAAGGCCGATTCTATTGTGCGGAACGGCGGCGATATTCCCGGTGCTGAAAACATTGTTTTGCAGCAGGCCGATCATATGCAGGTGGCAACCAGTGAAGAAACATTTTTTCACCTCTATCGTTTTTTCAATAACGGACAAAATCCAAAGAGTAGCAACATCCAGGGTTCCAGTCAAACAAAGCGGCCCATTCTCATCAGCGGTAAAGGGTTTACGTTAGGGGAAAACAAACCACTCACAGCTGATAGCTTCCGTGTTTTTGTATATGATCCTGCTACTGGTAAACGTAAGCCGTTGAAAAAGCGGGGTACAACCGATGACGCTTTGCAAGGTTGGACAACTTTTGGCACAAAAGGTGATTTTTCTGTTACTGCTGTTGCAGGTGAAGCGCTTGAGTTTGAAGTGAAAGCAATGGGAGGAAGAAAAATCTACTATTTTTTTGAACCATTTTCAGCAACCAATACCACTGTGTATCTGCGTACATTCCCTACAACAGGAATGGTTGCGGGAATTCTGAATCAGGTTCCCCGGAATAATACGCAAACAGCTTGTGTGATCTTCAGCAGCAACCAGGCTGTTATTGCCGGACGGGATACATTGGCCATTGACTCGCTGGTTTTGTCAACTCCGCAATTGGCAACAGCAGGTAAAACGATGATTGCTGCATTTGTATTTGATGATGGCGATCAGACCACCACGGGGAAACCGTTGAAAAGTTTTGGCAGTTTTCCCTTTCTCGGAAGTGCTGATATACACATACCGGCCGATGCAAAAGGAACCATGCGTGTCTTCTACAACGGACGCTCCATGGTGCTGCCGAGAAGACCATCGGCAGACGGTGTGGTCATAGCGGTGTTTCATACCCCTTAGAATCTGAATTTGAATGTGATGTAGTATGGCGTTACCATTTTTTTATATTGATCAGTTGGATGCTGCAAGCCCTGAAATAGAATTGCAGGAAGATACCAGCAAGCATATAGTACAGGTGCTGCGTATGCGGGAAGGAGATGCCTTGAACCTGACAGATGGCAAGGGTTCTTTAGTACGGGCTGTGATTGTAGCTGCGCATAAAAAGAACTGCCTGGTAAAAGTACTTTCAGCTGTTTATCAACAACCCGCAGCAACCAAGGTGATTGTGGCTGTTTCACTGGTAAAAAATGCCAGCCGGTTTGAGTGGTTTCTCGAAAAGGCGACCGAGTTGGGAGTGACCGAAGTGATTCCATTGATTTGTGAGCGTACCGAACGGCAACATTTCCGTTACGATCGCATGAGAGGGATTTTGGTAAGTGCCATGTTGCAAAGCCAGCAAACCTGGTTACCGGTATTGCAGGAGCCGGTGAACTTTAAAAGCCTGCAAAAGAGGAAATTTGAAAATGCATTACAATTGATTGCTCATTGTGAGGAAACAGACAAAAAACCATTTTCCGGTTTTCATACAGAATACTATTCAACCCGCATCATTCTCATTGGGCCGGAAGGTGATTTTACGCCGGAGGAAATTGAAGGCGCTGTTGCTGCCGGGTATCAACCTGTGATGTTAGGAGAAACCCGGTTGCGTACTGAAACAGCTGCGGTTGTGGCAGCTGCACTTTTAAAAATCCGGTAATATAGCGGAGATAGATTCCTGAAACGTGGTTCGCACAGTTGAGATGAAACAGTTAACTGCAGGATCAGTTTACAATTTTGTTGGCGCAGCTGCTGCTGGCAAACGCTTCCGGCTTGGCTTTAAAGGCAAAGCCCATTCCCAGAATGTAGCCCATCGCTTCCCGTAAGGCTTCATTGCTTTTGAAGTGCGGATTGGTGTTAATGTCAGCATGCACTTCCATGTCTACATCAAATTTTGTAAACAGATCGCAGAGTTCATAAGCAATTTCAATGCTTTTGGCCACTTCCACCAGCATCCGTTCTTTGATGGAATACTGCTGCCTTGTTTTTTCGTTGTGAATGAACATAAATCCGCCGCTGCCTTCCCGCAGAAAGACAATTACGGTTGCAAATTCTGTTTCATGTCCTTTCACCTGGCTGTCGGTGCCAATGCATACTTTTAGCCGGCAACCCAGACGGGTTTCCCGTTCAATAGCTGCCTGAACTTCTTCTTTGATGGGGAGATGTATGTGTTCTCCGTTGAATCGTCTCCAGCGCATAAAAATTGGGTTTGCTGAATGTACAAAATTCCTTTGGAGAACCGATAACCTGTTGCATGAACTGTTTGTTAACAGTTGTGGAAAAGCGGTGGGTGGGTTTAATACTGACCGGTACTCAGCAGTACCAGTGTGCAGGCTTCAACGGGCAGAATATCATGTTCCAGTGCCAGTTGATAGAGTTCATCGTTTTCTGTGCCGGGATTGAAAATAATACGCCGGGGTTTCAGGGAAAGAATGTAGTCGTAGTAGGTCCGTTGATGATAGGGATTCAGGTAGAGTGTAATTGTATCAAGGTCTTCTATAGGAACCTGTTTTGTTTCGATTTCCACATCGGAAGCAAATCCATGACGTTTGCCAATACCGATAACATCATGACCGGCGCCACGCAGTCGCAGGATGGCAATATAACTGTAGCGGTATGTATTATCGGAAGCACCGAGTACCAATGTTTTTTTCATGTGTTTACTTGTTGTTTTCTGCTTTTGCCACTACCTGTCCCGAATTTTTCGGGATAGTATGCCCCAATAATCATTGCAATTGGTAAGTTATATTGCTTATGGGCATTTCATAGAATAAAGATACTTATTCCCGGTTTTGTTAATTACTGCAGCATTGCATCAAATTGCTGAGAAACAGCCAGAGATACACCAACGTAAAGAGTGAAAACAACCCATTCATAGCAACCTCGCCTATTTTAAAAATTGGTTTTCGGGGTATGTCATACATCGGGTAATAAGCAAACTGTGTAATGAGTTTCCCGGTCCAGTAGGCAGCAATTAAGCCGCTGATTGCCACGGCAAGGCGGGTGCCGTTTTGCAGATCCTGTACCAGCAGGATTGAAATGAGACCAAAGGAAAAATTCAATCCCTGAATGTATCGGCCGTAGGTTTTTGCAATTTCCTGGTTTAAGGGTTTGAGTTGTTTGATATCGTTATACCAGTCAAACACACGGTGGCGGATGTATGGATAAACAAGGGCTGTAAAAATCTGGCCCATTCCTCCGATGAGGATTAACCAGTAAGGGACTTCGTACTTCATAATCCTTTATTTAAGGTGAATAAGCTTTTTGAATTGCAAAATCTTCCATTCCCGGTAGCAGATATAAGTATAAAGCAACGCAAACAGGGGAGCAGCATACAACAGTCCCCAAAGTATGAACAGGGGCGTGATCGTCAGGAATACCAGTAACGTGAGCAGCAGTACCAAATAAACCCAACGCCAGGTATACCTTGTAAACCAACCCATTGCCAGGTGAAAGAAGATACTGAACAGCTGCATTGCTCCTATTATGAAATAACTTACAAGCAGCCATTCAAAACTCTGTGTGATCACAAAACAAAGAAGAATGCATGTGATGCAGGCAGCATTCAGAAACAGTTCAACAGTCTTGTATTGATTCATTTTATATATTTTAAACTTTCAGAAAATAATGAAAGTATTTTGTTTTAAAAAACCGGATGCTATCCGGCTACATTTCATGTATGAATTCCTTATTTGAACAACTTCAAGGCTGTACTCAGGAACCAGTTTTCATCGCTCTTTACCAAAAGATCCAGCATGTCGTTGGCGTGTGCTCCAAATTTTTTGATACCATGTACCGTTTCAACAAAGGTTTTTACTTCTTTATCCTTTTTATCTCCCTCTACTTTGCTAAGCTGATCCATGAGTTTCATCATGGGATCCAATTCCCTTTTCTTTCTCTCTTTAATGATTTGAGTGGCTACTTTGTAAATATCCTTTTCCGCCACAAAGTACTCTTTCCGTTCTCCGGGAATAAGCACCCGGTCGACTAATCCCCAATCAATCAGGTCACGGATGTTCATGTTTACGTTCCCCCGACTGATATTCAGTTGTGCCATCACATCGTCTTGTGTAAGTGGGTTTGGACTGATCATCAGCAACGCATGCACCTGGGCCATGGTGCGGTTGATGCCCCAATGAGTACCCATGGCGCCCCATGTACTGATGAATTGCTGTTTGGCTTCTGATAACTTCACAGGCCTAAAATACAGACATATTTCGTATTTTCAAAAAATATTGAAAATTTATTTTACCGTTTCAGGGTTCTTCTTTTAACCTGGACAACTACTGTGTTTCATGTACCACTAAACCTAACCAGCTTAAAAGGGCCTTCCATGAGTAAGCTGTATCAACGGTTTTGCCAGAAATGGAACTGTTCGAAACGCTTGTACAAAGAGATTGGTTACAGCCGGCTTACCAAAAAATTGCTGAATGATTCTTCCGGTCCGCAAACGTGCCGCAAACTGCCCATGCCAAAGCTGTTGATACTGTAGCTCCATTTGTGTACGGGTGTATTGCCGTTGCAGGAACGAGTCCATACAACTGAACGCAAGTTTACTGCTGTGCAGCGCCATGCTCATGCCATTGCCGCACAGAGGAGTAATCATCCCTGCTGCATCGCCCAGCAGCAATACGTGTTGTTCCACCTGTGTTTTATTTTGAAAGCTGATTTGCGAAATGGTAACCGGGCTGCTGTATAAAAATGTGGCGGTGGTAAACAGCTGCGCCAGGTACGGGTTGCGGAATAAGACTTCCTGTTGCATTTGTTCAATGCTGTTGTGGTGCCTGCCCAGGTTTGCGGCGGTGGTTAAGTAACAGAGACAATACCGGTTGTCTTCGATTTTTGAAATGCCACAATAGCCGTTTTCAAAATTGTGCAAGGCAATCACATCGGCAGGATGATTTGTTTGAATGTGATACTTTACCCCGATATAGTGATTCAGTTTGGAAGGTTTTTTCGATACAAAAGAACGGTCCCACTTTATATCCAGGTTGCTGCGTTTGCCAAAGCTACCTGCCGCAAGTTTGCTGGTGAGGCTTGTTCCGTTAGATTGAATGTGAAACACATCATCCTGCAATTCCACATTCGTTACTTTTTCCTGTTCCAGCAATACCACTCCTGCTGCTTTTGCTAATTGGGCGAGTTCATAGTCCAGTTTAAACCGGCTTATGCCAAAGCCACCCAGGGGCAATGCGGTTTGAAACAGTTTTCCGTTCGGTGCTGTCACCTGCAGCCTTTTGATGAGGGGTAGTTGCATAGCGGAAACCGGCAGTCCCAGCTGTTCCAGAAAACCCCAGCTTTCCAAACTGATATACTCGCCACATACCCGGTGAAATGGATATTGCTCTTTTTCCAGCAAAACAGTTTTATAACCGCTACGGGCTGCCTGGATAGACAGTGCCAGGCCGGCTAGTCCGCCCCCAATAATGGCAATATCAAATTGTGTGTGGTTCATGTTTGTAAACAAGCAGCCAGCGAAAGGCCCATTTCCATTGTAAAATAGCATTGCCCGGTACAGCAGCTTGCTGCAGGGAAATGAATTCGTCTTTCTGAAATCCCCGCAGCACACTTAACGGTGCATCGTGTTTTACCAGGTACGATTTGGAAAAGCATCGTGTCAGCCATTGTATGGAATAATAAGCCAGCGGATGCCGGTGTAAATCATTTACAAAAAAACCAAGCGTTGACTCTTCCTTCATCCATTGTAACTGCTGCAATAACTCTTCGTTGGTAAAATGGTGACAAAACAAAGAGGAGAACAGAATGTGCGGCTTTGAAGCAAAAGATGCTTTTTTATAATCGGAGCAAACGAATGTGATTCCGTGGTTTTCTTTCCGGCTACCGGCATAAGTAATGCAATGCGGGTTGAGATCAATGCCGGTGTAAACGGCGGGGATTTTTTTTTGATCCAGGTACTGTTTCACCACCCGCAGGTTATCACCACCACCACAACCGATTTCACAGATGTGCAATGGGAATGCCTTTGGTGCAGCAGCCGGCAGGAACGAACGGATGCCGGCCAGGGTAATGCGGTGACCACCCAGCCAGGTGTTGATGAAGTCCAGCTCCTGCATGTTCCGGCGGATGGCTTCCAACGGAAGATCGTCTCCGTCTAACAATTCTTTTTGGTCAGACCGTTGTGAAAACTTACTCATACGTGGCGGTGAATGTTTCCATGGTTAAGCCGGGACCAAATGCGGCTGCAAAAACAGATCCTGCTGCCTGCTGCTGCATCAGTTCCTTCAGTACAAACAAGATTGTTGGCGATGACATATTGCCGTACTCCCGTAACACCTGGTAGCTGGCCTGCAAATCCTCTGCTGTGAGTTGCAGACTTTTTTGAATAGCATCCACAATCCGTCTGCCGCCGGGATGAATGCACCATTGCCGGATGGCTTCTTTGCCGATACCGGTTTGTTGCAAAGCTCGCTGAACAAGCGGTTCAAAATCTTCTTCAATCAGTTCGGGAATGTAACCGCTGAGCGTCATGAGGAAACCGGTGGAGGAAAGCTCCCAGGCCATATCCCGTTTGCCTTTGGGTACCACTTCGCTGTAAAATCCGTTCAGCAGCAAGCCACTCCGTTGAAAGGAATCATGCGTTACCAGGGCGGCTGCACTTCCATCGGCAAACAAAAGTGTGGAAGCAATATTATCGGGCGTAGCTTCTTTTTGAAAATGCAGGGTGCACAGTTCGGTACAAACGATCATCACCCGTGCGGCAGTATCGGTTTTGCAAATTGCATCGGCCAGTTTCAGTGCATGAATCGCCGCATAGCAGCCCATGAAGTTGAGCGAAGTACGGTACGTTTGCTTGGGTAAATCCAGCAGCTCCATCACCTGCAGGTCCAGCCCCGGTGCACTCATGCCGGTGCAACTCACGGTAATCAGGTGTGTGATTTCAGTTGTATGGATCACACCCTCAGCACAATTACGGATCGCATCCACTGAAAGCGGCGCTGCATAACGCTGGTACCATTGCATGCGGAGTTCCAGCGAAGGGATAGGATCCAGCTTTTCGTTGTGCGGATAAAATTTCCACTCGGTCATGTTGTGACTGTAATCGGGTACGGCGGAATAGCGTGTATCAATACCACTCAGGTTGTAGAGGAACTTCAGCTTCCGGTTTTCCACTGCATCCAATTTATACACCTGCTGCATAAACTGCAGGATATCTTTTTGATTGTGTTTGTGTGCGGGAACAGCAGTTCCCAGTGCAATAATTTTACTCAAGGTGATTCAGAATTAAGGCGGTGATAAATCCCAGGTTGGTGCAGGTGCTGGCTATGATATTCATACGCATGGTATGTTGAAAATCTGCAGCTGCCACATTGTTCCAGACCCTGGTGGCCCACCACAAAAAGTAAACCAGAACGGGGAGGAAAAAGAGCAGCAACACAAAAAATTGTACAAACAGGAGCGATGTAAAAAACGTGTATCCCAGGAAGAGCATGGCCATGCTGTATACCAGCGCACAAAAACGGAAAGTGCCTTTGTAGCCCAGCTTGTAACTGAGGGTGTGTACACCATCGGCTTTATCGGCCTGGTGCTGGTAGATTTGTGTGAGGGGGTAAAAACCACCAATGAGTAGTGAGGCAGCCAGCATGGCGCTCAAAGGAACATGCGTGTACAAGGCTTCACTGCTGCCATGATACACCAGCCAAAAGGTGAGAGCCCCCTGGAAAATTATGACCGTAAGATAACCGATCAACGGATACTGTTTCAAACGAATCCCTCTGTAACTGTAGGCTCTTGATGCCAGGATGTACAACAAAATACCTGCTGCAAAATACCAACTGATGAAAAGTGAAGCGGTTACCGCTGCAACATCCATTGCCACTGTGGTATAAAATAATTGACGGGTAGGTTGCATGGGTTTTTTTAAACCGCCGATAGGGGTTTCATCCCGGTCCATATAACTGTTGTAGCCGTTGCTGGCAGGATAAACCAACAGGTGCAAAATCACAAATACCAGTGTAGCGCTTGTCCAGTTGATATGTACCAGTTGTGTTAAGGCAAATAAATATACTGGCATCAGAAACAACGAAAAGTGGAACCGCAATAACTGTACGGTGCTTTTTTGAATCATAGTGCAAGTTAACCCATTGAATGCAGTGCCACCCGGTTGCCTTCACAATCTTTGATCAGGGCCTGGAAGCCGAGGTTTTGACCAATCTCGGTTTTTTGTTGAAGAATGGTTCCACCTGCTGCTTCCACCCGGTTGAGCACCACCTGCAGATCGGGCTGACAGTTGAGGTAGATGAGTGATCCATTGCCGGAGGGTGTATAGAAATCGGGATTGTGAACGATGGCACCGCCCACTTTTCCATTCTGAAAATCATACAGAAAGAATCCCATACGGGCCGGACCCATCTGGTTTTCTGGCATTTGATAGTCAAAGATGGCTTCGTAAAATTGTTTGGCCCGGTCGAAATTCAGCACCGGAATTTCAAACCAGTTGAGTGCGTTGCCCAGTTGCATGGTAAAAGGTTTGCAGTAAGGTAGTAAGAATTGATCTCACATTCAACCCGCTGATCCCATTGTTCCACATTGCACCAGACGATGAACGTATTGCGACGCAACGAAGATGCCACGAGTACTTGTGCCGGTATCAAAAAAAATCCCGCCATTCAGCGGGATTTCAACTTTTTGAACCTTTTTCAACCTTTTTTACGCCAGCATGGTCACCGGATTTTCCAGGTACTTCTTGAAGGTCTGGAGGAAGGAAGCTCCCACAGCACCATCCACACTGCGGTGATCGCAGCTGAGGGTTACTTTCATAACGTTGGTAGTACCAAAGCTGCCATCGGCTTTTTTCACCACCACTTCTTTAATGCGTCCTACAGCCAGGATGCAGCTGTCGGGCGGGTTGATGATAGCAGTGAATTCATCAATATCCATCATACCCAGGTTGGAAATGGTAAACGTATTACCGCTGAATTCGCTGGGTTGAATTTTTTTGTTACGGGCTTTGTCGTACAGTTCTTTTGCATCAGCGGCAATCTGGCTGAGGCTCTTCTGATCGGCAAAGCGGATCACCGGCACAATCAATCCATCGGGCAACGCAATGGCACTGCCGATATGAATGTGCTGGTAGGTGCGGATGAAATCGCCCATCCAGCTGCTGTTAACGGCTGGGTGTTTGCGAAGTGCCATGGCAGCGGCCTTGATGGTCATATCCTGGAAGCTGATTTTCACCGGGCTCACTTCGTTCAGCTGCGTGCGGGCAGCCATGGCATTGTCCATGTTGATTTCCATGGTGAGGAAGAAGTGAGGTGCCGTGTACAGGCTATCGCTCAGGCGGCGTGCAATGGTTTTGCGCATGCTGGTGTTGGGCGTATCCACAAAACCTTCACCGGCACCGGGATTAAAGGCCGGTACCACAGGAGCGCTGGCGGCGGGTGCAGCAGCAACGGCTGCAGCTGCAGCAGGTGTAAAGTTGTCAACATCGGCTTTGATGATGCGTCCACCATCTCCGCTGCCTTGTACGGCATGTAAATCAATTCCTTTTTCAGCCGCAATTTTTTTGGCGAGAGGAGAAGCTTTGATTCTTCCGTTTTCTGATGAAGTGCTTGTTGGAGTTGATACAACTGTTGCTGTTGGTGAAGAAGTTGCATCAGTTGCTGTACTTGCAACCTGCAACTGGGAACCTGCAACAGGATTTTTCAATGCATTCAACAATCCGCTCACATCAGTTCCGGCTTTTCCAATAATCGCAATTACTTCATTCACTTTAGCGGCATTACCTGCTTCGATGCCTGTGTACAGCAATGAGCCATCCACATAGGGAATCACCTCCATGGTTGCCTTATCGGTTTCCACATCGGCCAGGCTTTCATCGGCCTTTACCGTATCGCCCACTTTTTTATTCCAGGCCACAATTTTTCCTTCGGTCATGGTATCGCTCAACAGCGGCATGCGGATGATGGTTACACCCAGTTGTTTGCCCAGTGCTTCGGCATCAACGCCTGAAGAAGAGGTTACAGGTTGCTCGTTGCTGGTTGCTGGTTGTGGGGCAGCAGTGGTTACAGCAGCCGGGGCGTCCAGCAGGTGTTTGTATTCTTCACCTTCTTTTCCTACGATGGCAATGATTTCATTGACTTTTGCTGCCTTTCCTTCGGGTACGCCCACATACAGGAGTACACCATCGGCATAACCCACCACTTCCATGGTGGCTTTGTCGGTCTCCACATCGGCCAGTACATCGTCGCTTTTTACTTTGTCGCCCACTTTTTTATTCCAGGCCACAATCTTTCCTTCGGTCATAGTATCGCTCAACAGCGGCATGCGAATTACTTCAGCCATAATCTGATTGGTTTTTTGGTCGTATTTGAGGGCGTGAAATTAGGGAAAAAGGGCGAAAGGATAAGGGTTTGAGGCAGAAGGTTTAGGGTAGAAGTTTTAGGGTTTATGGAGTAAGACAAAGGACAAAGGGAAAATTGTTTAAACTAAACGATAAATATGTAATTATTAAAAGGAGTGATTCGCAATGAAGCTGTTTTCCCTTCACCCTACGCCCTAAACCTTTTACCTTTTAGCTTAATAGTCCAATTCCAACCCCAATCTATCCTTCAACTCCTTCACCAGCGGGTATTTTTCCACCAGTTTCAGGTATTGTTCTTTGGTGGAAAGGGGTCGGGGGCCCACCATCTGCTCAATTGGTTGTTCAATGAGCTCCGGGTGAATATTGAGGACCGGGTTGCGGAAAAACTGCTGCAAATGATCCAGCAGGTGCGTACGTTCCTGTTTGAGAAAGCCCAATTGGAGTTCACCGAAGCACCGCACATTCACCAGGTCGGCAGTTTTTACACTGCATTCCATCATTTCAAAGTTGGTAACCAGTGAATGTTTCTGAGCGGTTTTGAGTTTGAGAATATACTCCCGCCACGCAATGGAAAGTTGTTCTGCTGTCAGTTCCAGGGCAGGCAGCTCTTGCTGGGGGGCAGTTGCAAATTGTTCCCTGAGTTTAGACAGTTTGCTCAACGGTACGCTGGCTTTTGGAGCCGGGGTGATTGCAGCGGGGGTAACGGGGGCAGGTGCTGGAGGCTGTACTGCTGGTGCAGGTTGAACGGGGGCTGATGGTGCTTCAATCACCAGTTTTGCCGGAGTTTTGCTCTCTGTTATTGATGGCTGATCGGCCAGGATGGGTTGAATGGCCCGGAAAGAAACCGCTTTCGCTTTTTCATTCAGTTTTTTTTTACCGGTGGCCAGGTCCAGTGCCTGCTGCAGATACGTGAGTTTGATGATTGTGAGCTCCACATGCAGCCGTTTATTGCGTGCCTGTTTGAAGTTGATTTCTGCCTCATTCAGCACATTCAGGGCACTGATGATCCAGGACGACGAAGTAGTTTTTGCTGCAGCCCGGTATTTTTGTTGGAAGCTTTCCACGGCTTCCAGTAAGCCGGCCACTTTTTCATCTTTTGAAACAAGCAGGTTGCGGAAAAATTCGGCCATTGCATTCAGGACCATATCACCTTCAAATCCTTTGCGGTTGATATCGTCAAACAGCAGCATGGCTGTTGCCAGGTCTTGCTGCTGCATGGCATCGAGCAGTTTGAAGAAATAATCGGCATCCAGTATATTCAGGTGCTCGAGTGTGTTCTGGTAGGTAACAGCACCATTGGTGAAACTTACAATTTTATCAAGAATACTCAATGCATCCCGCATACAGCCTTCGCTTTTCTGGGCAATAACCTGCAGGGCTGCTCTTTCTGCTTTGATTTCTTCTTTGTCTACAATTTCCTGCAGGTGATCCACGGTATCATTGAGGGTAATGCGTTTGAAATCAAAAATCTGGCACCGGCTTAAGATGGTGGGCAGGATTTTGTGCTTTTCCGTAGTGGCAAGAATGAAGATCGCATAGGAGGGTGGTTCTTCCAGTGTTTTCAGAAAGGCGTTGAAGGCGCTGGAGCTGAGCATGTGCACCTCGTCAATGATGTATACTTTGTACTTGCCCATCTGCGGCGCAAAGCGTACCTGTTCTATGAGCGAACGGATATCATCTACGGAGTTATTACTGGCCGCATCCAATTCATGAATGTTGAGCGAAGTTCCTTCGTTGAAGGTTTTGCAACTCACACATTGATCACAGGCTTCCCCATTTGGCTGTATGTTTTCGCAATTAATGGTTTTGGCCAGGATACGTGCACAGGTGGTTTTACCCACGCCACGTGGACCACAGAATAAAAATGCATGCGCCAACTGGTTATGACTGATGGCATTTTTTAAGGTGGTGGTAATGTGGCTTTGTCCCACAACCGTATCAAAGGTTTGGGGTCTGTACTTCCGTGCCGATACAATGAATTTATCCATAACTGCGGGTGCAATTTATGGAAATTAAGTCAAGCAAATCAACAGGTTTGCGGCATCCGCACCCATAAGGTTTGTAGCACAGCAGGCCCGTCTTGCAAACTTGACAGGTCTTTACGATAACACCGGGTGCTTTTTGAACTCCAGGTTGGGATCAAAGTTGTAGCGGTAGGTGATGAGTCGGCGGCTTACATTGGTGCCCAGGCTCATGGCAATGTTGATCATCTTCGGGTTAAATTCGCCTATCCACTGCAGTTCATAATCTTCATACAGTAATTGGTTCTGGATGATTTTGGCCGCTTCCATGATCATGAAGCTGTCTACTCCTTTTCCCTGGTGCTCGGGCACAATGCCAAAGATGATACCGTTGAATTTTTTATTCTTTTTGGTGAGCTTGATCCACAGAAATTTGAGTTTGCCAAACCAATCGAACCTTCCGTTGAGGTGCTTGAACCACTGGTTTAAATCTACAATGTTCAGCCATACCGCAATGGGCTCGTCTTTGTAATAGGTAAGCCAGCTGATCCGTTCGTCCATCACCGGTTTCATGGATTGAAACATTTTCAGAACCGTCCGTTCTTCCATCAGCTTCAGTCCGCCGTGCCCGGCCCATGCTTTATTGTAAACGGTGGTGAAATCACGTGCAAATTTTTCGAGATTATTGGCTTTAATATGCACTGCTTTGTAATTCGGATCTTTCGACACTTCGGCATGACGGATATAAAATTTTTCCTGCAGCCGGTCTTTCACTTTGAGTGAGTAGCAGAATTGATTAAAGAAGTTTTTAAAACCATAAGTTTCAAACAGCTGCTGGTAATACGTTGGATTGTAATTCATACAGTACAGCGGTTCCTGGAATCCATCTACCTGCAAGCCCCACCAGCGGTCACGTTCACCAAAATTGATAGGACCATCCATGGCACCCATGCCTTTGCTTTGCAGCCAGTTTTTACAGGCATCAAATAAAAGGTTGGCAGCATGTTGGTTGTTGATGCATTCAAAAAATCCCATACCACCCACGGGCACTTCATCACCTTTGGTTTTGTAACGTTTGTTTACGAATGCAGCCACACGGCCAATGGTTTGTCCGTTTTCATCCCGCAGAATCCAGCGGATAACTTCTCCATGGCGGAACGCTTTATTCTTTTCTTTGTCAAACACCTGGTCAATATCTTTATCCAGCGGACGGATCCAGTTGGCATCATTTTTATAAATCGACAAAGGCAAGAGTAAAAATTCTCTGGCTAAACGTTTATCAGTAACTTCAATTAATTGCATCTCACGGTTCTTTTTCACTTCAAATGTAGCATATTCAGGTTCACACCGTTCAAAACTGTCGTATGAAGAAATACATCCTTGCGTTAGACCAGGGCACTACCAGCAGCCGGGCAATTGTGTTTGATCAAAACGGATTGATTGTATCCGTTGCACAAAAGGAGTTCCGCCAATTATTTCCACAGCCGGGCTGGGTAGAGCATGATCCTGAAGAAATCTGGAGTTCGCAACTCGGCGTGGCGGCTGAGGCCATCACCAGGGCCGGACTCACCGCCGAAAACATTCATGCCATTGGCATCACCAATCAGCGGGAAACAACGGTGGTGTGGGAGCGAAGTACGGGCAAGCCGGTATACAACGCCATTGTATGGCAGGACCGCCGTACGGCAGATTACTGTGATGAACTCAAACGGAAACACCTGCACATTTTGATTCAGAAGCGAACGGGGCTGGTGGTGGATGCGTATTTCAGTGCTTCCAAAATCAAATGGATTTTAGATAACGTATCCGGTGCACGGGCGAAAGCAGAAAAAGGAGAGCTCTGCTTCGGTACAATTGATACCTGGCTGTTGTGGAACCTGACCAAAGGACAGGTACATGCAACTGATGTGAGCAATGCCAGCCGCACCATGCTCATGAACCTGGAAACCCTTCAGTGGGATGGTGAACTGGAACGCATTTTTGATATACCGGGCAATATGCTGCCGCAAATCCGCAGCAGCAGTGAAGTGTACGGCACAACGCAAAACATTCTCACTTCCACCAATATTCCCATTGCCGGTATTGCCGGCGATCAGCAGAGTGCTTTGTTCGGGCAGTTGTGCACGCAGCCCGGCATGGTTAAAAACACCTACGGCACGGGTTGCTTTATGCTGATGAATACCGGTGAGCAATTGATTCACTCGCACAACAATTTATTAACCACCGTTGCGTGGAAAATCAACGGCAAAACCGAGTATGCACTGGAGGGCAGTGTGTTCATTGCCGGGGCCGTGGTCCAATGGCTGCGGGATGGACTGGGCATCATCCGCCACTCGGCCGAAGTGGAGGAACTGGCCTCCAGGGTGCCCGACAGTGAAGGTGTATATGTGGTTCCTGCATTTGCCGGACTGGGGGCGCCTTACTGGAACCAACATGCAAGAGGAACCATTGTGGGCTTAACACGGGGAAGCACAGCCGCTCATATTGCCCGTGCTGCCCTCGACAGTATTGCCTATCAAACAGCCGATGTGTTGAAAGCCATGGAAGCTGATGCAGGTATCCACATCAAAGAACTGCGGGTGGATGGTGGTGCAACAGTGAACAATGGTTTGTTGCAGTTTCAAAGTGATCTGCTGAATACCTCAGTGGTTCGTCCATCCGTTACTGAAACCACGGCGCTGGGGGCGGCCTACCTGGCCGGACTGGCAACCGGTTACTGGAGCAGTGTGGAAGCATTGCAGCAGCAATGGCAGGCTGAAAGAAGGTTTGAACCGCAGATGAACGATGAAACCCGGTCGGGCCTCATGCAGGGCTGGGCCAAAGCGGTGAAGGCGGCGATGAGTTTTTAATCAATCCGGTTATTCTTCAACAGCATTAAGTAATATTGCGTCCCGGCTTTTTGCAGCAGGCCAACAATTGATTCTTGATCCGCTCACAACACATACAACAACTGAAGTCCACCAAGCATTGGGACATCATCATCATCGGCGGTGGTGCCACCGGGCTGGGTGCAGCGGTGGATGCTGCAGCCCGTGGGTATAAAACCTTACTGGTGGAGCAACACGATTTTGGAAAGGGAACCTCCAGCCGCTCTACCAAACTCATTCACGGAGGGGTGCGGTATCTGCAGCAGGGCAATATCCGCCTCGTGCGTGATGCCTTACGGGAGCGTGGCTTGTTGCTGAAAAATGCACCGCATATTGCACACCCGCTCAAACTGGTGTTGCCTGCCTACCGCTGGTATGAAAAGTTGTACTACGGCCTTGGCTTGAAGTTGTATAATTTTCTTTCGGCAAAACTCAGCCTGGGTACTACTGAAATGCTTTCTGTGAAGAAAACACAAACCTATATTCAGGGGTTGGATGGAAAGCGGCTGAGCGGTGGTGTATCCTATTACGACGGACAGTTTGATGATGCACGCCTATGTGTTTCACTGGCGCTCACGGCCTCCGATATTGGCGGCACGGTGCTCAATTACTGTAAAGTGACTTCACTCATTCGTGAGCAGGAACGGGTGAAAGGAGTAATCATTCACGATCTCCTGAATGAGGAAGTGATCGAAGCAAGAGGAACGATTGTGATCAATGCCACGGGTGTATTTGTAGATGATGTGCTGCAGATGGATGAGGATGGTTTATCGAAAACGGTTTCCCCTTCACAGGGCATTCATATTGTAGTGGAGAAACGTTTTTTCCCCGGCGACCAGGCCTTGTTTATACCCAGGACCGATGATGGGCGGGTACTCTTTGCAGTTCCCTTTCACAGCCGGGTGATTATTGGTACTACTGATACAGGGATTGAACATCCGGTGCTCGAGCCGATACCGCTGGAAGAAGAAATAGAATTTGTGATCAACCATTTTAACCGGTATGTACATTCCGGGTTGCAACGCAGTGATGTGAAGAGTGTGTTTGCCGGGTTGCGTCCGCTGGTGAAAATACCCGGACAAAAGAAAACGGCTGTGCTTCCCCGTGATCATACCATCTGGGAATCAAAAGGTGGTATGCTGAATATCAGTGGTGGTAAATGGACCACCTACCGCAAAATGGCCCAGGAGTTGATCCTCAAAGCGCATTATGTAGCCGGATTGGCTTATACCCGTTGCCAAACGGAAACGATGAAGTTGCATGGCTGGATGAAAAAAGTGGATTATGAAGATCCGCTTTATTACTACGGAAGTGATGCTGCCGCCATCCGTTATCTGCAACACCAGGGTTATTCGCAGTTGCTGCACCCGGAACTGCCATACACAACAGCGGAAGTAATTTGGGCGGTGGGAAATGAAATGGCCATGACGGTGGAAGATGTATTGGCCCGCCGTACCCGTGCGTTGTTTCTTGATGCCAAAGCGGCCATCGAAGCAGCGCCGCTGGTCGCTGATCTTATGATGAAGGAACTGGGCAAAGATGAAGCCTGGAAACAACAGCAGCTGAAACAGTTCCAGGAAGTAGCAAAGGGATACCTGATTGCATCCTGAAGATTGATGTAGCGCAAGCCTTTTTGTTTCCCAAATCCTCCGTATCTTTTTCCCAGCAATTGCAGACGATATGTATAGATAAAGGAATGCCCTTCTGCAATCAAACATCTACAATCAAAAATCTTCAATCTTCATTCTACTATGTCTCCTTTTGTTGCAGAATTCATCGGCACCATGCTTTTAATTTTACTGGGTAACGGGGTTGTGGCCAATGTGCTGTTGGCGAAATCGAAAGCACAAAACGGCGGATGGATTGTCATCACGTTCGGATGGGCCATTGGTGTGTTTGTGGGCGTCTACAGCAGTGCTGCTGCAAGTGGTGCACATCTGAATCCCGCTGTAACTGTAGCGCTGGCTGTGCTGGGAAAATTTGATACAGCACAGATACCTTATTATATAGCAGCGCAATTACTGGGCGCCATGACCGGCTCTGCACTTATGTGGCTCACGTTTAAAAAGCACTTTGATGAGCCCAACGATCCCGATGCCATGCTGGCGATTTTTTGCACGGCACCTGCCATTCGCAAAGGTTTCTACAATCTCTTAACCGAAATGATTGGAACGTTTACGTTACTACTCGGTGTATTGTTTATTGCAGCGCCTCAAAACAGCCTGGGTGCGTTGGATGCCTTGCCGGTTGCGTTACTGGTGTTGGGTATTGGTCTCAGCCTGGGTGGTCCCACCGGCTATGCCATTAACCCTGCCCGTGATCTGGGTCCACGTCTCATGCATTTTCTGTTGCCCATACCGGGTAAACGAAACAGCGACTGGGGTTACAGCTGGGTACCGGTGGTTGGTCCGCTGCTGGGTGCATTGGCAGCAGCTGGAGTATGGCACCTGTTGATGGGATGATGGATTACTGCTTTCGTGCAGCAAACCGGACAACGAATGCTTTTCCCTGGTGAAACGGACCTTCCGCTAATTCAATTTCTTTTTCTTCGGCGAGCAGTATGTGCAACTGCTGAAAATCTTCCAGCAGTTGTTCCCTGGTGTACAGCAGATCGGGTGCTTTGGGTCCGCCGCTTTTGTAGTGCAATTGGTTGGGGTGAAACGCTTCCAGCAGCAAAAGACCGCCGGGTCGTAACGCCTTTACACATTGTTTGTGAACGTACTCCCGCACGGCCGGTGGAAAGTGAGCATAAATCAATACAATGCAGTCGTATTGATGTTCTCCGTAGGAAAAATATCCGGCATCGGACAGATGGTAATCTACTTTCACATTACATACTTCTGCCAGTTGGCTGCATTTGTTTTTTCCGCTTTCGCTCTGATCAAATGCCGTCACCTGCCAACCTAGTCTTGCGGCATAAACCGCATTTCTTCCTTCACCTTCGCAGGGTAATAACATGCTGCCAGGTGTTTCACCTTTGAGTTGTTGTTTCAAAAACTCATTGGGGTCTTTTCCATACGCATAGTCATCTGAGGCATAGCGTTCGTTCCAGAATTCTTTCATGTTATTACGTGTGTTACGATTTATTGAATGACAGCAGGCAGCAACAGTAAAACTGTTTTGCTTCCATCAAAACTGATTTCATCCAAATGTCCCGCTTCATACTTATTAAACATGCGGTAGTGTATATGAAGCTTTGACCCATGATGTGTGAAAACACCCTTATGGTGGTTTGAGTAAAATCCCAATAGTTGTACTTTTTGTGAGCTGAAGTCGTAATAATGTTTGTATGGTTCCAGGGTGCCGGGCTTTATTTGGCTGGTGGGCGTATCAGCAAAAACAATATGCCCCTTTGCTTTCGAAAATGCACCCAGCATGAGAAACGGAAATGGTTTGCTAGTATCTAATCCTTGTACATGGGCATTGAGTTCGATTTCTCTTTCCAGTTCGCTCAGGTTCATTGTTTTGAGATGCAACTTTATTGTATCCCATTTGCTTACGTAAGTATATACCAGAAAGATGGCGGATACGGCTTCCGGATTTTTTGAAACAAACGGACGTTTTTGCTCCTTGCTTAAGCTGGCAACAAAGACCTTACCGTCCCAGGCAAATACTTCGCCTTGTAAATGGGCTGCCGGCCCCAATGCGTACAAATGATCTTTTTGTAATGTATCAAGATTTACAGTAGCCACAGCAAATCCCTTTTGGTGTAATTGCTTCATTTCGCCAGTGTGAAAGACTGGCACATTTTGTGAAAATGATAAAGAAATACCTGAAAAAAGGGAAAGTAAGAATAACAGTGAATTTCTTACATCAATGATGGATCTGCTCATAACCGTGTATGCAAGAACGCTGTTAAAAGTACTTCAATAAGTGATTCTGGTCACTTTTCCGGCTGATTTCAACAGGAAATACAGATTTGCATCTTATGGAGATTAGCAGGCCGGCTGATTCTGATCATTTCCTGCGGAAGGAGGGGCAAATAATTTAGCGCCTTAAAGTTTAAAAATAGTTTTATTTATGTCTACTACAGCTAAAGCCGCCGAATTGCCAACAGGTGGGTCAATCGTTGACCACAGCCAGTCAAAAATCAGTTATCAAATAATGGATGGCAATGAAGCTGCTGCTTTCATTGCATATAAGTGTTCTGAAATGTGCGCCATCAACCCTGTGGCTCCTTCTTCAGTTTTACGTGAATTAGCAAGTGAATGGAGTTCATCGGGAATAAAAAATGTGTATGGCGGTATTCCCAGGATTACAGAGGTTGAAACTGAAGGAGAAACGGCTGATACAGTTCGTAATGCAATTCAGGAAGGTGCAATCGCTTCTGCTTTTACGGAATCCCAGGGCTTGCTGCCAATGATTCCGGCGATGTATAAAATTGCAGGTGAGCTTACTCCTGCCGTATTTCATGTTTCCTGCCAAAGCAATGTTATGCAGGAATTAACAGTTTTGGGTGATCACAGCGATGTTATGGCGGTACGGTCCACAGGTTTTGCCATGCTGTTTGGAAATACAGCCCAGGAAGTAATGGATCTGGGATTGATTGCGCATGCATCCACAGTAAAATCAAGAATTCCGTTCATGAACATTTATGATGGTTTCCGTACAGGGCTTGAATGTTCCAACGTAAAAAAAATACCTGATGATGTGCTTGAACAAATGATGGATATGGAAGCGTTACATGCATTCAGAGGAAGGGCTATGAACCACGCTGCCAGTGCCATTCAGATGGATACAGCACAAAGCCGTGAAGCAGCAAGCAAATATTACAATGTTGTTCATAAACTGGTTCAGGAGAGTATGGATCAGTTTTATCAGCTTACAGGCAGAAGGTATAATATTTATGAGTATTACGGGCACAATCATCCCGACAGGATTATTGTTGTTATGGGTTCGGCAGCCGGCGCTGTTAAAGAAACTGTTGATTATTTAAACCAACTGGGTCGCCATGTTGGTATGGTGGTGGTTCGCCTGTTCCGCCCATTGGATGTGGAAGCATTAATGAAAGTAATTCCTAAGTCTGTTGTAACAATCGGAGTGCTCGACCGCAGCAAAGAACCCAGTGGCATAGGCGAACCTTTGTATATGAATGTAGTAAATGCGTTGAATGAAGCTCAGGAGAATCATCATGCTCATGTAATGGGTATCCGTTATGGTTTGTCATCTCGTGAATTTACTCCATCCATGGCCAAAGCGGTCTTTAAGGAAATGAAAAAGGAAAAACCTAAAACACATTTCACAATTGGTATTGGTGATTCCGGTATCAGTTTGAATTATGATCCGTTTTTTAATTTGGAAGAAATTCATCCTTTCAGTGGATTGTTTTATACAGCAGGAAAAGAAGCTGCAGCCAGCATCCTTCCGGTAGTTCGGCTCATTGGCGGTATCGGAGGAAAATACATTCAGAGCTTTGATGTAAAAGATAAAAAGGACGCAGATGTTTTCACAGTAACGCATATGCGGGTTGATGATTCTCCCATAAAATCGGGTTACCAGATTCAGTCTGCCAACTTTGTCGCTTGTGATCATGTGAGTGCTCTCAGTCATTACAATGTTTTGAAAGATGTTGCCAATGGAGCAACATTCCTGTTAAACACTCCGGCTGGCAGCAATCAAGTTTGGGATTCTTTACCAGAAGAAATACGCTTGGTGATTTCAGAAAAAAAATTGAGATTTTATGTAATTGATGCCGATGCGGTTGCTTCTGGTACTGGTGTTGCCAACGGTGCTTCGGTTGTTATACAGGCATGCATTTTATCGCTGGCTCAACTGTTGCCAAAAGAAAAAGCAAAGGCTGGATTAAAAAACATATTGGTTTCTGAAAGCAGGCAGGATGCTACACAAATAGAGGCATTGTTTGATGCGGCAGCAGATGCACTTGAAGAAGTGGATTATGTTGAAGGTTAAATGGAATGAATTAAAATAAAATTGCGGCTTTTGTGCCGCTTTTTTATTGTGGAAGTTATTCTGATTGTTTCTTGAATGAGTAAAGTCAGAATTATTGCTGAAAAAGGTCACACCTGAGGATTGGAATCAGGGTTATATTCGGCAGGCTTTTACCGGTATTGCCACATACGTATCTAATTATTGTTGAAATATATTTTTATGGCTCAAACAGATATTACCAAACCGATTGACCTGCTGACCCATGCAGAAGGAACGGGCCCTTTGCGGGTGCGCAGACCGCTTTATGTTGATTTTATGCCGCCTTGTAACAGTGCTTGCCCGGCCGGGGAAAACATCCAGGCCTGGATGGCGCATGCACAGAGCGGAGATTATTTTGAAGCATTTCAAACGATCATGCAGGATTCGCCGTTTCCTGCTATCATGGGCCGGGTTTGTGTAAAACCCTGTGAAACGGGTTGTAACAGAAATCATATTGACGAAACGGTCAACATACATGCTGTTGAACGTTATATTGGCGATGAGGCAATTAAACGGAATTGGGAAGTACGTTACAGTGCTCAACCTACCGGAAAGCGCATTTTAGTAGTGGGTGCAGGACCCGGTGGTTTATCGGCTGCTTACCATCTTACCCGAATGGGGCATACTGTTGAAGTGTATGAAGCCGGCAGTCATGCCGGCGGTTTGCTATGGACCGGTGTTCCTGATTATCGTCTTCCAAAAGAAATACTCGATGCTGAAATTGACCGTATTGCAAAAATGGGTGTAAAAATCCGGTTGAATTATAAGGTTGAGGATGTGCTTCGTGAAAAAGAAGCCGGAACATTTGACGCCGTATATCTTTCCATCGGTGCTCAACTGATACGCAAGGAAGACTTTCAGCAGGATGGATCTGTAGTTGTAACGGATGCTTTTTCGTTTTTCAACGATATCAAAAACAATCCTTCTCCTTATTCGCATAAAAAAGTGGTGGTATACGGCGGTGGTAAACTGGCTATGTACCTGTCACGTATTCTGAAACGCTTTGGTTCGGAAGTTTCTGTTTATTTCTATGGAGATCAGAAAATGATGCCGGCGTATGATTATGAAACAGGGGATGCAATGGCCGAAGGCGTTGATGTAAAAATGTTCAGAAGTATTCAAGGTATTGCCAATAAAAAAGTAACGTTTGAAATTACAAAAGTTGAAAAGGGAAAAGCCGTTGGCACCGGCGAACTCGAAACAGTAGATGCCGACATATTCATCAATGCCAACCGTCAGGAAAGTGATTCCGCATTTCTTCGCTCTTTGAGCAATATTAAAATTAATGAAGACGGTACAGTAGTCATTGATGCCTCACGGATGACTGGTTTTGAAGGTGTGTTTGCCGGAGGTGATATGCTTCCCGGAGAAAACAGGAGTTCGACCATTGCTATCGGTCACGGAAAAAAAGCAGCGAAATATATAAATGGGTATTTGCTGAATGAGCCGTATCAGCGCCCGGACAAACATCCCACCGCTGGTTATCGCAAGTTAAACATGTGGTATAAAACCGAAGCGCCTCAAAAAGAACAGGATAAACTGGCTCCTTCCATTGCTATCAAAAGTTTTGATGAAGTGATTGCCGGTTTTACAGAAGAAGAAGCAAGGTTTGAAGCGCAACGATGTTTGAGTTGCGGGAACTGTTTTGAATGTGATGGCTGTTTTGGTGCTTGTCCGGAAGAAGCCGTAATCAAATTAGGTAAAGGCAACCGGTATAAATTTAATTATGATGCCTGCACCGGCTGTGGTGTTTGTTATGAACAATGTCCCTGTCATGCAATAGAAATGATTCCAGAACCTGTTAATACAACTACTGATGTCAAATAAGAAATTAATTGCAACGATTGATGGTAATGAAGCAGCGGCTTACGTAGCGTACCGGATCAATGAAGTATGTGCTATCTATCCCATCACCCCTTCATCTAATATGGCAGAACTGGCCGATGAATGGGCCTCTAAAGGAATAAAAAACATATGGGGTACTATACCTGATGTTGTGGAAATGCAAAGTGAAGGTGGTGCTGCCGGTACGGTGCACGGGGCCTTGCAGACAGGTGCCTTAACCACAACGTTTACAGCATCACAGGGCTTGATGCTTATGCTGCCTAACATGTACAAAATTGCAGGAGAGTTAACTGCTGCTGTGTTTCATGTGGCAGCCCGTTCTCTTGCCGCACAAGGCTTGTCCATTTTTGGTGATCACCAGGACGTCATGGCCGCAAGAACAACCGGGTTTGCATTGCTCAGTTCGGCGAGTGTGCAGGAAGCACATGATTTTGCATTGATTGCACAAGTAGCTTCTTTAAAATCCCGTATTCCTGTATTGCATTTTTTTGATGGTTTTCGCACTTCACACGAAGTAAATAAACTCGAGTTGCTGAGTGATGAGCAGATTAAGTCAATGGTGCCCGACGAACTTGTGATTGCACACCGTGAACGGGCGTTGAATCCGGAGCATCCATTCATCAGAGGTACTGCTCAAAATCCAGATGTGTATTTCCAGGGACGGGAAACAGTGAATCCCTTCTACCAGAAAATGCCTGGTATTGTTGACGGAGTGATGCGTGATTTTGAAAAAATGACTGGCAGAAAATATGAGTTGTTTCAGTATTCAGGTGCTCCCGATGCGGAACGGGTGGTCATTGTTATGGGATCAGGTGGTGAAACGGTTGGCGAAACAGTTCTGGCGCTGAATCAAAAAGGAGAAAAAACGGGAATCATTCACGTTCGACTGTTTATGCCTTTCTCTGCCGAGCATTTTTTGAAGGCACTGCCGCCTTCAGTAACATCCATTGCTGTTTTGGATCGTACCAAGGAAGCGGGTGCAGCTGGAGAACCTATGTATCAGTATATTCTGTCAACATTAGTGGAAGCACTGCAAAAAGGCGAAATTCAAAAATTACCTAAAATTATTGGTGGGCGTTATGGTCTTTCTTCCAAAGAGTTTACTCCTTCCATGGTAAAAGCGGTATTTGATGAACTTAAAAAAGAACAACCGAAAAATAGTTTTACGATCGGTATAAATGATGATGTTTCCTTTACCAGCCTGGAGTATGATCCTTCGTTTAAACTGGACGAGAGTGAGTGGCGGCAGGGGTTATTCTTTGGTCTGGGTGCCGATGGAACCGTGGGTGCCAACAAAAATACGATTAAGATCATTGGTGAGAATACCGATTTGTTTGCGCAGGGTTATTTTGTTTACGACTCAAAAAAATCCGGCGCCAGAACGGTTTCGCATTTACGTTTCGGACCCAGGCCCATCCGGGCTCCCTACCTTATTTCGAAGGCTGATTTTATTGCCTGTCACCAGTTCAATTTTTTAGAGAAAGTGGAGATGCTGGAATTTGCCGGCGAAGGGGCAACGTTTCTTCTGAATAGTCCATACAGTAAAGAGGAAGTATGGGGTAAACTCCCTGGTCAGGTACAGAAAAAATTGATTGAGAAAAAAATCAAGCTATATGTAATTGATGCTACAACCGTGGCAAGAGAAACTGGTATGCAGGGGCGTATCAATACAATTATGCAAACCTGCTACTTTGCATTATCGGGTGTATTGCCAAAAGAAGATGCCATTAATCAGATTAAGAAGGCAATTGAAAAGACATATTTTAAAAAGGGACAGAAAGTAATTGATCAGAACTTTCAGGCAGTAGATGCCACGCTGGCTCACTTGTATGAAGTAGAATATCCCAAGGTTGCTTCTGCTACTGACCGGGAATTGCTTACTGTTTCAGCCAAAGCGCCTGATTTTGTAAAAGAGGTTACGGCATTCATGATGGCCGATCATGGCGATCAGTTGCCGGTAAGTAAAATGCCCATAGATGGTACTTATCCGAGTGGTACCACACAATGGGAGAAACGGAATATTTCAGATCTGGTGCCTGTTTGGGAGCCCGACGTTTGTATTCAATGCGGCAACTGTGCGTATGTTTGTCCGCACAGCGTAATCCGGGCAAAGTTTTATCACAAAGACAATCTGAAAAACGCACCGGCCGATTTTAAATCAGCACCTATCAACGCAAGAGGATTTCCCGAAACGAAATATACACTGGAAGTGTACCTGGAAGATTGTACAGGTTGTAACCTGTGTGTGGAAGTTTGTCCGGCTACAGATCCTGACAACCGTTCCTTGAAAGCGATTAACATGGCTGAAAAAGAACCCATCCTCGAAACCGGGAAAAAGAATATTGAGTTCTTTGAGAATATTCCATGGAACGACCGTTCAAAAATTGATTTTTCAACGGTGCATGGAGCACAGTTCCTGGAACCATTATTTGAGTTTTCAGGTGCCTGTGCTGGTTGTGGTGAAACGCCTTATGTAAAATTATTGTCGCAGTTATTTGGTGACCGGTTACTAATTGCCAATGCCACCGGATGTTCTTCCATTTACGGAGGTAATCTGCCTACCACGCCCTGGACGGCTAATAAAGAGGGTCGTGGCCCGGCCTGGAGTAACTCATTATTTGAAGACAATGCCGAGTTTGGATTGGGTATGCGTATTACAGCTGATAAACAACTTGATATAGCCCGGCATTTACTGCAGGAAATGAAAGAAGAAATTGGGGAAGCAGCAGTGAAAGAGATCCTTAATGCAAAGCAATTACTTGAGTCTGAAATAGTGGAACAACGAATACGGGTTGAAGCAGTAAAAGAAAAATTAAAAACAATCAATTCTTCCTCTGCAGCTCTCTTGTTATCTGTAGCTGATCAATTAGTGCGTCGTAGTGTATGGCTGGTAGGCGGAGATGGATGGGCGTATGATATTGGTTATGGTGGATTGGATCATGCATTGGCTACCGGGCGAAATATAAATGTGTTGGTACTGGATACAGAAGTGTACTCAAATACTGGTGGACAATCTTCTAAAGCTACACCAACAGCGGCTACGGCCAAATTTGCTGCTGGTGGTAAATCGGCTGGTAAAAAAGATCTGGCCATGCAGGCTATTTCTTATGGTAATGTGTATGTGGCAAGAGTTGCGTTTGGCGCCAATCCACAGCAAACACTTCTGGCCATGCGGGAGGCAGAAGCATACGATGGACCTTCCATCATTCTCGCATACAGTCATTGTATTGCACATGGCTATGATCTGAAGAATGGATTGGATCAACAGTATAAAGCGGTGGCAAGTGGTCACTGGCCTTTGTTGCGGTATAACCCAATGCTCAGGAAGAAAAATCAGAATCCGTTTGTTCTTGATTCACCAAGACCTTCTGTTTCCTTAAAAGATTATGCTTATAATGAACTGCGGTATAAAGTGCTTACCATCACTAATCCGGAGGCAGCAGAGGAATTGATGAAACATGCGCAGGAACTGGTGAACCTGAAATGGAAGTCGTATGAAGAATTGGCAACAAAAAAAGCGAGTGACTTTGTACCGGTAGCGTAAGTTGTATAAATAGAAAGCAAATAACTGCAGTCAAACTGCAATTGTGATTATTGAACAAAAAATTGAAGTATGAGTTTAAGAACCTCCTATATGGGGTTGGAAGTAAGTTCCCCCATAGTAGTATCTGCCTGTTCGTTGAGTGAACAATTGGATAACCTGTTGCTCATGGAAGACAATGGGGCCGGTGCTGTAGTCATGTTTTCTTTATTTGAAGAACAAATCCGGCTGCAGGAAGCAAAGTTTAAAGGTGTAATGACACAAACCACCAATACATTTGCGGAGGCATCTGATTATTTTCCCGATCTGGAGGATTTTAATGTGGGTGTGGATGAATACCTGGAGCATATCCGGAAGGCAAAACAACGGTTGAAGATTCCGGTTATTGGCAGTCTCAACGGAATTACGAATGAAGGTTGGATTGATTATGCTAAATCCATTCAGCAAGCCGGGGCCGATGCGCTGGAGATTAATATCTTTTTTATACCGGGCGATTTTTCCTTGTCAACTTCAGAAGTGGAGCACAGGTATCTGAATATCATTGATGCAGTTAAAAATACAGTGAGTATACCGGTAGCTGTGAAGCTGAATCCATATTTCAGTTCTACAGGTAATATGGCGCATCGTATGGAAAAGGCCGGTGCGAACGGATTGGTATTGTTCAACCGGTTTTATCAACCCGATTATGATATTAATGAACTGGTGATTAAAACCGACCTTCATTACAGCGAATCCGGTGAAATTCGTTTGCCTTTATTGTGGATTGCCATGTTGTATGGAAAGCTGAATGCATCATTGGCTGCCACTACCGGTGTGCAAACGGCAGCGGAAGTGGCGAAATACCTGCTTGCAGGTGCTGATGTTGTAATGACAGCTTCCTCATTGTATAAGAACGGAATTCCTTATTTAAAAACAATGACGAAGGATTTGCAGAATTGGATGAATGCAATGGGCTTTGATGATATCAGTTCTTTCAGAGGACATATGAGCCAGCAGAAAATTGCTGATCCAACCGCTTATGAGCGGGCCAACTACATTAAAATACTCGAAGGCGTACGTTAGTAATGTTAATGTGCTTTTTTACGTAAGAAGTCCATGCAGATTGTTACATGGACTTTCTTTTTATGAGTTAAGCGCAGGATATTTTATAACTGTTCAAACCGTGCCTGGAAAAACCGCAGATATTTAGGTTCATACACCATTTTTAATCCATTGATTTTATGGCGGCGTTCAAACACCCGTGCTGTTGATTCCGCAATCACATCCATATGTGCCTGCGTGTACACACGCCTTGGAATGGTAAAGCGTACCAACTCCAGCTTGGGATAATAATTTTCACCATTCGCTTTACGTCCGGCCGATACCACGCCCCGCTCCATGGTGCGTACACCCGAATCAAGATAAATTTCTGCTGCCAGTGTTTGTGCCGGAAATTGATCTTGCGGAATATGTGGCAGGAATTTCTTTGCATCCACAAAAATGCCATGCCCGCCAATAGGCTTCACAATCGGCACACCATACTCCATCATTTTTTCACCGAGGTAAATGACCTGCCCAACCCGGGCATGTATATGATCATCATTCACACTTTCCTGTATGCCAATGGCCATCGCTTCCATATCACGACCGGCAAGACCTCCATACGTATGCAGACCTTCATATACCACGACCATGTTGCGGGCTTCTTCAAATACATCCCAGTCGTTAATGGCCAGGAAACCACCGATGTTTACCAAAGCATCTTTCTTTGCACTCATGGTGGCGCCATCTGTATAAGAGCAAATTTCTTTTACAATCTGCGCAATGGATTTTTTGTTATAACCCTTTTCCCGTTTTTGAATGAAGTGCGCATTTTCGGCCACTCGTGTCATATCATGAATGATACGGATGCCATGTTTTTTTGTATAAGCCCTCAGCTCTTTCAGGTTTTGGATACTGATGGGTTGTCCGCCGGCCATGTTCACGCTGGTGGCAATGCTTACGTAAGGTATTTTCGCTGCACCGTGCTTTTTCACCAGTTTATCGAGTTTCTGCAGATCCACATTTCCTTTAAACGGATGTTCCTTTTCCGGGTCATGTGCTTCATCAATGATGATGTCTTCAAACTTGCCTCCGGCCAGTTCCTGGTGCAGGCGGGTGGTGGTGAAGTACATGTTACCGGGAATGATATCGCCTTTTTTGATCAGGATTTTTGAGATAATGTTTTCGGCACCACGTCCCTGGTGTGTGGGCACAAGATATTTGTAGCCGTAGACGTTTTTTACCACATCTTCCAGGTGATAAAAGTTGCGGCTGCCGGCATAGGCTTCATCGCCCAGCATCATACCGGCCCATTGCTGATCGCTCATGGCACTGGTGCCGCTATCGGTAAGAAGGTCGATGTATACATCCTCAGAGCGGAGTAAAAATGTATTGAAGCCTGCTTCTTTCATGGCTTTTTTTCGTTGGGCCGGAGTGGTCATTTTCAGCAACTCCACCATTTTGATTTTGTAGGGTTCGGCCCAGCTGTGTTTGATTTTACTGTTCATGTGAAATGGGTTTTAGTTTGGCGGTAAAATGGCGCAGCAGCGGTGTTTCTTCCGTAATCTGCAACCCGCCTATGTTATTTTTATTTTGAAATACTTCTATGATGACTTCGGCCACATAATCAATATGACTTTGTGTGTACACCCGTCGGGGAATGGCAAGTCGCACCAGTTCCATGGCTGCAGGAATGAGTTTGCTATCAGCGTTATATTTTCCAAACATCAACGAGCCTATCTCAACACTTCTGATACCTCCTTCAAGATACAATGCACAAACAAGTGCCTGGCCAGGGTATTCCTGTACTGGTATATGTGGTAAGAATGCTTTTGCATCTAAGTACACAGCATGGCCACCGGCGGGTTGCATCACCGGCACACCAGCGGCAATGAGCTTGTTGGTCAGGTATTCGGTTGTGCGTAACCGGTATTGGAGATAATGTTCATCCATCACTTCATACAATCCCACTGCAATGGCTTCAAGGTCACGCCCGGCCAGTCCGCCGTAGGTGGTAAAGCCTTCGGTAATGATGAGCAGGTTACGGCAGCGGAGTGCCAGCTCCATATCCCGCATAGCCAGAAATCCGCCAATATTGGCAAACGCATCTTTCTTGGCGCTCATGGTGCAGCCATCGGCATAAGAAAACATTTCCTTTACGATTTCCGGAACGGGAACAGTTGCATAGCCTTCTTCCCGCAGTTTAATGAAATAGGCGTTTTCAGCAAAGCGGCAGGCATCAATGAACAGCGGTATCTCAAACTCTTTGCAAACAGCACTCGTTTCTTTGATGTTTTGCATGCTCACCGGTTGGCCGCCCCCGGAGTTGTTGGTAATGGTCATAATTACCATTGGAATATGTTCAGCACCGATGCGTTGAATTTCGCTACGTAACCTTGATACATCCATGTTGCCTTTGAACGGTGCGGGTATGGAAGGATGTTTTCCTTCTTCGCAAACCAGGTCAATTCCTTCGGCGCCGGAAAATTCGATGTTGGCTCTTGTGGTATCAAACAATGTATTACTCAGGAAATATTTTCCTTTTCCACCTAAAATGGTGAACAGAATTTTTTCAGCTGCACGGCCCTGGTGGGTGGGGATCACCAGCGGTAACCCGGTAATATCCTTCACGGCATTGTCGAACTTAAAAAAGCTGGTGCTGCCGGCATAGGATTCATCACCCAGCATCATGCCGGCCCATTGGTTGCTGCTCATGGCGCTGGTGCCACTGTCGGTCAGTAAATCAATCAGCACATCATTGGCGTGAATGCGGAAGGGGTTGTAATTGGCTTGTTCTAAAATGTGCTGACGTTGTTCTTTGGTGGTGAAATAAATCGGCTCCACCGATTTATTTTTAAACGGTTCAATAATCGTCTTCATTCGCTTTTGTTTTTGAATTACCTGCACGGTGTTCGCTGATGTGTCAAGCCACGTTGTTGAGACGAGCGAAGTGATACAGGCAAAATGATAGATCTGATAACGTGGGAGAGAAGAGAAGTCTCCTTTTACGAAGGACGGCGAATGATATTTTTCCAGATGTTCATATGGCAGTCATACTCTGAAGTATGAGGCAAGGTAAAACAATGAAGTCAGCAGAACTATGACTTTCAGCAGTCTTTTTCAAAGCAGATATATGTCAATTGAAATTCAGAAAATAGTTATACCCCAAACTGTATCAGGTGGTGATCCATATGCTTCCACATGCTTTTGCCCCATTGCTCAGCTGTTAGTTTGCCAAACATAGGATGCACTTTGTCACCAATGCCATTCCTGCCTTTTTCATAAAAGGCTTTGATCATGGAAACCAGTGCCTGCTTCGCTGCTTCAAAGTCGGGTTCATTTTTAATAATGAAGTTAGGTGCTGTTGGAAGATTTTTCTTCCAGGGTTTGTCGTTGTACAACGATGTTTTCATCATCCAGCCCAGTAATAATCCCAATGGATGACGGGGTAAAGCTTTGCTGCTGAGGGGCACTTTAAATGCTTCCTGGCAATGTTGCAACATCTGGCTCACACTCATCTTTCCCCATTGGCGCTGCGATGCAGGTGACAGCTGATTGATTCTTTTCAGAATAGAGTCATATGTTGACTGATCAAATAAATTCTGTACCTGCATGGCTTATAAGGTTTGTTGATAATACGGAATATCATCACGACTCACATCGTCCTTCTGCTGCCAGTAAGCGGGCGTAACCACATGACCTTCTTTTGTACGCAACAGACGGCCATAGATGGCATTTATCACATTGAATGCAACATTGGTAACTCCAATTGTAAAGGTTTCAGGGGTTGGTGCTTCTTCTTCTGCTGCTTCACCTTCTGCCGGCTTGGGTGCTGCTGCCTTTGCCGGAGGCGAGGGAACGACCACCACCGTAAATTGGTTCGCTTCCAGCAGCTCTTTTAAAAAAGAAGTGCGTTCGGCTGACACGTTCTTTTCTACAATGGCACATTTGACTCCATTGAGCTCTTCAAATTCATGATTTTTGTTTATTGCCATGCGAAATGGTTTTATCAACTATACAACACCAACAACGAATAAATGTAATGATAGGCGCCGCTGAACAATCCCGTAATCAAAATACCTGCGGTGCAGATCAGAAGCGCCAGTTTGGGCGACCAACTGAGTGCAACCGGTGCAATCGGATTGTTAGTGCGATCCATAAACATCGCTTTAATGACACGCAGGTAGTAATAAAGCGATAGTACCATGTTCAAAGCAGCGATGGTTATGAGTACGTAATTTCCTTTCCCGGCACCTGCCAGCAGCAAGAAAAATTTTCCAAAGAAGCCCGCTGTAGGAGGAATGCCGGCTAATGAAAACAAACCCAACGCCAATACCCAACTCAGCAGCGGATTGGTTTTGTAAAAGCCTTTATAGTCGTCAATGGTTTCTTTACCGGTTGTTGCACTCACCACACTGATTACGCCAAATGCAGCCAGGTTGGAAAATACATACACCAGGATGAAATAAATAAGTGAAGCACTTCCTTCCAAAGATTGTCCGCTGATGCCAATCAGAATAAAACCCACCTGTGCAATGGATGAAAACGCCAGGAACCGTTTCATATTCTGCTGCCGCAGGGCGAATAAATTACCGATGATCATAGTGGCAACTGACAACAGGAACAGCATATTGTACCAACTGCCACTCATGGGCGCAAAGGCATTGTACAAAACAGTAACAAACACAAACAGAACGGCCCCTTTTGAAATCACTGATAGATAGGAGGTGACAGACACCGGCGCACCTTCATACACATCGGCGGTCCATAAATGAAACGGTACAGCCGAAATTTTGAATCCGAATCCAGCCAGCACCAAAATAAAAGCAAGTAGTTGCAACGGTGTGCCTTGCAGCAACGATGGTAAGGTTGTTAAACTTAAAGTGCCTGTAGTGCCATACAGCAAGGAAATACCAAACAGCAACAGGCCGGAAGAAAAGGCCGATGAAACTATCATTTTAAACGCTGCTTCGGAAGAGCGCCGTTGCTGCAGATCAAAGTTCACGAGTGCTGCCAGCGGAATGGTTGATAATTCCAGCGCCAGGTAAAACAGCAACAAATGATTGCTGCTGATCATTAAAAACATACCCAACAACGATGAAAGCAACAAAAGATAAAATTCATGCAGGTGCTTATGCGTACGCAGCCAGTTATAGGATTGCAGAGAGATGATCAGTGTTCCCAGGCTCAATACATTTTTTTCAAAGGCCAGCAGTTCATTGGTACGGAAGGTATTGCCAAACAAGTCACCGTTCCGGTTCCAGGTGAAGCCTGCAATCACATTCAGCAGCAGCAATAGGTTCACCAGGTTCAGCAAAGCTTCCGGCTTCCATTCTTTGCTCCCCAGTTTCAGGAACAGGATGATAAACAGCACTGCTGTTACAATCAATTCCTGCTTCATCAGTATTAAAAATTCGTACGTCATTTTACTTGATTGTGCTTACAATTTTTTGCATGATTTCAGTTGTGCCGGGGTTGATCAGGTCTTTCAGCAGGAACGGAGCCACACCCATCAGTACAATGGCGCCCACCAGCAGAACAGCTGCCAGCCGTTCATTCCAGCTGGCGTCTTTCAATGAAAGATGTTCGTTATTGGCAACCGGACCCATAATCGCTTTTCCGGTGGCACGGAGAATATAAACAGCCGTAACCACAATGGATGCGGCGGCTGCAATGGTGGCAATGCGGTACAAGGCTTCAGCTTTTTCCCAGGAGCCCATGAATACGGTCATTTCGGCCACAAAGCCACTGAAGCCGGGCAGCCCCAGTGAACACAAACCCACAATGACAAACACGGAAGAAATAAACGGCATCACTTTCAGCAGTCCGCCCAGTAAGGCTACTTCCCGTGTGTGCGTACGTTCATAAATCATTCCGATCACGGCAAAGAAAAGGGCCGTCATCAGTCCGTGCGATACCATCTGCAATACGGCTCCGTTAATGGCTGTTTGGGTAAGCATGGCAATGCCCAGTATCACAAAACCGGTATGGCTCACCGAAGAATACGCATTGATATACTTCAGATCAGTCTGCATCATCGTGGCAAAGGCGCCGTATAAAATACCAATCGAAGCCAGTACAATAATAATGACATCATATTCCTGCGCCGCCTGCGGCATGAGCCAGGTGGCCACACGCAAACAACCATAGCCGCCCAGTTTCATGGAAATACCGGCAAGGAACATGGAAGCAGCAGTGGGTGCCGATGAGTGACCGTCGGGCACCCAGGTATGAAACGGAAACAAAGCGGTAAACACACCAAAGCCCAGAAAGGCAAACGGGAAGAAGAAACGTTGTACATCTGCGGCAACACCTGCCTTGGCAATTTCGATGATATCAAAGCTGTGTGTGCCGTTCACCTGGCTGTTGAAATACAACCCGGCCAATCCTACCAGTACGAGTGCCGACCCGGCCATCAGCATAAGGGCCAGTTTCATGGCGCTGTATTCTTTTTTGCCGCTGCCCCAGATGCCAATCAATAAAAATTTGGGAATTACGGCTACTTCCAGGAAAAAGAATAAGGTGAACAGATCGAGTGCAATAAAAAATCCATAAGCACCCATGCTGAGGAACAGGAGCAGGAAGAAAAATTCTTTCGGCATTTTTTCCATGTTCCAGGAAACAAGAATGCCGGCAACCACTACAAAAGCGGTCAACAGAATCATTGCTAAAGAGATACCATCCAGGCCCACATGATAGTTGATCTGCAGCGGTGCATACCATTGCAAATTACTCTCAAACAGGAAGGCTGCTGTGTTGCCGCTTGCCCGCTCTGCCTGGTAGAAGTATAACAACAGCAGGCTAAGCAGCAATTGTACTGCAGTGCCTGCCAACGAAATCAGCCTGATCTGTTTCAAACCTTTTGCCGGCAGCAAAGCCAGTGCCGTTAAAAAAGGAAGGAGAAGCAATAACGATAGATTCATAATTATTATTTAAGTACCGAAGTACAAACGTTCATGATTGATCAGTTCCACCAATACAAAAACAAAGCGGCCAGCACCAGCACACCTCCAAAGAAATACAGTGCATAGTTCTGCACGCTGCCCGACTGCATACCTTTAATCAGCCTGGAAACAGCGCCGGTCGCTTGTGCCAATCCGTTCATCAGTCCATCCACAACATATTTATCAATCCACGCAGCAGGTCGGCCCACCAGGTTGAAAATGATTTTTTTCGTTACAAACAAATACAGCTCATCCACATAAAACTTGCGGTACGCAGCCCGGTACACACCACTAAGTGCAGTAGCAACCTGTTGTGGCTTTTCGTTTTGTTTACGGTACATCCAGGCGGCCATTAATATGCCTGCCAAACCTACACCGATGGGAGCCAGTGAAAACTGCAGACTGAAATGACCATGTAAAGGTTTGCCGGTCAAGCTTACCAGCTCACCAAATGGTATGAATCCAACGCCAACCGTTAACATCGCCAGCAAAATCAACGGCAGCTTCATGCTGAAAGTGCCTTCGCCATGTGCGTTGTGCAGATGTGTTTCTTTATTCCAGAAGATGGAGAAATAAAGGCGGAACATATAAAAAGCAGTGAGACCCGACGTAAGCAGCGCCAATACATACACCAGCTTATTCGAATTCCACGCAGTCAGTAATATTTCCTCTTTGCTGAAAAATCCGGCAAGTGGCGGCACACCGGCAATGGCCAGGCAGGCAATCAGGAAGGTGATATGCGTTACGGGCATATATTTTCGAAGGCCGCCCATATCTTTCATGTCGTTGCTGTGGACGAGGTGAATCACAGCACCGGCACCGAGGAACAACAACGATTTAAAGAACGCATGTGTAAACAGGTGAAACATGGAAGCGGTATAACCGAGACTGTATTTACCTCCTTCCTGGATGAGACCCAGGGCAAACATCATAAAGCCAATCTGGCTCATGGTGGAGTAGGCCAACACACGTTTAATGTCGGTTTGCGTACAGGCAATGATCGCTGCTACAACAGCTGAAACGGCGCCAACCAGCGTTACCAGTTCCAGCACCGGCTGCGACATGCCAAACAGCGGAAACATACGGGCCACCAGGTACACACCGGCCACTACCATGGTAGCGGCATGAATTAAGGCCGACACCGGTGTGGGACCTTCCATCGCATCGGGTAACCAGATGTGCAGCGGGAACATGGCCGACTTACCTGCTCCACCCACAAACAGCAGTGTCACGCCCCAGCTGAGTGCTGTTACACCGGCGAACGATGCAGTTACCACTGCCAGGTGCTGGGTGGATTGTTTGTCGGTCAGTTGTTGAATCAGCGTCTGAATATCGAGTGTCTCACCATAAAAGCCCAGTATGAGGATGCCGATGAGAAAACCCAGATCGGCAAAGCGGGTTACAATGAATGCTTTTTTGGATGCTGCAACGGCCGAAGGCTTGTCGAAGTAATAGCCGATCAGCAGGAACGACGACACCCCCACCAGCTCCCAGAAAATATAAATCTGGAACAGGTTGGACGACAGGACCAATCCCAGCATCGAAAAGGTGAACAAGCCCAGGAATGCATAATAGGTGGCAAACCGTTCTTCGCCTTTCATATAGCCGAGGCTGAAGAGGTGTACCATCAGCGACACCACTGTAACCACCACCAGCATCATCACCGATATAGGATCCAGCAAGATGCCCATATTGATCGAGAGTGTATCAGAAAAACTTAACCAGGAAATGTTCAGGGCGGTGATGGGTTGATAGGCATCACCCGCTTTTCCGTTCACGAAAAAATAATTCCAGGCAGTATACAGGGAAAGCAACGTGGAAATGCCCAACAGCAAGGTGCCTGCAACACCAGCCGCTTTGTTGAAATAAGTTCTTCCAAACAAACCCAGCAGTACAAAGCCGGCAAAGGGCAAAAGAGGTATCAGTGCTATGTAAGATGAGTAGTTCATATCAGTATTTCATTTGTGCAGCGTCTTCCACATCAATGGATTTATACTTCCGGTACAGGTTGATAATGATGGCAATGCCAACCGCCGCTTCAGCAGCCGCAATGGCAATGATGAAGAGGGTGAAAAATAGTCCATCCAACTGTTCAGGATACAGATATTTATTAAACGCCACGAAATTAATGTTCACGCTGTTGAGCAGCAGTTCCACCGACATAAGCATGGTGATCATGTTTCGCCGGGTGAACAAACCATACATGCCCAGGAAAAACAGGGCGGTACTCACAAATAAGATATGTTCTAATGGAATCATGCTTCGTTGGTTTGTTTTGGGTTCAATTGTTCGGAAATGGTTTCGTCTGCATCTTCGGTTGGTGGTTTGAGTGCAATTACAATACAACCAATCATAGCAGCCAGCAGCAGCATACTGATCACTTCAAACGGTAATGCATAACCGTTTTCCCCTGTGCTCATCATTTGTTCACCAATACGGGTCATGCTCCACGCAAACGGTTCATTACTGATCACAAAACTGTTTTGCCAGATCAGCAGGTAGGTCAGTGCAAACCCGGTCAATACAGCAAGTGCTCCTGCAATCCGTCGCCGGAGCAGCGGTCGAGCCATTTCTTTTCCGCTTTGTTCGGTAAGAAATACAGAAAAGATAATGAGCACAACAATACCACCTACATACACCACAATTTGTACCGCAGCAATAAACTCTACTTCCAGTAAAAAGTATAAGCCGGCCACGCCAACTAATGCAAATAACAGCCAGATAGCCGAACGGAAAATTTTCCGGCCGGTGACGGCCATAAATGCCATTACCAGTGTAAAGGCAGATATAAGATAAAAGAGTATCTGTGTTGCAGTCATGTTTTTGTTTTAAGAGGGTGTTTGTAAGGTTGCAACGGATGCCGTAGAATGGATGTCAACAATTTCTTCAGCCATTCAGTTATTCTACACCGGCCCTGATTTGGGAGCCGGGTTTGTTCAGTCGTTTCGTCAGTTGGTTTCTGTCAAATACACTGTGTTCAAAGGTTTGTGCCATTTTAATGGCACTGGTCGGGCATGCTTCCACACACAGGTTGCACATGGTGCACAGTTCCAGGTGATAAATGAAGGTGTCCAGCGCTTTTTTCTTTTTGCCGGTGGCTTCATCTACATCAAATTTGGTGATGATTTTAATGGTGCCGTTGGGGCAGGCCAGTTCGCAGGCTGTACAGCCGGTGCAGGCGTGTTCATTGTTTTCATCATGGGTCATCACCACTTCGCCTTTGAAGCGTTCGGGCAATACCAGCGTAGCCCGGTTATCGGGGTACTCCTGTGTAATGATTTCCTTGTGGTGGGTGAAATAGTAGCCGGTCATTTTCATGCCTTTGGCCAGCGATCTCATCGCACTCCATACATCTTTTATGTAGTCTTTTAAAAACATACGTTACTTCTGTTTTTTAAAAATGCCATCCCAAAATAGCAATCACTGTTACGAGAATCAGGTTGAATAAACTGATGGGTAACAGGTATTTCCATTCCAGTTGCAATAACTGATCAATGCGTAACCGGGGGAAGGTCCACCGGAACCACATAATCAGGAAAATCAGGAAAAAGGTTTTTCCGAAAAACCAAACACTGGAAGGAATATAATCCATCACGTGGTTAAACGACTCCCAGTTTCCGATATGAAACGGCATCCATCCACCCAGGAACAAGGTGGCACCAATGGCACAAACTATAAACACATTAATATATTCTGCCAGGAAAAACAAGGCAAACTTCATTCCTGAATACTCTGTATGAAAACCGGCGGTTAATTCACTTTCTGCTTCTGCCAGGTCAAACGGTGCCCGGTTGGTTTCGGCCGTAACTGCAATCAGAAACAGGATGAAGGCAATTGCCACCGGCAGATGTCCTTTAAAAATCCACCAGCCATCGGACTGCGACAATACAATATCGTTAAGGCTCAGGCTTCCGGTTAACACAATCACCGTGAGTACGGCAAAACCAGCCGACAGTTCATAGCTCACAATCTGTGCGCCACTGCGCATGGCACCCAGCAATGAATATTTGTTGTTACTCGCCCAGCCGGCCATGAGAATGGAAATGACTGACAAAGAAGAGATGGCCGAAATATAGAGCACACCGATATTGACATCCCACAAGTGAAAATCTTTGGCAAAGCCGATGGGTGCCATCAGCAGCATCGCCACAATCATGGCAATGAAGGGTGCAGTATTGAACAGCAGTTTGTCAGCTCCTTTGGGTGTCATGCCTTCCTTCACCAGGAGCTTCAACGTATCGGCAAAGGATTGCAGCATTCCTTTCGGGCCTACACGGTTGGGCCCCAGTCGTATTTGCATCCAAGCTGCCACTTTCCGTTCCATGATCACCAATACCAATCCCAGCACGGCAAACAAACTGATGACTGCCACACCTGCCAGCACCATTTCCAGTACCATCGCCCAGGTAGCTCCGAATTGTTCATTGAGCCATTGATCAATCGTTGCTGCTATGTTACGTAAACTCCACATTCAGTTTTCAGTTTAGTTTGTAGAAACGCTGCGTTCAATATTCATTCTTCCATCTAAAATCTTTAATCCAAAATCTATCTGTCAATATCCGGTATCACCAGGTCTAATGTTCCCATAGCCGCAATCAGATCACCAATCTTTCCGCCTTTGACCATATCGTTCAAGGCAGACAGATTGGAGAAACCGGGTGAGCGGAATTTAATGCGGTAGGGTGTTGTGCCTCCTTCGCTTACAATGTATACACCCAGTTCACCCCTGGCTGTTTCCACGCTGGTATAAAACTCTCCCTTGGGTAATTTGAGAACAGCTTTGGTTTTTGCCTGAAAATCACCGTCGGGTATATTGTCAATTAACTGCTCAATGATGCGGATGGACTGATTCATTTCTTTAATACGCACCATGTAACGGGCCAGCGAATCGCCGCCGGTTTCCAGCACTTCGTCAAACTCCAGTTGGTCATACACCTCGTAGGGATACAGTTTGCGGATATCACTTTGCACACCACTGCCCCGTGCTACCGGTCCTGTACAACCGTAAGAAATCACCTGCTCCGGTGTCAATACACCAATTCCTTTCATACGGTTCTGGAAAATAACGTTACCGGTTACCAGTTCATCGTATTCGGCAATTTTATCTTTGTATTGTTGAATGAAACTTTTTACCCGCTTCTGAAAATTGGGATGAAGATCATGCATCACACCGCCGGGCACCATATAATTCATGGTGAGGCGGGCGCCGCAGGTTTCTTCCATAATATCGTTGATGGTTTCCCGTTCCCGGAAGGCATGGAAGAACGGAGTGAAAGCCCCGAGGTCCATGGCCATGGCGCCCCACCACAGTTCATGGGAGGCAATGCGGGTGAGTTCATCCATCAGCACACGGATCACCTGCGCACGGGGCGGAATTTCCAGTTGCAATCCCTGTTCCACGCACAGCGCACACGCATGATTGTTGATGTGTGCCGATAAGTAATCCATACGGCTGGTAACATAAATGAACTGACGGTACGTGAGGCTTTCGCACATTTTTTCAATGGAGCGATGAATATAACCCAGGTTGGGTTCAATTTTTTTAATCGTTTCTCCATTGAGTGTAATCACCAAATGCAACACGCCATGTGTGGCAGGGTGTTGCGGTCCCACATTGATGATCATATCACCAAATCCATCGGCTGTAGCGTCTTGTAATATTTCCGTTTCTCTGTACATCGCCTGTTGTTTACGTCATTGTTTATGACCGGGCTCAATCAGTTTTGATTTCTTTATAATTTGATCATGTTTACCGGGTCTTCAAAATCTTTCCGCAATGGATTTTTTCCTTCCCAGCCCGCCGGCAAAATCAGCAGCCGCAGATCGGGATGATTCAGAAATTTCACACCAAACAATTCATATACTTCCCGTTCATGAAATTCAGCGGTGCGCCAGATCTGCGATACGGTTTCAATTTCGGGAACGCTTCGGTCCAGTTTTGCTTTCACCACCAGGTGGTGTCGGTAACGGGTGGAACGGAGGTGATACACCATGGTGAGGTGGGTTTTCCAATCGACACAAGTGAGACAAAATAATGAATCGAAATGCAGATCAGAATGCTGGCGGAGTTGTTGCGCCAGGGGTAGCCAGTCGGCAGCAGGTACTTCTGTTCCTAACCACTTGCCGCCATCTTCCCACAGCAGGGCCGGCATAAATTCTGTCAATGCGTGTTTGAGTTCTTCGTTGGTCATGATGTTATTCCTTTACGGTCCGGATTTGTTCCCGGGTCATTCCGCTTTTAATTTTTTCCTGTAGGGTGATGAGGGCATGCAATAAGGCTTCGGGGCGTGGCGGGCAACCGGCAACGTACACATCCACCGGTATGATATGGTCTGCTCCTTTTATAACAGAATAGGTATTATAAAAGAAAGGACCACCGCTGATGGCGCAGGCACCCATGGCAATCACGTACTTGGGATCGGCCATTTGGTCGTACAGCCGTTTCAGTACAGGCGCCATTTTGTTGACAATGGTACCGGCGATGATGATGACATCCGCCTGGCGGGGAGTGGCACGGGCCACTTCAAATCCGAAGCGGGAAAAATCGTATTTGGCACCGGCAACCGACATCATTTCAATACCACAGCAGCTGGTGGCAAACGTTAGCGGCCATAGTGAATTCGACCGGGCCCAGTTAATGATATCATCCAGTTTACTGAGTACAATTCCGCCGCCGGGTAGTTCCTCTATCTGGCCGGGAAACACGGCCCCGCCCGAGTCGCCGGATGTGGCGGGTTCAGCAGAGCTGGTATGCATGGGAGTATGTTCCATATATGGCAAATCGTCTTTAGGTTTGGTTGATTGCTGTGGCAATCAGTTTTACATCCACTTCAAGGCACCTTTTTTGTGTGCATACAGGAAGCCGCTGAACAGGATGAAAAAGAAAATCAACACTTCCACCAGGGCTACCCAGCCTACCTTTTTTACTACAACAGCCCAAGGGTATAAAAACACCAGTTCCACATCAAATATGAGGAAGATGAGTGCAAACAGGTAGTAGCCCACATTGAACTGGATCCAGCTGGGTCCAACGGTGGGAATTCCGCACTCAATTGCTTCTCCTTTCTGTAGATTGGTGGTGGATTTGGTAACCAGTTTGGCGATTAAAATAGCCACACCCGAAAAGGTGAGGGCGGCAAGAATCAATACAATCAGCGAACCGGCTCCCATGTGTTGAAAGTTTTGAGCGAATATAGAAGCCTAATATACAACGAAACATGATAATAATTACGGATGCTGCTGAGGATACTTAGCATTTTTTTGCTGTAAGGAATCCGTAAGGGTCTTAACCGTATATTTCCTGGTGAATGGTTTTTTTGTCATATCCCAATTCAAGAATCCGCTTTTTGGTTTCGTCGAGCATGGCCCGCCAGCCGCATAGGTAAAAACGGGCCTCCTGCCGGTCTTTCAGCAGTTCTTCGTAAATATGATGCACATAGCCGGTTCGCCCATTCCACAACTCACGTGACAATGTGGGCAGATAATGGAAGCTTTCATATTGCTCATGCAGATGCGTGAGCTCTTCATAATAAAGTAAGTCCTCTTTTTTACGGGTGCCGAAAATGAGGAAAATGTTATGATGGGGGATGTTGTTCCGCAGAATATAATTCACCTTACTACGAAACGGGGCAATGCCGGTTCCGGTGCAGATGAAAAATAAATCGGTGTCAATGGTTTCAGGTAAGGTAAACACACCTTGCGGCCCCCGCAACGTAAGTTCGCTGCCCACCTGCACATGCTCCCATAGCCAGGGTGTACCCGATCCGGTAGCGTTCAACACAATCACCAGTTCAAACTCATTGGTCCCATCGGGCCAGCTGGCAATGGAGTAGCTGCGCCAACGTTTACCGGGTTTTTCGTGTATGGGCAGGTCGAGCGTCACAAACTGACCGGGTTGAAAGTCAAATACTTCCAGTTCCGGCACCCGTATGCGGAACCGTTTGGTGTTGGGGGTTTCATCAATAATTTGAGTAACAATGCCGGTACGCCAGGGTTGAACTGCCATAGTGAAGGGTTAAGAAGTAACAATTTAAGAAGCGGCAGGCAAATTGGTGTTCGTTTTTTGGGCAAGACAGACAGCGGGCCGGTTTTCCCCAAAAAATCAAAAATCATCGTTCTGCAGAATTGGCAATTCATGATTCCACCCTTACCTTTGCGGCCTGAATAACAACCCCTCGTTTTAAAACTAAAGAATATGGCCAATACTGGTAAGGTTAAACAGGTTATCGGAGCCGTGGTAGACGTGCAGTTCAACGGCAAACTCCCCGAAATTTACAGTGCCCTTGAATTGAAGCGTCCGAATGGTGATGTGCTTGTAATGGAAGTGCAGCAGCACCTCGGTGAAGATAGTGTTCGTACGATTGCCATGGACGGTACCGAAGGCCTGGTGCGTGGTATGGAAGTGGTGGATACCGGAAAAAACATTGTAATGCCTACTGGTGAGTTGATCAATGGCCGTTTGTTCAACGTAACAGGCGATCCGATTGATGGCTTGCCTGCTGTAAGTAAAGAAAACGGTCGTGCCATTCACGCCAAGCCACCGGCATTTGAACACCTGTCAACTGCCAGTGAGGTGCTTTTCACAGGTATTAAAGTAATTGACCTCATCGAGCCTTATGCAAAAGGTGGTAAGATTGGTCTGTTTGGTGGTGCGGGTGTGGGTAAAACCGTATTGATCCAGGAATTGATCAACAATATCGCTAAAGGTTACGGTGGTCTTTCTGTGTTTGCAGGTGTGGGTGAGCGTACCCGTGAAGGAAATGACCTGCTGCGTGAAATGATTGAGGCCGGCATTATGAAATATGGTGATGCGTTCAAGCACAGCATGGAAGAAGGTGGATGGGATCTGAGCAAGGTGGATATGGAAGGCTTGAAAGAATCTAAAGCCACCTTCGTATTCGGACAAATGAATGAGCCTCCCGGAGCCCGTGCCCGTGTGGCCCTGTCTGGTCTGACCATTGCTGAATACTTCCGTGATGGCGACGGACAAGGAAAAGGAAAAGACATCCTGTTTTTCGTAGATAATATCTTCCGTTTCACCCAGGCGGGTTCTGAAGTATCGGCCCTGTTGGGACGGATGCCTTCAGCCGTGGGTTACCAGCCTACTTTGGCAACTGAAATGGGTTTGATGCAGGAGCGTATCACTTCAACCAAAAATGGTTCTATCACCTCCGTACAGGCGGTGTACGTACCGGCGGATGACTTGACCGATCCGGCTCCGGCAACAACCTTTGCCCACCTCGATGCTACGACCGTATTGGATCGTAAGATTGCCGACCTTGGTATCTACCCGGCGGTAAACCCGCTGGAATCTACCAGCCGACTCCTTTCGCCGCAGGTTGTGGGTGAAGCGCATTATACCTGTGCCAACCGGGTGAAATTGATTCTGCAACGTTATAAAGAACTGCAGGATATCATCGCCATCCTGGGTATGGATGAACTGAGTGAAGAAGATAAGATGACGGTACAACGTGCCCGTAAGGTGCAGCGCTTCCTCAGTCAGCCGTTCCACGTAGCGGAAGCCTTTACCGGTCTGAAAGGTGTGTTTGTAAGCATTGAAGATACCATCCGTGGTTTCAATATGATTATGGACGGTGAAGTGGATGAGTATCCCGAAGCAGCCTTCAACCTGGTGGGTACCATTGAAGATGCCATTGAGAAAGGTAAGAAGATGATGGCAGCAGCGAAGGGGTGAGAGAATAGTGAGTATTCAGTAGGGAGTAGCTAGTAATGAATAAGTTTAAAGATCTGCTTGTTTGGCAAAAGTCAATTGATATTGCTGAGGAGGTCTACAGACTAACTGCTGATTTTCCTGCTGTTGAAAAGTTCAACCTGGAGTCCCAGATCAAACGTTCAGTGGTTTCAATAGCATCCAATATCGCTGAAGGTGCTGGCAGAGGTTCAAAAAATGAGTTTAAACATTTTCTGAGCATAGCACTTGGGTCTTCATACGAACTGGAAACGCAGTTGATACTATCTGGTCGGCTGAATTACAGTTCAAAGGAAAAGGTTGAGTTGCTGTTAACGAAACTGGATGAAATTCAAAAAATGCTGATCGGGCTGCAAAAAAGCTTAACCTGACTTTTCTGACTACTGACTACTAACGACTAAATACTGTTTCATGAATTTAGAAATATTAACTCCAACAGGCAAAACCTACAGCGGCGAAGTGCTGGGTGTACAGTTGCCCGGAACTACCGGCAGCTTTGAAGTGCTTGATAACCATGCGCCCATGGTCAGCTCCTTAAAAGCAGGCCAGCTGAAAATACTGGTGGAAAAAAACCGTAATGAGTTGTACAACATCCAGGGTGGTTTTGTGGAAGTGCTGAATAATAAAGTAACAGTACTGGTGGAAGGCAGCAAGGCGGTGGAGTAATCCAAAGGCATTCAAGTAACTGGATCCCGTCCCTACCATTTTGGTAGGGACGGTTTTTTTTATGTTCAACTTTTCTTCTTCTTTCCCTTATAGGACACATATACTTTCTTATCGTTTTTCAGGTAGTACCGTCCGCCATTGGGACCGATGTAAATGTTTCATCGTTTTTGTCCGCCCGGGGATCTTAGACACCGGGGTCTGGCTCAGCCGACCTAGGGATTCAGGTCGGTAAATGTTCAAAGCAAAAACAAGGCATTCCCAAAAACCGGGGTTCCTTACAGGAGACCCCGGGGCAACAGAATTGGGTACTTTTTTCAAACAGGAATTGTAATCGAAGAATGAAGGGGAAACGGTTATGGTCTGAAAAAGTCAACTTTTAGCTTGTAATTAAAAAGCGCCAAAAAACTTAACATAAATTCCCCATTTGGGTATTTTTTTTGTATAAAATAATTATTATTGTTTCCAGATTTGCGAAGTTAAATTGTTTGCCGGTTGTAACCGCTCCGGCATTTTTCTGTCCCTATAAATCCATTCTTTTCTTGCCTTAGAACCTGCATAGCAGTTATCAATCCAATGCTCTGGAAAATCATGCAAAGCGTACCATACGTTTTCCTTTTTTAAAAAGTATAGCAAAAAATCAACACAACCACACTTGTATGCCTATCTTAAAAAAAATCTGTTGCAGTCTCCTGCTTCTATTCTGCTTTGCCCCTTTATCCTTTGCCCAGCCGGGGGCGCTGGACCTGAGTTTTAACCCGGCAATTTCAGGCAATAGCGGTGCAGACGGTGGAATCTTATTAAGCGTATTGCAGCCCGACGGTAAGGTCCTGATTGGGGGAAGATTTGCCAGCTACAACGGCACGGCCCGGAACCGGATCGCCCGTTTGAATGCCGATGGGTCGCTGGATGCGACGTTTAACCCCGGCACGGGGGCAAGTAATACTGTCTGGACCCTTGCCCTGCAGCCCGACGGTAAAATCCTGATCGGGGGGGATTTTGACAGCTACAACGGCACGACCCGCACCGGGATTGCCCGCCTGAACGCCGACGGGTCGCTGGATGCGACCTTCAACCCCGGCTCGGGGACAAGTGGTGCGGTCACTGTCCAGAGACTTGCCCTGCAGCCCGACGGTAAAATCCTGATCGGGGGGTATTTTGAAAGCTACAACGGCACGGGCCGCAACCATATCGCCCGCCTGAACGCTGACGGGTCGCTGGATGCAGGCTTCAATCACGGCACGGGGGCCAATCTCACGGTCCTGTCCCTTGCCCTTCAGCCCGACGGCAAAATCCTGATCGGGGGAAGTTTTACCGGCTACAACGGCACGGAGCGGATCCGGATCGCCCGCCTGAACGCCGATGGGTCGCTGGATGCAGGCTTCAACCCCGGCACGGGGGCCAATAGTAATGTCTGGACCTTTGCCGTTCAGCCCGACGGCAAAATCCTGATCGGGGGCTTTTTTACCAGCTACAACGGCACTGCTTGCAATTACATCGCCCGCCTGAACGCGGATGGGTCGCTGGATGCAGGCTTCAACCCCGGCACGGGGGCAAATTTTTATGTCCGGACCCTTGCCCTTCAGCCAGACGGTAAAATCCTGATCGGGGGTCAATTTATCACTTACAACGGCACGGCCCGGAACCGGATCGCCCGTTTGAATGCCGATGGGTCGCTGGATGCGACGTTTAACCCCGGCACGGGGGCGGGTGATGCTGTCTGGGCCCTTGCCCTGCAGCCCGATGGCAACATCCTGATCGGGGGCGATTTTACCAGCTACAACGGCACTGCTTGCAATTACATCGCCCGGATACTCATGAATGACAACTTCTGGACCGGCGCCATCAACAACAACTGGGACAATGCCGGCAACTGGAGTTCGGGTGTTTACCCATCACCCGATGGCTTCTATATCGTCAACAGCGGCACGCCTGAGTTAAACATTGATTTTTCGGTTACCGGCAGCCTTACCCTGGGTGGCACGGGCAGCCTTACTGTTCAGCCCGGCCGCACACTGAGCGTGGCTGCGGGCGGCACGGCCAACTTCGGGGGCCGCCCCGTCACCCTGCGCTCCACCAGCGAGGGTACGGCCTCCATCGGCCAGGTGAGCGGCACGCTTACTGGCTCTACCAATGTAACGGTGGAGCGCTACCTGCCGGCCAAGCGCAAGTGGCGGGGCCTCACGGTACCGCTTACGGGCAGCGCCAACAACAGCATTTTCTTCAATTGGCAGAACAACGGTGTTCCCACCGGCAGTACCGGTGCCATCATCTGGGCACCGGCACCAACCGGAACCACAACTCCCACTTCTTCCAATAGTGGTATCTACCAGGGTGGGGTTGCCAGTTCCATATTGTCATATAACAGTGTGGGTAATAACTGGACAGCACTGAACAGTATAAATAGTAATGTATTGTTTACTGCTACCGGCAACAATGCTTACATGTTGTTTGCAACGGGTCCTTACAATACAACTGGTTCTTATATTACCAGTAACCCGGTTGCCACTACGTTAAAAGCCACCGGTACATTACGCACCGGGAATATTGATATTGCCAATCTCACCGATAACCGGTTCCATTTTATCGGCAACCCGTATGCGTCAGCCGTAAACTTCAACTTGCTGCAACGCACCAACCTGGAAAACCGTTTCTGGGTATGGGATCCCAATGCAGCCGGTACGGGTGCTTATAAGCTGTTTGACAACGGAAGCTGGTTGCCGCTTGGTCCGCCCATTGGCAGTGGCTATACCGATAACCAGGGCATCATCCCCAGCGGCCAGGCTTTTTTTGTGCGGGTGAAAGATGTAACAGTACCGTTGGGTGAGCAGGGAATCTTGCGGTTTACGGAGGCTTCCAAAAACATCAATACCACCAACGGAGGCTTCCGTACAACGGCACCGGAAACGGGCCTGTTCATCCGAATGTATAATAACAGTTCTGAGCTGCTGGATGCGGCGATGGCCCGGTTTAGTTCTGATGGGCGTGTAAAAGTAGATGCAGACGATGCGTTGAAGCTGTCGAACTTCGGGGAAAATCTGGCGCTTCAACGAAACAATAAGAATCTTACCATCGAACGCAGACCGCTACTAACGGTCAACGACACACTTTTTTTGAATGTCTGGAATTTGAAGGAGTCCACTTACCGCCTGCAACTGGAATGGGACAATGGAGCATTGCCTGTCAACCTCACAGCGGTGCTTCAGGACCGGGTGTTGAATACAGAGCGCATCTTAAAGGCTACAGGAACCGAGGAGCTAAGTTTTACCGTGTCGGGCAGCAATGGAAATGTGTTTAACCGCTTTCAGATTGTGTTCCGCAGTAACACCATAACGCCGGTGCGGGATCTCGCATTGGAGAAAGGCATCAACCTCTATCCCAATCCTGTTCTGCGGGGCGGCTCGCTGCAACTATCGTTCAGCAATCTCAAAGCCGGCAGATACACGGTTGTGTTGTATGATGTGCATGGTGCGCAGGTGTTGCAACAAGCAATCATGCATAGTGGTGACAATTCTTTACAAAGTATCCGTATGGACAATAAACTTGCTTCGGGAACCTATCTTATGGATGTTATTTCTGAAACCGGCAGCAAAACAAGCCGGAAGTTGTTTGTTCAATAATTTGTAACACATAGGTTGAAAAATCCCGTCTCTGCCATTTCTGTTAGGACGGGATTTTTTATAGCCCTCAGTTATATGTTAAGATTGTTTTAACATGCCCTCAGTAACTGTGATCTGTTGCACGGGTGATGTATTTTGTCGCCATGACAAACAACCTATCCAGTAAAATCTCAGTGATTGAACAATATGTCCGCTGCCCGGAAACGGGTGGACCGCTTGAGTACCGTACCGATCATTTCTACTGCCAGGCTTCAGACAGAAAGTATCCGTTCAGCCATGAATCTATTGTAGAATTATTACCGCCTGGGCCTACTTCTTTTTCGTTTGACCGCCGGAGTGCGTATCATGAAAACATCTATAAAACCCTGTTTTCCACCAAACTGGCGGAGGCCAATCCCGAAAAATCCTGGGCTCCGCCCGAACTGGTGCCCGAGAAATGGCGGACCACCAAACTCAACCACGTGCAATTTATCCGCCGGTTAATCGAAGAAACTACAAACCAACGTGAGACTTATTGCGATTTTACCGGCGCTTCGGGCTACTATACGTTTGAAATGGCGAAACATTTCAAGTGGGTATTTCATTGCGATATCAGCAGTGAATCCATGCTGTACGCCAAACAGCGTGCTGATAAGGAAGGGCTACAAAATATCATCTTTATACGGGCCGATTACTTTCGCCCGCCTTTTGATGGCACACTGGACCTCATTTATTGTGGCGATACGCTGATTTATTCTCCTTCACATGAAGGTTTGTTACTGAAAGGAATGCATAAGTCTTTGAAGCCGGGCGGTTATGCCTTATTTGATTTTCATAACTGGTGGCATAATCCTATCCGAAGGATGGGTTTAATGAGTAACAACTTTGGGGAGTGTTACAGTTATAACAAAGCAGAAACCCTGGATTTTGTAACGCATCATTTTCCGGAGCACCGGCACCTGGGTTATTACCAGGAATTCCGTTCCGGTCATCGGCCGGCATGGATGCCGGGCATTTTCCCCAATACACGTCATATGTACGCAGCACGAAAAACGTAATGCCCAAAAGCGTTACTGTTTTTTCTTTTTCGTGCCTTTGTAGGGCACATAGACTTTCTTTCCGTTCTTCAGGTAGTACCGGCCACCATTCGGGCCAATGTAGATTTTTTCACCATTCGGTCCCTTCATACGGTCGTCCACATTGTCTTTGTACTTATTGGTGGAGGTAGCAGCGGGTGCCGTTGCTTTTTTGGGTGCCGGAGGTTGCTGCGCAACAGCAAGATTCAATGAGTAAACAAATGCCAATGTGAAAAGCAGTTTCATTTTCAGATTTTTTGATGCATGTTAATTTAATTGCGGATCAATGGGGTAGTTGATGAGTTGTGCATATTCTCCGCCCATTTGCTTCAGGGCTTCTTTCCAGATGGCCCCTGGTTCCTCATGAAATACAACCGGAGTTGTTGCTTCTACTGTGAGCCAGCTTTTTTCTTCCAGTTCCCCTGCCAGTTGCCCGCTGCTCCAGCCGCTGTAACCCAGGTAAAAGCGGATACGTGTCGTATCCAGCCTTTGTTCTTTAATCAATTCAATGACGGTATCAAAATCGCCTCCCCAGTAAATATTTTCAGCCACCGGGTGCCCTCCTGGAATCTGATCGGGTAGCTGGTGTAAAAAATGCAAGCTATCCATTTGCACCGGTCCCCCGTAGTAAACAGGAATGGGATAGTCTTCCAGACCGTTGATGAGTTCATGCAGGCCATGTTCAAAATCCCGGTTCAGTACCAGACCGAAAGAGCCTTCCTGGTTATGTTCGCACAGCAGCACAACGGTGCGCATGAAATTGGGATCTTTCAGAAAGGGGTCAGAAATCAGCATTACGCCGGCTGCAGGTTCAATCATACTTTAAATTACATTTCATTTTGGGAATGGTACAATTTCCGAAACCTTTTTTTTCGAACTGGTAAAATGACGTTAAAACAACACATCCGCTTATCTTTAGACGTTCCAAACAATCCAGCTTGATATTTTTGCACAAATGAAGAAAGTTTTTCCGCTGATTATTGCGCTGATCACCGTTTCCCTGATGGGTATCATTTACATCCAGGTTTCCTGGATCCGTACGCTGGCCCTGTTTCGTGAGGAGCAGTTGAAAGAAAAGCTATCGGCCATTATTCAGCAGGTGAGCGAAGAATTGATTGATCAGCGGAATACCACATTCCAAACACCCCGTCAAATGCCCGGCCTCAAACTTCCGGGCGATGTGTATGATATCTATAAACAGTTTTCGGTAACTAACCGCTTTACTGTTTTTGAAATCAGGGAAAAGCTGCAACGGGAGTTCAATAAGCAAAATCTCAAAGACACTCATTTTGAATTTGCTGTGGCAAGCGATAACGTGTTTGGGCATTACGAACTGAAGTCGCCCCAGTTCCTGGAAATGGCGATGGATACGGTTCACAATCTCAGGGTATGGTATCCACTGGTAGCCAGTAGCGGCAGCTGGCTCGAAAGTCTGGCACCGGAAGAAGTACTGGTGATTGTGGTGCCCGATATTAAATCGCTGGTACTTCAATCGCTTGGCTGGATGATTGCAGGCGCAATCTTGTTTACACTGATCATCATTACTGCGTTCTATCTTACTTTCGGCACACTCATCCGTCAGAAAAAACTCAGTGAAATGAAAGGCGATTTCATTAATAATATGACGCATGAACTCAAAACACCACTTGCCACCATTTCACTGGCTGTGGATGCATTGAAAAGTGAAAAAGTGTTGAGTAATAAAGAAAAGCTCTCCTATTTCACCGGTATGATTAAGGATGAGAATAAGCGCATGAACAAACATGTGGAAACCATTTTGCAGGCAGCACAAATGGAACGGCAGCAGGTACAGCTCAATAAAAAAGATATTCATGTACACGAGGTGATACAGAAAGTCATCAATAACCTTCAGTTACAGATTGAAGAAAAGCAGGGTAAGATAGACCTGCAGTTAAATGCCACACAGGATTTGATGGAAGCCGATGAAGTTCATTTCACAAACCTGATTAATAATCTCCTTGACAATGCGGTAAAATATTCGAAAGAAGAGGTTCCTCTGGCAGTGCGGATCAGCACCAAAAACAGCAGCCGTGGTTTTATCAGAATTATAGTGGAAGATAACGGCATTGGTATGAGTAAAGAAACAGTGAACCGTGTATTTGAAAAATTCTTCCGGGCACATACCGGAAATGTACACAACGTAAAGGGCTTTGGGTTGGGTCTGAGTTATGTAAAGGCCATGACCGAGGCCCATAACGGTAAAATACGGGCAGAAAGTGTACTGGGTAAGGGCAGTACGTTTACGGCCGATTTCCCCCTCAAAAAAGTCTCCTGAGTTTTCAGTTGATCCCGGCCCTGCTGCGGAATCGGGGTTGTCTTTTTAGTAATTCACATCTCCTCTTGGGTTATCCACAGGTAATTCACTTCAATTCACATTCCTGCTGCTGAATCAATCCTCTTTTTGGCTTGAAATCCTTATGGGGTAAGGGTTTCCCCTTTGTGGAAAAAATAAAGGATTCCCATTTTGTTTAAAAAGTGGGAAAATGTGTTATTTTGTGTCTATTAATGTTAAAAGCTAAACCGTTTATACATAAATGATTGGTTTTCTGGGAGAATATGAGGTTACACTGGACGCAAAAGGGCGTTTCCTCCTTCCGGTCGGCTTTAAAAAGCAGATACCGGAAGAGTGGGGCAGCCAATTTGTGATCAGCCGGGGCATTGAACCATGCCTCACCTTATATCCTATGAAAAACTGGGAACCCATTTTCTCCGAAATAAGCCAATTGAACGATTTTGACCCTAAGGTAAGGGAATTTCAACGCTATTTTTTGAACGGGGCCACTACGGTGGAGCTGGATACAGCAGGACGACTGCTGGTTCCGCAAAACCTGAAAGAATACGCCGGCCTGGAAAAGGATGTGGTGCTGGTGTCGGCCGTTAAGAAAATAGAAATATGGGATAAGGTTAAGTATCAGAAGTTCTTTGAAAACTTTTCACCAGATGCGTTCAGTAAGCTGGCCGGAGAGGTAATGGTTAAAAAGGAGCAGTGAGGCGGCCATGACTGAGCAGCAGCACATACCGGGCGCTGAACCGCCGAACAAAGGGGAGCAGGGCACCGGCTATCATGTTCCGGTCATGCTGCGGGAGGCAGTGGATGGATTGGCCATTCGCCCCGATGGAGTGTATGTGGATTGTACGTTTGGTGGTGGAGGCCACAGCCGTGAAATACTTCGTCGGTTGGGCCCGGGAGGTACATTGATTGCTTTTGATCAGGATCCTGATGCCCGAAACAATATTCCCACCGACCCCCGATTGGTATTTGTTCCCCACAACTTCCGTCACCTCACCCGCTTTCTGAAGCTGCATAAGGCAGTACCTGTTGATGGTGTGTTAGCCGATCTGGGCGTATCCAGTCACCAGTTCGATGAAGCGGAGCGGGGATTTTCCATCCGCTTCGAGGGTCCGCTGGACATGCGCATGGACCCTGCCCAGCCACGTACTGCTGCCGAGGTGCTTCAAACCTACACCGAACAGCAGTTGCACAAATTATTTGAGCAGTACGGCGAAGTAACCAATGCCCGCACCTTGGCTGCCACTATTGTAAAGCAACGTTCTCTGCAACCGCTGCAAACCATTCAACAGCTGAAGCAGGCCCTGCAGGGGGTGGTGAAAGGAAATCCCAATAAATACCTGGCCCAGGTATTTCAGGCATTGCGCATTGAAGTGAATGAAGAATTAACCGTACTCAAAGAATTGTTGCTGCAATTGCCCGAAGTGCTGAAACCCGGTGGCAGGGCCGCCATCATTTCATTTCATTCGCTGGAAGACCGGTTGGTAAAACAGTTTTTCAAAACAGGAAGTTTTGAAGAGGAGGTGTACAACCCTTTTTCAAGAGAAGAAATAAAGCCACCCTTCCGGCTGATTAACAAAAAGCCGCTGGAAGCTGATGCGGCCGAACAAAAAAGAAATCCAAGATCCAGGAGCGCACGTCTCCGTATAGCCGAAAAAACCTGATAATCCCCATACCCATTGTAACTCTAAGAAACAGAATGTAAACAGAGAAACCGGAAATTGAACATGTCAGTAAAAGAACCGAGGGTTGATTTCAGAAAATGGTTCAACTATCAGTGGATCGTTAAAAACGTTCCCTTCTTTCTTTTTCTCTCCCTGTTAGCTGTACTCTACATCGCTAACGGACATTATGCCGATAATACAATCCGCAACATTAACAGAACAACCCGGCAATTGAAAGAGCAGGAGTATGAGTATAAAACATTGAATGGTAAACTCATGTTTCAAAACCGCCAAACCGAAGTGACCCGTATTGTGGAGGCAATTGGCCTGAAGGAAACTATTCAGCAACCGGTAAAATTAACAGACAGCACTGCAAAGAACTGATGGAAGTAAAAAAAGACATATTGTGGCGTGTGTACCTGAGTTTTCTCGGATTGATTGTCTTTGGCATTCTCATTTTGGGAAAGGCAGTGTACACCCAGAATATGGAAGGCAGTTACTGGAGAAGTATGGGCGATAGTCTGCATACAAAAATCATAGACCTCGATGCGGAGCGTGGTACCATTTACAGTGAAGATGGAAGTATGCTTAGTACATCACTGCCACAATTTAATATTTATATAGATTTTGCAGCAGAGGGCCTGCGTCAGAAAAACGGTGAACGGTTTTACAAGAACCTTGACTCTTTATCTATTTGCCTGGCCAATCTTTTTCAGGATAAAACGGCTGCTGAATATAAGAAGGAGCTGAAGACCGGTTACCAGAACAAAGACAGGTACTATTCACTTCATAAAAAAGTATCCTTTGAGCAGTACAAACAAATGCGTGAGTTTCCCTTAGTGCGTTTGGGAAAAAACAAAAGTGGTTTTATTGCGGAAGTGAAAACAAAGCGCCTGAATCCATTTGGTGAGCTTGGCTTCCGTACGATTGGATTGTATCGTGAAAATTCAAAGCTCGTAGGATTGGAGCGTTCGTTTGACAGTGTATTGCGGGGCACCTCCGGTAAACGCCTGGTTCGTTTTGTAGCAGGAGGTGTGATGATGCCTGTAGAGGGATTTGAAGTAGAACCTGAAAACGGATATGATGTGGTTACCACCATTGATGTCAATATTCAGGATATTACGGAACGTGCATTGATGCGGAAAATGCAGGAGAATGAAGCATTGGAAGGTACCTGTATTGTAATGGAAGTGGCAACAGGCAAGATTAAAGCCATAGCAAACCTGGGCCGTACACCAGAGGGCACATATTTTGAAACGGATAACTACGCTCTCCGTACTTCCGAACCTGGTTCCACCATTAAGCTGGTAACCCTGCTGGCAGCATTAGAAGATAAGCATGTGACTATTAATGATCAGATTGAAATTAATGGTGGCCGCTGGAATATTAGTGGACGTACTGTAGTGGATGATCATCATGGTCCGCAATCAGTCAGCATCAAAACAGCATTTACTCAAAGTTCAAACGTAGCGATGAGTAAGCTGGCTTACCAGTATTATACCACCGATCCAAAGAGGTATTACCGGCATTTGAAAAACCTGCATCTTACTACCAAAACCGGCATTGAACTGAATGAAGAATTCAGTCCGTTGGTGAAAAATCCGAATAAAGCCAAATACTGGCATCCGCAAACACTGGTTTCCTGGGGTTTTGGTTATGAAATTCTGTTATCTCCACTTCAGTTGCTGATGGTTTATAATGCCGTTGCCAACAACGGCAAGCTGATGAAGCCGTACCTGATTAACGAAATACGCAACTACGGAACCGTTGTAAAAAGAAATCAACCCGAAGTGCTGAATAATGCCATAGCAGGTGAGCAAACCATCCGGCAGTTGCAGGAATGCCTGGCTGCTGTTTGCACAGAAGGTACCGGCCGCAAGCCTTTTGAAAATGCATTGTACAAAGCAGCCGGCAAAACAGGAACTGCCAAGGTAAACGACGGCAAGTTTAAATATCGTGATGGAGTGTATCAATCTGCGTTTGCAGGATATTTTCCGGCCGATAAACCCAAGTATTCCATCATTGTAGTAGTTAAGAATAGGCCAAGAGCTGCGAATTATTATGGTGGTACGGTAGCTGCCCCGGTATTCCGGGAGATTGCTGATCATTTGTACAAGTATATTATAGAGCTGCAGCCTCCCCTGCAATTGGCCCCCCGTATCGATTCCATGATGTACACATTTGGTGGTTTCAAAACAGAAGTAAAGCAACTGGCCAACCAGTTTCAGTTTGCCTGGCAGGATCCTTTCCCCGGCAACTGGCGCACGGCTTCATTGCGTAATAACCAGGTACAGGTACAACCCGTTCTGGCAGGGTCATCGGTGATACCCGATGTAAAGGGTATGGGATTGAAAGATGCACTGTACGTACTCGAAACGGCAGGCCTCCGGGTGCAGGTGCAGGGTAAAGGAAAAGTAACACAACAATCACTGGTGGCAGGTACACCAGTTTCAAAAGAACAACCAATCATATTGTACTTGAACTGATGCAGACGTTACAGGACATATTATACAAAGTGGCAATCCGCAGTGTAAGCGGACCTACAGGAATTGCTGTATCTGACATCTGCATTGATTCCAGATCTGTTTCTTCGGGAAGTTGCTTTGTGGCAGTGCGGGGTGTAAGTGCTGATGGTCATCAGTACATCAGCCAGGCAATCGGTCAAGGCGCAACTGCAGTTGTATGTGAACAAATGCCCGAAGTACTGTATGAAAAGGTTACCTATGTAGAGGTTCACAACAGCGCAGAAGCAGCCGGTTTAATGGCACATACTTTTTTCGGAACTATTTCTGCACAGCTGAAGGTGGTGGGTGTTACCGGTACAAATGGTAAAACAACAATTGCCACCTTACTGTACAAACTATTCAGTGGTTTGGGATATACGTGCGGATTGATTTCAACAGTACAAAATCACATCGGAAGCGAAGTGGTGCCATCTACTCATACTACGCCCGATGTGATCAGTCTGAACAGGTTACTCAAACAAATGGCCGATGCAGGATGCACCCATGTTTTTATGGAATGCAGCAGCCATGCCATACATCAGCAGCGTATTGCGGGCATCCGCTTTGCTGGTGCTCTGTTCAGCAATATCACACATGATCACCTGGATTATCATAAAACTTTTGATGAATACATCCGTGTGAAGAAAGCATTCTTTGACGGTTTGAGTTCCGAAGCGTTCGCCATCACCAACCTCGATGATAAGCGGGGTGAAGTCATGCTGCAAAACACAAAGGCGAAGAAGTTGTATTACAGTCTGCGTAGTATGGCCGACTTTAAAGGTAAAATTTTGGAGAACAGCCTGAACGGCCTGCAGATGCATATTAACCAGGATGAAGTGCACTTCCGGCTGATTGGTGAATTCAATGCCTATAATCTGCTGGCTGTATTCGGTGCTGCTGTTTCTCTGGGTGAAGATAAGCAGAAGGTTTTACTGGTGTTGAGCGGTATCACAGGTGCCGAGGGAAGATTTGATACACTACAATCTGCAAACGATCAGGTGTTGGGTATCGTTGATTACGCACATACGCCCGATGCGTTGGAAAATGTGCTGGTGACATTACGGCGCCTCCGTACCGGAAAGGAACGCATTATCACAGTAGTAGGCTGTGGTGGCGACCGTGATAAAACCAAGCGGCCCGTAATGGGCGCTGTTGCCTGTGAGTTAAGCGATCAGGCCATTTTTACAAGTGATAATCCACGCTCAGAAGATCCTATGGAAATTCTCAGGGATATGGAGCAGGAATTAAACTCAGCAGCCCGTAGAAAACAGCTTTCTGTGGCCGACAGAAAAGAAGCCATTAAAACAGCAATCAAACTGGCAGGCAAAGGAGATATTGTATTGGTTGCAGGCAAAGGGCATGAAAAATACCAGGAAATAAAAGGAGTGAAGTATGAGTTTGATGATAAGCAGGTGGTGAAAGAACTTTTTGAGTTGTTGAACCGCTGAAGAAATAAATTTTAAACCGCATAGCAGATGTTAAAGAACTTATTTGATTGGTTGAACAGTAACGGGATTCATTTTCCCGGCGACAACCTGTTTCAGTTCATTACCAGTCGTGTAATGCTGGCGGTGTTGTTATCGCTGATCATTTCAACTGTATTCGGAAAAAAACTGATTGATTATCTCCGCAAGAAGCAGGTGGGAGAATCTGTACGTGATCTGGGTTTAGCTGGTGAACAGCAAAAGAAGGGTACGCCAACCATGGGAGGGATCATCATCATTTTTTCAATACTCATTCCCACATTGCTGCTGGCTGATGTAAGTAAGGTGTATATCCTGCTGATGTTGTTTGCAACCATTTGGATGGGATTGATTGGGTTTATTGATGATTACCTCAAAATCAGGGCAAAACGGTTAGCGCAGGAGCAAGGTGTTTCGTATAAAAAAGGAGATAAAGACGGATTGGCGGGTTGGTTTAAAATTCTGGGTCAGGTGGTGTTAGGGGTTGCTGTTGCAACAACCCTCATGTTCAATGATTCTGTAAAAGCATTTCGTGAATTCAGTGGAACTGAAATTCCCAAAAATGTGGAAACAAGGAAGCCAAGGCTCGACGGAAAAGAAGTGATTATGGTGGAGGCAAACGAACCGGTAACGACGATCCCGTTTGTGAAGAGCCATGAATTCAACTATTCAAAACTGTTGCCGGAAGCAATCCGGGGTGCAACCTGGCTGCTGTATGTATTGATTGTAATTTTTATTGTAACGGCTGTTTCCAACGCAGCCAATTTAACCGATGGAATCGATGGATTGGCAACCGGTGTATCAGCTATTATTGGAATTGGGCTCGGTGTGTTTGCCTATGCCAGTGGTAATATGCGTATGGCCGATTATCTCAACATTCTGTACATACCGGGCATTGGTGAATTGTCCATCTTCATTGCTGCCATGGTGGGTGCCTGTATCGGGTTCGTGTGGTATAACTCGTATCCAGCCCAGGTGTTCATGGGCGATACCGGCAGTTTAATGCTGGGAGGGGTGATTGCTTCATTAGCCTTTCTGGTACGCAAGGAGTTATTAATCCCTATTTTCTGTGCCGTCTTTTTTGTAGAGGCACTGAGTGTTACGTTACAGGTAAGTTATTTTAAATATACCAAACGAAAATATGGTGAAGGCAAACGGATTTTTTTAATGAGTCCGCTGCATCATCATTATCAAAAGGCAGGATTTCACGAAAGTAAAATTGTAACCCGCTTCTGGATTGTAACAATCCTGTGTGTGGTACTTGCAATTGTTACACTGAAAATCCGCTGATAAAATTTGTTACTGAAAAACCAGCAGGTTTTCAAGTAATCTGATATCCTTCATTGAAACCATCCTATAAGAGAATCTTTTTGGATCCTCTCTACTAACCCATACTTGTGAAGAACCATTTTTAATTCAATAACGGGTTGAAAATGGTGCAAACCAACCAAAACAAATGCCGGTTACAGGTTGCCGGCTGTAAAAACATACAACCTGTTTGAAACGATGGCTCATAAATGTTACATACTCGGAGGTGGCGAAAGCGGAATCGGCGCTGCCATCCTTGCTAAGCAGCAGGGGTATGAAGTGTTTTTGAGTGATGCTTCTCCTTTAAAAGAAGTTTACAGGGAAGAGCTTCAGGAGTATGGAATTGAATTTGAAGAAAGCAGTCATGACCTTGACAAACTGCTGCAGGCAGATGAAATCATGAAAAGTCCGGGTATTCCTGAAAAAAGTGCAGCTATGAAGCAAATCAGGGCGAAAGGAATACCGGTCATCAGTGAAGTGGAACTGGCCTGGCGTTTTAAAGGCAACAGCCGCATTGTAGCTATTACCGGCAGTAATGGTAAAACCACCACCACTTCGTTGATTTATCATATCTGCAAACACGCCGGAATGAATTGTGCACTCGTGGGAAACATCGGTATCAGCTTTGCAAAACAGGTGGCACTTGACCCGAAGGAATTATATGTTGCCGAAATCAGCAGCTTTCAGCTGGATGATATCAAACAATTCCGGGCCAATGTGGCAGTGCTCACCAACATTACAGAAGATCACCTAGACCGGTATGATTACAAATTTGAAAATTATATCCATTCAAAATTCCGTGTTGCAGAAAATCAAACAGCAGCTGATTGTTTCATCTACTGCGCCGATGATCCGGTAACGATTAAATATCTGAAAAAACTAACTATCCATTCAAACCCATTACCATTCACCATGAACCAGGAACCACAAAAAGGCGCTTTTATCAAGAACGGAACAATGACTGTAGCCGTAAACGACGACAAGCTCACGATGAGCGTAGATGATTTTAAAATCAAGGGAAAACACAATCAATACAACACTATGGCAGCAGGTATTGCAGCGGCTACTTTGGGTATCCGGAAAGATAAAATCAGGGAAGCTGTAACCACCTTTGAAAGCCTTGAGCACCGTATGGAACTGGTTGCAATGGTAAAGGGGGTTGAGTATATCAACGACAGTAAAGCAACAAATGTAAACTCAACCTGGTTTGCACTGGAAAGCATGACCCGTCCTGTGATTCTCATTTTAGGAGGAGTGGATAAAGGCAATGATTATGAGGTATTGAAAGAACTGGTGAAAGAAAAAGTAAAAGCAATTGTGTGCCTGGGTACTGATAACCGTAAAATACATGAAGCATTCGGTTCCATAGTGCCCTTATTGGTGAATACTGCCAGTGCGGGTGAGGCTGTGCAGGCTGCCTATCATTTTGCTGAAAAGGGTGATACTGTACTGCTGAGTCCCGCTTGTGCCAGCTTTGATTTATTTAAAAATTATGAAGACAGGGGCAATCAGTTTAAACAGGCCGTAAGAAACCTTTGAAGGTAAACAAGCGTGTACAGAATCCATGAGTCAACTTTCAAACATATCATCCCGCTTTTCTCCCGCAGGTTTACAGGAAAAAACCCGTGGCGATAAAGTTATCTGGGCGCTTGTGATTGTATTATCGCTGGTAAGCCTGCTTGTGGTATACAGTGCCACCAACTCACTGGCTTATAAATTGTACAGAGGTAACACCTTTGTATACCTGTTCAAACAGATTGCATTTATAACGATTGGTATACTCATTATTTATTTTGCTCATCGTGTGAACTATACCTTCTATTCAAAGTTTGCAAAAATTGTATTCTTTCTTTCGATTCCGTTATTGATTTATACATTGAAGTTTGGAACAAACCTGAACGAAGCGAACCGCTGGATAAAATTACCCGTAATTAACTTAACCTTTCAGACGTCGGACCTGGCAAAGCTGGCGCTCTTTATGTTTTTGTCGAGGTTGCTGTCACGTAAACAGGATGTAATCAAAGATTTTAAAAAAGCGTTTATCCCGCTGATGATTCCTATTCTTTTGATTTGCGGACTGATTGCACCGGCTAATCTTTCTACCGCTCTGCTCACCGGTGCTACCAGTATGTTGCTGTTGTTTATAGGCAGGGTAAGTATGAAACACATTATGTTAGTGGCTGCAGGAGTGATCATTCCCTTGATCATTCTTATTTCCCTTGCACGCAGTTACTACGATGAGCAGGAAGGAAAAATGAAAGAACTGCCTGCAGTGCTCACCGTTGGTCGTGTACCCACCTGGATCAAACGTGTACAGGACTTTATGTATGCAAAAAATGATGAATCACCTTACCAGGTACAGCAGGCAAAGATTGCAGTTGCAAAAGGCGGGCTGTTGGGACTGGGTCCGGGCAATAGCGAGCAGCGCAACTTCCTTCCTCATCCCTATTCGGATTTTATTTATGCAATTATTATAGAGGAGTATGGTTTAATAGGCGGTGCCTTCATCATATTTATTTACCTGGTATTTCTGTTCAGAAGTATCCGGTTGTTCCGTAAGTGTCCTTATGCCTTCGGAGCCTTCCTTGCATTGGCACTCAGTTTTACGCTGGTAATTCAGGCAATGACGAATATGGCTGTAAATGTGGGACTCTTTCCTGTTACCGGGGTTACGTTACCACTTGTGAGTATGGGTGGAAGCAGCTTCCTGTTTACCTGTTTGTCAATCGGAATTATTCTGAGTGTGGCCCGTAATGTGGAAGAACTGGAAGGAAATGAAACACAACAAAAACAAGTGGTGGCATGAATAAGCGGTTTGTGATAGCAGGAGGTGGAACAGGCGGGCATATTTTCCCCGCTATTGCCATTGCCAATGAACTGCGGAGACAACTGCCAGGCTGCGAGGTTTTGTTCGTGGGCGCACGTGGCAAAATGGAAATGGAAAAAGTGCCACAGGCAGGCTACCAGATTGAAGGACTGGATATTTCCGGTTTTAACAGAAGTTCTTTGATAAAAAACCTGTCCCTGCCGTTTAAGCTGGTGAAGAGCTTTCTGCAGGTGCGGACTATTCTGAAAAAATTCAGGCCCGATGCGGTAGTGGGCGTGGGTGGCTATTCAACGTACCCGGTTTTACGGATGGCACAGCGAAAAGGAATCCCCACATTCATTCATGAGGCCAATTCCTTCGCCGGCAAATCGAATCAAATGCTGGGGAAAAAAGCGGTCCGCATTTTTACAGGTACCGACGGAATGGAACGCTTCTTTGATGCAGGAAAAATTGTAGTAACGGGCAACCCGGTACGTACTACTATTTCCCGGTCTGTAAAGAACAGAGAAGAAGCTATCCGCTCTTTTTCATTAGATCCGTTGAAAAAGACCGTGCTGGTTGTGGGCGGAAGCCTCGGTGCAAAAAGCATCAATGAAGCAATTGCTGCGGGACTGGAACAGATGGCAGCGGCTGATCTGCAATTAATCTGGCAAACAGGAAAACCGTTTGCCCAGGCGGGTCAACAGGCTGCCGGAGGGTACAAACAGGTATGGGTGAATGATTTCATTACGAACATGGAATCTGCTTATGCAGCAGCCGATATCATCGTATCCCGTGCCGGCGCTATGGCCATTGCAGAAATATGTCTCGTGGCAAAGCCGGCCATACTGGTACCCTATCCGTATGCAGCAGAAGATCATCAAACATCCAATGCTATGAACCTTGTGCAAAAACAAGCAGCAATCATGGTGAAAGATGAAGATGCGAAAAGCAAACTGGTGGATCAGATCCTGCAGCTTGCAGTAAATGAAGAACAACAGAAACAGTTACAAAAGAATATGATTCCGTTGGGTATTACCAACGCCGACGAATTGGTAGTGAATGAAATTTTAAAGTGTATCGGAAGATGATGGAACTGAAGAACATACAGGCTGTTTATTTTATTGGAATCGGAGGTATTGGCATGAGCGCCATTGCCCGGTATTTCAATGAAGCCGGCGTGCGTGTGGAAGGGTACGATAAAACACCTTCGGTTCTTACCAGGCAATTAGAAGAAGAAGGCATGCACATCCATTATACTGATGATGTGGAACTCATTCCCAAAGACGTTCAGTTGGTTGTATATACTCCTGCCATACCAAAGGAACATACAGCATATCAGTTTTACCTGAAGAACAACTATCCCGTGGTGAAGCGAAGTGATGTATTACAGATCATTACCGGGCACTCATTTAATATCTGTGTGGCTGGTACGCATGGTAAAACCACCATCAGCACCATCACGGGGCATCTGCTTCGTCATTCGGGTTTCGGTTGCAATGCATTTTTAGGTGGAATATCGGTAAACTATAACCGAAATTTCTGGGCCCAGACAGATACCGCAGCCAAACAGGTGTGTGTGGTGGAAGCCGATGAATATGACCGTTCTTTCTTAAAGCTGAGTCCGGATATTGCTGTCATCACAGCAATGGATGCGGATCACCTCGATATCTACGGAACTGCTGAAGCAATGGAAGATGCTTTTATTGAATTCACCCGCCGTATAAAACCAGGTGGCTGGCTCATCAGTAAGTATGGCTTAAAGAGGGGAAAGGAACTGGTGGCTGCTAACTCCATCACGTATCATCTCAACAACAACCAGGCTGCTGTTCATGCACAGAACCTGAAAGTAAAGCAGGGTGGATACCAGTTTGATGTGGTATTTAATACCGAAGCTGATTTTTGGGTGTTGCAAAATGTACATCTAACTATTGGCGGTTTGCATAACGTGGAGAATACGCTGGCAGCCGTTGCCATTGCACACATTCTTGGAATTGCAGATGAAAAAATAAAAGAAGCTGTGGCGGCCTTCAAAGGTGTGAAGAGGAGATTTGAATACGTAATAGAGCCCGGAGAAGGCAAGGTGGTTTTTATTGATGATTATGCACATCATCCGGAAGAGTTGCGGGCATTAATTGAAGGAGCGAGAAGTCTGTTTGATAAAAGCAAAATCGTACTGGTGTTTCAACCGCATTTGTACAGCCGTACAAGAGACCTGGCTGGTGCCTTTGCCGAAAGCCTGGCACTGGCAGATGAAGTGGTATTACTGCCGGTATACCCTGCACGGGAGTTGCCTATAGAAGGTGTAACCAGCGGATTAATAGCGGATCAAATGGAAGAAGGAAAAGTAGCTGTATTGGAAAAAGAAGAAGTAACAGCATGGGCTGCCGGTTTAAACACATCAGCACAGCCGCTTGTGTTCATTACCGCAGGTGCCGGCGATATAGATCTGCTGCTGCCGCAATTAAAAAATGAACTGACTCATGCCTGAGGGTAAAACGATATGGAAAAAAGTGTTGGTGGCCACCATCTGGATGTTGGTGGGTGCTGGAACGATTGTATTGCTGATTGCTGCAACCCGCCAACAAAATGCACAGGTGTGTAAGTCGGTAGAAGTAACGATAACAGGTGTGAATGGTGTAAACTATATAAGTGAAAAAGAAGTGCTTGCCGCTATTTCGGGAGGCCGCCCCGATTTGCTGAAAGGAGCACGCATTAAAACATTTGACCTGCAGCAACTCGAGCAATTGCTGGAAACAAATTTGTGGATCAGGAATGCGGAGTTGTTTTTTGATAACAGCGAAGTGTTGCATGTAGAGGTACAGGAACGGATTCCGGTTGCACGGGTATTTACTACCGATGGTGAAACGTTTTATGTAGATGAAGAAGGAAAGCAACTTCCCGCAACCAGCAACCAGATTGCCAGAGTTCCGGTGTTTACCTTTTTTCCGGCACGCACAGTTCCGCTGTCTGAAAAAGATAGCATCCTGCTGTTGCAGGTACGTGATATGGGAGCATTTTTGGTGCACCATGATTTCTGGATGGCGCAGGTAGACCAGGTGCAACTTACAAACTACGAAATGGAGCTGGTTCCCAAATTGGGGAGACACGATATTCTCTTTGGAACAGGTACACAAATTGAACAAAAGTTCAAGCGCCTGGAGTTGTTTTATAAGCAGGTGATGAAAAAAGCCGGCTGGAATTTTTACAGTATACTGGATGTGCGGTACAATAAGCAATTGGTGGCCGTGCGGAGAGACAGTGCAAGTTTATTCGCCAGTTTTGTTCTGCCCAAAGATAGTCTGCAGATCAGCACAACGATTGACAGCAGCCGGCTGGAACAGGATACGGCCACAGTAACCATTTCTCAGCAAACAGGCGCAGGATCATCTGTAAAAAAAGATTCAGTTCAGCGTAAACAAGCTGTAACAGGTGTGCCCAAGGCGGTAACAAATGTTGAGCAGTCAACACAACCAAAAAGAAAAGCAACTGCAGCAAGTGAAGATGATGTGTTGCAGGAAGTGAAAAAGCAGGCGCTGAAAAAGACAGAAACAAAGCAAACAACAACCCCGAAAGCGGTAATGCCGCCCAAAGGGAATTAAAAACGTAAACAACTAAACAACATACAACTATGATCACGGAAACAACCACTGCATCAACAGCTACGGAGCAGGCAGCCGTACCGCAGGTGAATTCAAATCCAATCATTGTGGGGCTTGATATCGGAACCACAAAGATTGCCGCTATTGCCGGTCGAAAAAATGAGTATGGCAAGCTTGAAATACTGGGCTTTGGCCGTGCCAATAGTAATGGAGTACAACATGGTATGGTGCTCAATATTGATCAAACAATAAAAGCAATTGAGCAGGCGCTGGAAAACTGCTATAAGAGCAATCCCAACTTAACGATTCAGGAAGTGTATGTGGGTATTGCCGGGCACCACATTAAGTCGCTGCAAACAAGAGGCGATATTGTACGGCAGAATAATGAAGAAGAAATTGCCCAGAAAGAAATTGATCAGCTGATCGGTGATCAGTACAAAACCTATATTCCTGCAGGCGATCAGATTATTGATGTAATACCACAGGAATTTACAGTAGATAACTTTCAAAACATTCCAAACCCTATTGGTTACAGTGGTGTAAAAGTGGGAGCGAATTTTCATATCATCACCGGCGATAAAAACGCTATCCGCAATATCAACCGCAGCGTTGAAAAAAGCAAGCTCAAGGTAAAAGACCTGGTATTGCAACCACTCGCTTCTGCTGCTGCTGTTATGTGTGAGCAGGATCTGGAGGCAGGCGTTGCCATTGTTGATATTGGTGGTGGTACAACGGATCTGGCGGTCTTCTATGAAGGCATTCTGAAGCACACGGCCGTCATTCCATTTGGTGGTGAAAATATCACCAGCGATATCAAAATGGGACTGGGTGTGTTACGTACGCAGGCCGAACAAATGAAAGTGCAGTTTGGTAGTGCTTTGGCCGATGAAGCAAAGTCGAATGCATTTATCACAATTCCCGGTATCCGGGGTATGGCACCGAAAGAAATCAGTGTAAAAAACCTGGCCAACATCATCCAGGCACGCATGAGTGAAATCATGGACTTTGTTTCTTATCACCTCAAGCAGGTTGGGTTGGATAACCGAATGTTGAACGGAGGTGTGATTCTTACTGGAGGCGGCTCGCAGCTGAAACATTTGATTCAGCTTACAGAGTATGTTACGGGGCTCAATGCTCGTATTGGTTTCCCCAATGAGCACCTGGCAGGAGGACATATTGATGAACTGGCTAAGCCAATGTATTCAACCTGCATCGGACTAATTCTGAAAGGATACAATGTGTATGAAAATTCACTCATCCACCAGTCGGGTATGGAGCAGCAGTCTGTTGATGTGATGATGCCTCAGCCGGTTGCAACCATCGAAGCAGCAGATGATACAATTCTCATCGGACATAAAATGCCGAAAAACAGACGCACTTTAAAATCATTTCTGGATAACATTAAAGGAGGAATCATTCAGATTTTCCAGGAAGATGAAGAAGATCAGAAATTCTCCTGAGCCCTTTTAACTACTTACTAAACCATTACTCAAACCCGCATTATGATACATTTTGATTTACCAAAAGAAAAGTCTTCCATTATCAAAGTAATTGGAGTTGGTGGTGGCGGCAGCAATGCTGTAAACCACATGCATTCGCAAATCATTGAAGGCGTAAACTTTATTATATGTAATACCGATGCACAGGCCATTGCCTTAAGCAAGGTTCCCAATAAAGTGCAACTGGGCCCTCACCTTACACAGGGTTTAGGCGCAGGAGCAAATCCTGAAATCGGCCGTCAGGCTACGGAAGAAAGCCTGGAAGAAATCAAACGCATACTGGAAGTAAATACCAAAATGGCGTTTATTACCGCTGGCATGGGTGGTGGTACCGGAACCGGAGGTGCTCCCATCATTGCTAAAATCTGTAAAGACCTGGGAATACTTACCGTAGGTATTGTTACCACACCCTTTGGCTACGAAGGAAAGAAGCGGATTCTGCAAGCAGAAGAAGGGATTAACCGTTTGAAAGATTATGTTGATACCCTGCTGGTGATCAGCAATGACAAACTGCGTCATCAATTTGGTAATCTGAAAATGAAAGAAGCATTTGCAAAAGCAGATAATGTACTGGCAACCGCAGCAAAGTGTATTACCGATGTCATTAACAGCACCGGTCAGATCAACGTTGACTTTGCAGATGTGTGCACCGTTATGAAGAGTGGCGGTGTGGCTATTTTGGGCAACGCTGCCGCCAGTGGTGAAAACAGAGCCCAACGTGCCATTGAAGAAGCACTTAATTCTCCTTTGCTGAATGATAATGATATACGTGGGGCCCGCTGGATTCTCATCAACATTAACAGTGCCGAAGGTGATCATGAATTCACTATGGATGAAGTGGAAATTATTCAGAACTACCTGCTGGCACAGGCGGGTGAGGATACCGATGTGATATTGGGTATGGGCTATGATTCTTCCCTCGGCGATAAAATCGGCATTACATTGATTGCAACAGGTTTTGAACAAAAGAGTCCGTTTGCAAAAGTGCCGGTTGCTGTGCAGCAACAGGAAAAGAAAGAGCCGGAGAAAATTGTGATGACACTGGGCCAGCCCGAAGAAAAGAAAGAGTATTCTCAGCCGGCATTGTTTACCGAAGAAGTAAAGGATCCAATCGCTCCACAGTTGGTGGAACCGGTGGAGGAAAAAGCAATCGTGCCTGCCGAGCCACAAACAATAGAAACAAGCCGTATTGAGTGGGTACTGGAAACCGAACCGGTTGTGAATACTGCTGCAGAACCGGTTACACCCCAAATAACAGAAGTAAAAGAAGAGCGCAGTATTGTGGCTGTAACACCTGCCGCTGCCCCTGCTTCCGAAAACACTTCTGTCAGTGGTGGTTATCTTACAAGGCCTGCTGTTATTTATGCAAATACAATAGAAGAACATTCTGTTCCGGAAACAGAAATACCGAAAACCACCTCTGAAACAAATGTTCAGCTTCACATTGTACAAGAAGAGGAAGAATCCTTTGAAATGCAACTGGTGGAGAAAACTGAACAACCAGCGGCGGAGGAGCCATGGGCCGATCAAACCATACGTATTGCATCTTCTGAAGAGCCCCCGGTTACGGATGAGGCAGAAGAGCAACGGAGAAAAGCGGCCGACCGTTTGCAGAAGTTAAGAAATCTTTCCTTCAACATTCAGTCGCCCGACCCGAATAACGAGTTTGAAACTGTGCCCGCTTACCTCCGCCGTAATTTAGAACTCTATAACACGATTTCACCGGCAGAAAACTTTTACAGTAACTATACGGTGCAGAGTGATGAAAATAACCAGGCGAAGATTAATACGATCAATACGTTTTTAGACGGGAAAAAGCCCGACTAGTTTGTCCCTTTTGTTTACCTGTAGGTCAACCCTTGTTGTTTAGTTGTTTTTCTTAGAATCGTCAATGAGTATGATTCAACACTTCCCCCGGATTTTTCCGGGGGATTTTTCATGTTGGCCAGATCATGGTTGATAGATGAATCAGAATCTCGGGCATTGAAAATAGTTCACATTTCTGCCCGGCTTTTTTAGTAAATAGGAAAGGGAAAGTTCAAATGCCGATGTGCCCCTTGACAACCGTGCAAGTTGAGAAGTGGTAACATCATAGCTGGCACCAATGGTCAGATTGTTGAAGGTAATTCCCGCAAAGGGGGAAAAAGAATCATTGACCCGGTAATAAGTACCTGCAAGAAAATCGGTGGTTTCGTTTACGGTTACCCGAAAGTGCGTACCCAGCATGAGTTGTTGTGCAGTTCCCTGCTGTATCCATAAAAAGCCCGGGGTCATCATCAGTTGATCAGAAAGTTTTACGGCTGCACCACCATGCACACTGAGGCGGAGTGGAATGTAGGGCAGATCGGCAGAAGTTACAAACGGATCTGCCGGACGGTTTAAATGGTAAACAGCAGCACCGCCGAAAAGGGTCACTTTTTTATCCTGTGCTGCATCATGATAAAAAAGACCGGCACCTATATCCAGAACACCAGAGTTGGTTACCGGAAACACATCGGAGCTGGGTAAGCCGGGATTATATCCCAACCCGGGAATCCATTGATCATCGAGCTGAAATTTGGAAGGATCAAACCGACGGCTGATTAGTCCCGCCTGTAATCCAACCGTCAACTGTTGTTCCTGTGCTGCTCCAAATTTTAGTCCTGTATAAGCAATGGAAAAATGGGCGGCTGTATACCGAAAGCCGGCAGACCCTGCTCCCTGGCTGAGGATACTGGCTCCGATATTGATATTTTTATCAGTTGTTACATCCAACGTAAAGCCGGGTGTGGCATACGGATTTGAAATGGTACCCCATTGGCTCCGGTAGATGCCCGATACCCTCACATCGCCATCCATGACACCGGTAAGACCCGGATTCATGAAATGTGGATACAGGTAGTACTGCGTAAAATGCGGATCTGTTTGCGCAGTACTGTTTTTGATCAGAAATGTCAATAACAGCGATTGCAGAATCAGTTTCAGAAATTGGTTCTTCATCTTACCAGGGTTACAGATCCTTTTTTGTTGATAATAGCTCCGTCATTCATATCAGCCCGCAATACGTACATGTATACACCAACGGGCTGTGGCTTGCCGCTAACTTTTCCATCCCACCCTGCAGCAGGATTTGTTGATTCAAATACCTTCTCACCCCACTGATTGTAAATTAAAAACCGCATGCTTCTTATACTTGTACCACGAACGAATAAAATTTCATTTTTACCGTCTCCATTCGGCGAAAAAGCATTCGGTATAAACAGGTCATCATTACAACCAAGCACAGGAATCGTTTGGCTGACGGCTGAAGAGATACATCCTGAGACCTGGTTTCTGACGGTAAACGTATAAGTCTGCCCGGGTTGCAGAGAGGTAAACACCGGAGAAATCTGATAGGTGCCGTTGATTCCGTATTCGAGATTACTACCTATAGGCGAGGTGATTGTAAGGGTGGCTGCAGGTGCAGTACAGGTGGCAGCAGTTGTAATGGCAACTACAGGAAGGCCGGGAACTGCCGGAACCGCATTGATCGTTACCGCTGTTACACTTGAAACACATTCGGTAGCCGTATTGCGAACTGTGACTGAATAATTGCCTGGCTGCAGACCAGAAAAGGTAGCGGAGGTCTGCCAGTTGTTCCCGTTACTACTGTATTCCAGGTTAGCACCCACAGGAGCATTGATGACAAAACTTCCGGCTGTCTGCGTACACGAAGGCTGTGTAACAGAAGAAATGCTTGGTGCTGCTGGTGGGGTTGGTACAGGAGTTACAGTTATGGAAGCAGCACCCGAAATACAACCGCTGAGATTGTTCCGTGTAACTACGTTATATGTGCCGGGTGCAACACCTGTAAAAGTTGTACCTGCCTGGAAGTTAACTCCGTTAATACTGTAATCAAGGGTAGCCCCCGTGGGCGCAGTTATAACAACCGTTCCGGTACTAACGGTGCAGGATGGCTGCACTGTTACACTCACTGTTGGAGTTACAGGAACAACAGGAGCATTGTTTATTATTACGACAGCAGGAGAAGAAATACAACCAGTTGATGTGTTACGAACCGTTACATTGTAGGTTCCGGGAGCAACATTGTTGAAAACAGTACCTGCCTGATAGCTTGTGCCGTTAATGCTGTATTCAAAACCGGAACCCGTAGGTGCAGTAATGGTAATCTGCCCTGTGTTCACGGCGCAACCTGGTTGCTGGGTGGCCGTTGCAGTTGGTGCAGATGGTGGTACAGGTGGGGCATTGACAGTAACACTGCTGGCTGATGAAACACAGCCGGTAGCGCTGTTACGGACGGTTACATTATAAGTTCCGGTCGAAACGTTTGTGAAAGTTGTGCCTGGTTGGTAGCTGCTGCCATTAATGCTATATTCAAGGTTTGTACCGGTGGGTGCTGTAATAGTTACCGTTCCGGTTGCTATTGAACAGGATGGCTGTACTGTAACGCTTACTGTTGGGGCAGGTGGAGCACTGGGTGCGCCATTTACCGTTACAGAGGTGGCTAAAGACACGCAACCTGTTGTTGAATTTCTTACCACAAGATTATAGATGCCGGGAGCCATTCCGGTAAAGGTGGAACTGCTTTGATAGCTGCCACCATTACTACTGTATTCCAGGTTGCTGCCGACAGGGGCACTGATGACAATTGTTCCGGTGGGTGTAGTGCAGGTAGGCTGTACCGTTACACTGGCGGTTGGTGCCGGCGGGGCTGCAGGGAGATTATTGACGGTAACAGATGAGGTGCTTGAAACACACCCGTTTGTTGTATTTCTCACCACAAGATTATAGGTGCCGGGAGTAATTCCAGTAAAGGTAGCGCTGCTCTGAAAGCTAGCTCCATTAATACTGTATTCCAGGTTGGCGCCAGTGGGAGCACTGATGACAATCGTACCGGTGGGTATGGTACAGGTAGGCTGCACTGTTACACTGGCAGTTGGTGCAGGCGGAGCTGCAGGGAGATTATTGACGGTAACAGATGAGGCTGGTGAAATGCAACCGGTTGTTGTGTTTCTAACGGTAAGGTTGTAGGTACCGGGGGCAATTCCTGTAAAAGCAGTACTACTCTGATAACTGCTTCCATTGATGCTGTACTCAAGGTTGGCGCCAGTGGGGGCAGTGATGACAATCGTTCCGGTGGGTGTGGTGCAGGTAGGCTGCACTGTTACACTGGCAGTTGGTGCCAGCGGAGCTGCAGGGAGATTGGTTACAGTTAAAAGAGTACTGTTCGAAACACAACCGGTACTGCTGTTTCGAACTCGAAGATTATAAGCTCCCGGTGTAAGATTTGTAAATGTGGTACTGCCTTGGTACGTCGTGCCATCAAGGCTGTATTCCAAACCGGCGCCGGCTGGGGCTGTAACTGTAATGGTGCCAGTTGGAGTACTGCAGGATGGTTGAGTGGTAACGCTGGCAGTGGGTGCTGCCGGTAATGGATTTACTGTTACAGTTACATTTTTGGTGGTTGGGCAGCCGGCAGGAGTACTGCTTGTAACTGTATAAGTGGTTGTTGATGATGGATTAGCTGTTACCGTTGCTCCGGACGTACTACTTAAGTTGGTGGAGGGGCTCCAGGAATAAACTCCGTTTCCGCCTGTTGCGGTGAGGGATACAGATTGGCCGTTACAGATGGCTGGGTCAGTTGGATTAATATTCAGGATACTTACACCTGAGTTGGCTGCAATTGTGAAATTACAGTTGTCACCATTCAACCCGTCCATCATCAGGTAATAAGTATTGCCGGGAGTTAATCCGGTTGCATAGATTACCGAAATCAAAGGTTTGTCGGGAGCACTGAAAGGATAAACACGTGGGTAACATCCATAACTTGTTACACTTCCTGAGTTGCAGGTGCCACTGAAAAAAATCATTTGAATTCCTCCGATTGCGGTGTTGAATCCATTTGTTGTGCTCGATACCCAAATCGAAAAAGAAACGGTGGAGGAGGATGCCACGAAACGTATAAAAGAGTTGTTCTGTAGACCAAAGCAATTGTCAAGATTTGATCCGCTCCAGTTTTGTACAGAACTTCCGCTGGTGCTGCCACATAAACCATTGAAATCGCATACCAGTGATGCTGATGAGCAGGAAGAGGTACTTGGAATAGTGGTGGCACAGGCTGGCAAAGTCGGCGGCTGTGGTGCAGGTGTGTTGCTGAAGGTTACGCTCCAGTTGTTTAAAGTCCCTGCATTGGAACTTGTCCTTCTGTCCAGTACACACAAGCGCCAGGTGCCATTGGCATTCTGACCGTTATTTACGGCACCGAGATGTCCTTCCGGTAGAAAGCTTCCGGTGAAGGGGGCCGTTCCGAATTTAACGGGGGTGCTGGCAGTTGCAGTAAAACAGGTGGAAGTATAGTTGTTGCCGGATCCTCCATTTTGTATGGATAAGGGTACATAAGTTCCATCAGGTGCCTGCAGCAGAATTTCCAGCTCATCTACATTCGGATGTGTAATGGATAAACAAACCTGCGACAATCCAAAGGAGGAACCGATAGTGCCAACACCGGAAACAGTGGCAGGGTAACAGCTTAAGTTTGTGCCGGTGCCGGGTATTGACCCTCCGGTACCGGTAAAAGTTTGTGCAGTAGTATGAAAAAATAAAAGGGATAACAGAAAGAATAACAGAACCGGTCTCATTTGGGATGCAGTTGAAATAAACGAAAGCCGGTTATCCGGCTTTTCTTTTGGTTTACAAATAAGTTTAAAGATCGCCAATCTGGATGAAGATTTAAGCGGCAGGTAAGATTATTTTTCTGCTAAAGATTTAGTTAATAGCTGGTTACAAGTAGAATGAGTAAGTCAAAAAATACAAACCCCGTCACAAAAGTGACGGGGTTGTTGGTTCAATTACCAGATTGGTATTAAAGCGCAATCTGTTTTTCTGTCATCATTTTACGGAGATTAATCAGTCCGTAACGCATACGCCCCAGAGCTGTGTTAATGCTGCAGTTCGTAAGCGATGCAATTTCTTTAAAACTGAGATCTGCGTAATGACGTAAAACAATTACTTCCCTTTGTTCTTCGGGTAACAAATCAAGCATCTGGCGGATGCGATTATAACTCTGGTTTTTCATTATCTTTTGCTCGGCATTGTCTTCATGAAAGTTCAATACCTCAAAAATATCGTGGTTATCGCTGGTTTTAATGGTGGGGGTACGCTTCACCCGGCGGAAGTGATCCACGCACAGGTTGTGAGCAATCCGCATAGCCCAGGGTAAAAATTTCCCTTCTTCTGTATAACGGTTACTGCGAAGTGTGTCAATTACACGGATAAATACTTCCTGGAACAGGTCTTCGGCCAGGTACTTATCTTTTACCAACAGGAATATGGATGTAAAAAGCTTGTCCTTATGCCGTAGCAAAAGAGTTTCCAATGCTTCATTTTGCCCATCTTTAAAAAGATGAATTAATTGCTGATCGGTTAAATCCTGGTAAATACGCATACACTTCTACAATTAGGGTTTCAATAAAAGTTTCAGCAGTTTGTCGCTGAAAGAATTAAGTAGAAGTTGTTGCTATAGGCGGCGAGAATTAAATTTCAGATATTGAATTTCGAAATAAAATTAGGAGAAAAAATGGAGTCTGCAAACATTCAGAATAATTTAACGTATAAGCACGCAGCGTTCTTTTTCGGAATTTCCCGGTCTGATTCGTAAAACTACCAATACTTATGTTACGGGTTTGAACCAGTCGGTGACTCGTATCCTTCAACAGGGTTAAACTACATTAAAAAATGGATAAAGATCACTGAAGGGAATCTCTCTACTTTTGTGTTTCTATGGCAACAAAAAAAAGGTCGTTGGACATTCTTCCACGGGTGCTGAGCAAAAAAGATGATATTAGTATCAAAGGTGCCCGTGTTCACAATCTTAAAAATATAGATGTTGTCATTCCACGAAATCAGTTGGTCGTAGTAACCGGAGTTTCCGGTTCCGGTAAATCATCACTTACAATTGATACATTGTTTGCTGAGGGACAGCGGCGCTATGCCGAAAGCCTGAGTGCCTATGCCCGTCAGTTTTTAAACCGCATGAATAAGCCCGATGTTGATTACATAAAGGGGCTTTGCCCGGCGATAGCCATTGAGCAAAAAGTCATCACCCGCACACCCCGCAGCACCGTTGGCAGTATGACAGAAATCTATGATTATCTGCGCCTTCTTTTTGCAAGAGCAGGTAAAACCATTTCTCCCGTAAGCGGCCGTGAAGTGAAAAAGGAAGATATACAGGATGTCGTGAAAACGATCCGTTCTCTCCCCGGAAGTTCAAAGGTTGTATTACTTGTGAAGTTTTCCATGCAGGGGAAACGGAATGCGGATGAGGAACTGAACTTATTGCTGCAAAAAGGATTTACACGGTTGTATAAAAAAGAGCAATCAGCAGGAAGAAAAAAAGTAAAGGAAGCGGGTGAAATCCTGCGCCTGGAAGACCTTCTTTCGGATCACTCAGTCATGAAACAACTTCAGGCCGATGCACCGTATTATATTTTGGTAGACCGCTTTGTAGTGAAAGAGTGGGATGAAGAGGAACTCCATCGGATGGCAGATAGTATTGGAACGGCTTTTTCCGAAGGAGACGGCGAGTTGTTCCTCGAGGTAAACGGAGGCGAATTACTAACTTTTTCGAACCGCTTTGAACTGGATGGGCTCCGGTTTGAAGAGCCCGTACCCAACTTATTTTCCTTTAACAATCCGTATGGCGCCTGCCCCACCTGTGAGGGATTTAGCCAGGTACTGGGGATTGATGAAGAACTTGTGATTCCTGATAAAAATCTGAGTGTGTACGATGGAGCAGTGGCTCCCTGGAAAGGTGAAAAACTGGGCTGGTGGCGGGAACAGTTTGTGAAAGCGGGTTCCAAAGCCGGATTTCCCATTCATAAGCCCGTAGCTGATCTTACAGAGGGTCAGTATCATCAGCTCTGGAAGGGAATGGGAACAGCCTACGGAATTGATGATTTTTTTAAAGAGGTGGAAGCAAACCTCTACAAAGTTCAGTATCGTGTATTGCTAAGCCGTTACCGGGGAAGAACAACTTGTCCGGATTGTAACGGCTACCGCCTCCGGAAAGAAGCATTGTATGTAAAGGTTGGCGGAAAACATATTGGTGAGTTGTGTGAACTCCCGGTTAAAGACCTGAAGCAGTGGTTCAGCCAGTTGGAACTCAGTGCTTATGATCAGGATGTGGCAAAGCGCATTTTACTGGAGTTGAACAATCGCATTCAAACGTTGCTCCATGTGGGGCTGGGGTATCTTACCCTCAACCGTTTGGCTAACACATTGAGCGGAGGCGAAAGTCAGCGTATACAGCTAACCCGTTCCCTGGGCAGCAACCTCACCGATTCGCTGTATATTCTGGATGAACCTTCGATTGGATTACATCCGAGAGATACAGCCAACCTCATTCAGGTGTTGAAAGAACTACGGAATCTGGGTAACACGGTTGTAGTAGTAGAACACGACGAAATGATGATGCGGGAAGCAGATTATATTATTGACATGGGTCCGCTTGCCAGTCATTTGGGTGGTGAAGTAATTGCGGCTGGTTCCTATGAAGAAATTGTGTCCAATAAGAAAAGTCTTACGGGCAACTACCTTTCCGGAACAAGGCAGATTCAGGATTTCGGAAAGCCACGGCCGTGGAACCGTAGTATTGTAGTGGAAGGGGCCAGGCAACATAACCTTAAAAATATTACCGTCGAATTGCCGTTGAACATATTATGTGTTGTGAGCGGTGTGAGCGGAAGTGGCAAAACGACATTGGTCAAAAACATTCTCTATCCCGCTCTTCAGAAACTGAAAGGGGGGGGCAGCGACCGACCGGGATTGCACAAACAATTACGGGGCGATCTGGAGGCTGTTGCGCAAGTGGAGCTGGTGGATCAGAATCCAATCGGGAAAAGCAGCCGCAGCAATCCCGTAACCTATATTAAAGCCTATGATGAAATCAGGGAGTTGTTTGCGGGCCAGCCTCTCAGTAAAGTGCGTGGCTATCAACCCAAACATTTTTCATTTAACGTGGATGGTGGCAGGTGCGATGCCTGTAAAGGAGAAGGCGAGCAGGTGGTGGAAATGCAATTCCTGGCCGATGTGCATCTTACCTGCGAAGTATGTGGAGGTAAGCGTTTTAAAGAAGAAGTACTGGAAGTGCAGTATAACGGAAAGAATATTTTTGATGTGCTTGAAATGAGTGTGGATGAAGCTCTTGATTTTTTCCGCATGGAAAAGGAATTGGTAAAAAGACTAAGTCCGTTGAGTGATGTGGGTCTTGGTTATGTGAAACTCGGACAAAGCAGCGACACGCTGAGCGGGGGAGAGGCCCAGCGGGTGAAACTGGCCAGTTTCCTGGGACGAGGCAGCGCCCAGGGAAGCATACTCTTTATTTTTGATGAACCCACAACAGGGCTTCATTTTCATGATATCAATAAACTGTTGAAAAGCTTTCATGCCTTAATTGAAAAAGGCCACTCGGTGCTGGTTGTGGAGCACAATACGGATGTTATTAAACGGGCCGACTGGGTGATTGACCTGGGCCCCGAAGCCGGTGAAGGTGGAGGATATCTGGTTTATGCAGGAGTGCCTGCCGGATTAAAAGCGAACGCCAAAAGCCAAACCGGAAAATACTTGTAAACCAGCTCTTATTTACAGATTTCTTTAAGAAAACATGGTATAGCTTGCTTTTTCCAGAAGAATCTAATATTTTTACGTTCTCTTTCTAATAATCCTCTGAAGTCCGTACTGTATTTCCAAAATTTCTATTGAAACTCTTTTCTGATTCCTTTGAATTGCTGCAATCCATTTTCTGTGGTGCAAACCTCTGATTTTGTAACCATTTTACATTTGATATGCTTAAATTTTTACTTTCTGCCTTAGCCATTGTTTTTACTGGCTATTTGGGTTGGGGTCAAACCAACTCAGAAACCTTTGAGTCGAATCCATCATTTATACCCGTTGGGAGTAATGGCTTTGGTTTTGTATCGACTGGTTCCGGTGCTTTTATTACCGGATCAACAACATCAGGTAATCGGCCTGCCAGTGTGCCTTATTCGAATGCCGGATCAAGTGCATATAGCCTTACCAGTGCAACTCTTGGAAATACTGCTACTTTAACATCTGCCAATCTTAATACAGTTGGTACCAGTTTTGCTGCATTACAGTTTCGCCTACAGGCAGTTTCATTAAATGCGACCGATGGGTTAGATCAGTTGGATTATGTGCGTGTGGAAATAAGTCCTAATGGTGGTACTACCTGGTTCAATACGTTGGAAGTACATGGCGGAAACGAATTATTTGCAAATAGTTATTGGAGTTATACAGCAACCGGAGTTGCTCAAACCAACTATGACGGCAATACCACTCCTGTAGATGTTTTTGCACCGGCCAATGGCAATAATCCTGCTGGTCCTTCAACAGTAATAGTAAGAGGGTTGCCCATTGGAATTACAAATCTGCGAGTACGGATTACTCTTTATGCTTTAAATTTTGGCGGTGCGATCGAACGTTGGGTGATAGATGATGTGCAACTGCTCCGTACCAGCGGTGGTCCGCTCCCCGTCAACTTCGCCAATGTACAGGCCCGTGCAGAAGGTTTGAATACCACCATCAGTTGGTCTAATTTAACCGAGAGCGATGTGGATTATTATGCCGTTGAACGCAGTGCCGATGGCCGAAATTATGAAGTAATTGGTCAGCTGCAACCCAAAGCCAATAACTACAGCAAGCAGGATTATAGTTTTGTAGATGCATCACCTCTTACTTCCGGATTCTACCGTGTAAAAGCAGTAGAGTTCAATGCTACAACGAAAACAAGCATCGTATTGCGTGTTAGCGGCCAGAACCGTGGCCGCAAAGGCGGTTTCCATGTATATCCCAATCCGGTTCAGGGTGGCATTCTTTCTCTGCAGGCAGCCGATGCTGAAGGAGGAAATTATACGGTACAATTGTTCAATACAAATGGTCAGCGTGTGTACAACCGGACCTTACAACTGCAGGGTGGGGTTATCAGCCAAAGTCTCGAACTCCCATCTCATATCAAGCCTGGTATGTATATGTTGAAAGTTCAGGGAGCATCCACTCAAACAACTTCAACTCTGATCGTACAATAAAGTGCATTTTGCCATTATGAAAAAAGCGGATTCTGTTCAGAGTCCGCTTTTTTTATGGTTTCTATGAGATATCTCATTGGAAATAATTGGGAAAAATGTGGAAATTACGGTATATTTAAGAGTCAAAAAAAAACCTATCCTCCGGGAAGCCGTTTCTTCTAAAGTCCCACATCTTCGAATACCTGAACAAGACTGCAAAATCATATCCTGTAGAATAACTCTTTTGAAATCCTTTTTCTTAGAATAACAAAGAGCTTTTAATCTTATTCTAATACAAGTACTTTATGAAAAAGGGATTTACCTCTTACAGGCTAATAACTTTTACCTATTCCGGAATCTCTGTTTATCCGTTACCTACCTGCAATTGCAGGCTTCATTCAATTTAAAAATGTGGTTATGAAACGATCTTTACTCAGCCTGCTTTTATTACTTGCACTTCATACTATAATATGGGGGCAGGCAATTGGAGATTACCAATCGAACGCTGTAACTATGAACTGGAACACCACTGCTAACTGGCAGCGGTGGGATGGCATTCAATGGGTTGCGAATCCGGCTCAGGGGTATCCCGGGCAAAACGCAGGAACCGGGTTGGTAACAATTAGAAATGGCCATACTGTTACTCATAATGTTAACATTGCCAATCCAATCGGAGCCCTCACGGTTGAAAACGGAGCTTCCCTTTCAGTTGGTGGATTTAACCTTACCGTTAATGGAGCTACAACTGTTGGTGGCGGAACCAGTGGTACGTTAAACATAACTTCAGCTTTAGGCACAAAATCTTTTTTTGGGTTAGTTACAGTGAATTCCGGTGCTACCTGGAATAATATTGCTAATGAAGCACTTGAATTCAGGGGTGGTGTCACCAATAATGGTACGTTTACCGCTGGAACAGGTGTTCATACATTTACAACCAATGCGCAAGCACTTTCCGGATCACTTTCTATTCCCAATGTTACAGTTATAGGTATTACACTCACTAATAATAACAATCTTACAGTTGGAACAGCTCTTGCGGGAACAGGTGGCCTTACACAAACCTCGAATGCTGTACTCAATTTAGGAGGAACTGCAACAATTACAACGCTAACTGCTACTGCCAATCCAAACCTTGTCGAATACAACGGTGCTGCACAAACATTGAAGGTTACTGCATACCATCATTTAACTTTTTCCGGAAGTGGTGCTAAAACATTAGGTGCAGTTACAACTGTGGCAGGTGATGTAATTGTTAATGGTACTGCAACTGCAACAACCGGGGCGGCCCTCACAATTGGCGGAAATCTGGAGGTAAATACAGGGGCTGCATTTGCAACGGGAAATACTAACACGTGGACTTTGTCAGTAGCTGGAATAACTGCTATTTCCGGGACTTTAACCCTGGCAAACACAGGTGCAAAAACATTCACAGGAGATGTAACCATTAACAATGGAGGTACCTGGAATGAAACGGGAAATGCTCCAATCAATTATACAAGTAACTTACAAAATGATGGTATTTATACAGCCAATAATGGCATCCATACATTCAGTGGCACAGCCACTACCATCAGTGGTGCCAATGTTGTTACGATTCCAAACCTGACAATTACCGGAACGACCACAAATGATGGTACGTTAACAGTTTCCACCGCTCTTGCAGGAACGGGTACTTTAACAAACGGAGTGAATGCCACCTTAAATATCAGTGGAACTTCTTTAATTACCGGTCTTAGCGCAACCAATAATCCGAATATCGTTAATTACAACGGTACCGCACAAACAGTTAAGGCGGGTGTTTATCACAATCTTATTCTTTCAAACAATAATACCAAAACCTTTGCCGGGGCAATAACCATTAATGGTAATTTTTCAATGACCGGAACGGCTGTTGCTAATTTAGGCACCGGCCTCACACATACGGCCAATTCAATCACCCTTGGTGGTGTGGACAGGGTATCAGGTTCATGGGGTAGTACTGCATCTGCAGCATTGAATAAGAATGCAACTTTCTTCGGACTCACTGCCACCGGAATCTTAAATGTCAACACTTGTAATCCCGGACTGTGGACCGGTGCCGTTAGCACAGATTGGAACACAGCCGGTAACTGGTGCGGTGGTGCTGTACCAACTTCTGTAACAAATGTTTTGATACCATCAGGCACTCCTATACCTAGTATTGGAGCTTTGGGTGGCCTTTGTAACAATATCACCATAAATGCTGGTGCAACATTAGTCATTACCGGCACCAATACTTTAACAGTAAGCAGCAACTGGACAAACAACGGCACATTCACCATAAATAACAGTACGGTTATTTTTAATGGAACTTCCCAAATATCCGGAACCGCAACGTTCTTTAATCTTACTACAACCGGAATGGGTGCGGTAACAACTGCAACTCCTGTTACTGTAAACGGTAGTTTGAGTATTGGGGCTGGTTCTGCCTTTTCAACGGGAGCAACCAATACATGGACTTTAACGGTTACCGGAACAACCTCTGTTTCTGGCACCTTAACACTAGCCAATACAGGAATAAAAACATTCACCGGAAATGTAACGATCAGCAATACAGGTACCTGGAATGAAACAGGTGCTGCAGCAGTGAATTATGCGGGCAATCTTCAAAATGATGGCAGCTATACAGCCAGCATGGGTGTCCATACATTTAGTGGTGCTGCTGTCAAAACAATAAGCGGTGCCAATGGCATTGTCATTCCTAATCTGACCATCAGCGGAGCCACCACCAATAATGGTACTCTTACCGTTTCTGCTGCATTGGCAGGAGGCAGTACCTTAACAAATGGAGCTACCGGAACCTTGAACTATGGCGGAGCAGGCGCTATTGCACCTACCCTAACAGCAACAGCAGTTGGCAATACGGTGAATTACAACGGTGCCGCTCAAGCTGTTAAAAATACAGCCTACTATAATCTTACACTTTCGGGATCAGGTACGAAAACCATAACAGGCATCTCTGCTATCAATAATGATTTTACACTCAATGGTACTGCCGCTACTACCCCAACAGTTGCTCTTACGATTGGAGGAAATGTAACCATGGCATCAGGAACTTCATTTACTTCCGGGAACTTTACGCATAATGTTGCCGGTAACTGGACAAATAACGGTGGAATATTTACACCCGGAACCGGAACCATTAATTTTAACGGAGGTGGTGCCCGATTTATAAATGGAACAGCCAATACACAGATCTTTAATAATCTTACTATCAATAAAACAGGAGGATCACTAAATGTTTCAGGGGGTACAACTATTGTGTCTATGAACGGAGGAGTAACACTAACAGCCGGAACGTTTAATGCCGGTACTGCTGTTATGATCAATGTTGCTGGTAACTGGACGAATAACGCAACCTTTACACCCGGTATAGGATCGGTAACATTTAATGGTGTTACACAGGTAATTGGTGGTACTACTCCAACTATTTTTAATAACCTGATCATTGGGAATTCGTCCACTACAACGCCAAGTATCAATCTTTCAGTTAACAGTGATCTTGTTTGCTCAGGAATATTTGATTTAACAACGTTCACCTGTAACCGAAATACAGTGGGCGGAACATTAGCTGTTATTGGTACATTGCGGTTAAGAGGTACAGGTGGCGGTGAAGCGGGAAGTAATTTTCCGGCAAATTTTACAACCTATAATTTAACCAATGGTACTGTTGAGTATAATTCAATTGTTACAACAAGCCAAACCATTTTCGCTACTCCTGCTTATGGAAATCTTACCTTATCCAGATTTTCAGGAGGAGCCGCCACTCTTAAAACAGCAGGCGGCAATTTGACTATTGCCGGCAACCTCCTTATTTCAGCAGGGGTCACTTTTGTTGGGGGTGCATTTACACATACTATTGGAGGCAACTGGACCAATAACGGAGCATTTACAAGTGCGGGCAATTCTGTCAATTTTAATGGTAGTACGCAAACAATTGGCGGTTCCACTGCAACAACATTTAATAATATTTCAATCAATAGTTCAACGTCCACTCAAATAAATACAACGGCCGCTATTAATGGAGTATTAAGTGTTCCGGCAAGCCGTTTATTAATTATTGGAGGGGTTACAGTAACGCTGGCTGCCTCTGGAAACGGCACCATTGATGGTGTTTTAAGAAATAATCAGAATGCCAGACTTCTAACCAATAATAATCTTTTAATTAGTGGTATTGGTAAATACCAGCATGACTGGCAAACCATCGAGGGATTTATTCCCTTTGCCACGTGGGCGGATGGTTCAGTTTGTGAAATCATTGGATTTACAGGAGATAATTCTCCCAATACATTTGGTGCAGCTAATGGTTATAGTCAATCTTTTTATGATTTTGTATGGAACTGTCCCAACCAGGGCGCTGGAAACATTATTACCATGAGTGGTTCACTTACTACTATTCGAAACGATATGACCATTCTCACAACCGGTAATGGAATTTTCCGGTTAAGCTATAATTCAGCGGGCAATCTAACGATTGGTAGAAATTTCTTACAACAAGCAGGTAGTTTTGAATTAACCTCTGTTGTTGACCGGGATGTTACTATTGGGGGTAATTTTACTTTAAATGGCGGCAATATTAATCTAAGTGATGCAACAAACCGTGCCCGTGTACTGATAGCAGGTAATTTTACACAATCAACAGGAACTGTTATAAATGAGCTTGGAACTTCCAATACTTCCGGATTTATATTTAATGGTTCAGGTACACCTCAAATCTTTACATCCGGAGGTACTATCAACAACATCGTTAACTTTATAGTTAACACAGGAGCATTTTTGCAAATGGCAGCAGGCACAACCACTGTAACTGGCGGTGGTGCATTTACTTTACAAGGTGGTGCTACATTGGGTGTTAGGGCAACGGATGGTATTGCAGTTACCGGAGCTACGGGTAATATTCGGGTAACCGGAACCAGGACTTATACAACCGGTGCCAATTATGTTTATAATGGTACGGCTAACCAGATTACGGGTCTTGGTCTTACTCAAAATATACCGGCGAATCTTACCATTGATAATCCGTCTAATACCGTAAGTCTTTCAGCAGCCACCACTATCAGTAGTAACCTGCTGATCAACGCCGGTAACTTCAGTTCTTCTGCATCCAATTTTAATTTTACATTAGGGGGTAACTGGACCAATAATAGTGTATACACACCTAATACGAATACAGTAACATTTAACAGCACTACTCAAGCGCAAACAATTGGCGGAACGGTAAATACTACGTTTTACAATCTTACAAACACCAACACGAATGCAACCGGTTTATCATTAAACGATGTGGATGCAACCGTTACTAATATCCTGAATCTAAATTCTGCATCTAATGGTAAATTCACCATTGGAGCTAACAACTTAACGATAGGTTCAGGTGGAACTATTTCAAATGCTGGTGCAACAAAGTATATTGTAACAATTCCAACTACCTCTACCAATGGGCGCCTTCGTCAAAATAACCTAGGTACTTCATCAAGGACTTTTCCTATTGGTACAGCCGTCTTCTATTTGCCTTCAACCATTACTCCCGCTTTAATTGGCTCTGATTTCTCTATCTCAGTATTCAGAAGTACAACAACAGATGGTTTGCCCGGAGGTTCACCGTTTAGTCCCCGTACGCACCAGGTAGATGCTGTATGGTGGATAGGACAACCGGTGGGTGCCGCAAATGCCACCGTGCGCTTTAATTGGCAAACAAATACATTGGAAGGAAGTGTATTTACTACACAACCCGATAGCCGCATAGCAATTTGGCGGAAAGATAATCCGACCATTTCTTTTTGGAGACTGGCTGCCACAGGTTTCAATAATGATAACAATGCCAACTATTCAGAAGGTGTAACTGTCACGGATTTTGGTTCAGCTACAGGTTATCCATACATTGTAGCTACCAATTTTGTATTACCGGTGAGCCTGAAATCCTTTGCAGGTGTAGTAGTTAATGGAGGGAATCTTTTAAAATGGGAATTCCAAAATTCTGAGGTAATAAAAAACTTTGAAGTGGAAAGGAGTTTTAATGCAGTTGAGTTCAATTCAATAGGCTCTGTTATGCCATCTGCTTCCGCTTTTTATAATTTTTTTGATTACACTGCTTCTGATCGAACCATCTTTTATCGTTTGAAAATGATGGATCTGTTAGGTTCGGTTACGTACAGTCATGTAATTTCAATCGGAAATTCAAAAGAAACCCAGCTGGTTTTGCTGCAAAATCCTGTGCAACAGCAACTTGTTTTCCGTCACCCGGCGGCACAGCATGCTTCTTTCAGAATTATTGATTTTGCGGGAAGAATTGTAAAACTGGGTTCGCTTGGCAGCAATGCTGTTATTTCATCCATCAATGTTTCAGATCTGGTACCAGGAACGTATCAAATTCAATTCATTGGTCAGCAAGAAATCCTATCAAAATTGTTTATTAAACACTAAACACCCTGCAAATAAAAACCCCGTGCATGAACGGGGTTTTTTATGTCAAGATTATCTCAGCCGATCCATACTCTTCACCAGGTTTTCATCCTTCCGTATGCCCAGCCAGGCAAGAATAAAAAAACCGGGATGGCAAACGACAGTATCGAAGTAAGACTGAAGTTTCTTTGTGTAAACGGTTTCGTTGTTTTGAAAATATGTAAACGAGTTTGATGATCTGAGGCATCAAACAAAGCCAATTAGCACGGTAAAAAGGATTAAAGTTTTGTGGCTCAATTATCACCTGCTTCCTGTTTTTACAGGGTCAAAGCGGTAGCGTTCAACGCAACCACAAAAACCAGTATCATATTGCGTGTGAATAGCCAGAACCGTGGACGAAAAGGCGGTTTCCATGTATATCCTAACCCGGTTCAGGGTGGGGTTGTATCACTTCAGGCTGGTGATTTAGAAAAAGGAACTTATTCAGTTCGGATGTTCCATACAAATGGTCAATTGGTTTACAGCAGGGTTTTACAACTACAGGGCGGAACTATCAGCCAAAGTCTTGAGCTTCCCTCAAAACTGCAGCCTGGTATGTATCTTATGCAAATAGAAGGAGCTGGTTCCAAGCAGTCGCTGCATGTTTACATACAATAACAGATTCAACAAATCAATACAAGGGAGCGGAAACGCTCCCTTTTTTGTTTAACTTTTTATACTGTTTACCCTTTGTTTACCTCAATTACGGTTCTAAGAATGAGTAGTTTTACGATTAAGTGAATAAGTACAAGTATTTATTTTTGCTACAACATCTGCCTTATCATCACTTGGGTCTTTCACCCTTGTTTCAGTAAAATTTTAAACCAATATTCCATGAGAGCCTGTACACTCACGCTTGTACTCGTATGCCATTGTGCATTCTTGTCTGCCCAGTTAACCTGGGACGGAGGAGCCGGAACCAACAACTGGGGCGATGCTAACAACTGGAACCCGAATGGAGTACCTGGCGCCACTCAATCCGTAACAATTGGTAATGGTGCAACTGTTGTTTTAAATACAAATGCCACAGTTGCCGCTTTGATCGTTGGTGGCGGAACTTCCGGAAGTCTTACACTGGGTAATAACAATACCGATCGAACGCTTACCGTATCAGGATCAATTACCGTGCAACCAGGCGCTCAGCTGGTTACTGCTGGAAATGGGGGCAATGTGCTAATTGTTGGCGGAAGTGTAATTAATCAAGGTGTGTTTGATTTACGTATTGGCGGTGCCAGTGCTGATATAACGTTTAACGGTACACTCAATCAATCGGTTCTTGGCGCCGGAACTGTAACTGATTTCAACCGCTTAACATTGAATAACACAGGTGCTGTTGGAAACAACCAACTGGAAATTATTTCTACTGTTTTTTCAGCTGCAAACGGGTTTCTTACACTTACAAGCGGAGTGCTGCGTATGTCGGGCAGCTATACCTTCAGTAATAACTTTTTTAATACTGCTTCGCCGGTTATCAATGCGGATGAAGGGCTTTGGCTGAATAATCCGAATGTTACCGTCAACGGCCAAAATGGAAATACACAAGTAAGTGGTTCCATTCGTATTACCGCCGGTACATATAATGTGGGTATTGGTGCTAACAACTGGTTGGTATACAACTCGGGTGCATCTATAACCATCGAAGGAGGGGCTCTCAATATTACCGGTGCATTAGTTGCAAATACGTTGGCCTCAACTCTTACCTATAATCAATCGGCGGGTACTTTGTTGTTATGTACGGTTGGAAATACAATAATTACCCCTTTCCCTGTTGGAACATTTGAAATTTACAGTGCCGGATCCGTTTTTAATATGTCAGGTGGCTCCATCATTTTTGTGCGGCCTTCTATCTCCTTAAGCGATTATATCAACTATGCCGGCATAACTTCAGTTACAGGAGGTTTGATACAATTTGGTAACAGCGGTACCCCTCCCGGCACACTTTTCTATGCAGAAACATCCGTTCCCGTTTATAATCTTTCGTTACATGCTACCAATAATCCTGTTTTGCAATGGCAAACCCCGTTAACTGTTGTAAATGATGTGGTGATTGATGCCCAGCTAGATGCCTCTGCATTTAATCAAAATCTAACGGTGGGCCGCAATTGGGTTAACAACAATTTGTTTAATCCGGGAACAGCTACTGTTACATTCAACAGCACAACACAGCCTCAAACTATAGGAGGAACTGCTGCTACTACATTTTATAACCTCACCAATACCAATACCACTGCCGCAGGGTTATCGTTGGGGAATGCTGTAACAGTTTCCAACGTTCTTACGTTTGGTTCTTCGGTGAATGGCAGGATCAACCTGGGAGCTAATTCAGCAACAATTGCCTCCGGAGGTTCTATTGTTGGTGCCAATGCATCAAGATATATAATTACACAACCAACCAATGCGGCCAATGGCCGACTCCGGCAAAACAATCTTCCGGCAGGAAGCCGTTCTTTTCCAATAGGAACTGCAACCAGTTACCTGCCTTTATCTGTTACAGCATCCGTTGCCGGCTCAGATTTTTCTGCATCCGTTTTTACCGGAACAACTACCAACGGATTGCCTTCCGGTCCGGCTTTTTCCAACCGTAGCTTTCAGGTGAATGCGGTATGGCGTGTTGACCGTGTGAACGGAACCTCCGCAGCACATCTGCGGTTCGACTGGTTTTCCAACAGTTTTGAAGGAGCTAATTTTACAGGTCTTGCAAACACAGCAATTGGTATATGGCGTTATGATGGATCAAACTGGTTGCTGGCACCTTCTTCCTCTTTTACAAATAATAACACCCTCAATTTCAGTTCTACTTCAGGGGCAACACTCAGCAGCTTTGGTGCGGTGGGCACAGGAATGCCGTATATAGTTGCCAATATATTTGTTTTGCCATCGGCTTTAAAAATGTTTCGTGCAGTTACCATCCCTTCCGGAAACAGGTTGGAATGGGAACTGGAAAATGCGTCCGCCTTCCGGGCCGTAGATGTTGAGCAGAGCGCAGATGGGCGGTCCTTTGTTTTTTTGAAGCGGGTAACACCCGGCGACCAGTCCTTGTATCAAACCTTACACGTAACGGATATTGGCGTTAAAACATGGTATCGGTTAAGGCTTGAATCCAATAGCGGGGAGCGTAGTTATAGTGATATTATAGTGGCGGGTGGCCAGTCTGTTAACCAAACTGGTTTAGTCCTGCTTCAGAACCCGGTAACGCAACAACTGCCATTCCGGTTGAATGCTACAGGTACTGCTGTGTACCAGATTGCTGATGTAAACGGACGGATTGTGCAAACAGGAACACTGGGAAGAATCAACGGATTGGTTACACTGCCGGTTCATACACTTATGAATGGTATGTACACCTTGCAGGTAATGGCCGACGGGCGCAGAGAGGTGGTTCGTTTTCTGAAACAATAAAAAGATGCTGTCAGCGGAGCCGGTCCATGCTTTTTACAAGCTTATCGTCTTTCCGTATGCCCAGCCACGCCAGTAAAAAAAATACAGGCACGGCAAATGTGCAAATTGCTGTGAGACTGTAATTGCCCTGCGTGAATTCATTGGTTTTTGAAATCAAAAAAGCAATGCAGCCTGCCTGTAACAGCAAGCCTAGCCACGTTATTTGCATTTGCAGCTTTCTGTTTTTGAACAGAAAGATAGTAATGAGGGCGGTTAGTGCCACGGCGACTGTTAAAATGAGGAGAAAAAAGCCGGTAGATCCGTTCAATTCTTCAAATACGCCGTTTTGCTTACTGCCGCTGTAAAACGAAAGTTTTAAAGAGGAAAGGGCGCCTGCGGCAGCCAGTAAAAGCCAGATAGACTGTATGCGTTGAATCATGACAATAATATTTTAGGTTATCCCAGCTCAGGGTAAAGCGGGAATTCAGCCATAAACTGTTTTACATTGTTCCGAACAGTGGTAATTACCTGCTCGTCATCTGCATGCATTAATACATGGTCAATCATTTCAACCACCACCTGCATATGCTCTTCTGTAAGTCCCCTGGTTGTAATGGCTGGTACGCCCACACGAATGCCGCTGGTTACAAACGGTGATTTGTCGTCGAATGGTACAGCGTTTTTGTTAAGGGTGATGTGTGCCCGGTCTAAGGTTTCCTGCGCTTTTTTTCCTGTGAGATTTTTATTGCGGAGATCAATCAGCATCAGATGATTCTCTGTGCCGTTACTGATCAGGTGATACCCTCTATCAACGAATGATTTTGCCATCGCCTGTGCGTTTTTGATGACCTGCTGTCCGTATGCTTTGAAATCTTCAGAAAGTATTTCACCAAACGCTACCGCCTTGGCTGCAATTACATGCTCCAGCGGTCCGCCTTGCATACCCGGGAAAACGGCCAGGTCCAACAGGGCACTCATGGACCTGATATTTCCTTTCGGGTCTTTTAATCCAAACGGATTTTCAAAATCATGCCGCATCATAATAATTCCACCACGGGGACCTCTGAGTGTTTTGTGCGTAGTGGAGGTTACAATATGACAGTGATCAAACGGATCATTCAGCAGCCCGGCGGCAATGAGCCCGGCCGGGTGCGCAATATCGGCCAATACAAGTGCCCCGATTTCATCGGCCACGGCACGAATGCGTTTGTAATCCCAATCACGGCTGTAGGCAGAAGCGCCGCAGATGATCATTTTGGGCTTTTCGGTGCGGGCTACCTGCTCCAGCTGATCATAGTTGACAAGACCGGTCTCTTTATCCACTCCGTAGAAGAAAGCCTGGTAATTTTTACCGCTGAAGTTGGCCGGGCTTCCATGCGTTAAATGGCCACCCATGCTCAGGTCAAGCCCCAATATTTTATCGCCGGGCTTCAGGCAGGCAAGAAACACAGCTGTATTTGCCTGTGCCCCGCTATGTGGCTGCACATTGGCCCAGCTGGCGTTGAATACCTGTTTCAGCCGGTTAATAGCAAGTAATTCAATTTCATCCACTACTTCACAGCCACCATAATAGCGTTTGGCGGGATAGCCTTCCGCATATTTATTGGTTGCAACGCTTCCCATCGCCTGCATCACTTGCAGGGAGGTGAAGTTTTCGGATGCAATCAGTTCAATTCCATTACGTTGGCGTTCCAGTTCTTTGTTGAGTAGTTGAAAAATTGCGGTATCTTTTTGCATGATTTTTATCTGAAAAATGTGGATGAATCTTATATCTGTAAATAATACTTCGGCCGCAAAAATAAGCAGGCTGAACGGAGGATAATGGCTTGTGGAACTTTTTTTATAAACACATTACTCCTCACAAAACTTCAGTCCGTAAAAAAAGTACTACTTTAGACCCCTTGTAAGTTTGCCGGATGAAGTTTGTTGTCTCCGGTTGAACCATGAATGCACCTCCGCCCATCCCGATAAAAGCTTTGACAAATGAAAGCAATCATTCCTGTGGCCGGTGCAGGTACAAAACTCAGGCCACATACATATACACAGCCAAAGGCATTAATTCCGATGGCTGGAAAAACGGTTCTTGCAATTATCATTGAACAACTCGAAGATGCGGGGGTCAAAGATTTTGTTTTTGTGCTCGGTTACCTGGGCGATAAAATTCAGGACTATGTGCAGGAAAACTTTCCCGGTATACATGCCGAATTTGTGTACCAGAACGAACGGCTGGGATTGGGGCACGCCATTCTTCTCACCAAAGAATATGTAAAAAGCGAAGAAATTATTATTGTTTTAGGCGATACGGTTTGCGAGTATGATGTGAAACAAATGTTACAGCAACCTTATTCCAGTTTGTGCGTGAAGCGGGTGGATGATCCCCGGTCTTTTGGCGTTGCAGAAATGGATGAAGAAGGTAAAATTAACCGTGTGGTGGAAAAACCGCAGATCCCCAAAAGCAACATGGCGCTGGTAGGTATTTATAAAATAAAAGAAACTTCACTTCTGTTCGATTGTCTTGAAACGAATGTGCGGGAAGGATTGAGAAGCCGTGATGAGTTTCATTTGACCGATGCGCTGGAATGCATGATTCAGAAGGGCGCAAGGTTTCAATCATTTAAAGTGCTGAATTGGTTTGACTGCGGTAATAAAGACTCTTTGCTGGAATCGAATGCCACCCTTTTGAAAAAATTCGGAAATTCAATCGCTGCAGACCATCATTTCGAAAACGTAATTGTGGTTCCTCCTGTGAGTATCGGAAAGAACTGTGAAATAAAAAATTCTATCATAGGTCCCAATGTATCGGTGGGTGATCATACAACCATCAATCATTCAATCATCAGGAGTTCTATCATCGGTTCCTATGCCGATTTGTTTGATATTGTGCTGGAAGAAAGTCTGATCGGCAGTGATACCGAGGTGAAGGGTGAAACAAGAAGTCTCAATATCGGAGACAATACAGAAATTGATTTAGGATAATATCGCTCATGTTCTCAAACAGAATTACCCAACTTTTCGGCATTGAGTTGCCTATTGTGCAGGCAGGAATGATCTGGGCAAGTGGTTGGCGTTTAGCCAGTGCCGTTAGCAATGCCGGAGGCCTGGGCATACTCGGAAGCGGCAGTATGTACCCCGATGTGTTGAGGGACCACATCCAAAAATGCAAAGCCGCAACACAGAAACCTTTTGGAGTGAATGTACCGATGCTGTACCCCGATCTGGATCAGCACATGTCGGTTATTATTGAGGAAGGTGTCAAAATCGTTTTTACCAGTGCCGGTAATCCGCAAACCTGGACCAGCCGTTTGAAAAAAGAAGGTATTACAGTGGTACATGTGGTAAGCAGCAGTAAGTTTGCCCGCAAAGCAGAAGATGCTGGCTGTGATGCAGTGGTGGCCGAGGGTTTTGAAGCAGGCGGACACAACGGCCGGGAAGAAACGACCACGTTTGTTTTAGTGCCCGCAGTGTGTAAGGCTGTTTCCATACCCGTGATTGCCGCTGGAGGGATTGCCACCGGCCGGCAAATGCTGGCTGCGATGGTGCTGGGAGCTGCAGGAGTGCAAGTGGGCAGCCGCTATGTTGCCAGTGAGGAAGCCAGCTGTCATGATCATTTTAAACAGGCGGTGATTCAGAGCGCAGAAGGCGATACGAAACTTATGCTCAAACAACTGGCCCCGGTACGCCTCTTAAAAAATGAGTTTTACAAACAGGTGCAGGAGGCCGAAGACAGGGGTGCTTCGAAGCTGGAACTGATACAACTGCTGGGCAGGGCCCGTGCTAAAAAAGGAATGTTTGAAGGCAACCTCGAGGAAGGCGAACTGGAAATCGGGCAGGTAAGTGCTTTGCTGGATGATGTGTTGCCTGCTGCTGACATTACCAAAAACCTGTGGCGGGAATTTTCAGAAGCTCTGGCACAACCAATACCGCACTCTGTTTGATGCATTTTAACATTTCGGTTCATTGAAAATTAGCTTTCTTCAGAAAGGTTATTTAACTTTCACTCCTTATTTATTTACAGCGTATGAAAAAAGGATTCCTGACTGCATTACTGGTTACCGCATCTTCACTGTTGGCTACAGCCGGAGACGGAATTGAAAACGGGTCAGTTCAGGGAACCATTATAGATGCTGAAACAAAAAAGCCATTGGCAAACACTACCTTTTCAGCAACAATTCATAAAAGCTCATTTCAGAAAGAATTCAGCACCGATCAAAATGGAAATTTCAAAATACAGAATATTCCTTCAGGAGAACATGTGTTGATTATTGACCGCCGTGGATACAAAGCTTGTCGTAAAGAAGGAATCATTGTAAAAGAGGGAACAGTAATGAAAGTTGTTTTTGAAGTATTAGAAGATGAAACAGAACTTCATAATCCGTTCCTGACTCCCATCACCATTCATTCGTTTTAAATAGAAAAAGCCCCTGAGAAAGTCAGGGGCTTTTTTTTATGGTTTTTTAAACGCCCATTTGAGCATTTCTTTCCAGGTAACTTTTTTGCCATAAAGCAGAATACCCGTTCTGTAAATTTTGGCGCTCAGCCAGGTAGTGAACAAAAATCCTCCAATCAATAATCCCATTGAAAGAGCCAGCTCCCAGTAAGAAAGACTGTCTGGCACACCCATAGGAATGCGTGCCATCATTACAATAGGCGATGTGAATGGAATAATACTTCCCCAGAAGGCCAACGGACCACCGGGATTTTCAATCGTGGAAGTGAGCATAATGAATCCGAAAATAATGGGCATGGTAATAGGTAGCATCAATGCTTGAGCTTCCTGCGGATCTTCATTCACCACACTTCCCACAGCTGCAAACAGTGCTGCATAGAATAAGTAACCACCCAGAAAATAAAAGAAGAAACATACAATGATCAGAGGCCAGTTGGCAGTAGTGATATCAACGCCGGTACTGCTCTGGATGAGCATGGCTGCACTGTTTCCCTGTTGCATGGAGCCGGGCATGCCCTGGTTTGCTTGTTGTGCCTGTTGCATCAGATCCTGCGAAAGAAACAGAGGCGCCAGGTTTAAAATGAGCAGTATGAAAATCACCCATAGCAGCAACTGGGTAAGTCCCACAGCAGCAATGCCCACTATTTTTCCCAGCATCAGCTGAAAGGGCTTAACGCTGCTCACCATCACTTCCGCAATGCGGTTGGTTTTTTCCTCCATTACACCCCGCATTACAGAGGCACCGTAAATGAATAAGGTAATGTAAATAATGATCCCGCTGATGAATCCGATTACGGACGACAATGTTTTATTTCCTTCCTTGAGTTCCGCTCCTTTTACTTTAAAGGATCGGAAGTTCAGTATGTCTTCGCTCTCACTTTGTTTCCTTATAGAATCAATCACACTCCGGCTTACGCCCTTTTCCAGTAAAAGCCGTTCTTCATTTATTTTTTGAATCTGTTTCCGTATGGCAGATTCAGTAGCGAGGCCCAGATCTTTTTCTGAATACAAGCGAACCGAATCGGGAAAGGCATCCCCTTTTGCATAAATGATCAGCAAGCCATCATGGGTTGCTTTGTAGTTCGATAAATTGTAATCATTGGAAAAGGAATATGCGGCTGCATTGCTGCTGTCGAGTTTGTTGGCATATAATCCCGATTCATCTTTTACTGCAATTTTATACTGCTGGATAGACTTGGCCCCAAGGTAGGCCGATCCGAAAATAAATCCCACCATCACGAGAGGCAGCAGAAAAGTGGATAACAAAAATGTTTTATTCCGTACCCGGGTAAGGTATTCTCTTTTTATAATAATCCAGGTCTTGTTCATATTGTATGTTTAAGCGGTAACAGTTTCAAATTGTCTGGTGGTAGGTGTTCCTTCCACCAGGTGTATGAAAATATCATTTAACGAAGGAAGTATTTCGTGGAAGGCAACGATATGCTTCTGCTGATTCATAAAGTGCAGCAGTACATCATTCGAGGAATATCCTTCATTGATCTGTACCACCAGTTCGGGCCCTTTCTTTTGTACAATGTTAAAAGAAGGATGCTCATAAGTTGCACCGTCTGTATCCAGCTCCAGGTTAAACACGTTTTCTTTGAACTGTTGCTTCACGGAGGCCACTCCACCGTCCAGTATTTTCTGACCTTTATTCACCAATACGATATGGTCGCAGATTTCTTCCACCTGTTCCATACGGTGTGTGCTGAAAATGATGCTGGTCCCTTTCTGAGCAAGGCCGTAAATTTCATCTTTGATGAGGTTGGAGTTCACAGGGTCTAAACCGCTGAAGGGTTCATCAAGAATAATCAGTTGGGGTTCATGTAAAACGGTGGTGACAAACTGAAGTTTTTGACCCATACCTTTTGACAGGTCTTCCACTTTCTTGTTCCACCAGCTTTCCATTTCAAATTTTTCAAACCAGTATTTTACTTTATTGAAGGCATCTGCTTTACTGAGTCCCTTCAGCTGGGCAAGGTACAGGGCCTGTTCACCCACTTTCATCTTTTTATAAAGTCCCCTCTCTTCGGGCATGTAACCGATATTGATGACATCGTTCACCGGATCAAATTTTTTCCCGTTCAGCAGGATTGAGCCGGCATCTGGATAAAAAATACCCGTGATCATACGGATGAGGGTTGTTTTACCGGCACCGTTGGGGCCTAATAGTCCGAAAATGGAACCTTTTTCCAGTTGAAAACTTACATCGTCCACGGCTTTTTGTGAAGCGAAGTATTTCTTCAGGTGTTGAATTTCAAGAATTGTGTTCATAACTCTGTTAGTATAAAGTTGTTCGTTTTTGTTACAAGGTAAGAGATGGATTTATTCCCGTAAATTTTAATTAGCCGGAAGGAGCCTGGCGGCAACAGCATTGGCTACTTTTTCACCATCCATGGCAGCGCTGATGATGCCACCTGCATAACCGGCACCTTCTCCACAGGGGTAAAGCCTGCCGGTACTGATGTGTTCCAACGTATCTGGATTGCGGGGTATACGCACCGGCGACGACGTTCGTGATTCTGTAGCCACCACTACTGCTTCATTGGTGAAATAGCCTTTCATTTTCTTTCCGAATTCCCGGAAGGCAAGCCGCAGGTTTTCATGAACAAATCCTGGTAAAACAGTTTGCAGCTCCACGCTGTTCAACCCTGGCAAATAGGAGCAGCCCGGTAAAGAAGCTGATTGTGTTTTATTAAAATAATCCACCATTCTTTGCGCAGGTGCGGTAAAAGAGCCGCCGCCATAGTGAAATGCCGTTTGCTCCACAGCCTGTTGAAAGTACATCATGAGTAATGGATGATCTGCATCGATTGCCCGTTTCTTTATTCCGGAGGCAAAAAAATGAAAAGCGTCTTTTTCTTCAACGCTCACCACCATTCCGCTGTTTGCATAGGGATTATTCCGCCTGGACGGGCTCCATCCGTTGACTACCAGTTCATCCGGGGCGGTTGCTGCCGGTGCAATAATTCCACCGGGACACATACAAAAAGAGAACACACCCTTACCGTTTACCTGTTCTACCAGGCTGTAACTGGCAGGGGGAAGAAAGGGGTCACGAACAGGACAATGATACTGAATGGAATCAATCAGCGACTGCGGGTGTTCCACCCTCACACCCAAGGCAAAGGGCTTGGCTTCAATAGTAATTTGATGGGCGTACAGTAGTTCAAAAATATCACGAGCACTATGGCCAGTAGCAAGAATAACAGCATCCGCCGGTAAAGGAACACCATGGTTCACTTCAACACCTTGCAATTCATTTCCTTTTCTGATGAAATTGGTCAGCTTTGTTTCAAAATGTATTTCCCCGCCACACTGCAGAATCCATTCACGCATAGCAGTTATAATATGCGGTAATTTATTAGTACCAATATGCGGGTGCGATTGATACAGAATTGTTTCATTGGCGCCAAAATGATGAAACAACTCCAGAATGCGCTGCAGATTACCCCGTTTGTTACTACGGGTATACAGCTTACCGTCGCTGTACGTTCCGGCGCCCCCTTCCCCAAAACAGTAATTACTCTCAGGATTTACAATTCCTTCTTTGTTGAGTTTTGCCAGATCTCTCCGTCGTGCTTTTACATCTTTACCCCGTTCAATCACTATAGGTTTCAGGCCGAGTTCAATTAACCGGAGGGCAGCAAAGAGTCCGGCAGGTCCGCTCCCTGCAATCAGTACACGGTGCGGACTGTTTTGTACATTTTTCCACTTAAAATCTGACAGCTGTCGTTGAGCGGGTGGTTCATTCACAAATACCTGTACTGTAAGCAGCATCCAGGGTTGTTTACTCCGGGCATCAATTGATTGCTTCAGGATGGTATAGCCGGAAATAGCATCCTGAGCCAGACCCAATGCAGCTGCAATATGTTCCTGCACCAGGTGGGGGTCAGCTGCGTAGGCAGGCTGTATTTTGAGCGTAAGTTGTTGCGGCATGTGTCAGGTATTGATCCTAAAAACAGTGGGGCAAAGGTATTGGAAACGCCGGATTGATTTCCATCATTCTATACTATGGATTTCCGGAGTAACAAAATCATTTTTTACTGAAGATAAAACTCCTAACTTCCGTTTTCCGGAAGAATCGTATGAAGCATTTCCTTTCAGCCATGATCATTCTCCTGCTGTTTGCAGCATGCAGCCCTTTTTACCAGGTGCAGCAGGTAACTTATGCAGGTTACCGGATTGGTACACAACCGACCGATTCGGCTATGAATGTACTCTTGAAACCATACAGCGACAGCATTAGCAAAAGTATGTCTGCTGTAGTGGTGACCTTGGCCAACAGCCTGGAAAAAAAACAACCGGAAGGCACGTTGGGTAACATGATGGCAGATGCCATGTTTACAATGGCGGCAGAGGTATACGGACAGAAGCCTGATGCGGCATTTATGAATTACGGGGGAATCAGGTTGCCCTCGCTCAGTGCAGGAGCCATTACCCGGGGTAAGATTTTTGAATTATTTCCATTTGATAATATACTGGTGTTGGTAACAATCCGGGGCGAAGTATTCCAGCATTTTCTGGATCACATTTCTGGTCGGGGCGGATGGCCGGTAGCCGGCATGACCATGAAAATTAAAAATAAAAAAGCTACCGATGTACTCATCGGTGGAAAAAAGCTGGATCCTGCTGCTACATACACCATAGCGCTAGGTGATTATACAGCAAATGGAGGCGATGATGCTTACATGTTGGTGGGGCAGCCACAACTCAATAAAGGGTATCTTATGCGGGATGCCATTTTCGATTACCTGAAACTGTATCAGCAAAAAGGCGTTGCGCTTTCGGTGCAGCCAGAAAACAGAGTTCTGTATGTGGACTAGAAAAAAATTTATACAACAATCTGTCTTTACAGCCGGGGCACTTCTTGCTCCACGCTTCTTACAGGCGGAGGAGCCTGTAACCAAGCGCCTTACGATTCTGCATACAAATGATACGCATAGCAGGCTTGAACCTTTTCCTATGGATGGAAGCCGTAACCAGGGTTTAGGCGGCGTGGCAGCACGTGCAAAAGTTATTGGAGAAATCAGGCAGAAAGAAGAACAGGTGTTGTTGCTTGACGCAGGTGATATTTTTCAGGGCACCCCTTATTTTAATATTTACAAGGGTGAACCCGAAATAAAGGCAATGCAGCAAATGGGTTATGATGCCTGTACAATGGGGAATCATGATTTTGATGGCGGACTCGAAAATTTTGCCAACCAGTTGCAGCATGCACAGTTTCCGGTAGTTGTGTGTAACTATGATTTTTCTGATACGCCCATGGAACACCGGTTTAAGCCCTACCAAATTTTCCGGAAAGGCGATTTAAAGATTGGCGTTACGGGTGTTGGAATCGAATTAAAAGGGCTTGTTCCTGATAACCTGGCAGGAAATACCCGCTATCAGGACCCGATTGAGCAACTCAATACAACTGCTGAAATCCTGAAGCGGAAAAAGGGTTGTGACCTTGTAATTTGCCTTTCACATCTTGGTTTTCAGTACAAAGAAAACCCTAACCGCATTTGTGATACAATCCTGGCTAAGGAAACAGAGTTTGTAGACGTTGTTATTGGTGGCCATACCCATACATTTTTAAACGATCCATTGTTAGTAAAAAACAAAATCGGGAGCGATGTGGTGGTGAATCAGGTAGGTTGGGCGGGCATCCTCCTGGGCCGGTTAGACTTTGAATTTTCTCCCGGAAAAAGGAAAAATTTGCTGAAATCCCATACTGTAGTAATAGGTAAAAAATCAAGTGAATAAAAAATTTTTTTTTCCACAAAAAGTTGGATATTCGCTGTCCCCCCTAAGATTTTTTAGATCTCTTACAGATGTAAAAAATTATTGAGAAAAAAGAATTAATCAATTATAAACTGCTTTTGGAAAAATGACGAAGACGGCTGATCAAGTTTGGAAAAATTGTTTGGCTATCATAAAGGATATTGTAGAATGGCAACACTTCAAGACCTGGTTTGAACCGATTAAGCCTGTTGAACTAAAAGATAAAATTCTTACGATACAGGTACCCAGCCAGTTTTTTTATGAATATCTTGAAGAGCATTATGTAACACTTCTGGCTAAAACGTTGAAGCGGGAGTTGGGAAAGGATGCCAACCTGGAATACAGGATTATGATGGACAGCGGGAACAAAGGTAACAACCCCATTACGATGGATGTTCCCGGCCATGGCTACAAAACGTATACAAACAACGAAATGGATTTTCCCCTGGTGATAAATAATCCTGTTAAAAACCCGTTTGTTATTCCGGGTTTAAAAAAGGTGCAGATTGATCCGCAGCTGAATCCCAACTATACACTGGATTCATTTGTAGAGGGCGATTGTAATCGTGTTGCCCGCCGTGCCGGAAAAACCGTTGCCGATAAACCGGGTGCCACCTCCTTTAATCCACTGGTTATTTACGGTGGTGTGGGTTTAGGCAAAACACACCTTGCCCAGGCTGTAGGTAATGAGGTAAAACGGCAACATCCGAACAAAGTCGTGCTGTATGTAAGCAGCGAAAAGTTTATCAACCAGTTTGTAGATCACAGCCGCAATAATGCAATCAACGACTTTATTCATTTTTACCAGTTAATCGACGTACTCATCATTGATGACGTACAGTTTTTTAACCGTGCAGAGAAAAGTCAGGATGCATTCTTTGCTATTTTCAACCATCTGCATCAAAGCGGCAAGCAATTGATACTCACTTCCGATAAGCCACCGAAAGATCTGGAAGGTGTGCAGGAGCGGTTGCTCAGTCGTTTCCGTTGGGGATTGAGTGCAGATCTGCAGGTGCCGGATTATGAAACACGGATTGATATCCTGGAACGAAAGATGCGGAACGATGGTTTGGAAATGCCCAAAGATGTAGTAAAGTACATTGCTTATAATATCAGTACCAACATCCGTGAACTGGAAGGAGCTTTGATCTCTCTTCTGGCTCAATCTTCTCTGAACAGGAAAGAAATAGACCTTGATCTTGCTAAAAAAGTACTTAAGAATTTCGTAAAAACATCCTCCAAGGAAATCACCATTGATGCCATTCAGAAAATGGTTTGCGATTACTTTGATGTTTCCTACGAAAAACTGCTTCAGAAAACCCGCAAACGGGAAATTGTACAGGCAAGGCAGATTACTATGTACCTGGCCAAAACGTTCACGAAAAATTCTTTGAAAACAATTGGTGAACATTTTGGCGGCCGTGACCACACAACGGTGATTCATTCCTGCCAAACCGTAAAAGACCTGATGGATACCGACAGCCTTTTTAAAGAAAGTGTAATGGAACTTCAGCAAAAAGTGCAATTGGCTGCCATGTAATTTGAACTCTCTTTCCAGTAAATCCCAAATTTCAAATCTTTGTTTTGGAATTTGGGATTTGTTTTGGGTTTTGTACGGAGTAATCTTTATTTTTGCTGCCCTTTCCAACGAGGGAACGTTCTTTTGAATTACTTTTTCAGCTACGGTGAGGTGGATGAGTGGCTGAAATCAACGGTTTGCTAAACCGTCGTAGGGCCTTAAAGCTCTACCGAGGGTTCGAATCCCTCCCTCACCGCATAAGACGCCGTGGCTTTTGCAATGGCGTCTTGTTTTTTCAGGAATCAGATTCCGGAACGGGAAGTAGCGCAGGCCGGTAGCGCACCTGGTTTGGGACCAGGGGGTCGCAGGTTCGAATCCTGTCTTCCCGACATTTGCAATAAATAACCGCTTGATTTTCAGGCGGTTATTTTCATATAAGACTATTTTAGCGAAGATTTAGCGAACTTTTTGCCACTTCCATAAAAAAATAAGACTATTTAAAGCCCCGAATTTTTAAAAAGAATTCAAAAACGGCAATGAGTTACGAGCTCTATGATGTTAAAGTCATAAATGTCTGTTACAATTGAGTGCTTTACAAAAAACCTTTCCAGCAAAAACTTGTCGCTCATACTCAATAAAGGAACTATAAAATGCACCAATTAGCGTCTTTCAGCCCTAAGATGTACCAATTTTGACATAAAAATTTGCCCCAGAAAAAATTTTAAAAAAGGGTCATGGCTACCTTTTTTATACCCCCAGGGAGGAGGGGAAGGCGGGTAACAGGGAAGGGGCTACCACTCCAACTCACCTTCCAGCATATCTTGTTCCATTTCCCAAGAGTTGATGGCGTCAATCATTTCATCGGCACTGGTAATAACAACATCGGTTTCATCCTCCTCTTCGGGTTTATCAATATAATCACAATGCAAGGACGGGGCTACCCCATAAAGCTCTTGCACTTCTTGATAGAAAACCGTTTTAATGGTTTCGGCTTCTGATTCTTTACAAATGAACCCATCATGAATGGTGTATGGTTTAATGCCTCTTGCTTGAAGCTCAACCATAACTTTATCCAGTACAGTAAATGATTCCATTGTTTGAAGCTGGATGGCCAGTGTTTTGTGCTCTTTCTGGTTGGTATCCCTAATGAACTGCATAATGGTTGGGAATAAGCTTTTAAAGAAGATCTTATATGCAGGGAAAGACTCGTTTCGTGAATAGAATATCTTGCATAGCATAAGCTTCACTTGTTTACGATTGAGTTCCCGTCCCTTGTGCTTTAGGTATTCCACCATTAGAAACTCATAAAGTGTTCCATTAAGAACTAGCTCGGCATATCTATTAAGCTCTTCAGGGTCTATTTCTGGCTTGTTTTTCAATAGGGTGAATAAAAAGAATGGCTGTGAGTTCTTGATGTCGAGATACATCAATCTCTCGCTAGAAATAAGGTACGGCCTCAAAAAACTTGGCAATGATGTAAGATTACTGTCCAATCTTCCATTGGTGTCGTTCCTTTTAAAGAAAAGGAATCCATCGTTGATGGCGTTGATACGAATGTTGTAGAGCATAAAACGATGAAGTATGTTATGATACTGATGTACATTTTTGGAATGAACCAGTTTCATTCTGTGTGCAAGTGATTCCCTAGAGTTTTCAAGGATATTCATTGCATCTGCATCGGTAAGAATAAGGCCAACTGTCAACCCTAAATGCTTTAGTTCCTTTATGGTTTGCTTTTGGATAGCCACCATTGCTCTTTGTACGTCTATTCGGAAGGATTTAAAATACTCTGATTGAGCAAACTCAAGTCTTTTGGCTTTTATTTCTCTAGCCTTCTGGATTTGTTTCAATATTCTTTTGTTGATGTTTTTGTTGGTTATAGTTATCCCTTGTGTCTTACCTAGATATTCTGAGCATATTTTATAAGATTTGCTTTTCTTCCCAATGGTATAAAAATCATTCCTGAGAATATAACCACTGTCAATTAGGAATTCAATATCATCATGAAGATTGTCGCTGGACGGCAGTAGCTCTTTGAATTGAGCCTTGGCTATCTCTGTGAAACCGTAGGTATTCTGTTGGTCGTTTTTATAATAGATTTCTTTACGATTGATTAGGTCTAGGATGGTGTAAAGATTATCTTTTCTTGGGTAGTCGATTAGGTCTAATTCATCTTTGATTTTCGATGGAATGTAACGTTTGAATTGTTTTTTCATTTCTCATATTATCTCTGCATTATTATTTCTCTTTTTGGGTCTGGACAGAGACCTGTCGGGAGCTTATCCCCGACAGGAACCAGAAAAAATTGAATTTTTATAAGTATAAGAAATTTAAAAAAATAGTCAAGTCTCAAGTAATAAATACGCCTGCATATTATTGCGTAAGTCTTTATATTTCAGCTATATGTAACGCATAAAAAATATTTCAGGACACTATAAGGAAGCGAAGCAACTCACAAACCCTCTTATAGTGTCCTTTTTAAGGATATGATTTTGGGAGATAAAATGCGTTGACTTTAAGTAAAAGTGGTTTAATTCAAATTTATGGGAAGTTCAATCTTTCCCTCTTCGAACCAACCAGCATCACCTTCAATTCTGAGCTGGCCGAGGGATTTACCCTTTTTATCTATGACGGTAACGATGACCTTTCCCTGCGCTTCCATGTTGATGATAACAACCTCATAGTTGCCCACCTTGATTTTTTGTCTTACTCTTCCCATTTGAAAATTATTGGGGGCAAAACTACATTACTAGGTATACGAATTCCAAATCTTATGGTGTTCTTTTTTGGTGAAGAAGTTTTTCAAGAGCATTAAGCAATTCATTTGTTGAGGCTGATTTAGATACGTATGCATCAATAAAACCTAGTGCGATTGCGGATTTTATGTCTTCGTTTTCTTCCCTCATAGTTAGCAACATAACTGGAATGTCAACCCCGCATTCATTTCCCAAACCTGCCAATTGCTGAGCAAATTCAATTCCGTTTTTTCCGTAATGTTTGAAATCGGTTACAATCAGGTCTATCTGTTTCCTTTGGATTATGTTGGAAAGAATATGTTCGATGGCTGAGTCAGAGTTGGTGAATTGGAATAAGCTCACGTATGGGTAAAATTGCTGAAGAACATTTCTAAACGAATCTCTGAAGAGTTGGTGGTCGTCGATATGGATGATGTTTAAAGAATTCATGTTTTAAATCTACCAACAAAATTCACGGTGAACCATCCCCGTTGAAACGAGGATGGGATGTCCGTGTAATGATTAATTGGTTTATAAAACTCTTACTTGAGCATCTATAAATATTCAGGGAATTCATAAAAAATCACCAGAAACAACCAAATTTTGGTTAAAGTGGACACAAAAGTGTAGAAGCAGAATCCATAAAACCCTTGCTATGCCTGGCTATTCGCATTCCTGGGGGCCAGGAAACGATTTTCTCCCACCTGTCCGATACAAAACCTTATTCAGACCCCAAAAGGCCTAAAAACGGCTTAAAATCGCCTGTTCGGTTTTACAGATAATCGGGAATTGAGAGGTAGGTAATCAAATCGGTTTTACATACGCTGCCGATTCGATCGTCGGGTAGGTTTCCATCAAAAATATCATGGCTAAGTACCACACTGTACCCCTCTGTATTTTTATCCTTAACGATGCTTATGGTGGTAATGTGTAGTTTATTGCAAGGATAAGGCATTGGCTGACCTATCAGGTGGTTGTATTCAGCCAATAGATGTTCGGCTGCTCTTCTCGTCAAGTTGTTTTCCATAACCATAAATAGCAGGAAACCCACCAAAACTCAAGCTGTAGTACTTGAATGATGTCTATTCAGGATTTTTTTAATGGCTTGTTGGGTAAATAAGTGGTCAATGCAGTTGATCAGACTGTATTCATCCAATTCTGTAAGGAGTTTAGCATTGTTTACAATATCACCTTCTGGGTTAAACATAAGTAGATTGGCGGGTTGTTCATCTTGTGTTTTGTTCTCATCCCAATCTGTAATAAAATCCAAATTGATAATGTAGGGTTCTCGTTTGCTTTGAAAGTACATTTCGACACAAGCGTCTGAATCTGATTGGCAGTACATGAACGAACTAATATCTGGGTTAATGTTGCTGCCATAAAGTTTTTTGAACTGACCAAGAATTTCAAGCCTTTCCATATGTCAAGTTTTTTGCTAAGTGAGTAATCTAATATTCCCAATCATTATGGGCCACTGGTAACCGATTCAATTCTTCACGATGTAAACGCCATTTGGGCATGTGCTTGTTCATAAGTGACACAAACCTGTCGTTATGGGTTCTTTCCAGTAAATGAATCAATTCATGGCACACAATGTACTCCAAGCAAATTGGCGGCTTTTTAGCCAGCTCAAGGTTTAGCCAGATTCTTTTGGTCGCCACTGTGCAGGTTCCCCATTTGGTTCTCATCTGTTTCACACCCCAGCTTTTACACTTAACTCCGATTTTGGTTTCCCATTTTTGAATGAGTTGGGGAAGTTGTTTTTTTAATTGTTCCCGATACCATTCTTTCAAGAGGTTTGCACGTTGTTCATGGGTTGAATTAAGACGTACTTGCATCTCAATTACTTTGGTACCTTTTACCATTACCTTTTGAGTCCTTGTGGTTTCCGTAATCCTCAATTGATATCGTTTACCCTTAAAATAATGTGACTCACCAGAAACATACTCCCGTGGTGTTTCTCTGGGTTGGGCTTCAAAATTCTTGACATGCTTCTTTATCCATCCCAGCTTGGAAATTGCAAACAATCTTACCACATCCGCATCGGTTTTAATTGGTGCGGCTAATCTTATCCTTCCTGTTGGTGGATAAACAGCCAGATGCATGTTCTTAATATTCTTCCGAACAACTTCAATCTCAAATTGACCAACTGATATCGTGGAATTAATACTCACTTTGCGCCTTGATTATTTTCATCATCTCATCTGTCTTTTTCTCATCTTTCAGCACAGCCAGCACGGCCAGCCGAACCTTTTTCTCACGAATACCACCGTCTCTCCATCCAGCATTTTTGGTGTATTGTATGGCTTCATCCAACACTAAACTTAGGTTCTCATCTTGCTCAAGATTATCATAAAGAGCTTTCTGCGCAGACGATTTCAATGAAGAAGGGTAAGAAGTGGATGTTCCCGTCTGTGAAACATTCTTTGCCAGCTCTGTGATTTGCTTGAGATATTCCTGATAAGCCAGTGTTTCAGCCTTGCGTTGTTTGATGAGTTCATCCAGCAGTTTCGACATCTTCTCGAAATACTTTGGGTTGGTCTGGGATTCCTCAATGATAACCTTTCTTACGTTGTTTTCGATGGTCTCGGCAACTGATTCCTGTTTACGCTTCCGTTGTTGTTCTTCTGTTTCTTCCACCTCAGCACCCAGTTTAACAATCAATTCTACCAAGGTCTTGTTGTCAAGGTCACTAATCTTACGGCTGCTCTTAGCATCCAGATACATATCCATTAGCTGGCGCATCCCAGGTTCAAACCGCTTCAGGTCAACATAATCACCACTTGCTCTTTTGATGGTATCTCTCAGGTCAGAATAATATTGAACCTGTCCTTTGATTTTTTCTGATTCATCATCGGTAAATCCAGTCTTATGCATTTCATTGGCGATGTTGGCATAGGCTCTTATGAGGCTCACTACAGCTTTATAGAGGGCCACACGCTTTTCTTCGGTTGCTTTAAGGTCTTCTGGATTTTCCGTATTGCCACAGAAGTATCGGATAAAATTTGGTTCGTCCTGAGGATGCACTTGCTCACACATGGCTATGACGGTTTCCAGCGCTGTCTCCAACCGTTCTTTACTGGCTGCGTAGCGGTTGGTCAAAAGCCCTTTTACATCTTCCTCGTCGTATTGGTCAAAGGCCCCTGACGTGTAGTCAGTGATTGATTTCTTAAGACTATTGAACAAATCTTTATAGTCAATGATGTATCCATAGTCTTTATCTTCTGTATCCACACGATTCACACGGCAAATGGCTTGAAACAGTCCGTGATCTTGCATCTTCTTGTCGATGTATAAGTAAGTAGCAGATGGGGCATCAAAACCTGTGAGCAGCTTATCTACCACAATGAGCAGCTTCATCTTAGCTGGCTCTTTGACGAATTTGGTTTTAGCTTCAGCCTCAAATTGCTCGGTTGATTTACCGCCCAGCATCTTGGTGTATATCTCGTACTTCAGCAGATTGTCGGTTGGTGAGCCTTCTCCTGTTTCTTCACCTTTCATATCGGCATGGTGGGGCTCGTAGCTGGTAATGATGGCACATTCTTTCAACCCTGCATTCTGGAACAGCTCATAATACTTACAGGCTTGATAAACACTTCCAGATACCAGCATCGCATTGCCCTCCCCAGTAGAAAGTCTTGGTTTTACCTTGCAATCCTTAAGGATATCAAATACAATCTTCTCCAGCCTTGACTTGCTACCCAGTACTTTTTGCATGGTGCCCCATTGCTTTTTGAGTTGGGTTTTGGCCACATCATTTAATCCCTTGGTTTCTGCTTCAAACCACTCATCAATACTTTGCTGGTCGGTTACAAATTGCTCCACATCTCTAGCCTCGTATAACAAGTCCAACACAACACCATCTTCCACCGCTTCGTCAAATTTGTAAGGATTGCCGATATAAGGGCCGAAAACTTCAATGCTTTTCTGTTTGTCTTTCTTAAGCAAGGGGGTTCCTGTGAAGCCAATGAACATGGCATCGGGAAGAATCATCTTCATGGCATCATGAAGTTTACCAGATTGGGTACGGTGACATTCATCTACAAACACGTAGATATCACCTTTGGCCTTGAAATCTTTACCCAGATTTTTCTTAATGTCCTCAATGTATGCATCATAATCTCCCTCATCTGAGTTGCGGCCAAACTTGTGTACCAAGCTGCACACCAACCATTCCTCTTTTGCATTGAGTGTATTCAGCAGGTCTCTTCCGCTGTTGGTTCGGTAAATCTTTTCATCTACACCAATGAAGTTCTTTTCAATCTGGTCATCCAATTCTTCACGGTCTGTTATGATAAGCACACGGGCATCATGGATATGTTCCCGTATCCATTTGGTGAGCCAGACCATTGTAAGACTCTTGCCGCTTCCCTGTGTGTGCCAGATGATTCCACCCTGACGTTTTGGGATTCTTTCCTGTGCGGCCTTGATTGCAAAGTATTGGTTGGGTCTGCAAAGTTTTTTGTTACCCTTATCAAATACTACAAAATCATGGATGAGTTCCAATAATCGGCTTTTCTCACAAAGCAAGGCTAGGTGTTTATCCAACACGTAATTGTACTGATTGGGACTTTCCTCTTTCCATTGCAGATAATACTTCTCGCTGGTTTCAATGGTGCCGTAACGCAAACCCTGTGTATCATTACCAGCCAACACAAATTGCATGGTGGTAAAGAACTTCTGTATGAATTCAGACTTCTGGTTATCGAGATTTTGACGTATGCCTTCAGTAACACCAACCTTACTGCGCTTGAGTTCCAGCACACCTATTGCAATACCATTAACGTATAAAACGATGTCAGGACGTTTTTCAAACTTTCCAGTAACCGTTACTTCCTCAGCAATACCGAAATCATTTTTGTGCGGTTCGTTCCAGTTGATGAACCAGACCCGTTCAGAAAGCTGGCCAGCCTCTTCAGTAATGGAAACACCATAACGAAGAATATGATAAGTCTGCTTATTGGCTTCGTATAAACCGTTATGAAGGTTTCCAGCCGCATTTACCAGTTTATCAATGGCTTTTCGGGCCAAAGTATCGGAATAGCCCTGTTTTTGGGTGAGAAACCGATGCAGCAACTCCTCCTCAACAGGCTGAAAGCGAACTTGGTCTTCCCAGTTTCCGAGGTAATCATAATGCAGCTCTTGCTGGAACAGCTTTATGATTCTGTTCTGGGTTATACGTTCTGTTTTTCCGATATTATTATCCATTCAGAAATGGTTTGTATTTTATATATAATCTATCTACTGTATCTTTTGCATGTGAATCATAATCATATCGAATAATTGCAGCAGAATAGTTCTTTGCATCTTTTTCGAAAGATTGAACATCCATTGGCTCGCCGTCCTCATCTATTATAGTATTAATTTTACTTTTCCTTGCTTCTTGCACTTGCATATTTTCTATTGCCTTAAACATGTTGTCTAAATCTTTCAGATGTTTTATCATATCAATCGGGTTTTACCAATTAATAATTCCTGCATCATACCTTCCTTGACTAGTTCATATTTTTTCTTTTTCTTTTCTAAATCAGAAATCTCAGAATCCATCATAAATAGGACATCGCAAATTGCATTCTGTTCTATTTTAGGAGGAAATGGAATTACGAATGAATTGAGCATTTTATTTGTAATCTGATTTATTGTTGCGCCTAGATTTTCATCAATCTGTCTTTTAATATCGTTACTTTGAAATACTTGAAAAATAAACCTTGAATATTGGCTTCTAAAGACAGACATAAATGCACCAAAAGATTGATTTGCAACTCGCTCATCTAAGATTGCACATTTACCAATTAGTTGCCTACTGCCATTTCTCACACAAATCAAAATATCATCTTTCTTAACAATTAAATTATCTGGGATTTTCGAATTAACATAAACATTGTCATTAAATTCCAACTTGTTATTCTGAATGTTTGAAGAGCGTAATACAAGTGTTCCATCATTTACAATATTATTTGGGCTATAAGTCAACCCAATAATACAATCACCTACTTCACCTAGCCTTTTCTGTTCCCACTCCCCGCTAAACCCCTCCAGCCTTTTGCCACCTTTGTGTGGTGGTGTCAGCAATTGCTGCATGGCGCCTTGCTTGATGGCTTTCTTTTTGGCGATGAGCTTTTCCAGATTGGCAATTAATCCATCCACATCACTCAGCGCTTCGGCAATAGCTTTTTGTTCGGTGATAGTTGGGGGAATTGGAATTAATACCTTTCGAAACTCACTCATCCCGATTAGGTTCTTCATGGCTCCCCCTTGTGTATCATCAATTACTTTCTTTTGGAATTGGTCACTGGTAAATTGATAATAGAAATAATTACGGTTTATAAGAGCAGTATTTAGCCTTATAATGAGTAAAGCTTGGTTAATTATTCCTTTTTGAAATATTTTTGGAATCAAATAAATTCTTCCAATTGTTCCAGAGCAGCTCAAAATAAAATCTCCTTCCAAAATCTCAAATCTCTTAAGTTCTTTGAATTTAACTGCATCAACATAGTATTCTCCCAATTCTACAGATTTATAAATTGCATTCTTCTGTTCATAAACCTTATAGCCACTATTTACAAAGAACTCCTTCTTTAAAGCACCGCCAAATGGGCCTCTTATTAACCCGCTATTTACAACAGCTGATTCAATATTAACCTCAGTCCAATCCTCAGGAATCAAACCCACCTCTGTTTTCTTATATCCTATTTTTATTTGCTCCATACCAATCCCATTTTTTTAAGATGAGCACTTACTTTGTCCTCCAGTTCCTTAGTGGCCTTATCTAAAGAGCCCAGCGTTTCATCATAACGTTCTCCCACTTCTTTTATTCGAGTGGTTAATCGTTGGGAGATGGCATCAATTTCAGCTTGTATGCTGCTTTGGAGGCTGGTTATCCATTTGCTTTCAATCACCAGTTTCTTTACATCAGCTTCAGTTAGTTTTTCATATTGCTTCAGTGTCAGTTCATCCAGCTCGGCTTCTTTTTCCTTGAGCTGCTTGCCCAAGCTGGCTGCTTTTTCAAATAGCTTTTCTACTTGTTGCAATAGGGTGTACGCTTCTTTTTCATTAGCATCACCTTTTATCTCTTTCATGCGTTTGGTTATGGTGGCTTTGGTGAGCTTACCGTTATCGTTGGTAGCATCGGCTAGTAACCCTTCTTCACCCGCATGCTCTTCTTCCAAACTGGTTATCTCGGCTTCTGCACTTTCTTTATCAGCCTCCAACTGCTGTATGGCGGCTTGTTTATCGGCAAAGTATTCATTGATGATAATGCTCTTGGGAAGTAGGTCGCATGTCCAACCCTTATCCACTTCTTTACCCTTATTGTTCTTTTCAATGATTCTTTTGGTACGGGCCACCCAGCCATCTTCTACCAACATATACACATCATCTTTCATTACGTTATTCCAGTAGTTCATCAGGTGCTGGTAGATGTCATAACGGTCAATCAGGGCCTTGCCTTCGTATTGCTTCAGCAGTAATTCGGATAGCTCATGAATCAGCTTCTTGGGCTGGGTATCTCGATTGATGCCTTGCAGTTTCTTTACAACCTGCTGTTTCCATGCATCGAATACGGCATCCAGCTCCGTGCCATATTGCGTAAATTCTGGATGGTTGTAAATGGTTTCTTTTATAGCGGTTGCATCAATTTTCAAACGGCTATAACCCTTCCGTAATGGTTCAAATAGCGTCGATTTCAATTTGGGATAGACCTCCCAGTATTTATTCAGTCCTTCCACATCACGGTTGGGTATGCCACCATTGAGATGGGCATCCAAGTCCTGTATATCCTCATCTTCCTGCGTATCAATGTATCGGGGGATATTGAGGTTGTATTCGTTTTTCTCAATCTCTTCAAACGGCACAAAACGGGAGAACTTCTCTACTGGTTTCTGGTTATTGAACACATCCACAATCAAGTGGATATCCTGTTCCCTTAAACGGTTCTTGTTGCCATCTTTGATAAAGCCCTTACTGGCATCAATCATGAAGATGCCTTTACGGCTATCGGCATTTTCTTTATCCAGCACAATGATACAGGCGGGTATACCTGTACCATAAAACAGGTTGGAAGGAAGCCCAATGATACCCTTGATAAGCTTACGCTGGATGATGCTCGTGCGGATATCACCCTCGGCACCACCACGGAACAACACCCCGTGAGGCAGAATCACGGCACCTTTACCCGTGCTCTTCAGGCTGGCGATGATGTGCAGCAGAAAAGCATAGTCACCATTCTTCTCTGGAGGAACACCGTATTCTTTAAATCGGTTAAACTCATCATTCATGGGAGAGATACCATTGCTCCAGCTTTTGGTAGAGAAGGGGGGATTGGCCACCACAAAATCAAATCGCATCAATCGGCCCTGTTCATCCTTGGTTTGAGGCTGTGCGATGGTGTTTTTCCCATAAATACGGGCTTCGGGATTACCATGCAGCCACATGTTCATCACGGCCAAACCCTTGGTGGCAATATCCATTTCCTGTCCGTAGATGGTAAGTCCCCGTTGAGATTCCTCCACCACTTTTAAAAGTAGTGAACCAGAACCACATGTAGGGTCATATACGGTAAAGGAGGGCTTATCTGCTTTATGTACATCAATAACCTTTGCCAGTATTCGAGATACTTCAGAAGGGGTGTAGAATTGGCCCTTGCTCTTACCAGACTCGGTGGCAAAGTGGCGCATCAGGTATTCATACGCATCACCCAAAATATCATCGTCTTCTGCACGGTTGTTTTTAAAATCGAGAGAGGGATTTTCAAAAATGGCCACCAGCTTGGAGAGCCTGTCTACCTTTTCTTTATCCGAACCGAGCTTATTGTCATCATCAAAATCTACCAGTTCGATAGCCCCTTCCAGTCCGTTTGCAGCAAAGAGTGGTTTCAGGATTTTCTTATTGATTTGTTCGCCGATATCAGACTTCCCTTTAAGGGCAACCATATCCTCAAAGGAAGCACCTTGAGGCACTTCAATCAGGCTGTTGGGTTTATTTGCATACTTATCTGATACATATTTTACAAAGAGCATGGTGAGTACATAATCTTTATACTGGCTGGCATCCATACCGCCACGTAGTTCATCGCAACTTGCCCATAGCGAACTGTACAATTCCGATTTCTTAATAGCCATTTTCCTATTTATCGTTTTTTAGTTGAAACCAATAAGTCTTTCACATCCACATTCAGCAATTTTGCAATATCGTATAGCAGCTCCACCGAAGGTTGCCGACGGTTCTGCGCATAAGAGTTAACCATATTGATGGATTTACCGAGTTTTTCGGCTAGCCAGGTCTAGGTTAACCCTTTCTTTTCCAGAATGAGTTTGATGTTGTTCATGCTTGGTGGAGGATGGATATCAAATATATGGCTTATGTCTCATGGAATGATACATTACTGCTTTACCTAAATCAAAAAACTCAGAGGTGTTTCCCCTGAGTTTTTATTTTTTATGCAGCGTTGCTATTCGGATAAATTCTCGTTATCCCATCGTCCTTTTTACCTAGTTTTATCTTGGTTGTTATGAGAGCCTGAGATTTAACCGTTGGCATATCATTGTATTCCTTGCCCTGAAGCAGCCTGCCAGATTTCTTCTTGTTTTTACCTCCCCACTGTTTGAAGAAGAACTTTACGTTTTGTTCTTGGCACTGGTCACGGATATCCACTACCCATTCTTCCTCAATAGGCCGAGGTTTCCTCCCCGATTCACCACCAACGATAACCCAGTCAATTCCTGAAAGGTTCATATTGGGCAGTGGCCCCAGCAAGGGTTCCAATGATAGGAACTTGAACTGGGCCCCGCATTGCTTAAGGTAGTCCATCCTGTCCAGCACCCTATCATCCTCAATGGAAGTTCCCATCCAAATGTTGGGTGTCCAGTTCAGCTGGTCGCTGATCTCTGCCAGTCTCTTTGCTCGTTTGGTTAGTACTTGATAGGTGTGACGAGGTGTTTCATTCATGGTCTTAAATACGCTTTGGATAAATTCAAGTGGCACATCTTCATGAAACAGGTCTGACATAGAGTTTACGAAAATCACTTTGGGTTTCTTCCACCCGTAAGGGTCATTGAGGGTTTGTGGGTGGAGGGTCAGCTCGAAGTTGTTTTTATACTTGGGTTGACACATGGCCATCAGCCGTCTCGATAATATTGCCGCATAGCAGTTTTTACAGCCAGCGGAGATTTTGGTACATCCAGTGGTTGGATTCCATGTTGTTTCTGTCCACTCAATGGTGGATTTTGGTGCATTCTTTTTCATTGTAATCTCATTTAAAATTTATGCAGCAGGCAATTGAACCTCCAAAAAATAACCCAATCCATTGTTTATCGAAATACAGCCACTATGTTGATTAATGCTGTCGATATCCCTTAGAGTTAGGTTTGAAATAGTTAATTCAAAGTCAAGTTCAACGTAGCTTCTTCCGTATTGGAAGTAGTCGTACTGTCTGTATTCATAATCTTCCACAGAATCCGTGCTTACAGAAAATCCATTGACCTCAATAGAAATACTATCGATAAGGCTTCTATACCTTTCCAACCTTGATTTGACTTCTGGTTTAAATTGGCCATCATTATCTAATGCCCATTTTCTGTTAATATGCTCGCCAAATAGGTTTGCCACTATTTCAACCAAGTCATTTTCATTAAGCACTTTCCTTGGTTCGGTTTCTTGCAGTAATGCCTTGAATTCTTCAAACTGCTGCTGAGTATACGGTTCGTTTTGAGAGTGAACGACAACACCATTAAATTTAATTTTCATATTATTTGTATTCAGAATTGCTGTTTCCCATTTTTAAATTTTTGGCAAAAAGATTCCCCTGTCGGGTATTACCCGATTTTTTGCCTGTAAACATTATTTATTATTATTTGGTATATCTGCTAGGGTCAAGCAGAAGAGTGTGAGGGTGGATAGTAGTAAAAATGGCTATCTCTTAATCTGTTTTTTTACATAGGCATAATTTTTTAAGGTTATTAAATATTGTTTACTCATTTAGAAGTAGTTGACCAATTCTTCATTTAATTATACAAATCTACACGTAGAATTAAGTAGATGCAAGTTGGCTGGCGCTAATGGAAGGGTATAAAGTGAAAATAAGATTAGCTATGGGAAAATAGTCTTATCTGAAAATTAAAACATTGAATATCAATTATATATAAGCATGTTTCATTTTATCTTTCTTTTGTTATTATAATATTATCATTTTTTCAGTAGACTAAAAAGGCAGAATTAGGGCCTATTAGGTCGAGCAAAGCTCAAGGAGTTCACATTTTATAAGTACACCCCAAAATGTGAAATCTAATTTTGTGATTTCCCGCCCAAATGCTTGGTAAAATGGTCAAAAAATCATAAATTTAGGGTTAAATAGCAATTAACCTAAAAAAGTGAATCATGAAGGTATTATACTGCCGTGTTTCCAGCCTTGACCAAAAGACCGACCGCCAGAAGGTCAACGAAAAGGATTACAAGTTGGTTGTAGAGGACAAGTGTTCGGGGGCTATCCCGTTTTTCGAAAGACCTGGGGGTATAGAAATAAGGGGGCTGGTTGAAAAGGGTGCCATCACCTCCCTGTCTGCCCTTTCCATCGACCGTCTGGGGCGTGACCTTCGGGATATCATCAATACCATCCACTATTTTAACGAGCACTGCATCTGCATCCATTTCATTTCACAGGGGCTGAGTACCCTAGACCCCAATGGCAAGGAGAACCCCATCAGTAAAATGATGATTAGCATTCTTGGGGTGGTCGCAGAGATGAATCGTTCACAGATTCGAGAGAATCAATTGCAAGGTATTAAGCTGGCCAAGCTCCGTGGGGTGTATAAAGGGCGTGTTGAAGGTAGCAAGGAAGATACGCTGGCCTTTTTATCCAAGGAAAAAAACAGGAAGGCTCTGGAATACTTGAAAAAAGGATATAAAGGGGTTGAAGCCGCCAAACTGGCTGGGGTGCATTTGAATACAGTGACAAAGATTAGGAAACTTGGGTTGAGCTAAAAGAATCTTTTATTTAAAAAATCAAAGAACTCCTCGCTAGGGGGGAGGAGTTCTTTGATGGCATTTGCAATATTTATTTACCAGCAATTTTGCCAAGTTGTTCCATCATAAACTCTGAGCTTATTCAAAGTGCTGTCAAAATACATATCACCTTTTGCGGGAGACGTGGGTGCTGTTGCACGGGGCTCTAGGCGCATTACATCGTTTACATGAAGTGTTCTTTGAGGATTAGTAGTGCCTATTCCAACATTTCCGTTTGGTGAAATCCTCATCCTCTCTCCTGAACTTACACCTCCTTCAGTTGTATTAAATGTTGTAAAGAAATTATTTGCATTTGGTCCACCATTGTAGCCCCCTAGTTGGTGACGTAATTCAATTGTTGAATAATTTGGTACAAATCCCAGTATTAAACTCCCATCATAACCAGGAGTATTTAATGGAATGTTTTTTACAAGACCTGCTTGTCCAGCTGAATCTTTTGCTATTTGAATATATCTCCCAGATATATCAAGGTCAGCGGTACCATCATTTAGTTTTCCAATGCCAACTTTACCTATAATATTTAATTGCCTATTCCATTGCCAACCTCCAGTTGTATGAAATAGCGATGCCCCATTAAGAGGAGCCGTAAATTGGCTGCCACCCAAATCAATTCTACCCCGATAGTCATTTGTATTTATTCTGACAAATGCTCCTTTGTCAACTCTAAATAGACCTGATGAATCATCTGCTTCAAAATTGGCTATTATTGTATTTAGAGTAGTTTCTCCTATTGCTTTTACATCAAGTCCAGCTGAAGGTGTTTTTGTGCCGATTCCAACCTTACTTAATCCGCTTTTATAATAAAGATTGTTGCCGTTAAACTTCCAGATTGAAGTGTCACCATCAAAAACATTATCAATTTGAGATTTATAGGAAAATAAAGCATATGGTACACTTAATAGCTGAGATATTGCAGTAATCGTATAATTTGTTCCTCCCGTTGGGTCTGTTTCGTTCTTGACAAAATAAGGACCAGCCCCCCAGTTTATATTTGAAAATGAACCTGAAATATTAGTTCCGCCACCAATTTCAACGCTTATTAATCCATTAGCATTGGTTGTTGGAGTATGAGATTCTGAAAAAACCACCACTCCAGTGGTGCTGCCTTGAAGTATACTGACCTTCATGCCTACGGGGCTATTTGTAACCAGATTATTGCTGCTGTTTCTAATCACAGCTTGATAACTCATCTTCTGTGGAGTTTGTGCAAAGAGATTAAAAGTGCTTAATGATAGCAGCAATAGGAGTAAGACTCTTTTCATCTTATTTATTTTTTACGATTTTGAAAGTTTTGATTGGTTTTTGTTTATCGAGGACTTTAATGAAATACACACCATTGCTGTAGGAGGTGGTTTCAATGGTAGTTGAAGTGTTGGTGATTTTATTCTGACGAAGCACTTTACCTTGCATGTCGACTAAAACATAGGATAAGTTTTTCAACTCAGTGTTTCTGATAACGAGTATCAGATTATCTACAACAGGGTTGGGGTATACCTGTGCTTTTAGATCGATGTTGGTGTTTCTAATTCCTGTTATAACAGAGATTTCATACGGTTGTTGATTGCCTTGTATTATAGTGCCATTTCCTCCTGAGGCTGAAGAAAAGAAAGCTTGCCCAATAGAATAACTCACTGACCCATTAGCACCATTTGCTTGCCCGCCTGATGATAATGTGTTGTTTTGGGAACGGACTGTTGTGATGGTAAACATTAATATCGATAATATTAGAATCTTCATTGGATTAGTGGTGTACTTTGTTTGACAAATAAAAAAAGGCATATATGAATGTATGAATTATTTAGAATTTAATTTTATGGAGTTGACATTGCCTTTGAAAATACCCCAAAAGGGGTATTGATTTTATAAAAGAATTTATGTATCACTTGCTATAAAGCTATAAGGAATAATTTGAAACATTCTCAGCATTATTGGTTCGCCTCAATACAGGGGAAGAAGACTATGAAACAGGTATAAATTAATAAATGGGATTATATATTTGTAGCTAATGAGTTCAGTTTAATGGGTTTAGATTTTTGAAAGTTCAGCTAATTTTAGTAAGCTATGAAATTGAAATTAGAATATTTGCTAGGGCATAAGTACAAGCTAATAAAGTATTATCTTTTAGCGATTTCTATTCTAGCATTCTATTTCTGGTTAAACAGTGGTCCAGAGTGGAAAAGAATGCGTGATGAGTTTCTTCTAATAACAGGTGACAAAGTTGTAGTTAAGGGAAGTATAATTAATGCCGATGAATTTCAAGATGAGATAGAACAAAATGATAGTCGTACTATTAAGGTGGTACACGGATTTTCGTATACATATACATTTAGAACTTTAAATGGAGTGAAAATTGTGTCTACTGGATATAACTACGGTGAATTACCCGCAGAAAAAACCTTAAATGAAATACCTTATCAAATAGAAGTTGAATATTTAAAAGGCAATCCGAATATCAATAGGATTAAAGATTTTTGGAGTAATAATACTGGTATTGGTGAATGGTTTAGGCATCATGTGTTGTTTAAATTGATTGGACTGGGGTTTTGTTTATTAGTTTGCTTCATAATAATAAAAAATGGAATCTTAGGGTATAAGGCAGAAGAAAACTCACAATAAATAATGTTTCACTTTATATAAGCAAGATGAAAAATTATCTTTTATAAAAAATGCACGCCTGAGTTCTTAAAAGCTGAATGTTCATTAAAATCATTTCGCATGGTTAGCATAAAGGTTTATCCACTACTTTTCATGATATCTAATCAAGGCCCGTCAATTTTATATTTTCCTTAATAGTAGAAATGTCTAAGCCAAAATAATCCAAATCATAGGCAGTGCAAATAAATGAAAATAAAAAAGAATTTTTATTGCCTGGTACAAAGTATGCATGTGACAGAAGCGGATAATGATATTTCTTATTTCGTATAATACTTTTGTAAAATATGGAATAGTAATTTTCGAAAGAGCTACTGTTAAATGCAATAATATTTTCAATGGTTAATTTATAATTCTTTATTGATACAAAGTCGGAGCTTTTCTGTTTGTCAATCATTTCTTGAATTGCATTTAACATCACATTAGTTTCATTGGATGGAAATAAGTAGTGAATTCTTAATGCCTCATTTGATGCGGTTTTGTCTAGTTTTTGAATTTGAAATATAAATATCGAGGAGTCATAATCAGATGAATTTGAATATCCTCCGATTTTTCTCATAAAAAAAAGGCTATTGCTATTGTCAATCGGTTCCATTTTGAAATAAGGAGGAAGTTTGAAAGAAACTTCATTTCCAATTGAATAAGATTGCCAATCTTTCGTAAAATTAAATATGCCTGTTGTGTCTTGTGATTGTGTATTAAATGAAATAACATTAAATACCAGTATTAGGCCCATTTGTATTATTGGGTATTTCAATCGTAAGGCGGTTAGACTCATAAAAATTATTTATATTAAAAATCAAAACACCTTTTAAAATTAAAGAAAATTAATTTTAATGTATCTAAGGTTCCATGGTTTAAAGAGGAATGTTATTCTTACTCTATTAATATAACAATGTTGACTTTAGTTGACTAATTAATATTAAAAACCTTGATGTAATCCATTTTTACGGGCCTCTTTTTATCAATATATCCCTGCAAGGTTGAGAGCTTTTTATGGCCCGTGTATTTCATTAACTCGTTGAGCGGGGTAGTGTCAACCAGATTGGTAATAAATGAATCACGCCCTTTATGCAGGGTAATGGCTTCGTAACGCCTTTTAAAATCCTTTGTTTTCTTATTTATTATCTGGGTGTAATCATCGAAAAGCTGGGTTTTTCTTAATGCCTCTTTTATGGCTCTGTTTCCGTATTGGCCACTGATTTTGGGCAATTCATAATTGTACTTTTTCAATATCTCCAACACAATATTACAAAGTGGGATATTATAATCCAGACTGGTTTTGCTTGCTGCTTTTACATATACAAAACCATCCCCCGTTTTACTTTCCCTGATAAACTTTTTATCAAAGCTCACCAAATCCTGATATCTGATTCCTGTAAGGCAAAGAAATACAAATAGGTCCTTTATTTGTATATCACTCTGCTCTTTAAACTTGAATTGATAAAGTTTATGAATTTCTAGAATATCCAGCGTTTCCTTTCGGGTAGGCTGCCGTTTAATGCTCTTTTTGAATTTACGGACCATTTCTTCCTGTTCCACCGTCACCACCTTTAATTCTTTCAGGAATGTAAAAAACTCTGCTAATATGTCTAGCCGTTTTTTTATAGTTGAGTTGGCCATTTCACCCTCTGAATTTACTTTGTAATCACCGTAATATTGGGGGTGTTTGGATGACATATAATTTACAAAATCTTCCAGCCATAGGTTGTTTATATACTCAATACGTAAATCATAATCCTTGAATTTTTCAAAATCTTTTAAAAGCAACAATGTTGAATTGTAATCTTTTAAACTGATTATTTTACCACGAACGGTAAAATGTTCTTTCTTGCGCTCAAAAAACTGGTTAAAGTATTCAAAAAAACTGGCATTGGCTGCTGTATATTTTAGTTCCTCTACTTTGTTTAACAGGTTGGAAAGGTGTTTGGGGTACATCTCCATACCTCTGGAGAAATAATCATTTATTAGGGTGTTTGCTCTGTTGAGCAGTTCATCTATTCGATTTTGCTTTGCCTCCAGTGCTTTTATTGCGTTGCGGTTGGTGCCGTTGTTGGGAAGGATTTTCAATCGATTGTTCTTATAGTCCCAGCTTGGATATTTTCCATCCTTTCCCTTGATACCTTCCAGTTTTACACCTGTGGGGAAGCGCATATCATCCCCTTTGAATGAATAGTAAATAACTACTGTTGAATTGTTAAGCCGTACTGTGGCCTGCTTATGCTTTATGATTCGCATAATTTTTTTTTAAAGATAATCTTTAGCGAAAATTTAGCGAACAATTTCAAGGCTATAGCTAAGACTATTTTCAGGCTATTAGATAAATGTTTTATAACTAATTGATATTGATAGATATAGGGAAAATGAAATAATCCTCTTAATCAAAAAAAATAAGCAAATTCGAATCCTGTCTTCCCGACAAACAAAAAGGCCTCATGTTTTACATGAGGCTTTTTTTGTTTCTGAAGCACCTTGCCGGTCGTATTTGACTTGCGTTAGAAAAAGAACGAATGTGTGTTATCAGATGCTATTTCAGATGCAACTATAATTTCACTTTCACATCACATCATTTATTCAGGAAATATCTTATTTTGGTGAATTAAATCAGATGGTTACTATACCGGTCTGTCATGCCACTGAAGCCTTTTGAAAAATCCACGAATTGTTATTAAACTACCGATTATGTTCACGATGAAAGTCGTTCGTTGTTTTTGTTTTCTGTTCCTGGTCGTTGGAAACCTTACTTCGTTTGCGCAAAAGTTTCCTGAAATGATCCGTGTGGATGGTGGTACGTTTACGATGGGAAATGAGGAACTTGCCGAGCCGGAAGATTCGGTGGCACTTCCCTTACATCAGGTAACTCTCAAAACATTCCGCATGGCAAAAACAGAAACAACCGTTGCTCAATGGAGGGCTTTCTGCAATGCTACGGGAAGACAGATGCCCAATGCACCCAACTGGGGCTGGATTGATAATCATCCAGTGGTGAATATCAGTTGGGATGATGCAATTTCTTATTGCAAATGGCTAAGCGATACCACCGGTAAAACATATCGTCTTCCTACAGAAGCCGAATGGGAATACGCAGCCAGGGGAGGCAAAAAAAGCAAAGGTTTTATATATGCAGGTGGCCAGAGTATGTATAGTACTGGTTGGTATGAAGAAAACAGTAATGCCGGTACACAGCCTGTTGCACAAAAGAGGCCCAATGAGTTAGGCTTATTTGATATGAGCGGGAATGTGTGGGAATGGTGCCAGGATTGGTTTGGTGCTTATACGGCCGAGGCTCAAACAAATCCCCAGGGTTCAAATGAAAATCAGTATTTCAAAATCCTGCGTGGGGGAAGCTGGAATTATGTTATGGCAGGTTGCAGAGTGGCTCACAGAAATTACTTCAGTCCTGAAAGCCGTTTGAATGATTATGGTTTTCGAGTGGTTATGGAAGATGATGGCAAATCAGCTGCAACAACTGAAACCAAACCTACTGAAACTCCGAAAGAGCCTTCCAAACCAAAAAAGAGTTCAAAAAAGAATTAGGCAAACCTGTCTATTGTTTGTTCATCACCATTTCTTTTGCAGCAAGCAATGTTGACTCGGTGATGTTTTCCCCGCTCAGCATGTGGGCAATAGCTTCCACCTGTTCATCCGATTTCAATTGTCTCACTTTTGTAACAATGGTGGCACCTTGCACTTCTTTGTAAACGTAAAAATGAGTGAACGCCCTCGCAGCTATTTGTGGCAGATGGGTGATGGTAATAACCTGATGTTTTTGCGATAGTTCCTGGAGTAGTAATCCTACCTGTCGGGCAGCTTCTCCACTGATGCCTGTGTCAATTTCATCAAAAATCAAACTGGGGAGTTCGATTTTACCAGCTACGAGTGATTGAATACAAAGCATCAGCCTGCTGAGTTCACCTCCGCTGGCTACCTTTCCAATTGGTTCCATCTGTTCGGATGTGGATGTTGTATGTTCGGGCAGGTTCGCATTGAAAAGAAAGCGAATGGTATCTGCACCGTAGGCGTGCAAGGGTGCCGGCAAAACCTCTACTTTCATGCGGGCATTGGGCATACCTACCCGCTTCAGCAGCATATTCATTCTTTCTGCAAAAGGAGTGGCTTCTTTCAGACGTTTTTTATAGAGCAGCGCAGCTTTATCTGACAGTTCTTGTTTCTGTTGCCGCAACAGTTGCTCAGTAGCAGCGATTTCCTGTTCCAGATTCGACAGAACTTGCAGTTCGCTTTCCAGTGATTCCTGCAGTTGCAGCAATTGAAGGGTAGATTGTACCCCGTGCTTTTTCTGCAGCTTATAACCCAACTCCAGTCGTTGTGTGAGGTAATCTTTGCGTGTTTCGTCGGCTTGTATCGAATCCTGCTGTTGCTCCAGTTCCGATGCCAGATCGTTCAATTCTATATGAACAGCACCAAGCCGGTCACATACTTCACCAAGGCTGGAACTAATATTCCGGTATTGCTGTAGTTTGTGTAACAGTACTTTTAATTGCTGTACTACAGGTGTTTCACTTTCTTTCAGCAAAAAAGTTGCTTCGTGCAGTGTGGTGCGCACTGCCTCTGCATGTTCCAGAAGCGTTCGTTCCTGTTCTGCTTTTTCCAGTTCATCTGCTGTAAACGAGGCTGCCAGCAGTTCATCCAGCAGGAACTGACGGTAATCCTGTTCCCGTTGTTGCTGTTGTTGCTGCTGTTGTAAAAGTTGCAGTTTTGCTGCCTGTTCACTGTAATGCCTGAAGCTCTTGTGATACGAACTTGTTTCCTGCATGCAACCGGCAAGTGCATCTATTACGCTGCGCTGAAAATAAGCCTCACCCAGTTCCATTGTATCAAACTGCTGGTGCAGATCTACCAGCATAGCTGCCGCATCTTTCAATTGCGAGAGATTAACTGGTGTGTCATTTATAAACGAACGGGATTTACCTGTAACAGCTATTTCCCGGCGCAGGAATAAATCAGCTTCCGGTTCCAGGCCCAGTTGCTCCAGCCAGGCTTGCAGTTGAGAGTTGTTGCTGATGTCAAATAAAACTTCAACAATACACTTCCGTTGTTTATCCAGTAAAACAGATGTGTCGGCCCGGTTTCCCAAAACCAGTCCCAGTGCTCCCAGCAAGATGGACTTGCCCGAACCGGTTTCGCCGGTAATGACCGTGAAGCCTTCGGTAAAACTGATCTCAATATGATCAATTAATGCAAAATTTTGTATGGAAACCTGCCGCAGCATATACAGAAGTCAAAGCTAACAGAAAAGCAAATTCATTCGTTCATTACAGGTCATAAAAAAAGAGCACCAATCGATGCTCTTTTAAAAAAATTGCAGAAAGGATCATATTTCCACACTGTCAGTCAGATCCGTATCAACAAGAATCCGTCCGCAGTTTTCGCAAACAATAATTTTTTTGCGTTGCTTGATTTCGCTTTGGCGCTGGGGAGGAATGGTGTTGAAACAGCCACCACAGCTATCACGAACAATGGGTACAACAGCCAAACCGTTCCTGTAACTTGTGCGGATACGCTCATAGCTCGTCAACAGACGTTCTTCCACAGCTTCACGGGCTTTGGAAACATCTTTATTCAGATGTGTTTCTTCTTTTTCTGTATCAGCAATAATTTTATCCAGTTCTGATTTCTTGTGTTCCAGGTTCTTTTCTTTACCACCAATGGCCTTATTCGCTTTTTCCAGCACTTCACCCTTCTCCATCAATTCCTCACCCGCATCTTTGATATGTTTTTCAGCCAGTTTCACCTCGAGCGTTTGCATTTCAATTTCCTTATTGATCGCTTCAAACTCACGGTTGTTTTTTACATTTTCGCTTTGCTTCTCATATTTCTTGATCAGCGCCTGGGCTTCTTTAATGGCTTCTTTTCGGGTTTCGATAAACTCCTGGATGCCATTGATTTCTTCCTCAATCCTTAAGCGGCGGGCATGCAAACCTGCAATTTCATCTTCCAGGTCTTTTACTTCCATTGGAAGTTCTCCCTTCAAAATTTGAATTTCATCCAGCTTGCTTTCAATTTTCTGCAGGTGAATGAGGGCTTTCAGTTTTTCTTCAACGGAGTACTCTTTAATTGCAGCCATATGCTTGATTTAGTATTTGTAATACGCAACCGGGTTGGTTAATACCTCAGTTTTGAGGACGGCAAAGGTAGGGAATTTTTGTGTGAGGTAATCAACAATGAGGCCGATTGTAAATTGTTCGCTTTCCCAGTGACCGATGTCTGCCAGGAGTAATTGTCCGTCGGCGTCAAAAAACTCATGGTATTTGACATCGGCAGTCACATACACGTCGGCACCACTGCGGATGGCAGCTTTGGTAAGAAAACTGCCGGCACCTCCGCAAACCGCTACTTTTTGTATGGGTTTCCCCAGCAGTTTGGTATGCCGAACCACACTCAGTTGAAATTGAGTACACAAATGCTGAAGAAACACTGCCTCACTCTGCGGTGTGGGTAATTGTCCTGTAAGACCCGCTCCAACACCTTGATACTCATTGTCAAGCGATAGTAAGTCATATGCCACTTCTTCATACGGATGGGCTTCTTTCATGGCCTCTACAACTTGCTTTTGAAGCCAGGCCGGAAAAACAATCTCCAGCTTTATCTCTTTATCTTCGTGCCGTTTTCCTTTTTCACCGGTAAAGGGGTTAGATCCGGTTTCGGGCTTGAAACTACCCATTCCGCCACTGCTGAAACTACATTCACTATAGTTGCCAATATGTCCTCCGCCGGCTTGGAATATGGCGTTTTTAACAATATCGGCATAGGCTTCCGGAACAAATGTGTACAATTTCTTTAAGGCTCCAGCCTTGGGTGCTAAAATCTGTGTGTCTTGCAGGCCAAGCCGGGCTGCAATTGCCTGGTTTACGCCCTGCTGAATGTTGTCAAGGTTGGTATGCAGTGCATAAATGGCGATATCATTTTTTATCGCTGCAATAAGGGTCCGTTCCACATAAGTATGGCCTGAAAGCCTTTTCAATCCGCTAAAAAGAATAGGGTGATGAGCCACAATCAAATTACACCCCATTTTTTTTGCCTCCGAAACCGTCTCTTCCGTACAGTCAAGTGTTACAAGAACACCGGTGCAGGTGTCGGAAAGCTGACCGGTCAATAACCCGCTGTTGTCATAGGATTCCTGCAGTGGCAGGGGGGCCCATTCTTCAAGAACCTGTATGATTGAACCAATATGCATAGCCTAAAGATAATGCGAAACCTGCTGGTGAACCCTTGTTTTCATTACAAAAGTTCCTTCATTCTGTTCAACCTTTTCCTTGTTGTTGTGTTTAGTGTTCTACAATCTTTTAAACACATTTAATTTCTCAAACATGAAAATTGAAGCAGGACAACAGGCACCCGACTTTTCCTTGTACAACAGTGAAAAGAATAAAGTAACATTATCGGATTTGAAAGGTAAACATGTTTTATTGCTGTTTTTCCCCCAGGCATTCACCGGGGTATGTACCAAAGAGTTATGTGCGGTTCGGGACGATATTGCCCGTTACAATCAGTCAAATGCGGAAGTATTGGGCATTTCGGTTGACTCTGTATTCACACTCGCAAAATTCAAAGAAGAGCAGGGGTATAACTTTCCGCTTTTGAGTGACTTTAACAAAGAAGTATCATCACTTTACGGAGCTATTTATGAAGATTGGATTCTGGATATGAAAGGTGTTTCTAAAAGAAGTGCCTTTATAATTGACAAAGAAGGAGTGGTAAAATATGCTGAAGTGCTTGAGAATCCCGGCGATTTACCCGATTTTGATGCAATTAATACCTGTCTTGCTGGTTTAAACTGACGATTTTGATAGGGGTAAGTACTTAAAACGGGGTTTTCGGACCCCGTTTTTCATACAGGAGAGCCAAAAAGCTGATTAAAATGCTTGTTTTATGAACATAATAAAATTAGCTTTGTCTCGTTGACGAAATTTTTACTCATATCCATTTTTATCCTTTCGATTACCACAGTGTCTCTGGGGCAGTCACGTAGCACCTCTACCCAGACCAATGCGGTGAAGGTGATTCGTTTTTACCCCAACCCGGCTTCCTCTTATATTAATTTTGAGTTCCAGCAGGGAGGTGAATTGTCCAACTACTCTTTTAAAATATTTAATTTCATTGGAAAACGGGTTTTTGAGCAAAACAACATCAGTCCCCGCACCGTTATCAACCTCAGCGATTATTTCAGGGGCGTTTATATCTTCCAGCTTACCGACCGCAATGGAAAAATTGTGGAAAGCGGTAAGTTCCAGGTGGTGAAATAGCAGTACTTTCTTTCTTCCTTGTTTTTTTTGTGGATTTTATAATGTCCGGAAAGGCGTTTTTCGCATTCATTATCACTGTGGATGATCAAGCTAAATATTGTATAAATGCAAAAAAGCCGCTTCCCGGAAGCGGCTTTTTTGCATTTAATGGAGTTTCTTTAGTTGGTGAGTTTACTTTTTATGTAATCAATCTGCTCCTGTAGCGGCGCAATATCGCCTCCTTCTTTTTTGGCAGCTTCTTTCTTTCCTATAATTGTTTTAAGCATATTATCAATTACAGGCCAGATCCCGAATTGTTCCGGTATAGCATCCCTGAATTTCACAATTTCATCAACCCCTTTTTTTACTTTTTCTGTATTGCGGATAACCCCCAGGAAGTTGGCAAAAGTGGCTGTGAGATTGAATTTTGCCTGGCTGAGTCCCATTTGGCTGTAGGCACTTGCCACTTCTTCAAACAAGCTTTCATCCCCACTTTTGATCAGCAACGTAGCAACTGATTCCTGCAAATTTCCCCTGGTTTTAGTTTTTGCCAGCAGTTTAGCTTCGGCCAATGCCTGTGGTTCATCCAGTTTTGATAATGCAATCAAAGCGGCGCCGCTTACTGTATAAGATGAATCCTGGATGAGTTCGGTGAACAGGGGTTTCCATTCTGGTTTCTTCAGATTACCCAATACTTCCACTGCCCGGCTTTTAGTAATCCGGCTTGGGTCTTTACGGGCAATTTCAAGAAGCAGGGGCTGGGCGGTTTCCATCATTTTTGCCTTCTTCGAATCCAGTTTACTGATAGCCAAAGATCTTAATCCGCTGTATTTGTCTTTTAAGGCCAGGGCCATGAACTCAATTACTTTGGGGTCGTCTTGTTTCTTTGATATAAACTCAATTGCTTCCCTGCGGTCAAGGTACAAGCCGGCATGCTTATACTGGTGCATGTATTGTTCCGGTGTTTTGTTTTCTTTTTTGGTGCAGAGCAGGATTTTATCTCCGTCAAAGTTGATCAGATCGGGTTGGCCGGAAACCGCAAATGAAAATGTATCAACATTGTTTTTTAACCAAACCTGATGTCTTTTTTTAACAGCTCCATGATAAATATCAATGGCAACAGGTAATTGAAATGTAGTTCCTTTTTGTGTTTGCTTCACAATAACAGTTGCCTGTTGCCGGGCAGCATCGTAGCCATACTGAATATCGAAGGCAGGATGTCCGCTGTTAAAGTACCACTGATTAAAAAACCAGTTCAGATCTTTACCGGTTACCTCTTCAAAAGCTAATCGTAATTGATGAGCTTCCACCGCTTTGAATTTATTAGTTATAAGAAACAGGTTCAGCGATTTAAAAAAAGCACTGTCACCTACATAGTTACGGAGCATATGTAAGATTCTGCCGCCTTTATTATAGCTCACTGCATCGAACATATCTTCTTTGTCCTTGTAAAGAAAGCGAACCAGGTGCTTGTTTTCACTGCCGCTTTGCAGGTAGCCCTGCATAGCACTGTAGTGGGTTGCATCGGCTTTATCTTTACCATACTTATATTCATCCCACAAGTATTCGCTGTAGTTGGCAAAGGACTCATTTACGGTAAGGTTACTCCAGCTTTCGGTAGTAATATAATCGCCGAACCAATGATGGAACAGTTCATGGGCAATAGTGCCTTCCCAACCGTTACCATCAACCAACTCACGGGCATCCTGTTGCGCACTTTCCTGGTGCAGCGTGGCTGTTGTGTTTTCCATGGCTCCGCTTACGTAATCATGAGCGGTCATTTGAGCATATTTCACCCAGGGGTATTCCACACCCGTAATTTTGGAAAAGTAGGTCATCATTTCAGGTGTATTACCAAAAATTTTGCGGGCAACTGATGCATATTCCTTGTCAACGTAGTAGTTGACTTCTTTTCCTTTCCATGTATCCTTGATTACAGCAAAATCGCCTGCTCCCATAAAGAAGAGGTAAGGAGCGTGTGGCAGATCCATTTTCCAGGAATCGGTGCGGGTGCCATTGGAGTTCAGTTTCTGGCTCACCAGTTTCCCATTACTGAGGGTGACCCATTTTGCAGGTACGGTCATCGAAATTTCCTGTGTTGTCTTCTGATTCGGTTTATCAATGGTCGGAACCCATACGCTGGTTCCTTCCGTTTCGCCCTGCGTCCAGAATTGAGTTGGTTTGCCGGCCTCTTCTCCTTTAGGATTAATGAAGTACAACCCTTTTGCGCCAGTAATTGCAGCACTTCCGGTAACTTTAAATTCATCTGGTTTTGCCGTGTAATCAATATAAACGGTGAGTACTTCACCACGTTTATAAGTTTTATCGAGGGCAATTTTAAGTTCATACCCATCATACTCATATTTTAACGGCGTGCGTGATGTTCCTTTTGTTATAGATACCTCTTTAATTTCCATGCTTTTTGCATCCAGCACCAGTTCCTGCTGTTCATAAAAATGAGGCTTCAGGCTTACCCATACTTTTCCGTACATATAGGCTTTGGGTACATCAAAAATGGCGTTCAGTTTTGTATGAACGAGTGCAAACTTTTTTTCTGGGGTTGACCGGTAAATGGTTTTCCAGGTAGTGTCTTCTGTAGCTTGTTCCTGTGAATATCCTGCCAATGTAAACAGCAGGAAACAGGTTGTAATCATGTGTTTCAAATTCATATTTTACTTTTTATTCAGCCATAAAGATAATTCTGTACCTTAAACACGGCTCAAATTTTGACAAATGGTTTGAGTGAGGGATAAATAAAAAAATTAGTTTTGTATCTATGCATAGATCCGGAAGCTGGTTGTTCAGAGGCCTTCTTGTTGTACTGATAGTGATGCCCCTGGTGGTTGTTTCACAGCAAAACCATTATGTTTATTTTCAGTCAGATAATAAGCAGCCCTTTTATGTTAAATATAAAAGTAAGATCATCAGCTCTTCCTCAACAGGATACTTAATTCTCAGTAAATTAAACGAAGCAGATATCACAATTCAGTTGGGATTTGCCCAGAGCAGCCTGCCCGAAACCACATTCCAGATAGCTTTGGAAAATAGTGATAAAGGGTTTTTGGTTAAAGAGTTCCCCGAAAAGGGATGGGGCTTGTATGACTTGCAAAGGCTTACAATTGTTTATGCACAGGTAAAACAGGAACCGGTACCGTTACAAACGAAGGCAACTAAAGATACGATCGTGACAAACGATCCGTTTGCAAATATGCTGTCACAGGTAACGCAGGATAGTACAGTGAAGCAAGTTACTGTGCAGCAACCCCCACCTAAGCAGGATACAGTTAGTATAACAACCACCAATCCCTTAGTCACTGTAAAAGAGAAAAAGGATTCTATAGTTGTGGTGCCCGCTGTTGTTGCTCCCCCGGTAGTGGTTGCAACTGATTCAAACAGGGTTGCCGAAGTTTGGCAATCTCCGGAAAAATCAAAAATCACACAGTTACGGCGTTACGATAGTCCGGAGGGAACAGATTATGTTTTTGAAGTGCGTGAATCATCCGGGCTGGCAGATACGATCAAGGTTTTCATTTCTGCACCCGCAGTGCCTGTGCCTGCAGTGCCAATACCTCTAACCGATACGGTTTTACAACCACAAAAACGAGATACTTTACCGGAATTGGCTACGGTGAAAACCGAACCTGTAATACCGGAAAAAAAGGAAGTCATTGTGAATCCTGAGCTTAAGAAAGATTCCATTGTTGCAGTACAGCCTGTTCCAAAAGCACAGGAACCTGTACCACAGCCTGTGGTGCCCCAACTGCAACCGGTGCCCAACAGTAACTGTAAAGTAGTGGCAACGGAGGATGATTTTCTCAAGTTGCGCAGGAAAATGGCGCAGCAGAATAAAGAGGAGCAAATGGTGAGCGAAGCAAAAAAAACATTCCGCTCTATGTGTTTTACGAGTAATCAGTTAAAAAACCTGGCTGTTTTGTTCTTGTCGGATGAATGGCGATACCGGTTCTATGATGCTGCATTTCCATTTGTAACTGATTTTCAGAATTTCAGATCATTGGAAAGCACGATTACAGATGAATACTATAAAAAGCGGTTTCAGGCATTGATTCCAATTAACTAACTATGCCACGTTATTTCCTGGAAGTTGCGTACCGGGGAGAGCCCTTCAGTGGTTTTCAGGTACAGGAAAATGCCACGACCGTTCAATCAGAAGTGGAGGAGGCGTTCCGGGTTTTGTTCAGAAAAAAGGTTGACGTAACGGGCTCCTCCAGAACTGATGCAGGTGTCCACGCCCTGCAGAATTATTTCCATTTCGATTGGGAAGATCCGTTCAATCCACGTCACCTGTACAATCTTAATTCTATACTTCCCCGGTCAATTGTGTTGAAAAAGGTGATTGAAGTTCCGGCAGATGCCCATTGCCGGTTTCATGCACTCAAGCGGGAATACCGGTATCATATAAACCGCTACCGTGATCCGTTTAAAGAGGGTGTATCCTGGCATTTTCCCTATCAGCTGAATACAGACTTGCTGCTTGAAATGGCAACATTGGTGCAGGAAAACAAGAATTTCATTGCCTTTTCGAAGCGAAATACCCAGGTGCGGACCTTTGACTGTCAGATCTATCACAGCAAATGGATCATACATCCCGAAGAATTACAGTATGAAGTGGCGGGTAATCGTTTTCTGCGTGGGATGGTCCGGGCACTTGTAAGCAGTATGTTGCGGGTGGCAAGAGGTAGCAGCGGGCGGGATGAGTTCATACAACTCCTTAGCAGCACAAAGCAGGCGAGTGCTGATTTTGCAGCTCCGGCGCATGGTTTGTTCCTGGAACGGGTGGTATTTCCACCAGCGTTACGGGTGTTCTGATTTTTTTTTCCAACTCAAATCCTTTACTGGCTTGCGTTTCCGTTTTTTTGAAAAAATTAAGCTTAAAAAAGTTTGGTTCGTACTTCCATCCGCCCTTATCTTTGCAACCCGCTTTTGAAAAGCAAGAGTTCTTTAAGTAACAGGTTTTCCCCTCTGAAATAAGTTGAATTCGTTTCAACCTGCTTCAAAAAAAATCTGAAAAAAATTCAGAAAAATTTGGTGGATTTAAAAAACCTCTTACCTTTGCACTCCCGTTCAAAAAACGGGTACTTGAAAAAGTAAAAAGATCTTTGAAAGATTGGAAGCAACAGCAACGTTTTATTCAAAAAATAGAACGGGTAAACCAAGCGTAAAAAATTCGAACAAGACTACGTTAATTTCAAAAGTTAACAAAGTCAGTATCAAACAACATTTACAATGGAGAGTTTGATCCTGGCTCAGGATGAACGCTAGCGGCAGGCTTAATACATGCAAGTCGAGGGGCAGCAGGTTTGTAGCAATACAGATGCTGGCGACCGGCAAACGGGTGCGGAACACGTACGCAACCTTCCTCTTACTGGAAGATAGCCCACCGAAAGGTGGATTAATACTCCATAACATATTGAAGTGGCATCACTTTGATATTAAAGCTCCGGCGGTAAGAGATGGGCGTGCGTCTGATTAGGTAGTTGGCGGGGTAACGGCCCACCAAGCCCACGATCAGTAGCTGATGTGAGAGCATGATCAGCCACACGGGCACTGAGACACGGGCCCGACTCCTACGGGAGGCAGCAGTAAGGAATATTGGTCAATGGACGCAAGTCTGAACCAGCCATGCCGCGTGGAGGATGAAGGTCCTCTGGATTGTAAACTTCTTTTCTTTGGGACGAAACCCCTGTTTCTACGGGGACTGACGGTACCAGAGGAATAAGCACCGGCTAACTCCGTGCCAGCAGCCGCGGTAATACGGAGGGTGCAAGCGTTATCCGGATTCACTGGGTTTAAAGGGAGCGTAGGCGGGCAGTTAAGTCAGTGGTGAAATCTCTGGGCTTAACCCGGAAACTGCCATTGATACTATCTGTCTTGAATATTCTGGAGGTAAGCGGAATATGTCATGTAGCGGTGAAATGCTTAGATATGACATAGAACACCCATTGCGAAGGCAGCTTACTACGGGATGATTGACGCTGAGGCTCGAAAGCGTGGGGATCAAACAGGATTAGATACCCTGGTAGTCCACGCCCTAAACGATGATTACTCGACATTAGCGATATTACTGTTAGTGTCTAAGCGAAAGCATTAAGTAATCCACCTGGGAAGTACGACCGCAAGGTTGAAACTCAAAGGAATTGGCGGGGGTCCGCACAAGTGGTGGAGCATGTGGTTTAATTCGATGATACGCGAGGAACCTTACCTGGGCTAGAATGCTGGGAGATCGACGGTGAAAGCCGTCTTTGTAGCAATACACTGCCAGTAAGGTGCTGCATGGCTGTCGTCAGCTCGTGCCGTGAGGTGTTGGGTTAAGTCCCGCAACGAGCGCAACCCCTATCATTAGTTGCCATCAGGTAATGCTGGGAACTCTAATGAAACTGCCGTCGTAAGACGTGAGGAAGGAGGGGATGATGTCAAGTCATCATGGCCTTTATGCCCAGGGCTACACACGTGCTACAATGGGAAGGACAAAGGGCTGCCACTTAGCGATAAGGAGCTAATCCCAAAAACCTTCTCTCAGTTCAGATTGGAGTCTGCAACTCGACTCCATGAAGCTGGAATCACTAGTAATCGTATATCAGCAATGATACGGTGAATACGTTCCCGGACCTTGCACACACCGCCCGTCAAGCCATGGAAGCTGGGTGTACCTAAAGTCGGTAACCGCAAGGAGCCGCCTAGGGTAAAACTAGTGACTGGGGCTAAGTCGTAACAAGGTAGCCGTACCGGAAGGTGCGGCTGGAATACCTCCTTTTAGAGATGCTTGTTTTACTGCTGTTGCTTTTCCTCTTTCAAGATTTAAGTTCTTTATAAAATAGTTCTCGGCCAGTTGCTATGGATTTGGCCAATTGGCAAATTAATAGATCCGTAGCTCAGGTGGTTAGAGCGCTACACTGATAATGTAGAGGTCCCCAGTTCAAGTCTGGGCGGGTCTACACACCAGGAGGGGGGTTAGCTCAGTTGGCTAGAGCACCTGCCTTGCACGCAGGGGGTCATCGGTTCGACTCCGATATCCTCCACAAATTAGTTCTTTCATGATGTAGACGTAATGGTCTGATGATTCGAAATCATAACATCAGCTTTTCATTTGAGCGAAAGTTCAATTGATTAAGTTCTTTGACATATTGGGATGTAACAAGTTGTAATTGTTTTAAGGCGATTTAAGTATAATAACTCTTTTAAAGCGAATAAGGGCGCATGGTGGATGCCTTGGGTCTGAGAGGCGAAGAAGGACGTGGTAAGCTGCGATAAGCTTCGGGGAGCTGCACACAAGCATTATATCCGAAGATTTCCGAATGGGACAACCCAGTACCGTGAAGCGGTATTATCCGAAAGGAAGCCAACCTCCTGAACTGAAACATCTAAGTAGGGAGAGGAAAAGAAAATAACAATGATTCCCTGAGTAGTGGCGAGCGAAACGGGAAGAGCCCAAACCTTGGTGGCGTGCCGCCAAGGGGTTGTAGGACTGCATTTAGAAACTCACATCAAATTGAATCTTCTGGAAAGTTGAGCCATAGCAGGTGATAGCCCTGTAAATGTAAATTGTGAGGGACGAGCAGTATCCTGAGTAAGGCGGGACCGGAGGAATCCTGCCTGAATCTGCCAGCACCATCTGGTAAGGCTAAATACTCCTCAGACACCGATAGTGAACCAGTACCGTAAGGGAAAGGTGAAAAGTACCCCGAAACAGGGGAGTGAAATAGTACCTGAAACCGTGCGCCTACAAGCGGTCGGAGTCCAGCAATGGATGACGGCGTGCCTTTTGCATAATGATCCTACGAGTTACTCCTCACTGGCGAGGTTAAGTTCTTAAGTAACGGAGCCGCAGCGAAAGCGAGTCCGAATAGGGCGTTTAGTCAGTGGGGGTAGACGCGAAACTTTGTGATCTATCCATGGGCAGGATGAAGGAGGGGTAACACTCTCTGGAGGTCCGAACTCATTAACGTTGAAAAGTTATGGGATGACCTGTGGATAGGGGTGAAAGGCCAATCAAACTGAGAGATAGCTCGTTCTCCCCGAAATGTTTTTAGGAACAGCCTCGGATATAAGAAGTGTGTTAGAGGTAGAGCTACTGATTGGGCTAGGGGGCTTCACCGCCTACCAAACCCTGACAAACTCCGAATGCTAACACATATCTCCGGGAGTGAGGCTGCGGGCGCTAAGGTCCGTGGCCGAGAGGGAAATAACCCAGATTAGCAACTAAGGTCCCTAATACGTAGTTAAGTTGATCAAACGAGGTGAGACTTCTATAACAGCCAGGATGTTTGCTTGGAAGCAGCAATTCATTTAAAGAGTGCGTAACAGCTCACTGGTCGAGAGGTCTTGCACGGAAAATGATCGGGCATCAAACTACGAACCGAAGTTCTAAGATTCAGCTTGCTGAATCGGTAGGGGAGCATTGAAATCTGCTGCGAAGGTGTCTGGTGATGGATGCTGGAGCGATTTCAAAAGAAAATGTAGGAATGAGTAGCGATAAAAGTAGTGAAAAACTACTTCGCCGTAAGTCCAAGGTTTCCTGATCAATGTTAATCAGATCAGGGTTAGTCGGGTCCTTAGGGAAAGCCGAAAGGCGTACCTGATGGAAAGCTGGTTAATATTCCAGCACTTACTTATGTTTCGATGGGGTGACGGGGTAGTGAAAGATCCGCCTGGTTACGGAATACCAGGTTAAAGCGTGTAGATATATCTTTTGCAGGCAAATCCGCAGAGGATGTCGAACGTGATAGTACCGCAAAGCTTCGGCAGCGTGGATAGTGATCCTAATCAAACCTCCGAGAAAAACCTCTAAGGTTAGGCATAAGCAACCCGTACCGTAATCCGACACAGGTGGACGAGATGAATATTCTAAGGCGCTCGGGTGAGCCGTGGAGAAGGAACTAGGCAAATTGACGCTGTAACTTCGGGATAAAGCGTACCTACTTCGGTAGGTCTCAGTAAAATGGTTCAACCAACTGTTTAGCAAAAACACAGGGCCCTGCAAAATCGAAAGATGACGTATAGAGCCTGATACCTGCCCGGTGCTGGAAGGTTAAGGAAGGATGTTCGGCGCAAGCCAAAGCTTCTGACTGAAGCCCCAGTAAACGGCGGCCGTAACTATAACGGTCCTAAGGTAGCGAAATTCCTTGTCGGGTAAGTTCCGACCTGCACGAATGGTCTAATGAGTTGAACACTGTCTCCTCCACGAGCCCGGTGAAATTGTAGTATCGGTGAAGATGCCGGTTACCCGCCACGGGACGGAAAGACCCCGTGAACCTTCACTACAACTTTGCATTGATTTTGAATTACGGATGTGTAGCATAGTTGGGACGCTTCGAAGCATTGCCGCCAGGTAGTGTGGAGCGGTCGTTGAAATACCAACCTTCTTTGATTTAGAATCTAATCCCTTTGGGGAAACAGTGCATGGTGGGTAGTTTGACTGGGGTGGTCGCCTCCTAAAAAGTAACGGAGGCTCGCAAAGGTACCCTCAGTACGGTTGGTAATCGTACGTAGAGCGCATTAGTATAAGGGTGCTTGACTGTGAGGCACACAAGCCGAGCAGGTGCGAAAGCAGGCTAAAGTGATCCGGCGGTTCTGCATGGAAGGGCCGTCGCTCAAAGGATAAAAGGTACTCCGGGGATAACAGGCTGATCTCCCCCAAGAGCTCATATCGACGGGGAGGTTTGGCACCTCGATGTCGGTTCGTCACATCCTGGGGCTGGAGAAGGTCCCAAGGGTTCGGCTGTTCGCCGATTAAAGTGGCACGTGAACTGGGTTCAGAACGTCGCAAGACAGTTCGGTCCCTATCTGTGGTGGGCGTTAGTAAATTGAGTGGACATGACCTTAGTACGAGAGGACCGGGTCGTACGTACCGCTGGTGTATCTGTTGTGCCGCCAGGTGCAGCGCAGAGTAGCTATGTACGGACAGGATAAACGCTGAAAGCATCTAAGCGTGAAACCTTCCACAAGATGAGTTTACTTTTAAGGGTCGTCATAGACGATGACGTTGATAGGCTACAGATGTAAAACTGGTAACAGTAAAGTCGAGTAGTACTAATTGCCCGTAAGCTTTAATTTTTTTTAATTGCCTTTGCAATTGCAACTTTTCCCAATATGACATTATTAAACTGTGCAAACAGTCATCTTTTTATGGTGGTTTTGCCGAGGGTGTTCACCTCTTCCCATACCGAACAGAGTAGTTAAGCCCCTCATGGCCGATGGTACTGGTATACCAACCGGGAGAGTAGGTAGCTGCCATATTTATTAAACCCCGACATTTTTGTCGGGGTTTTTTTGTTTTTACCATGCTTGGTTGTTATCCCTGGCTTCCGAAGGGATGTCGCTCTGCTCCGGCTGACTTATTTATTGAACACGATATTTTTTTTGGTTTTTATTTACCGGAATTGATATACTATAGTTTCGGGTTGTTTCTAGCTCTGCCCTTGCTGGTTTTTTCTAAACTCGATCTAGCTGCGGCTTAATTGTATGACTCCAGTAATATCAGTGCCATCTTATTGTTGCCGGATGAATCAATCTGTTTCCAGTTATTTATACCATTCTTTTCAGTTTTACTTTGATCATCCTTTTCTGTGCTGTGCTTAATCTGTATCATTGCAATTCAGACCTACTGTTTTATGGCTACAGCTGTTTCAACACTATCAATCATTATACCTGCTTATAACGAAGCAAAGACAATTCATCTGATTCTTGACAGGGTCAATCAGGTATCACTTATCGGTGGAATTAAAAAAGAGGTCATTGTAGTCGATGACTGCAGCACTGACGGAACACTTGCTGTGCTGGAAGAATACCAAGCCTCAAATCAATTACCAGTTAGAATTATTGCTCATCCGTTCAACAAGGGCAAGGGGGCAGCACTTCATACAGGAATCAGTCATGCTACCGGTGAATTTGTGATTATTCAGGATGCTGACCTTGAATACGACCCTCAGGAGTATAATGTGTTACTGAAACCGGTAATTGATGGTTTTGCTGATGTAGTGTACGGAAGCCGCTTTATGGGGGGGAAACCTCATCGTATCTTGTTTTTCTGGCATAGTATCGGCAATAAAATTCTGACCACCTTTTCCAATATGTTCACCAATCTGAACCTGACTGATATGGAAACCTGCTACAAACTGTTTAAAAGGGAGTATATCCAATCCCTGCAGTTGAAGGAGCACCGGTTTGGATTTGAACCGGAAGTAACTGCGAAGATTGCCCGTATTCCGGGTATACGGATCTACGAAGTTGGAATTTCCTATTACGGAAGAACGTATGCCGAAGGCAAAAAAATAAACTGGAAAGATGGCTTCCGTGCCTTGTACTGTATCCTGCGCTATAATTTGTTTCAATAACTGTTTTGCTAATGGAAATACTTTGCATCGCTCTTCTTGTGAATACAAAAGCAGGCAAAGGAATTGCATTAGACATAGCTGTAAGTGTGAGCCGTCAGTTACAACAAAAAGGCATCCGATCTTCGCTTTTTTCCGATGCGTGGCCGGAACGTTTGGATGACTTTACAGATGCCTGGATTTTTGGTGGTGATGGAACTCTGAATTATTTCATCAACCGCTATCCTTCTGCTACTGTTGTATTAAGTATATTCAAAGCCGGGACGGGCAATGACTTTGCAAGTATTTTGTATGGGAATATCTCTCCTGAAGAGCAGGTAGCTCATCTTCTCCAGGCATCTGTAAGGCGTGTTGATGCAGGTTCATGTAATGAACATCTTTTTCTTGGCAGCGTGGGAGTGGGATTTGATGGCGCTGTATTACAACGCATGCAACAAATTCGGAAAATCGGAAGTCATGCCGGATATCTTTATGAAGTAATACGGCAGATTTTCCTCTTTCGTGAATTTTCATTCCGGATTCAGGGTAGGAAATTCCTGTATGATCAACGCTTGCTCCTAGTGATGGTTCATAACTCAAGCCGTACAGGTGGTGGATTTCTTGTTTCACCAAAGTCCTCGGTATGCGACGGATTGCTGGATCTGATTACTTGCCGGCCTTTACCTATCTGGAAACGGTTGCGCTATTTACCTGCTATTGAAAAGGGAAAACATCTAAGGCTTCCGTTTATTGATCATCATACCGACGAATCGTTTACAATTGAATGTGAAACCGAACTGCCAGCTCAATGCGACGGGGAATTGATAGTTGCAAAGAGATTTACCTTTCATGTGTTGAAGGACCGGTTTTTGTTCCGTTATTAATCAGGCTACTTCTTTTCCCGTACTGGCTCTCCACAACATGTACCATTCTTCCCTGGTAAGTCTGAATTCCTGTGCGCCTATAGACGCAAGTATACGTTCGGGTTTGGTTGTACCTACAACCGGGAAAATACCAGCCGGGTGGGTAAGCAACCAGTTCAACAACACCTGGTCGGGTGTTACTTCATATATTTCGGCCAGGTAAGAGGCTACGGCTCCGATACGCAGGCCTCGTTCATCTTCCTGGGAAGCAAGAAGGGAACCGCCTCCCAGCGGGCTCCACGCCATCGGAACAATACCTAAACGCTGGCACTGATCCAGCGTTCCGTCTGCAAGCGGATCCATATGCGTAACGGAGCATTGAACCTGGTTCACTTCTACCGGAAAACGGCTGTGCAACAACTCTAACTGAGCTGGCTTGAAGTTTGATACGCCAACGTGCAATACTTTTCCCTGCTCCTTTAACTGCAGGAACGCTTTCGCCACTTCCCCGGCATCGAGTAAGGCATCGGGCCGGTGCAGGAGCAATACATCAATATAGTCTGTTCCGAAATTCTCCAGCGAAGTTTCCACCGACTCAATAATATGTGTGTAGGAAGTGTTATAGGATTTAATTTTGTGCAGGGGACGTTGAGGAGACACTTTCTGAATACCACATTTGGTAATCAGCTGCATTTGCTTACGCAGCGTTGGATCCTGCTTCAGCACAGCACCAAATTCTTCTTCGGTGGTATAGTCACCATAAATATCTGCATGATCAAAGGAGGTTACCCCGGCTTCCATGCAGGAACGGATCATACGGTCATAGTCAGCGGTATTAAATTTTGCACCCCAATGGCCCCATTTCATGGTGCCGGCAACAATGCGTGATAGATTCATCTCTTACAATTTTGATTGTTCCATGATCATTTTGGCAAGACGACTGTCTTTGTTATACAAGTCCTTTCTGAAATTCAGATACCCATCCTGGTCCACCCAGGCTGTAAAATATGCGATTAAAACAGGAATGGGATGCTTGAGGTTCACGTACAATTCCTTTTCTCCATTCATAGCTGAATCAATCCGTTGTTCGGTCCATTCCGGCTGATGACGTAAAACATACTGCGCCAGGCGCCTGGGTTGCTCCACACGGATACAGCCATGACTGAAAGCCCGCTGATCCTGTTCAAACAAGCTTTTCGTGGGAGTATCGTGCAGGTAAATATTATGGCTGTTGGGGAACATAAATTTCACTTTGCCCAGTGCATTCCAGGGGCCCGGTTTCTGACGGATGGCATTGCCATTCCATTCCATGTGATTAGCAACAAGGTAGTTTCTGTTTCGGCGGAGTGCAGGAAGGGTTTCCTTCCGCATAATACCCGGCGGAATGTTCCAGTAAGGAGCAAACACTACATACTTCATAGTACCGTTAAAAATAGCTGTCTGATGTATGGACTTTCCAACCACCACTTTCATGCTCCAAACCAGTGAATCATTTTCATAAGCATAAAACCGGAATTCGGGAATGTTTACAACGAAGTAGTCTTTACGCATGGCCACCGGAAGCCAGCGGCAGCGTTCCATATTTACAATGAGCTGCTCTATCCGTTTTTCAACCGGGTAGTTCATTTCCATCGACAGATTTTTCCCGGCAATTCCATCTTCCTTCAACCCATAGCGATATTGAAATCGTTTGATCCCTGCTTCCAGTTCAGCATCAAACACAACACTGTTGTTATCGGTTGCCAGGTCGCCACTTTGGAGCAACCGTTTACGAATCAGCCGTACTGTAGTACTACTGTCGCCCAACCTGTATGATTTTTTATCGCCCGCCAATTTTATGAAACCACCCTCTTTTTGAATGGTGCGGTACTTCTTCAGGTGTTGTTTCAGAAGTGTATACTGGGGATACAGGGGTTCCGATTTCATGAACTCTGAAGAAGGCACTTCCAGTAATGAATCGAGCAGCGCTTCGTAAGAAAGTTTTTTCCGTGGCAAATCCCAATCAACAGCCAGCATGCCTTTGGCGCCCAGGCCGGTCCAGATGTGTTTGGCATAAAAGAAATACTGTGCTGTGAGCATCAGTTCCAGCTTGGGGTTTGCCTTTTCACGGAAGCCAACAGCGGAGTCATCGTCCATCATCTGGTGCAGCTCTGGTTCATACAACAACTGCACCGGCACACCTTCTTCGGCTATGGCTTCCACTTTATTATAGAGGTTACCTGCCTGTTCAATAAGTCCTTGTTGGTCAAACCACGCATAGGCAAAGCTGCGTTTTTGATAAAAGCGGCGGATATCACTTTCATAGTTGCTGAACTTCGGGAATTGTTTCAGGAATGTTTCCAGTTCCGTACTATCAAATTTCAATTTGGTTTGAGTACTGAAGCTGCCGGGCAGTGTGATATCGGCCGGGGGCTTGGGTAAGGTATCTACCGCAACAGCGTTTTGTTTGCTATTTCCGTTGGATGTACAGGATTGAAAACAACTAAACAGCAAGCCGGCGAGGGTGATCCATGTAACGATGTAATAGCGAACGAATGATTTCATGAGTTTGCATTTCTGTGTTTTCCTCCTGAAAGTTACGCCATTTGAACAGCACATTTGCAGAAAAGCACGAGGGCCGGTGTACCGGCCCTCGTGAAAGAATGATAACTATAGCCTATCTGCTTATTCTTTTACGAACGGTTTTACGATGACATCTGTTGCTGAAATCATGCGAACATAATACACGCCTGATGGCCAGGCCGATAGATCCACTGTCAGCACATCGGCTGTTGGTTTCAGCTGGCGCAACACCTGACCTACACTGTTACTGATGGTAAGTTCGGTAACGGCACCTGCATTTGGCAGGCGGATGGTAAGGATATTCCGTGCCGGGTTGGGTGAAAGTCCGATTTCGGCCTGCTGTCCCATGTTCACCTTCCGGGTGTCTGAATAAAACACTTCGCCGGAGTGCGTTACGGCCTTCAGGCGGTAGTAGTTCCAGCCGGCGAATGGTGCAGGATCCAGGTCTGTATAAGAAGCACGCTGTTCCTGGGCACGGGCGCTTACGGTTTTGAAGAATGCAAACCGTTGACCATCCCTGCTGCGTTCGAGGGTATATTCTTTGATTTGCTGATTGTTATTGACTGTCCAGTCGAGCTGCACCTGTTTGTTTTTGCCGGTGGCGTTGAAAACAGTAAGGTCGAAGGGAAGGGGTGCCAATTGCCAGTTGATTGTACCAATTACGAATTTTTGATAACTATCTATGATACCTGTAGTGCCATCCCATGAAATGGTACCAATACTTTCACTACTGGCGACAGGAAGTGTTGGTGAACCCGATTGTCCAAAATAGTCAGGGTTCTGATCTCCCCATTGTCCATTATAATAGGGGACTACAACGGCCGCTGTAGTGTTATTTATATAGGAGCCGATATTACATTGACTTTGACCAAGCGAGTTTGTTGACCAACTGAGTGTAACGGTAGCTGTGGCTGTTCCTGTTTTGGTCAAATCCCAATACTCACAACGACTGATTGCCTGTAAGCCGGCACCGGTAGCATTGGCACTGATGGGGCCCTGGATGTAAGGGTTCGACAAATGATACTCAGCTTCGAAGGTTTCAGATGCAGACAGTCCTGAAATACCTATGGGCCGGTAACCTCCGGTATTGATAGCACTATTTGGCGGGAGTATTGTGGTGGTGGGTTGCACAGGTTTGCCAACCGGAAAGATGAAGTTGGCTGTGCCTATTTTACGCATAGGACCGTTGATGAACGAAGCAAGGCTGCCGCCACCGGGGTTGGTACCGGGATTGGTTGCTGTGGCTGTAAGCGTAAGAATGTTGGTGGAAGTGGTATTTACCAAGCCATTGGTAAGTGTCAATACCCCTTCCATTGAAACTGCACCCGTTAGGTTTTTGCCGCCACCTCCACTTATGACAACATTTTGATAATTGGTAACAGGACTTGTAGCTATGGGCGTGAAATTTTGCGCTGTGGCTCTGCTATACTCAATAGTACTGTTAGGTTGTAGAACAATAGTTTCAATGTTATCTCTTACTGAAGGTGAGTTGAGCCCTGAAACTGCACCATAAAAACCTAGCGCATTGCCAGTAATAAAGCGACCTCCGGTTGCAATTGTCAATGTTTGTGTGCCAATTGGGCCTACAATTGCATCCGAATTATTTGTAAAAATTCCTGTACTTGTTACAGTAAATGTTCCATTAGTCCTTAGATTGATATTCCCATTGCTTTGCCCAACATTGGAACCAGTAATTTCAATTGCATTGTACATAATGGAGGCAGAAGCATTATTTGTCGCTTTTACTGTTTGTGCCGTACCTGAATTGTTATAGAATTCAATAATTCCTCCTGTGAGATTATAACTTCCATCAATATCTGGCTTCGTACCTGTGCCGGACAAACGATGACGGCCATTATCCATGTTTAAATTTGTATTGGCATCTCCAAAAGTAAATATGCTCTGATCGAAAATTGCGGAATTCGTTATATATACTGTTCCAATCGGATGAATTCCTGTAGTTGCACTTAAAAGTGTTTTTGTTCCACTACCGGAAAAGGTCACATTTCTATAACCGGGAGAAGTTGATCCTTGTACAGATTGATCACCCAAACGGCCATACTCCACAATGGAGCCTGTGTTTAATGTTATTGCAGCAGATGTTATAGCAGTGCCTCCACCATTAAATCCTCCGGGATGTCGTGTAATAAAACGGCCATCAACAACAACAGTGGGTGAACCACTGGAAGTAACCTGGCTGGCATCTCCACCCGTATCAAATGTTGCACCCGAAGCAACAGTAAGAGTATTGCTCAAATTGATATTGTTCGTTCCATTCATAGAAACGTATCGAGTGCCACCAACGGTCAAAGTCCGTATACCTATATTCCCATTTTGCGGAATTGTTACCGTACCGCCTGTTGTGCCACGAACTGTAAAATCACTTGTGCTTCCGGCAATTGCGTTTCCGGTAAGAAAACCACCTGGAGCTGTAAGTGACGCTCCGTTTAAATCCAATAATGTATTAGGTCCAATATTCAATGTGCCTAAGGTAAGTGTGAGCGAGCCCGTTAGCTGCATGCCTTGATTGCCCAGAGTTAGTTGGTTGGTTCTGTTCACAGTCATGTTGCTTATGACTGGTGCGGAAGTAAATGTGCCGTCAGGTATCTGGAAAGCTGTTCCACCAGTATTGCCGGCAGTTCCAAATGTAAGACTGGAACTTGCTCCCATAGTTAATGTACCCGAGGAACGAATAATGGGTGTATTTCCTGTACGGAAAGTAAGACTGTTATTCCCATTATTCAAAATACCAGATTGCAGATTCAATGTATTGTTGAAGATGAAATTACCATTCAGTGTATTGGTGTTTCCTATACCGGGATTATTGGTGATGTTTTGCACTTCACCAGAAGGTGTAAACAACCCGGGATTAATTGTATAGTTACTTATGTTGAACACAACGGTACTTCCTGCAAGGCTGTTATTGTTTATATTTCCCGCAGGTGATGGGATAGTTCCATTAATTGTTAGTATGTTTCCATTTACCCAGAATGTACCCGATATTAAGTTAAGAGCTCCGTTTACTGTAATGTTTGTACCAGTTGTTAATGTTACTGCTGTAGGATTATTGATTGTGAGATTTCTGACCGTGTTTAAAACCGGGCTTGTAATTGTAGCAAAATTTCCAGTATTGTTACCTCTGAATTCATAATCAGCCGTACTGCTGTAAAAGCGTGTGCCTTCAACCTGCACAGCTCCGCTTACTGAAGTTGCAGTGATGCCATTACCGGCCGAAACAATCAACCGTCCGGCAGAAGTTACAGTAAAATTCACAGCACCTGAGGCAGAAGCATTATTGCTTAAGACGATCGAATTAGCTGTAAAATCAATAATGTATGTATTTGCGGGTATACCAGTACCAGCAACGCTCATTCCAATATCCACTGCTGCAGTACTACTAACGGTTGTGATTTCATTGGAACCGGTTGTTAACGTGCCTGTGAGATTGATGATGTCATTACCATTTTGATAAAAGGCCCCTGTTGTTCCACCGTTGTCATCCCGAACAGTAAAAGTCCCTGTAAGGGTCAGCGAACCATTATTAGAAAGCACATCACCATTTAATCCATCAAGACTCAAAGCACTGGCTAAAGTAAGAGAACTTACCGGAGCAATTGCATAATCAATACCGAAGTTGATGTTTGCCGAAGCGGTTGGACCGGTGTAAGTTTGAATGTCAGGTCTGCTAAATAAAACTAAGCCATAATTGGTGCCAGATGCTTTAAAGCCAGTTCCTGTACCAATAGAAAGATTACCGCCCATTTCCATTACCGCTGCATAACTTCCGCCGGTTATAAGAACGGCTCCTCCCAAATCTTCTGCAAATTCAATTGTGCCCGTTCCTGAAACAGATACATCTCCAGCAACTTTTACCGTTGTGAGTCCTACGAAACCTGCTGCGGGTAAATAAGAAAATTCAAGTATACCACCTGTAACTTCAATCGCTCCAAATGTGAATGTGTAGGAGTTTGCTGTATTGTTCAGGTTCACTCCGGAGCTTGCTCCACTTGCTGTTACACGGAGCGTTCCTTGTGTGCTGAAAGCAGGGTTACTGATTGTAACAAATGAGGTTTGACCGGTACAGCTCCAGGTGAAGTTTCCATAGTTTTGAGCAATGTTCAGTGGCCAGGTTCCTATCATTCCGGTAACTGTGCATATTGAACTTAAATTCCAGGTGCTGGCCGGGATGGTTCCTCCATTTACATTGTGATTGTATGCTGCCAATGCACCAAATGAAACTGTATAACCAGGTGAATAAATTGTATTACCGCTGCTGAATGTAAATGTTCCGTTTACTGTTAAATCAGTTCCGGCTCCGTTATTGATCGTTAACTGACCACCATTTACGGTTAGTGTGGCACTCGCATCTACCGTTAGTTGATCAGCCGTAATGCTTCCGCTGGAAAGAGCAATATTGTGGTTGTTGCGGATTGTTATGCCTGCCGAATTTAAGTTGGGAACCAATGTTGCAGTTTGCCAGGGTATGGTGGCGCCATTATCGGCAGAGTATTGCCAGTTGGATGCCGTATTCCAGCTTCCTCCCGCACCTGTATTGTTACTATTACTTCTGAAAAAATCGGTTGCAACGTTAGCCAATACAGGAGTTCCACTGATATTTACAACGTTACTCCACCTTGCTGCCGAGCCCGAACCATCAATTGTAAAAATTGAATAATAGTAAGTTGTGTTATTGGTTAGGCCGGTTAAGTTTACGGAATTGCCCGTGCCTTTGTATACCAGGAAGTTTGTATTGTCTGTTCCTACAAGGTTTAGTGTTAAATCGTAAACATCATTCAAATTGTTGTTACTGGTCCACACACTGGTTGCTCCTGTGAATTCTGCATCGCTCACCAAGCCATCAAATGTAGCTTTACTAACCACCGCTTCAACCGGTGCACCTGCCCTTGCGATAATAATTACGTTGTTAAAGCAGGATGTTGCTCCGGGATTGGTCCAGTTTAAGGTTAATTGTTGGTCACCTGCTGTTATACCGGCACCGGTTACAGGTTGTGTAGTGGCAGTACCATTAATGGTAGCTGTTCCCGAACTCCATACTGAATTTATAAAAGAATAAGCCCTTAAATGATACGTTGAACCAGCTGTAAGACCTGTAAGTGAAAAATTTGCACCCGGCCCACTGTAAACAAGTCTGCCTCCTACTGCCGGGTAATTTGCGGCAGCGCTAAATACTGAGTTTGCTCCGGTAAAAGAACTGCCTGCACCGGTTGGAGCGGTAAAAGTACCAGTGGTGTTAGCGAACACAAGTACAGTGCCGGCTGTGGGTGTATTCAAATTTACATTGATCCTGGCTTCGGAGGCACAACTCACCGCAAAGGTGGTTGGGTTGGTTGGATTTTGGATAATCGTTTTATTCGTTACTGCACCGTAGGTATTACCAGGACTATAATTGGCCACAGGGTTGAAAACAATATTTCCGTCGTTTGTAAAGGTGCCTGCTACAGTTCGGCCGGCGGTAGCACCTGGAGCAATATCAGCTACGGCATAGATATATCCAGTTCCATTTTGTGCAATGCTTTGTGTCAAACCTGTCCAGGTGATATTTTCAGTTGCTCCTGCTTTTGCAGAAGATTGTTGACCCAGCAACACATCGGGTGCACCGGCGGTAAAAGTAAAATCGGCTGAGTAATAAAGTTTCAGGCCATTTGTTTGAATGTCAGCAGCCTGGTAAGTGCCGCTCATGTTGGCAGTTACACTGCTTAGAACCGCATTTGATAGCGTGGGTGAAAGAGAAGCCCAGTAAAAAATATTACCCGTGGTGCCGGTTCCCCAATCAACTGCAGTAGGGGTATTTGGGTCCTGGGCAGTGATGGTAACGGTGGGGGGGGAAGCTGAAGTGACTGTTCCATTAATTGTAACGTCATCAACACGAAATGTTCCACCTGTTAAAGAAGGAGTTCCTAAATCACATCTCGTTGTACCATAAGGATAAATGCGAAAAGATACATTACCTCCAACTGCAGTTGTAAAATCAGGAAAGTCCCATGTAATAACATTCCCGGTTAATGGTGTTACTGGAGCAGCCCCCCATGTAGTGAATGTTGCAAATCCATCAGTGCTATATCTTACTTCGATTTGATTTGGGGCCGAATTGCTGCCTTGTCTGAAAAAAGAAAGTGACGTGACATTGAGTTGAAAACCAGCATTCGCAGTTGCAGAGAACTCAATATATGAAGTATTAGAGATAGCTGAAGTGACATTTAGGGTAGTGGAATTAAAAGCATTGACTAATGGCGTACAAGTCACAGTTGATCTCGTTACTGGAGTGCCAGTAGAATTAGCAGCCATGACAGGTACATTTCCTTGTGTTGGACATGCAGCTGTTCCAGTAAATTGGTTCAAATATATTTGACCAATACTATTGATTGAGAAAGCAAAAACAAATAATACAAAAAGTCCAATTTTCCTCATAAAATCCAATTAATACATGGCATCTGCCGGGCAGATGTTAAATGGGTGATGTGTTCCTCAGGAAATGTATCGGGGTGATTTTAAAGGGAATCGGATTTATAACGACAAGGTTTAAAAAAGACAAGGCAGCAATATACTGCAAATCTCTGCAATTTTCATGCAATTCTATCCCCAGAACATCTTATTTCATACAGAAATAATGCTGGGGTAACAAATGAAGGATTCCACCGGTAACAACAGGAAGGATTGTAGCTGCGTCCGGACTCAGTTTTCCGGCAAAATCAACAAGGGCCGGGTGGTGATATAGGCCATACTTTTGGTGAAGCTTTTCAGATACAGCCGTTGTAAAAAGGTTTTGTTACGTCGCACCATTACCAGCACATCATAGGCCACTTTACGGGGCAAATGCTCCAGCGCATATACCAGGTTGGTGGTGCGGATGCCTACAGCATCAATGGATTTGTACCGCAGTTGCTTTTGTAAATCAATCACATAGGCTTGCAGTGCCTGGTCTTCTTTTTGTTGCTTACCGGTATCGTCTTCTTTTTGCAGCAGGTGTACAATTTTTATGAGGGCTAAAAAAGGTTTCGCCAGTTGCAGGGCTGTAAACAGGTTTTCGATGGAAGCACGGCCGGGCTCGCCGGCAAAAGCAATGCATTGGGGTTGTGTGAGGCGGTACCGGCCGGGTACCAGTAATACCGGTACGGTGGAAAGTTCTGCCAGCCGGGCAGCTACCGATCCTACCACCACCTTCCGGATGCCGGTGGCGCCCTGGGTGCCCATAACGATCAAATCGGCCTGGTTTTCAACAGCCGCCTGCAGTATGGTTTTCACCACGGGCATTGTACCCAGCAGGCAGGAAACGGGTACAGAGGGCATGGCTGCACTATCTTTTTTCTGCCATTGCTGCAATTGCTGCAGGATGCGGGCTGCCTGCTCCTGGTTGTACTGCTGCCGTTGGGCCGGGTTGGCGATGTAAGGAACTTCCAGCAGTTCCTGTACGTGAAACAGCAACACCGTTCCTTTCGTGGCGGCTGCCAGTTGCAGGGCAAAACGAAAGGCCTTTCGGGATGTGGGCGAAAAATCAACCGGTACCAGTATCCGTTTCATAGCAAACAATTTGAGGTGAAAAAGAGAGTTCGTTACCTATATCCTTACTCTTTCAAAGATAAAAATTGCTACTTGCAGCGGGGCTGACGCAACTTGGCAATCCGGCTGATTTTACCCGGTTCTGCGGGCTAACGGGAAGAAAGTGAAACAGTTGTGAAAGGCTCCTCAGGGAATCCGTTTCAACAGTACAATGTACGTGGGGAAGTGGTCGCTATAGCCACCCCGGTAGAGGTTGCCATCCCAGGTGCGCATGGGATAACCCTTGAAGTTGCCGATGTTTTCCACCATGTACTCTTTGTTGAAAATATGAGGTTGGTAGTAAAAGAAACCGCTTTGCTCCCGGCTCAGCCAGGGAAAGGAGATGAGGATCTGGTCAAACAGTCCCCACGCATCCTGGTAGGCCAGGGTGCCAATACCCCGGCGGTACAAATCGTACCAGGGGTTGAACATGCCACCTTTGCGTACATCTTTCTGATGACCTTTGGCACGAATGATGCCGGCCACGCTTACGTTGGTGGGGTCGTCGTTGAGGTCGCCCATCACTACAAACTTGGCATCGGGTTCTTTTTTAAGGATGGAATCCATGTGGTTGCGGCACACCTGTGCGGCGGCGTTACGTCCTGGCGCACTCCTTTCTTCCCCGCCGCTGCGGCTGGGCCAGTGGTTGACGTAGACGTGAATGGTTTCGCCGTCGAGTTTGCCTTTCACCCACAGAATATCACGGGTAAAATAGGCGTCTTTTGCACCGCTGGGCAGTTGCACAAACAGTTTGTTGCTGGCTTCCACCGTAAAATATTTGGGGTTGTAGAGCAGTCCAACATCCACTCCCCGTACATCACGTGAGTCGTAATGTACAATCTTATAGTTCCGTTTGCTGAGCAGGGGGTGTTTCACCAGGTCGTTCAGGACGGTATCATTTTCAATTTCGGCCACACCCAGCAGGGCGGGGCCATCGGGGTTCTGATCGGCGCCCATTTGCGAAATGACGGTAGCCAGTTTTTTTACTTTATCCCAATAAATGGCTGAATTATATTTACGGGGCCCGTTGGGCAAAAACTCTTCATCATTCACCAGGGGATTATTGATGGTATCGTAATAATTTTCGAGGTTATAGAAACCAATAATGGCCATTTTGTACTGCTGTTTGGTTTGCTGGGCAAACAAACTGTGGCTGATGGAAACCAGGAGCACAGCGAAAAGAATCTGTTTCATTTTTTGAAAAATTCGGGAACCTGCATTTTGATTTTCTGTATGAAAACGATTGTCGGGGGCGATGTTTGAAATAAAATACTTGTGGTTCATTCGTTGTAATGCTGCCAGAATGGGTTCAGATCGGGTTTGTGCAGCAATCAGCAGCGTCCTGTTGAACAACCATTCTCATTTTCGTATAAAAGTAAGCAACAAAGATATATGACGTAATTCATTGATGGAAGGAGGGGTTAAGTTAACATTATTTCTTACTTTGCACGTTATACCAAAACTACCTTGAGGTAAGTTTGCATTTATTCTGAAAACGAGAAGTACATGTTAAAAACCAAACTGCTGCTCCTGCTATTACTGGCAGGTAGTGCCGGCTTTTCCCAGGCGCCTGTGGCCAAGGATTCCATTCCGGTTCGGAAAGATACCATTCCGCAAAAAGACACAATGGTCCAGGACCTTCAGGAAGGGGTACTGGATAACATTCCTGTGGTATCATTAGATGAAAATGATTTCAGCGACGGAAGTGCCCAAAACGTTTCTTCGGTGTTAACAGCTGGCCGTGATCCGTTTTTCTCTGCGGCTGCGTTTAACTGGAGCCCGGTTCGTTTCCGTATGCGTGGTTATGATGCCGATCTGTTCACTACGTTTATCAACGGTATTCCTATGGAAAACCTGGATAATGGTTTTACGCCGTTTGGCTTATGGGGTGGACTGAATGATGTGTTGCGCAACCGTGATATTTCCATGGGGCTGCAACCCACCACCTTTGCCTTTGGCGATATTGGCAGCAATACCAATATTGATGTGCGGGCCAGCAAGCAGCGCAAGCAAACCAGCTTCAGCTACGCACTCAGCAACCGTAACTACCGCCACCGGATGATGATTACACATTCCACCGGCCTCAGTAAAAAAGGCTGGGCCTTTACGTTCAGCGGAAGTGCCCGTTATGCCGATGAAGGCTATGTGCCCGGCACCTTTTACCGGGGCTTCAGTTTTTTTGCCGGTGTTGACAAACAAATCGGGCAAAAGCACCTGCTGTCATTTTCCACCTTTGGTGCACCCACGGAAAGTGGACGTCAAGGCGCCTCCGTTAAAGAGATGCAGCAACTGGCGGGCACCAATTACTACAATCCGTTGTGGGGCTTCCAGGACGGTAAAAAACGGAGTGCCAGTGTGGCACGCACCAACCAGCCGTTCTTCCTGTTCAATCACGAGTTTCGTATCAACAATAATACACGTTTGAATACCGGTGCGAGTTTCTCGTTTGGTGAGCGGAGCGTTTCGGCGCTGGACTGGTATAACTCAGCCGATCCCCGCCCGGATTATTACCGCTACCTGCCCAGCTATTATTCCAAAGAAAGTCCTGCGCAGGCCGAAGCCATGCAACTGGCTATGCAGAACGATGTGAATCTGCGTCAAATTAACTGGGACCGCCTGTACCTGGCCAACCAGAATAGTTTTGAAACCATCAAGAACGTGAATGGTGTGGCCGGTAATGATGTAACTGGCCGCCGCTCCCGTTATGTGCTGGAAGAGCGGGTGATTGCCTCCAACCGGTTTAACTTTAATACAGTGCTCAACACCCGGGTGAAAGAGCATATTGATCTTACGTTCGGCGCTTCATACCAGCAGCAGAACAACCATTATTTCAAGCGGCTGGAAGATTTGCTGGGTGGAGATTTTTATGTGGATCTCAACCAGTTTGCAGAACGTGATTTTCCCAATAACTCCAATGTAAACCAGAACAACATTGAGCAACCCAACCGCCTGGTGCGGGAAGGAGACCGTTTTGGTTACAATTATGAAATGCATATCAACCGGGCAGCTACCTGGGCACAGGGTGTATTCAAATACAACAAAGTAGACCTGTTTCTCTCTGGCGAACTGTCTTACTCCCGTTTCTGGAGAGAGGGCCTGGTGCGTAACGGATTGTTCCCCGATAATTCCTTTGGCAAGTCGGAAGTGAACCGGTTTCTGAATTATGCAGTGAAAGGTGGTATTACGTTTAAGGTAGATGGCCGTAATTATTTCTACGCTAACGGATCAGTATTTACGAAACCTCCGTTCTTTGAAAATGTGTACATCGCACCCCGCACCCGTGATTTTCAGCAGCAAAATATACAGAATGTGGAAGTGACTTCTTTTGAAGCTGGTTACATTCTCAATGCGCCGAAGCTGAAACTGCGGTTGAATGGTTATTATACCACCTCCAATAATGATTACAATGTGCTTACCTTCTTCCATGATGATTTCCGGAATTTTGTAAACTATGCACTGAGTAATATTGACCGTGTACATTTTGGTGGTGAGTTTGGATTTGATGCAAAAATCACTTCTTCTCTTTCGTTGAATGGTGCGGCTGCGCTGGGCCGTTATTATTTTAACAGCCGCCAGGAAGCGATTATTACACTGGATAACCGGGCCACGCTGCTGGGCACCGAAACTATCTACAGCAAGAATTACAGGGTTTCTTCCACCCCTCAGGAAGCGTACAGTCTGGGCCTGAATTACCGTTCGCCCAAATTCTGGTACGTAAGCCTCACCGGAAGTTACTTTGACCAGATGTGGCTTGATTTTAATCCCATCCGCCGTACGGCTACAGCCATAGACGGGCTGGAACCTAAGACAGAGTTGTGGAATTCGATCCTGGGTCAAACACAATTTGAACCACAGTTTACACTTGATTTCTTTGGCGGTTATTCCTGGAAATTACCCCGCAGGTGGGAAGTCAATAATAAATCTACGTTCCTTGTTTTCAATGTAGGTGTAAACAATATTCTGAACAACCGGGATATTCTTACCGGCGGCTTTGAGCAGTTGCGGTTTGATTTTGACGACCGGAACGTAAATAAGTTTCCGCCCCGTTTGTTCTATGCATATGGCACCAACTATTTTGCAAGTGTAACCTTTCGCTTTTAATTCATTTAACAACTTAATATCTGAAATATGAAGTCAGTTTTTTCTATCCGGTTGAGCAGCTTGTTTCTGCTGATGGCAACCCTTCTTACGATCAACTCCTGTAAGAAAAAGTTTGATGAGCCGCCTGCTCCCGTTGATCCAAACTTAACAGTTACACATACCATTGCACAGTTAAAAGCAATTCATACAGTAGCGGGTGCACTGGACGTCATCAATACCGACATGATCATTGCCGGTACGGTGATTGCCAACGATAAAAGCGGCAACCTGTACAAGAATATTTACATCCAGGATGCAACCGGTGCCCTTCAGCTGATGCTGGATGCAAACGGTTTGTTTAACCAGTTTCCTGTTGGACGTAAGGTGTTTGTGAAAGTGAAGGGTCTTTGTCTTTCCGATTACAACAATATGATTCAGCTTGGCATCCGTGCTGTGGTGTCGGGTACCCCTTCCATCCAGGCAATTGCGTCGAATATTATTGGTCAGTATGTCATTGGTGGTTCTGTAAACAATCCGGTACCAACAAGCCAGGTAACGTTGGCCCAGCTGAATACCAATATGCAGGATCCGCTCCTGGGAACCCTGATTGAGCTGAACGATTTTGAATTCAGCGATACAACAAAAACTTATTCCGATACCTCTTCTTACAGAAATGATCTGAATCTTACAATCAAGAATTGTGATGGATTGAACATCATCATCCGCACCAGCGGTTATGCCAATTTTGCCGGTGTAAAAGTGCCAGGTGGCAATGGTAAAATAACCGCATTGTATACGGTGTTCCGCACCACCCGGCAGCTGGTGCTCCGTGATACTGCAGATGTAAAGTTCACCAATGTACGTTGTAGCTTCTTTGAAGAAAATTTCCAGAGTTTTGCAACCACCGGCAATAATGCCCTTGTGATTCCCGGCTGGAAAAACATTCAGCAAACCGGTGATGTACCGTATACCATGGCTTCCTTCGGCAGTAATATTTTCCCCAAGGTATCTGCGTTTGCATCCACGCAGTTGGCAACTACCAATATTGCCAGCTGGTTGATTTCACCCGATATTAATTTGCCAACAGGCAGCGCTCCCAAATATTCATTTACCTGTGCACGCCGTTACCCGGCCGGTACATTTAAAGCGCTCATTTCCACGAATTTTGATGGAACGAATGTGGGCGCCGCTACCTGGGTATTACTGGCTACAGTTCCTGCAGGACCGTCTAATGCTTTTACACCGTTCGATTTGTTTGGTCCGTATAATCTTGCTGCCTATGCAGGAAGAAAAATCAATATTGCATTTTTGTACGAAGCAGCAGCCGGAACGTCCCGGTTTGATGTAGGGACCTATGAGCCTGATGATGTTAAGATAGTACGCTGATAAAGCGATTTGAAATACGTTTCAAAAGCGGCCGTTGGTAACGGCCGCTTTTTTCATGCCCTGCGGGAAGGAGATTGTAACGATTCACTGCCGTTGTAGTTTTTCGGAAGTGTTGTAAATGAAAAAAGGTTGTTCCTGAGAAGGAACAACCTTTTCTACTATAAGCTCTGTTTATTACGCTTCAGCAACCACTTCCAACTCTACTTCAGCTTCATTGCCGTTAGCGAAATCAATTTTTGCTTTGTAAGTACCCAGTTCTTTGATGTCGTCTGTAATATGAATCTTACGGCGGTCAATTTCAAATCCTTTCTGCTCACGAATGGCACGGCCAATCATTACAGTAGTGATACTGCCGAAGATTTTACCACTGGTGCCGGTTTTAGCTGTGAGCTTCACAGGAGCTTCTGTAAGTTTGCTGATCACGGATTTGATTTCTGCGAGCATTGCATCTTCCTTCTTCTTCTGAACTTTGAGGCGTTCTGCCAGTTGTTTCACATTAGAAGGAGAAGCTTCCACCGCAAATCCCTGGGGAATGAGGAAGTTACGTGCATAGCCGTTTTTTACTTTCACCACTTCGTTCTTACCACCTAGGGTATTTACATCCTGAATTAAGATTACGTCCATTTTGTTTTGTTTTAGTTTCCCAGCGCCCAATCGTTACATTGTGACTGTCATCCCCACCGCCGTAAAGCGATGTATGGAATTAGGGAATGGTGACTAATTGATTTTATTTCAACAGGTCTGTTACATAAGGCATCAATGCCATCTGGCGTGCCTTTTTTACAGCATCTGTTACTTTGCGTTGATACTTGAGAGAGTTACCGGTTAAACGGCGGGGCAACAATTTGCCTTGCTCGTTCACAAATTTTTTCAGAAACTCCACGTCTTTGTAGTCAACGTATTTGATTCCGTAGCGCTTAAAGCGGCAGTACTTTTTCTTCGGCTTTTCGGTCTTAATCGCCGTCAGGTACTTAATTTCATTCTTTGCCATGACTTACGCCTCCGTTTTTTCGTTACCGGATAATACACCACTTCTCTTTTTGGCATTGTACTCAACGGCGTATTTGTCGAGTGCAGTGTACATGTGACGGAGCACCTGCTCGTCACGGTGCAACTGAATGTTCAGTTTGCTGTTAAAATCGTTTGCGGCTGTGTACTCCACCACCCAGTAAATACCTGTGGTTTTTTTCTCGATGGGGTAGGCCAGTGATTTTAATCCCCAGGGATTGCTGTGTACCACTTCACCACCTTGTGAGGTAATTAAGTCGCTGTAGCGTTTTTGTGCTGCCTTGAATTCGTCATCAGACAGAACGGGGGTAAAAATCACCATCATTTCGTAATGTTTCATTACTCTTTGAGGTTTAAAGTTAAAAATTGGGTTTCTCCCAGTGGATCCCTGCCCGGAAGCAGGGAAATCTGCCAACACAGATTTGGGGCGGCAAAGGTAAGGGAATAACGGGTTCCGGCCAAGGAAATCTTGGATCGTGTATGCCGTGCTTTTTTATTGAAGTTTGACGCTGAAGCTGCCTTCCCTGCCCGAAACGGTAAGCAGGCGCAAACCACCGCCGGATATGCCTGCTGGCAGCTGCAGGAGATGCCCGTTTCGCACACTACCCACCTGTCTTTGCCATAACAGTTGCCCTGTTGTACTGAACAGACGCACGGTAAGAGGACCCGTAAGACTCTTCGTAAAACGAAGGGCCGGGGTTGTGCTGCCGTTCCCCAGAACTTCTGCCCAGCGGCTTTGTGCCATGGGTTCTGTCACGGAGGTAACCTGGTTCAACTGCGACTGGCGGAAGTAATACCTGCTTTGCAAGGGATAATGATCGGTAAGGTCGGTTCGGTAAAAGGGCACCCAACTGGTGGCGTCTTTCCGCAGGATGCAGGAAAACGGCAGGTAATCCTGATGCATTTCATTACTCACAATCGCATGGTCAATTACATTAGGAAAGCCGATATAAGAGTTGTCGCCCCGAAGGGTATTCCAAAACGAAACAGCAGTATGGCGAACCGGGTCGTTCATAAAGCTGAGATAGGGCGTTGAAAAGCCGGGCAGTGCCGAAGAAATGGTTTGGTCGAGATCATCGTTGAAATCTCCGGTAATCAATACATGCTGAGTTGGGAAAGCAACGTTTACTGAATCGTAAAGCAGTTGTGCTGCTCCTCTGCGGCGCTCATAGTCGCTTACCAGTCCCGATTCTGCTTTAGCATGGAGGTTGAGAAAGGCAACCCGTTTGGTAATACCATCCACAGTAACCAGTGCATCCAGCAGGTAGGGAAAACGCCCGGAAGCCCAGTTGTAATAATTATCGGGGTGTGTGCTAGTATTGGTAAATCCACGAGCGGAAGCGATGTTGAATAATTGAGTCCGGTAAATGTAGGCCAGCTTTTGTGCCGAGCGCCAGGTACCATTGGTATTGGTAGTAGTGCCGGAAGCGTAAGAAGACACTACATAACTATAGGGGCCATTCCTGAGTGAACGGGCAAGGGCACCCAACCGGCTGGTGTCAACAATTTCCTGCAGCACATAAATATCGGCATCCAGGCTGTCCATCACCACGCTGGCATAAAACTGCTGGCGGTCTTCATCGGAAGGGCCGTTGCCGGTGCCTCCAAACCACGCAAGATTCCACGTAACCACATCCAGGGAAAGAGAAGGAAGGAGTGAGGAGCCGGAAACATCGGGTCTTGAAACACTGAGACCGGTAGTGGAAAACGTAACAGATCCGCCAAATCCTTTATTTGCCTGCAGTGGCCGGAAGCGAATAAACACCTGGTTGCTGTTGTTCGCTTCTGTGCCTGTATACTGTAAGCTGGAGGTGAATATTGTATTGTTCTTTGACAGTTCAAATCCCTCCGGAGCAGTCAGCGTAAGAGTTGCCGAAACATTCTGTCCGGTAAACTGAAAGGAAAGTGTGCGTGAGCTTCCCGGTGCCATATAGCCGAAATGCAGGAGCAGTGGATCAGAAGAGTTAAAGATGATGGAAGGGGTTGCGGCAACAGGTAAAGCAGCTGCGGGTACAGGACAGAAGGACAAAAGTGATAAGGCGTAAAAAATAAGTATACGTGTCAGATTCATATTGTTTCAGCCATTCTTTTGTGAATCGCTGGTATGATGTTCTGCCACAGGGAAAAAAAACCTCCGGCGCATTTCCGGAGGTTAGTTTGTAAAAGTAGTATTTCTGAGGGTAACAGCCGGGAATTGTTGAAGCATATACCTCATTGCTTGCAATGAAATTTGTCAAACGGTGCTTTTAAGCAGAGTCCCTGAAAACAAGAAAGCCGCATCTTGATGCGGCTTTCTAAGATTGATATATAGTACAGTGTTATTGAACTGCAATTTGGCGTGTGTAGGTTCCTTCTTTGCTGGTGATGCTGAGCATATAAATACCGTTGGGGATTGCAGCACTGGGAACGATTGACTCAACCTGGCCCTGAATGGCACGGTTCAGTTGCTTTTGCCAGATCAGTTGGCCGGACATATTCGTGAGTTGCATTTTTAATGTACCGGGAATCGTTTTATTGAAAGTGACATTCATGCCGGAGCTGAGCTGACCGCTGAGTTTGATGTAATTGTTATCACGAATGATATCTCTTGCTGCAGAAGTGGTTGACCAGGACAGAGACCAGTCGTCAATTGCAGAAGAAGCCCGGTTACCACTTCCGGTTGAACCGGGTGATGTCCGCACACGAATCCATACGGGTCCGGATTGATCGTTTAAGGCATTTCCAAAGTCAACTGTTACAGATGTATTGCTGAAGGTGCTGCTACCGGTTTCAAGCACAGCCGGGCTGGTAGTTACTGCCGTAAACGTAGCAGGTGTGGCACCAAAGCCATAATCCACAATCCATGTTGATTTACGTGGCGATGTTGGATCGAGTGATTGCAATTTGAAGGATAGTTGAAAACTAAATTTTCCGGTTGTGTTGGTAACCTGAAATGCAAAAGCAGTACCCGGATCCCAACCACTAGTGGATGTTTGGCGAACACCTAATGCCCTGTTCGTAATGGCCGACTGTGTGGCACTATCAATCGCAGCGTCGGTAACTCCAGTGGCGGAAGCAAAGTTTTTGAAACCACGGCTGGTGCTTCTCCAGGGGGGAGTAACACCCGTATTCAAAATTGTGTCTAATCCCAGAGGCGTTGCATCAATTACTGACTTTTTTACAAAAAAGCCTGCAGGTAACCCGGCCGTTCCGAGATTGTCAAAATTTTGTGTGTAAGGTGAGGTTGTAAGTGAAACCTGTGCCTGAGCAGATATTGTGACAAGCAGCAGGAATGCGGGTAAAAGTAATTTCATGTTCGTCCGTTTTATGTCTTGCGAAAGTACTTTGTTTTTACTCCTGCGGGTCAATTTAATGTAACTTTTTTATTAACAGTTATGTTGGTTCGGATTTTAAAATCAGTCCTTCTATGAAGCCCGCTTTTTTAGTTGTAGAAGCAGGTACAAAGCCAGCCGAAAGAAAAACTTCTGCAAAACGGGGGCTTGCATAAATGACCCAAATTGTTCGTGGAGTTGCCGACAATCCTGCTTTAATTTTTTGCGCAAGCAGTTGCATCATGCTGTGATCGAAGGGGTTGAAGAGAAAGATAACTGAAACATCATCTGTCATTTTCCATTCTGCAAGGTCGCTCCAGGTAACCGCATACTCCAGCCCAGGAAAACGTTTTTGGGTTGCAGCAAGATTTTTTTCAGCCACTGTAACCAGTTCCTGATCAAAGTCAAAGCCGCAAACCTTCCGGAAGCCGAAGGAAGCTGCCACACAAAGAGCCCTTCCTTTGCCGCAACCGATGTCAACGAAGGTGCCCTGCTTTGTTGCTGCCGGTAGCGTTTGTAATAATTCTTCCAGTAATGCATAATTCACAGGCATGTATTCGGTAGCATGTTCCAGCTGTGATCCTTTTATCCACCGGGATGTAAGTGTTTTAAAACCAGAGGTATGAATCTGGTATTTTAGTTCGCCTCTCAGTTCATGCCAAAGGGTATAGAAGCCTACTCTTATTCCCCAATGGAACAGTACATATCCGGCGTATTGTATGACCCGAAGCAGTTTCACGAAGAAGGTCTTATATCTATGATTTTTAGTTGCAGGCTGGTAGTTCCGTTGAATTCATTTTCATCCAGTGTATAAACCACATCAAAAGGGCCTTTTTCCACAACCGGCATCGATTCGGCTCCCCGGAAAAAAATGCCGGTAATAGTCGAATTACCTTGTTTTGCAACCAGCCGCAAATGCTGTTCTTTTACGATTTTGCTATAACCGGTATTAACGACTCTCCTCGAAAGAAAAACAGGACGCATATTTTCCGGTCCAAAGGGTTCCATCTGCCGTAAAATGTCGTAAAAGGGCTGGCGTATCTGATCAAACTCGAGCAAAGAGTCAATTATAATTTCGGGTATAAGCTGCTCTTCTGTAATCTGTTTAGCAACTACCTCTTCAAATGCCTGGCTGAATGCTTCAATTTTTTCCGGGAGCAGGGTAAGTCCGGCAGCTGCAAAATGGCCACCATAGCCCAACAGGTGTTCCCGGCAGGCATGGATCGCTTCGTAGAGATTAAATCCGGCGACACTACGGGCGCTGCCAGCTGCAAAATCGCCACTTTGTGTGAGAATAATGGTAGGGCGGTAATAATGTTCCGTTAGTCTGGATGCAACAATTCCTACAACACCTTTATGCCAGTGTGATTGATATAATACAGTTGATTTCCTGTTTTGAAGAGATGGATTTTCACGAATTAACTGCAAGGCCTGTTCTGTAATCGAACTGTCAGCTTCTTTTCGTTCATCATTATCTGTGTGCAGCATTTCAGCATAGGAAAGTGCTTCCTCATAAGTGTCTGCAATAAACAGTTGTACTGCTTTGCGGGCATCGTCCATACGGCCGGCTGCATTAATCCGTGGCGCAATAATGAAAACGAGATTATTGATATGCATTTCTTTTGTGATACCACCCAAATGCATCAGCGCTTTGATTCCATTGGAAGGATGGCTGTTTACCCGTTTCAAACCGTAGAACGCAAGCACTCTGTTTTCGCCGGTAACGGGAACAATATCGGCTGCAATGGCAGTTGCAACGAGGTCAAGGTAGCACTCAATTTCACTGAAAGGAAGCTGCAATTGTAATGCAAGTGCACTGATCAGCTTAAAGCCCACACCGCAGCCACACAGCTCTTTATATGGGTATGTACAATCGGTTTGTTTGGGATTCAGAATTGCAGTGGCAGGAGGTAGTTCTTCGTCGGGCAGGTGATGATCACAAATAATGAAATCAATACCGTTTTCTTTGGCATAACGTACAAGTTCAACCGATTTGATACCACAGTCGAGGGAAATAATGAGTTGAAAGCCATTTTTGATGGCGAAGTCAATCCCCTGCCTCGAAATTCCATAACCTTCCCTGTAGCGGTGGGGAATATAATAATCAACCAGTTCCTGGTTTGTCTGCTTTTTTAAAAACTGGTACATGCAGGCTACGCTGGTGGTGCCATCAACATCATAATCGCCGAATACGAGTATCTTTTCCTTTTGCTCTACTGCGTTGATGACCCGTTCTACAGCTTTGGTCATGTCCTTCATAAGAAAAGGGTCATGCAGATCAGAAAGTTGCGGACGAAAAAAATGGCGGGCCTTTTCAAATGTATGATAGCCCCGTTGAACCAACAGGCGGCAAAGTACAGGATGGATATTCAACTGTGCCTGTAGCGCCTTGGTTTCATCATTGTATTCAGGAATAATTGTCCAGCGTTTTGTCATAGGTCTAGTACTTGCGGTCAGTGGTAAACCGGACCAGTTCTTCCAGTCCGTTGCGGATGTCGTTTTGGGGAAACTGGTTTAAAATTTCCAGGGCCTGGTTCCTGAAACTGAACATTTTTTCTTCTGCATAGGCAATACCACCGGAGCTATGAACCTCATCAATGACCTGTTGAATATATTTCCGCTGCCGGTTTTCATTCTTCAGAATGTAGATCAGGTCTTTTTTCTTACCAGGGTTTACTTTGTTCAGTGTGTAAATAATCGGGAGGGTTAACTTTTTTTCTTTGATATCATTTCCGGTTGGTTTGCCCACGGCTACACTTCCATAGTCGAATAGATCGTCTTTTATTTGAAAAGCAATACCTGCTTTCTCGCCAAAGTCCTGCATCGTTTTTGTTATTTCCGCATCTTGGGTGGTGCTCCAGGCTCCTGCTCCGCAGGAAGAGGCAAGTAAGGAAGCCGTTTTGTTCCGGATGATTTCGAAATAAACTTCTTCACTCAGGTTGAGGCTTCTGGACCGTTCAATCTGCAGTAACTCTCCTTCACTCATTTTTTTGACTGCATCGGAGAGGATTTTTAACGTTTCAAAGTCATTGTTGTTCAACGAAAGAAGCAGGCCTTTTGAGAGCAGATAGTCGCCCACAAGTACAGCAACCTTGTTCTTCCAAAGGGCATTTATCGAAAAAAAGCCTCTGCGTTCATAGGACTCATCCACCACATCATCATGCACCAATGTGGCTGTGTGGAGGAGTTCTACCAGGGCTGCAGCACGGTAGGTAGCATCATTTACTTCTCCAAAAAGGCGGGCGCTCAGGAATACAAACATGGGACGAACCTGTTTCCCTTTGCGTTTGATGATGTATTGCATGATTTTGTCAAGCAGCGGCACCTTACTTTGTACAGATCCCCGGAACTTCTCTTCAAATACGGATAGTTCTTCTTTTATGAGCTGTTGAATAGAATCAAATGAGTTCATGCGGGAGGCAATTTACGATACTGCCAACATTTTGACGATTATTTTGATCAGATGCATCTTTTTATGCTTCGAAATAGTCTCTTACAAAGGGATTGGCGATGAAATAATAATATACTAAAAAATTTGAATTTTCTTGCCGATCTTCTATTTTTGCAGTAATCATCAGGATTAACGAAACTTAATACAACAACTATGGCTAGCAAAAAGTACACCCTCTTGCTGGGGGTCCTATGTTTTTTAACGACCTCTGTTTTCGCTCAAAGTTATGACTGGAAAGATGAGACTCTGGTTCCTAAAAATTCTAAATCACAGCACAGCGAATTTCTTCAGAATCAGTATCCTTTCCCGGCCAAACCCCGCAATCAATGGGAAGTAGGTCTGAGTGTAGGTAATGTCTTCATCAGTGGCGATGTTAATACTCGTATGCCAAACTGGGGTTGGGGTGCACATGTACGTAAAGCGATGGGGTATGTATTTTCGGCCCGGTTAGCTTATTCTGGTGGTATTGCTCGTGGTATGAACTGGAATCCTGCGTTCAACTATGGTAAAAATCCTGCATGGAGCCGCAATTACGTTGCGCCTGTAAATATGCAATGGGGTTGGGCACCGCTTCCCGGAAGCCAACCCGGTCAATTATACCAGGTTCAAAGTACAAACACTGCTTTACCTTATACTGGTACAGCTGCAGATCCTGTTTATTATAACTATCAAACCAGGATGCACCAAGTGGCTTTGCAAGGTGTTGTTACTTTGAACAATGTACGTTTTCATAAATCTAAAACCGGATTCATTATCTACGGTGTTGCTGGTATCGGAGGTATGGTTTATGAAACATCTGTAGATGCTCTTGACGAAAGGGGTGGCACCTATGCAGGTTTGTTCCGTTCTGTTCAGCAAAATTATCAGAGCGGTGTTTATAAGGATCGTAACAAAATTCTCAAAGACCTGCGTGCCGGTATGGATCGTAAATATGAAACAGCTGCTGATGGACATCAGTTTCGTCGGCCCAAACTGTTCGATATGACCTTCAAACCAACCGTTCAAACAGGTTTTGGTGTAGCATTTAAGCTTGGTAAGCGTCTGAGCCTTGGAATCGAAGAAATGCTTACCTGGACCAATGATGATCTGCTCGATGGTCAACGCTGGCAGGAACAATCTTTTGGTGATGCTGCTATGACCCGTGATTTCGATGCATGGCACTATACAAATGTGAACCTCAATTATAGTCTGGGCGCTAAATCTGTTGAGCCTCTTTGGTGGTTAAATCCTCTGGATTATGCTTATAATGAGTTAAATGCCCCCCGCCACATGAAAATGCCGAAGCCTGTTCTGGATGATGCTGATGGCGATGGTGTAACAGATCAGTTTGATCTTGAGCCTAATACTCCTGCCGGTTGCCCGGTTGATACACATGGTGTAAGCCGTGATACAGATGGTGATGGCGTTCCTGATTGTAAAGATAAAGAGTTGATTACTCCTACTCAGTGCCAGCCTGTAGATGCTGATGGTGTGGGTAAATGTCCCGATCCTGAGTGCTGCAAAAACCGTGTAGAAGATAATACATGTAAATTAACAGATCTCCCCACTATTAACTTCGCAGGTAATTCTTCTACTCTTTCTGCAGAAGCCAAAGCGCTGGTGGCCAGTATTGCAACTTCGCTCCGCAGCAATCCTAACTGTAAAGTTGTGATTTGTGGTAGTGCAGCCAAGAGCAAGTCCGGTCAGGCATTAGGTCAGAAACGTGTTGATGCTATCGTTAAATATCTTGTTGAAACTCAGGGTATTAGTTCTGATCGTGTAGTGGCTCAGTATGATTGCAGCGAAGGTGATCCTTCTGTGGTTGAGATACGTGCAGAGCAAAAATAAAAAACAAAACTAATTGCTTATACAAGCCCCGAACCTTGTGGTTCGGGGCTTGTGCTTTAGGAAAAGATTAACGGCGTATTCAGAAATTGGTGAGAATCGAAAGGTAATTTGCCCGAAATACTTACTTTTGCAAGCTTTTATGAAACTTGTCGGGAACTGGATTTTGATTTTATTGGTTGGATTTACAGTATTTGCCTGTAATAAGAAATCCGCTGCTACCCTTACAAAAGGGAAAAAAAAGAATACTATTACCAGTATTCTCAAAAGCAGCGATACAGAGTTTAAATTGAGGATGGCAGAACGTTATTTTGCCAATAAAAAATACAGTAAAGCACAATTGATTTACGAGGATCTGTTTCCTGTATTAAGAAGCGATCCCCGTTTTGAAGATCTTTATTATAAGTATGCTTATTGCGCCTATTATCAAAGGGATTATGTGAACGCAGAAAACCTGTTTAAAGGATTCCTGGATGTATTTCCCAAGAGTCAGCGGGCTGCAGAGGTGGATTTTATGCATGCCTATTGTTACTATAAGGAGTCTCCTAAGATTGATCTTGACCAGACTCCCACCCAGAAAACAATCGGGTATATGCAGGCGCATCTGAATAACTACCCGGAGTCCCCTAAGGTGGATGATGCCAAAAGCATTATTGAGGCATGTTATGAAAAGCTTGAGTTGAAAGAGTTAAAGAGTGCAGATTTGTATTACAGCGTTGGTTCTTTCAGGGCTGCTGCCATAGCATTTACCAATCTGCTGAATCATTATCCTCAATCAAAGCGGGCCGATGAGTATAAGTTGAAGATCATTAAGTCGTATTATCAATATGCATCCATGAGTATTGAAACCAAGCAGGAGGAGCGTTTTGGAAAAGTAATTGAGGAGTATTACGATTTCATTGACCGTTTTCCTGAAAGTAAGCTACTGAAAGATGCAGAGAAATATTTCCAACTATCACAAAACAATTTAAAAGCGATAAAAAATGAGCAGGTTAATTCGAAAAGTTAGTGCCAATACCAGCAATGTCGTTGAAACAAAAAATCTCACTGACATTAAAAACCGTACAGGTAATTTGTATGAGTCCATTGCTGTAATTGCCAAAAGAGCAAACCAGATTAATATTTCGCTGAAAGAAGAACTGCATAATAAACTCGATGAGTTTGCAAGCCATACCGATAGCCTGGAGGAAATTCATGAAAATAAAGAGCAGATTGAAATTTCAAAGGCGTACGAACGGATGCCCAATCCTGCAATTCTTGCTACCCATGAGTTTATGGATGAAAAGATTTACTACCGGAAAGCAGAAGACAACCTCTTTTCCTGAGTAGGTGAAGTATATGTGAAAATGGCGGTTCAATAACCGCCATTTTTTTATGCCATCAAAAGATTTCCTAATTTCAATCTTGAACCAGTAGTCAATGCGGTTCTTTCTGCAGTTAAGCAGGTTGTATAGAATATAAATTATGCTTGAAGGGAAACATATTCTGATTGGTATTTCAGGTAGTATTGCCGCATACAAATCCATACTTCTAACAAGGTTACTGGTAAAAGAAGGTGCTTGTGTAAAAGTTGTGATGACTCCTGCCGCCCGTGATTTTGTTTCTCCGCTTGTACTATCCACTTTATCGAAAAATCAGGTCTCTATTGACCTGAATAATAATTATACATGGGAAAATCATGTTGCTTTAGGCCGTTGGGCCGATCTGATACTGATTGCACCCGCAACTTGTAATACATTGGCCAAAATGGCCAGTGGGTTATGCGACAACTTATTACTAGCATCTTATCTCTCTGCTACCTGTCCGGTTATGATTGCTCCGGCCATGGATGAAGATATGTGGATGCACGCTTCAACAAGGTCAAATCTTGAATTATTAAAGCAGCGGAATCATCTGATCTTGCCCGTAGAAAGCGGCGAACTCGCAAGTGGGTTGACGGGTGCTGGCAGGATGGCCGAACCCGAATCAATCGTTGCAGCCATTCACAGATTTTTTAAGCAGAACAATGAGTTTTCCGGCGCAAAAGTATTAGTAACAGCAGGTCCAACTCATGAATCAATTGATCCGGTCCGCTTTATCGGAAATCATTCCTCCGGCAAAATGGGTATTGCCATTGCCGCTGAGTTCGCAAGGCGGGGAGCAGAAGTGACGTTGATCCTTGGCCCATCGGCTGAGCCAGTTCCTGCTGGTATAAGTGAGCTTATACGGGTACGAAGTGCAGCAGAAATGCTGGATGCTTGTTTGTCACGGTTTCCTTCCAGTTCTGTTACAGTTATGGCTGCAGCAGTAGCAGATTACCGTCCGGTTAATGTACATGTCGGAAAAATGAAAAAGACTGACCAGGTTTTGGATATCAGGTTGGAGCCAACGCAGGACATTTTGAAAACGCTGGGTTCTTTGAAGCAATCGCATCAGATATTGATTGGTTTTGCGTTAGAAACAGATGAAGGAATAGAATCAGCACTCAAAAAACTGGAAAGCAAAAATGCAGATGCTATTATTCTGAATTCATTGGCGGAAGAAGGTGTTGAATTTGGATCAACTACCAATAAGATTACAGTTTTTCATCGAAATGGAGACAAAGCATCGTATCCATTAAAAGATAAAGCAGAGGTAGCTATTGATATTGTAAACAGTGTAAAAAAGATGTTGCATGCTTAGGAACCAACAAATATTGATTTTTTTCTGCTTCTTAGCCCTGTTCAGCTCAGTTGATGCTCAGGAACTGAACGCACGTGTGAAAGTGCTGGACAACCAATTGCCCAACACAGTTGAAAGACGGATTTTCAGAACACTAGAATCTTCTTTGACCAGTTTTATTAACAAACGGAAATGGACAGCAGACAACTTTAAGCCCGCTGAACGTATTGAATGCCAGTTTTTGATCAACCTTTCAAAAGTGACCGATCAAAACACCTATAGCGGTACCATTACCATACAAGCCGGAAGACCAGTGTATCAATCGTCCTATGTTTCGCCTATTGTAAATTACCAGGATCCAAACTTTGATTTTAAGTACGTGGAAGGCCAGCCCATGGAGTTCAATGAAAACCGGGTATCCGGCAGCGATCCGATGGTTTCCAACTTAACGGCAGTGATGGCGTATTATGTTTATATCATTCTTGGATTTGATTATGTTTCTTTTGCACAACGGGGAGGTGATATCTATTTTCAAAAAGCACTGAATATTGTCAATAACGCTCCTGATGCATCCCGTATTTCGGGATGGAAGTCGTTTGAAAACAATAACCGGAACCGCTACTGGTTGAGCGAAAACCTGATGAACAACCGGTATGCTCTCATTCACGATGTTTACTACACGTACTTCCGTAAAGGTCTGGATAAATTATATGAGGATGAAGGAACAGCACGTACTGAAATATTGAATGCATTACTGAATCTGGATAATCTGAACAGAGAAACGCCCAACCTTATGGTAGTTCAGTTTTTCATGCTTGGTAAATCGGCAGAATTAATTGGAATATTTAAGAAAGCAGCTCCAGCCGACAGGAACAGGGCAGCAGAAATTTTAGCCAGAATAGATGTGACGAACGCTAATAAATATAAACAGGAATTGAAGTAATGAAAAAGTTACTCATGCTCTTTTTTTCTATAATCTTTCTTGCGTGCTCACAAACGGAGAAACTACCCCCGGGTATTGCTGCTCCCGATAAGATGAAGCACCTTTTTTTCGATTTATACCTCGTGGATGCAGTGAATACGGAAAGAAAATTGCGTGATTCTGGTTTTTTGCTGCAGGTTGAAAATCACAAAGATTTTGTAAGAGTGTTGGAAATCCATGGTATGAACAGGAAGTCGTTTCAAAAAAACTTCAGCTATTATAAAAAGCATCCGCAGTTGATGAAGAGGGTAACTGATTCACTTGCGGCTTATGCAGCCCGACGTTCGGCTGAGTTATTGACAGATACAACCAAAAGAAATTTGCATGGTACTAACATCCAGGATACTGCAGGACAGGCTCGGAATTGATCAGGATGTGGCTGATTATTTTGCCAACCTGCGACCGGTTCCTCCCGATAATCTGTTCTGGAAAAACAAACGGATTTATTTGTCCGTTGGATTTGGCTATCTAACAATTCCATTTGCATATGATCTCATGTTTAAATGTGGTATTCCCAAGAAAGTGCTCCTCGAAGACCAGCATGTTTCTTTAATGGAGCAGGGGTTTGACAGACTTCGGCGTTATGAAAACAAGGAATTGTCGCATCAGCAGTTTTTAAGTGCATGTAGAGATATTCTGAAAGACAACATCCGGCAAGAGCACCTTGCTTCTGATTTATTGGGCGTTTTTTCTGGCACCCCGCCACGCTATTTCCAGCTGGAGACAAAGCACAAAGCATTGGCCCGGAGCGATTTCTTTCTCTTCACACTCGTAGACCTGGAATTAACAGATGAATGGATACAATCTTTCCTTCCTTACTGGTACGCACTTGCAAGGCCCATCCTTTTATTGGATGATTTTAAAGACCTGGCGGAAGACCGTCGAACAAACGAAGAAAACACCATTATTGAGCTGGGGAATAATAAAGAGGGAGTTTGGGCTGCTCATCAACTGGGGATGACAGATATTACGCTTCTTGAAGAAAAGAACAAAAAACTGGCAAAGCATATGGAGGAATTGTTGAAGGAAGCGCTTTTGTACCCACAGATTGTGGAAGTGCTTAATCAATAAGCGAATTTTTCATTGCAAAAAACACCAAGCCAACAGAGTTCTTTACTCCAAAACGTTCCATTAAACGGTCTTTAATGGCTTCAACAGTTCTGGGACTGATATCCATTTCTTTTGCGATTTCCTGTGCAGTGTATTCCATGCATAGAAGCCGGATCACCTGCTTTTCTTTATCGTTGATTTGAATTTCACTGTTAAGGGATGGAATCGCTTTGACTTTTGTATGTGATTTTTTCAGCAAAATCCTGTTTACAAAGTTATTCAGGTAGTATCCTTTGGATGTTACTTCAAGAATTGCTTTTTTGATCTCTGCAGGATCTGAGCTTTTGAGCAGATAGCCATTGGCTCCATTTTCCATAAGATGTGTTACAAAACGCTCATCTTCGTACATGGTTAATACAAGCACATGAATATGGGGATACTTTTTACTTACAATTTTGGTGGTTTCAATTCCATCTTTACCGGGCATACGTAAGTCCATTAGAATCACATCAGGCTGCGACTCATCCAGGCCCGCCAGCAGTTCCTCGCCGTTTTCTGCCTCCTGTACAAACTTGATATTAGGATACGAGCGCAAAGACAAAATGACCCCTTTTCTGAAAATCTGGTGGTCGTCTGCTATAGCAACTTTGATCTGGGACATATAACTGAATGGTTGGTAAAGTTAACTAAAACCTTCCATTACAGCAATGCATCTGCGGATAATTCAAGTGTAATTTTGTAGTAAGTATTCGTAGAATCCTTTTCAAAAAAGATTTTGCCGCCAAGTATTTTGATTCTGCCCTGAATGTTTTTTAAACCCAGACCTGAGGGAACGTCTCTTAGCTTTTCAAATTCCGTCTGCGTTAAACCATCACCATCATGATGGATCCGTATGTAAAAATAATCATCCGTTTTGTTTTGAGTGAGATGGAGGAAACTGGCGTGACTATGTTTCAGAATATTATTCACCAGTTCCTGGAGCATCCGGAATACAGAGAGCTCCTGTTCCAGTTTCAGCCGTCTTCTGTAGTCGTGAAATCTGCAGCTGGCGTTGATAGCACCTGTTCCATTGATTTTCTGAATGAGATCACTCATGGCGCTTTCCAAACCGAAGTTCTTTAGCGTGGGCGGAATCAGGCTGTGCGAAATATTTCGGATGAGTTGTATGGTATCATCTACAATCTGCTTGGCGTTGTAAATAGACTGTAGTTGGGTAGCCATATCCTGGTGTACAAGGTTCTCGTTCAGATACAGGCGAACGGTAGCCAGCAGAGGACCTGCATCATCGTGTAAATCAGCCGCAATGCGTTGGCGCTCTTCTTCCTGGCTTTCCAGGGTGGCCTGCAGCAGCATTTTCTGATGATCGGCCTGCATGTTTCTCATCTTCAGTTGGTAATAGATTACTTTTCGCTGATGAAAAACGACGAACACGATCAATCCAACTGCAAGCAGCAACATGCCAAAGGTGCCGAAATACACCACATAAGTAACGTCTGGTTTGGTTGCTTGTAAGAAAAACATGAGTTAACAGTGGGGGGATTTGATGTTTTAAGAGGTTAATTCAGGTAAAGGAGTTTTCTCAGGCTTAATCAACATTCCCATTGCGAAAAGAAGATTCCGGAGAATGCCGGCTAATGCGTGAATATATACGTACTGAAAATAAAAATCCTTTTGAGTCCAAAAAGTTTGCCGGTATAAAAAGGCGAAAAATGAAATAGAAAAGAAAAGGAAGAAACCGGACACTCCCCAAAATTCGGGCTGTGTGTAAATAAAAAGAGATTTCGGATAGCGCAACTGCTCGTAAAAATACAGTAAGCTGAAAAAGATGACAACAAGCGATTCAACGCCATTAAGCGCTGAATCAAACATTTGAAAAGGGGTTAAAAACGATTTTACAAGGTAGGTTGTAATAAAAGCAATACTAATCCACAAGATTACCCTTTTATGAATTTCATAGTTAACTGAATTATAAAAAAAGTAGCCAATGATCGAAAATTCTACTGGAATAAAAATGACATTAAAAAAAATTGCAGGAGTTTTACCAACTGTAATTTCGAGAAGCGCTGTTAGCAGTGCATGAAGAAATATGAAAAGAGAGAATAAAAAAAACACCCATTTTGTTTTATTCTTCCCTGAACGACCCAGGAAAAAGAGCAAAATGGGTGCTATAAAAGTTAATCGGAGTATATCTTCAATAGACAAATTCAATCATTAAAATATGTCCTCAAATATAGGAAACATATTTTAATGTTAAAAGACTGTTCAAATTAGATACTTTCTCCCCACTGAGTGGTAGCAGTTCTGTCACTAACCAGACCTTCTTCAGATACGATTTCACCACTGGCGCTAACTACTTTGAACTCGAGGATGGGTTTGTTAAACTCATCTACAGCAACAAGTACAGACTGACGTACACCAGCCTCATTGTAACCGGGTAAAATAGCAATACCTGCGCAGCCAGGCTGGGCAAGCATTTTTTCGATCATGTTTCTGCCCATTACATTGGCATAAGCAATTTCAGGGTGTTTGTCGTAGAAACGTTTTACCATTTCTTCACCAGCTTCATAGCCAATGTGCTGGCCGATTTCAGCAACCTGGGGTTTGAGAAGTAATTCCTTTTGCATAATTGTAGGTTTTAGAAGTTTAGTTTGTACTGCTAATTTTGATCAAACTAAGACTTCCTGCAAGAGATGAACTGAAACAGCTAGTTGTTAATAACATTTTAATTCGTTTAAAATCAATTAATTAGGAAATTATATTAGCAGGATTGCATGTATATATACGAGAAAAAACACGATGCAAAATACGTAAAATTACTAACAACAAAATACGTAGATTGACGAAAATTGAGATAGGAAAGTTGCGAGTAGTATCCCTATGTGCATAAACTGTGCATAAGCGGTAACCGGTAAGCAACAGTTAGCTTATGATTATAGAAGTACGCCTTTAAGAAAAAGATAGGCCATTGAAAAGTAAATCAAAAGTCCCGTCACGTCCACCAAAGTGGCAACGAAGGGCGTTGAAGAGGCGGCAGGATCGGCTCCCAGCCTTTTTAACAGAAGCGGCAGCATGGAACCCATAAGTGTGCCCCAAATGACAATCCCAATCAGGGAACTTCCAACCGTAAGAGCAATAAGCAGGTAATGTTCACCAAACTTATGTGTGAAGAGATGCCAGATACTGATGACGCTCACCCCAATCAGGAAGAGGGAAGCGCCCAGTAAAAGTCCGGAAAGGATTTCACGCCGCATAATCCGCCACCAGTCGGCTATTGTAATTTCACCGAGGGCCATTGCCTGTATTATGAGCGTACTTGCCTGTGAGCCGCTGTTGCCACCACTAGAAATAATCAACGGAATAAACGTAGCCAGAATGACTACTTTGGCAATTTCATCTTCATAACTCTGCATGGCACTGATGGTAATGAGTTCGCCAAAAAAAAGGATGATAAGCCACACAACCCGCTTTTTAAACAACTTAAAAATTGGAGTTTCAATATAAGGTTCGTCCAGCGCTTCCGTTCCACCCATTTTTTGCATGTCTTCGCTGAATTCTTCATTGGCAACCCACAATACGTCGTCAATGGTAACAATGCCCAGCAATTTATTGGATGCATTCACGACCGGTAGCGCATCCCGGTTATTCATTTTAAACACCTCATTTGCTGTTTCCTGGTCATCTTCCGGGTGCAAGGCAATGAAGCGCCCGTCGATCAGTTCTTCCACTCTTTTATCGGGAGGGTTCAGAATAAAATCACGTATCCGGATATCATCAATGAGTTCTCCCTGCTCGTCAATTACATAAATGACATTGATTGTTTCACTGTCTTTCCCGTATTTCCGGATGGTAGCGAACGCCTCTTCAATGGTATTGTAGGGGTATACGTACACATAATCCGGAGTCATCAATCGTCCTATACTATTTTCGGGGTACCCCAGCAACGACAGGGTAACTTTTCTTTCCTCGGGGTTCAATAACTTGATTAACTCTCTTACTGCATTGGCGGGTAATTCTTCCAGAAAAGAAGTCCGGTCGTCGGCAGGAAGTTCATTGAGCAGTTCGGCTGTTTTATTGGGCGGCAGTTCCAGGATAATCTGCTTTTGTGCTGCTATATCCAGAATTTTAAACACACCTACAGCCCGGTGGGTGCTCATGCTGGCAAGTATCTGGCTGGAATAATCAGGGAACTCATCAATCAGCTCAGCTACATCACTGATGTTCTGGTTGTTGAGAAACTCCTGTATAGCCAATTTGTCTCCGGTTTCTATAAGGCCGGCAAACTGATCTTTCAGAGAAAGTTCCTGCTCCAGTTCAAATTCAGAAGACTCTTGCATGACAGGTGTAAAGTTATAGGTTTTCAACCAGCCCGATTCTGCTTCTCTACGCCTGGTTATTTCTCTTTTGACGGTTTCGTGCTACTTTTTTTTCTTTGATACAGATTTATGCGGCTTACATCACTTTATATTGCTCAGTCAGAACTACAGGGGAAAGGTGTTTTCACAGATTGTGAACTCGAGCCTGAAACAATAGTGGAAATAGCGCCGGTAATTGTTATGGATTCCGCACACAGAATCCTGCTGGATCAAACTCCTTTGCATGATTATATTTTTGAGTGGGGTGAAGACAGATTGCAATGTGCAATGGCACTTGGCTGGATTCCCATTTACAATCACCACTACCCGGCAAATTGTGAATATTTTATGGATTTTGAAGAGAAAACAATGTTTATCAAAACAGTTCGTACGATTTCTGCCGGCGAAGAGCTGTTTGTGAACTACAACGGTGATTTTGATGACCAAAAACCTGTGTGGTTTGAGGTTGGTACTTCGAAGTGATTTTTTTGATTTTTTATTTAAATCGCTACAGGGCAATCAACTTTTTCATGAAAAGATGATGCCCGTTATTGTTTTTCGCTTTTCTTCTTTGTAACTTACTCCTGTCACGGCTAACAACAGGTTCCATCCATCCTTTTGAAACACCATCATTACCTCAATAAGGCTGCTGTATTTTCCATACCCTGAAAGCCTGGCTTTCATTCATATCCCTACGAAGACCAGTTAACAATTAAAATGTAACGCTATGATTAGAAAGTTACTCTTGTTGCTGGTATTATTGTTTTGCTACCATGTAAACGCTTTGTCGCAAGGCGCCGAGATTTATGGAAATTGCTTTTATCAGAATTATAACGGTGGCAGAATTGTAATCCGGATTGCATTGCGCAACCCAACAGGTTCCAGTACCGGACAAATGAAGTTTGTTGGAATGCGTTTTGGCTTTCAGTACAATGCCGACCAGCTGGACTATGCGGGTTATACAAGTTATATGCCCGGCCTGGATGATGCAAGCTATCTGTCTTTTATCGGGCCCGACACAGGGCCAAGCCCGGCCGTAGGGTTTGACTCACCCTCCAGCCGTGTTGCTGCTATCAAAACCGGGGGAACCAAAACCATGCAGCGGAGGTATATCAACCGTTCCACTTCTGTTTGTGCAAATGCAATTTCTATTCCCTCCAACACTACTGCAATTCTGCTCGATATTTATTTCACACTCAAAACAAGGCCCCCCGGTTATTATCATTTAACCGATCCTGATTACGGGTTTGATGATCCGGAGTTTATTGCACAGTTTATAACCAAGTGGAGCAGCGGTGGTGGAAATAATAAGCACAATGCTGATTTGATGGATTCATATAAAGAAATTGCCTTCATTGCTTTGCGTGAAGGAAACACAGATAATCCGTATCAGCCTTTCGACGCCAGCAACTGTACCAACCTGACGTTTAATCCCATTGCAATTGGAAAAGATGATGTGAATTTTATAACACCTATCAACGGTGTGTTATCCGGTAAAATAGAACAAGTCTCACTGAAAAATCAAAACAGCGGGGTGCTTCTTACTTGGACAGCCTCCAGCAACGAGCTGATTGAATCGTTTGTAGTTGAGCAGCGTTCAGAAACCGGTGTGTATGAAGCTGTGGTGCAATTGCCGGGCAATCGTGCGCCGGGCATTCACAACTATCAGTATCAGCAGCTACAGCTACAACAGAATGGAGTTTTGTATTACCGGATCAAAGCGGTTACCATGAGTGGCGAATCGGTTACCAGCCACGAGTTGCGGCATCAATTCAATGGACCGCAGCAACTAGAATTGGAGCTGTATCCCAATCCGGCCAGTAGTCAGGTACGGATTCATTTACCTGTTTCTTCCAGTGGTTATTGGTTACGCATTTTCGACGCAACGGGCAGAATCGTTTATTCCGAAAAAATCGTTGGTTTACAAGTCATACTGGACGTAGGCAAATGGACCAGAGGGATTTACTATGCAGAAGCGGTTGATGCTGCCGGAGGCATTCGCTACCAGGCTCGTTTCAGTAAGCAATGAAACTGCGATGTATCTGAACGAACTTTTATAACTTCGTTGTTGAAGTTGAAGTAGCTAATAAATTCAATATTCTCTGAAACCGGTGAAATTTATATCCGCCTTATAATTATGCATCGTACCACTATGTATTGCCGAATTTGTTCCTGGGTATTGATTGCTCAACTATTTGTTTGCGTGGCAAAGGGGCAGGACTTCTCTGCTGTTGTACATGATACATATGTGTTGCTGCAATGGAAGTTTCCACAAAGGGAGGCAGATCATTTTGAAATACAGCGAAGAAGCCGGGGCGGAGAATTCAAAACAGTATCTCTCATTTTAAGTGATGATTCAGATAGTGTGCTTTACAAGTATAAGGATAAGTTTACCGGTGCAGAAACTCATTACTATTACCGCATTAAGATATTCTATACTAACGGAACGGAAGAATACAGCGATATCCTGTCTGTTGCAATCAATTCTGTTCAGCAGGAACCAGTACAGATTGTTCCTGGTTCACCAGCCGGAACGTTTATCCCTGGATTACCGGTTGGCAAGGGTTCGTACCTGCTTCGGGTTTATGATATGAATGGCCGTTTATTACTAACGCAGCGTTCACCAGCTGCCCGTCCGGAATTACTCCTGGAGAAATTGGAAAAAGGAAGGTATTTTATGGAAGCTTATCATCCACAAACAGGCAAGCGTTTTTACGGAACCTTCAGTCAGTAACCGAACTTGTTTACCAACTGATGCCGTAATCATCGCCATGATTGCTGCTGCCACCCCAGAAAGAGCCATGCTTCCAATCAAACCAAATCGCATTGATAGGTCCGCTGGTGCGGTCGTCAAATGAAAGTTGATAGCCCATTTGCCGCAACTCTTTCCGCACCCATTCCGGTGTGGCTTCATGCAATAATAGATTACCGGGCCTTGGTCTGCGATCTGCAAGTTTTTCTCCACCCAATGATAACCATAACTGGTTGGTATTGATATTCGGCGCTTCGCAGGCTTCCTGCACATTCATTCCAAATTCCACTACATTCAAAAAGAACTGTAATAAGTTTTGATCCTGTGTGTCGCCACCTTGCACGGCAAAGGATAAAAAGGGTTTGCCATTTTTTAATGCAAGGGTAGGAGTAAGTGTTACACGGGGGCGTTTACCGGGTTCAATTACATTAAATGGATTAAGCGTTGGGTCTAACACAAAACTCTGTCCACGCTGACTCATACCAATACCTGTATTACCTGCAATGCAGGCCGGAATCCATCCGCCACTTGGTGTAATGGAAACGACCCAGCCTTCTTCATCGGCTGCTTCCACAGAAGTAGTGCCCATCCATAAGCGTTCCATATACTCCGGTTCATTAATGGCCACACCATTATTACGCACATCATGGCTGGGCATGAAATTATTTTTTGAAGGTGCTGATGTATCCATTGAAAATCCTCTTTTCTTCAGCAGATCCAGATAGGGATTCGTTTCATTCTGAAACGGATAAGGATCGCCGGGGCCGGTATTGGCATTATTACGTTCCCACATGATCTGCCGGGCCCTTTGCTTTGCATAGTCTTTACTCAGTAAGCCCTGCATGGGTTCAGCCGGAGGGAAAGCAGGATCGCCGTAATAAAAATCCCTGTCGGCAAACGACATACTCATCGTTTGATACAAGGTATGAATGTATTTGGCACTGTTAAAGCCCATACTTTTCAAATCAAAATTCTCGAGAATATTCAGTGATTGCAACAGCATGGGACCTTGCGTCCATTGCTGCAGTTTGTACACCTCAATACCCTTGTAGTTCACTTGCATCGGTTCTTCTTCAACCGGTTTCCAGTTGGCTAAATCCTGCATGGTAATCAATCCGCCCTGTTCCTGGCAGCCACGTACAAATTCCTGTGCAATATCACCTTTGTAAAACCGGTCATAGGCCGCCATGATGGCATCTTTCCGGCTCTTACCTTTTTTGAGAGCCTGTTGTTCTGCCTCCACCAGTTTGGTGAGGGTTTCCAGTAAATCTTTCTGCACAAAAATTTCACCACCTTCCGGCGCTTCTCTTTTTTGTCCTGCGTGCGGAAGGAATACTTTTTTACTGTACGGCCATTCTTTGATCAATGCTTTTTGACGTTCAATGCTGTTAGCAGTTGAGCTTTCTATCGGATAGCCGGCAGCCATTTGCATAGCAGGGGCCAGTACATCTTTCAAACTCAACTTTCCATAATTCGCCAGCATTAAACAAATACCACCAAAGGTTCCGGGAGTTACTGCTGATAAAGGTCCGTACTGTGGCGGAAAATTGTAACCCTTGCTTTTGTAAAACTCCGGCGTTGCTCCTGTAGGCGCTACCCCCAATGCATTGATGCCGATTACTTTTCCTGTTTTTGGATTATAAATCAACGCCTGTGTTTCGCCACCCCAGCTCAGCACATCCCACATCGTGCAGGTGGCAGCCAGCATGGCACAAGCGGCATCCACCGCATTTCCTTTTTGCTGAAACATCATGGCACCTGCTGTTGCTGCCAGTGGTTTACCGGTAATGGCCATCCAGTGCTTGCCGTGTAAAACAGGTTTTTGTGTTTGTTGTGCCTGGGTGCATAAACAGAAAAGAAATGCCGGAGCAAAAAACAAAATCTTTCTCATGCTTTTGTTATTTGTGTTTAAAGTTAGGGAAGAGTTGATTTGATTACGAAGAATTCGATGAACGGTAGCGGCGGATCAGAAACTGAGTTTCAGCCTTAAAAACGCACGGTGGTTGAGGGCTTTGAAATGACTGGTCTCTGCGAAAAAGCTTTGCCATACAAAGTCTGCATCAAGGTTTGTGGCAAGATTGTAGTTGAATGATGGTAACAGCAGAAGCAGGTTTGTGCCCGGTGCATACAGCAGCGATGTTGTACAGGTAAACAGAGGTGTAATTTGTTTAGAACCTGTTACAACGAAATTCCATTTCGTGGGCATCAGGTTTAAGGGAGTGAATTTAAAATTCAATGAGTCGAAACTATTGATGTTACTGAGCAGTCCTTCGTTGTTATACAAGATGCCTGTGTTGAGATACCATCCGTTTTGAAACGCATAATCTGTTTCAAGTCCGGCATTAAAATGTGCTTTTTGTGTTGCATTACCGGCATAGTATTGCAGTTCTCCTTTAAAGCCGGCATCCCTGATACTGCCTGCCCATCCGGCTCCGATTGTAAACCGTTTTTGATAGATGCCTGCGATGAGTTGAATGTCGTAACCTGTTTTGTTGAAATCGTATTTTACTGCTGCAACGGGTTTTGTCAAATGGTTACCGGCAGCATAGGCTACTTCCAGGTTTGAAAAATCTGAAACATTGTATTTGACTTTTACTGCATCACTGCCCGGCCGTTCTTCATAATCAAAATCAAGAAAGTTATATGTATTGAAAATATCATTCGGATTCCAGATTGTAGTAATCCCCCAATTGATCCGTTGGCGTCCTGCACGGATGTTCCACCTGTTTTTTTGCCAGTCGATCCATAAGCGTTCTGTATTGGTGTGTACAACAATTGGTTCTTGCTGCAACCAAGTAACAAACAGATTTTTATATTCATTACTGTTGCGCAGCATTGCTGCATAGCCGGGCGTCAGCCGTACTTCGTCTCCCCAAATCACCCGTGTTCTGAATTCAGCAGCTAATGTGATGTTTGCATTGGGTTTCCATTTGGTGTTGATACGGTTGTGCAGCAGGTTCGAGGAAAGCAGATCGTTTAAATTGTTCGTCGTACTTACCGATTGCATGCTTTTGACATAACCGTTGATTTCCCATTTGCGTATGTTCATACTGCTGTCCTGTGCAACAGATGCAAGGGAATAGAAGGTCAGTATCAGCAGTAGCTGTTTCATGTTGCCTGTAGCTCATTTGCTGGATGTTGGGCAATGTCAGATGGCGCTGTATCGGAAACAACTTTACCGTCTACCAATGTTATAACTCTTCGTGCCCGTTCAATGACCCGCTGGTCGTGCGTGCTGAAGAGGAATGTCATCTGCTCTTCCTGATTCAGCAGTGCCATAATATCGAGCAGGTTGGATGCCGATTTTGAGTCGAGATTGGCGGTTGGTTCATCGGCCAGCACAAACTGGGGCTTTGATGCCAGGGCCCGGGCAACGGCCACCCGTTGTTGTTGTCCGCCCGAAAGCTGGGAAGGCCGGCTGTTCCATTTATCTTCCAGCCCTGTTTGTTTGAACAGCTGCGTGACCCGTTCCTCCCGTTCTTTTTTTTTCTTTCCTTGTAATAACATGATAAACTCTGCATTTTCTTTTGCTGTTAAAACCGGAATGAGATTGTAGGATTGAAACACAAAGCCAATGTTATGCAGTCTGAAACGGATGAGTTCATTGGAACTGAGTTGTGTTATATCCACACCATTGATTATTATTTTTCCTTTGTCTGGTCGGTCTAATCCCCCGATCAAATTCAGCAATGTTGTTTTCCCCGATCCCGAAGGCCCCACCAGTGCCGTAAACTCACCCCGTTCAATATGCAGGTGCACGTCATTGATGGCATATACCGGAATGGTATCGGGGTTGTAAATTTTGCTGATGTTATGAGTATCAATTACTGTTTGTGTCATAGTCATGGTTTTACTGCCGTAAGGCATCAATTGGTTTCATACGCAAGGCCCGTAGTGCCGGTAATAAGCTGGAAAGAACGGCTGTGCCCACTACAACCAGGAATACATTCAGAATTTTATCAGACGGGAACTCCGGATAGATCATCGTGCGGAATCCAAAGCTGCTCATCATTTCTTTTCCCATGCCCGATAAGTCGAGTCCTTTTTGATGAAAATAATTTGTGACAAGCCAGCCTGCTGTTACACCAACGGGCGTTCCTGCAAGGGTCAACAGTACCGTTTCAGTAAGCACCAGCAGAAACGTGCGGAGCCGGCTGGTGCCAAGAGCTGTCATCATCCCAACTTCCCGGGTGCGTTCAATCACAGCCATCAGCATAGTATTGATAATACCAAACGCAAGTGCCAGCATGATGATAATCATGATGATGTACGAATAATCATCAACAGTTTTTACCATCAGGTCGGTTTCCGGCGACAGATCCTGCCAGGTTTCTGTAAGCAAACCGGTGTATCGTGCTTTTGCTTGTTGTGCAACGGCAGGCAGGTCATCATCCTGCCGGAGTAAGATGGCAATTTCGTGTGTCATACCCTGTGTGCTGAGAAGTGCATTCAGTTCCTCTTTTTCTACATACACCAATTCTTCATCCAGTTTGGTGTTGTGACTTTCGTAGATGCCGGCAACTTTAAATGCGCCTGATACAATACTGTTAGATGTATCTGTAAAGGTCAGAACCAGTTTGGAATGGAGTTTTAGTTTCATCTTCTCAGCCAGTTTCAAACCAAGGATGATTTCATGTTGTTTTCCTGTAAATCCGTTGCCTTCTTTCAGTTTTTCTTTCAAGCCTGAGAAATGCAGTTCAACTGCTGGATGAATACCAATGATCTGTACGCCCGTACTTCCGGTGGGTGTTGACAACATACCTTGTGCAAGGCTGCGTTCTGCCACTGCCTTCACTTCTGGTATTGCGGCTAATTCGGTTGCAATGTTTTTAGCCGGGGGCAGATGGTAAACGGGAGCATAATCGTTTTTGAACAGCGGGTGATGGATTTGCAGATGCGCCACTTCTTCATCAATCACCGTACGTACCCGGCTGCTCATCATCCCCCTGTACAGCGCCAGTACTGAAATGCCGGCAAACAACCCCAGTGCCACAGAGCACATGATCACCACGCTTCGCAATTTATTGCGCCAGATATTTCTCCATGCCATTCGTGGTATCATTACTGTTCATTTTATCGTTTCAACGCCTGTACAGCATTTAAACGAATGATCTTGTATACAGGATACAGCGCTAAGACCAGGCCAATCAGCAGCACAATCACTCCCTGGTTGATAAAAATCCGGCTGTCCACTGCCGTGGGAAAGATGGCTTCAAATCCAAAGCGTTCATACGCTTTTGCAGTGTTGCCCCCGATCCTGATCGGGAATTTTCTGAAATAGTGAACGACCGGAATGCTGATGAGTAAACCCATGATGCAACCGGTAACAACCGTAAGTACCGATTCAATCACCATCACCAGCATGAGCGTCGTTTTTTTCATGCCAATTGCGACCATCATGCCCATTTCCCGCTTCCGCTCCACCATCATCATGAGTAAAGTGCCAAAAATGCCGAAGGAGATCAGCAGGTACAGTACTCCCTGAACGTACTGCATATTGTTGGTGTCTGTTTCAATATGTTGTTGGATGTCGGGCATCATTTCTCCCCAACTCATGACTTCATAACCGTTTCCCAACTTTTGCTGCAGTGACGCTTGTGTGTGTGCAATGTTGCCGGCATTCTTTAATTGCAAAGCCAGGGAGGTGATCATGCCTTCAGCAGCATAAAACTCCTGGGCCGCAGCAAGGGGAAGAAAAAGAATCCGGTCGTTCAACGCCGGGGAACCAAAACGCAGAATTCCCGCTACCTGAAACTTTCCGGCAGCAGTGGCGCCATGGTAACCCTGGCCAATCAGTACAAGGGTGTCTTGTATGTTTATTTTCAGTTGGGCGGCCAATCCTTCTGCAATCAGCACGGTTTGCTCCGATGCTTCAAAATAGCTGCCCTGGATCAGTTTGTTCTGCAACTGCGTTAACCGGTTTTCCTGCAACGGATCTGTGCCCACAACCATACAGCCTTTTGTGCTTTCTGCAGAAGAAGCCAGTGCAAACGATTCAATACGTGGAGCTACGGCTGATACATTTGATTCGTTTGCAATTGTCTGCAAAACTGATTTCTTGTATTCGAAACTGTTGTCCAGTATCTGTTCTTTCCAGTAGCCTTTCTGGTGCACCTGCACATACCCGGAATAAAAGCTGACCATGTTTTTCACAAGGTTGTCGAATACGCCTTCTTTTAAACTGCTTGCTACCACGGCAAGCAGCACGGCAAACAGGATGGCCGACATCGTAATGACAGTGCGGGTTTTATTGCGCCATAAATTTTTCCATGCCAGTTTAAACATCCAGGTCATCGTACGGTTTTCATTTTTTCAACAGTAAAAAATCGGTCATCTATCGGGCGGTTGTATTGAATGACACGGTAGATCATTTCTGTTTTCTGATTTTTTTTATCGGCCGGTATCATTTCAAAACGGGTGGGAATCAATCGTCCGTCCATGAGTTTGGGCTCATAAGCATTCATGGTGTTGATCAGTTTGCCGTCCTCATCATAAAACCGGGAATGCAGTTCCATGAAATCTGTTTTGTCAATACATACAAGCACTTTGCCCCAAACAACAGCAGCCTGTGGCTTGGGGATCATTTGAATCATGTAACAGGGGCGTGACTGGCAAATGGTGTCGCCTGCAATGGTGTGTGTATAGTCTGTAACAACGGAAGATTCTTTTACAAGGTCGTCGTTGGTGAAATCGGTACCCATCCAGCTCTGGCTCATCATGGAGGGGGGCAGTTTAATGGTGCGTTCCAAAACCGGGTACCAGTTCCAGACTTCTTTATTGCGTTTTAAAAAAGTGATTCCTTTGTCTTTCGCAGGCGCAGTGATTACAATCATGGAATAAGTGTTTCCTTTTGTCCATGCTTTTAATTCCATACTACGCTTCCATGACGGCCGAATGATATGGATGCTCATTTCCACGTAGGAAGTGGAACCTCGCATTTTGTCATCAGCTTTCTTCACAATGGCGGTTGCGTCCTGGCACAACGGCTCAATTGTAAGCAGCAAAGCAATGAAAGTGATTGTTCTTTTCATACTTCTGCTTTTTGCAGATGTTTACCTTCTTGCTAAGGTAAACATCTGCATTGCGGTGCGGCAATGACAAGTGTCATTGATAGAGCTGAGCAGTAAATAAAAAACCGGCAGTTACGCCGGCTGCTGAACTTAGTTACCAGCGGCTGGTGGAGAGGGCGGCGTTACCGGCGGCATCGGTTGCGGTACGATATTTTTTACCGGTTGAATTGTTTTCAGATAGGCAAACATAGCTTTCAATTCAGCCGTTGTATAATTCTTTGTTACACTTACGGGCATGGGAGGAAGAAGCGGCCGGTTGCCTTTAATGCCTTTTGCAACTCCGTCATGCAATGCAGTAATAAATTGATCTTCAGTCCAGGCAAGCAGTCCCGTTGAGTCAGGCGTTAAATTAGCAGCGTAGGAAACACCCCAGGGGCCTATCCAGAAGGTAAGTGTTTGCGTGGCTGCTATGCCTTTTCCCTCCAGCATTTTCCGATCTATTTCTGGCATTGGGAAGTTGGCAGGGTGGCCGGAAAGCAACAGTGAACTATCATGAACCGGTCCCAGTGAGGTCATTTTTTTGGGGGTATGACAATCGCCACAACCGCCGGTGGCAACCAGGTGTTCTCCCCAACTGACTTGTGATGCATATCCTCCAAACGACGAGTCGGTGGTAAGCTGTTGTTTAGAACTGGTTTCGATGCAACGGCTCAGTAAAAAGATGCCTGTTGCCGCCATCACTAAAAACGATAAGGTCCTGCTTTGCATACCGGTTTGAGTTTAAAAATGAATAAAATAGCGAGTTTGTCCTGTATGTGAGTATTAATGTTCATGGATTGCAAACACAAAAAGTACATTTTATTCTTTTTGAATGCAAAGTTTTTTCTTAAAACGGATGGAAACTACTTTCTGGCGCTAAAGTTGATTTTAACTGATCTTAAATATTTAGTGTTATCTAAGTAGTTGATTATAATATAATTAGTATATTTTTTCAAGACATACGTAAAAGAAATTAAAAAAAAATATTGAAAAATGCTTGCATGAATAAAAACTACACAGTAATTTTACGGTCCAATTCAGTTATCCTACCGACAAAATCAATCCGTTTATAGACCGTACCCAAAGAATGTCTCCTTTCAGGACTTTCCCTGTCGTATTGTTTATTCCCGGATCAGTTTTCATCTTTATTTGTGTTATCCAATCCTCTGGAAAGTGATGATCCAATTCCTCTAAATGTGTTTAGAGCTACGGCATTTTTATATCACAAATTCCAATCCTTCGGTAAGCCAATTTAATTCCAGTATTTCTGTGGGCCATTGAATCAACTTTTTTTTTATTCAAACCCTAAGAAATGAAACAAATTGTACCCTTTTTGAAATCGTTTGTACTTGCATGTACAACCCTGGTTGTATTCACCACAACCACTTCTTCTCAAATTACTGAATTTGCGTTTACCAATCCTTTGCTGGTTTCTGGTAGTAATGGCGCTGACGGTGCCGTATACCTGTTTCCTTCGGTAAGCCCTGATCTTGATGCACATGTAACTATTAAAAGACGCTCACACAGCCAGGTAGCACTTTCTACCATTGACCTTACTACAACCGGTTTTTCAAAAGCACTTCAACCCCAAATCCGTTACGGTTCAGCCGGGTCAACCATAAGCTCAGGCATAAACTATTGGATAGAGTTTGAAGTGAAATTTGTAAATAAATCAAACGGTATCAATGCGCTTGTGAGTGAGTTTGATATCTCCGCTCTTGATATTGATGGCAATGGTGGAAACCTGCGTGAATTTGTTTCCTTTTACCGGCCAGCCTCTTTTAAGGTTGAAACCAATACTCAGCTGACAGTATCAGATTTTATTCCTGCATCAACTGTAATGGGTACTACTTTCCGGGGACCCTCTGCTACCTACAGTGGTGTTGATACAAATGCAACCCGTGTAATGGCTACTGTTCATTATACAAATACCGGTACTGTTCTTTTACGTATGGGCGGTGTTACAAACGGATCTGCATCCTCTGATCCACGCATGTATTCCATCTGGTTCCGTGATTTTCAATATGATCTTCCTTCCAGCCTGCCTGTGAAACTGATGAGTTTTACCGGTAACGTAGCCAACGAAAAAGTTCTTTTAAGCTGGACCGTTGCTTCGAATGAAGATGCTGATTATTATGAACTGGAAAAAAGCAGCAATGGTCGTGATTTTGTAAAAGCTGCCATGATTTTCCCAACGGAAAAGACCGGAACTGAAATCTACAATTTTAAGGAAACACTTCAGTCTTCACATTCAGTTTACCGCCTGAAGTTGGTTGATAAAAACGGTACGATCAGTTATTCAAAAGTGCTGTCTTTCCAAACAGGAGGTTCTGCTCAAAGCCTGCTCAAAATTCTTGGGAATCCTTCCGGTAACCAGGTTGCTTTTTCTTACAAAGCAGAAAATACACAGATCCAGGTTCGTATCTACGATATGAATGGCAGAACGATCACAGCAAAAGCAATTGCAACTGCTAAAGGTATGAACCTGATCAGTCTGGATGTAAATGCAGCATCAGGTAACGGAATGTACATTCTTGAAGTGATTGATGGTACGAACCGCACGACAAGCCGTTTTATCAAATAATGATTCTTACTGAAACACAATGTGTATAAATTTTTCTTAGGGTACGGATTCTTTGCGGAGCCCCTTTCCAGGGGCTCCAAAAAAATCCTCTTTTACTGACCTTTTTTAAATAGGCTTATCTCAGCGTTTATATAGAGTATGGATTGACCTGTTAAAAAGAAAGAGTCCCGTAAGGGACTCTTTTCATTTAGGAATAAGTGCTTGATTTAATTAAACAGATTGAGTAAAAGACCGGTATCTTTTATAGAAACCAGTTCTCTTTATTGTGTACTTGCGTCCTTATAGAGTTGATATCTAAGAAAGAGCAGATATCAGCCTTTTTGCCAGAACGTACGTGTTACTTCTTTCTCTCCGATTCCGGCGGGCACATGTTTTTCTTCTTTATTTAGATTGTATGATTAAAATTCTGATACAGACTGTTTATTGCACGAAGGAACTTTGATTTTTGTTTCAGCTTTTCAGTTAAATCACTCTTTATTTTAGTTGTAAGCGTTATCTCCGTTTAGTTGCTTATGTGCCAATACCAGCTCTCTTTATATAAAGAAAATAGTAACTGCATTTGCGTTTACATGAATGTAATTTCAAAAAAAGTTAAAAGACCTGCTTCATAGTAGAAAAAGATTTTCGGAGTGATTCTTTTGTGTCATGCAGCTTTACGATTGATCAGTTCAGATAAAACCATTGAATATTATAAGAATTTGATTCAATTATGTAACAAAAGACCTTGTTGTCTGTCGGAAATTTGTAACAGCTACGTACAGATTGATTCAGTAGCATCCCATCTTATTGGTTCAACCTGTTTGTAGGTGAACGTCTTTTTTCTTGTTGTTAAAATCTATGTTATGAAACAAATAATTCTCCTCCTGTTTGTGGGGTTATTAATGGGTTGTACAGAAAACCTGGTAACTGGGCGTAAACAGCTAAGCCTTGTTTCGGAACCAGAATTACAGGCAATGGCCAGTCAGGAGTATAAAACATTTTTGACTGAAAACAAAGTCGTTTATGCCAATGTAAATAAGGACGCTGAAATGGTACAACGTGTAGGAAGGCGCATTGCTGTAGCAATACAAACGTATTATGATAATAAAGGTCAATCAGTAGTGTTGGATGGCTTTCAATGGGAGTTTAACCTGATTGATAACAAAGAAGCCAATGCCTGGTGCATGCCTGGGGGTAAAGTGGTGGTGTATACGGGCTTGTTGCCCATTTCAAAAAATGAAGCAGGTCTGGCAATTGTAATTGGTCATGAAATAGCACATGCAGTGGCTCAACATGGCAGTGAACGGATGAGCCAGGCTTTGCTTCAACAGTTTGGCGGCATGGCATTACAGGTGGCCTTAGCTAATAAACCCACAGAAACACAGAATTTGTTTATGACTGCATATGGCATTGGAAGTACTGTTGGCGGAATTTTGCCTTTCTCCCGTAAAGAAGAGGAGGAAGCCGATCAGTACGGACTTTATTTTTCTGCAATGGGTGGCTATAACCCTCAGGAAGCGATTCCTTTCTGGGAGCGTATGATGGCTGCCGGAGGTGGGCAACCACCCGAATTTTTAAGTTCTCACCCATCTGATGAAAACAGGATTGCGAAAATTAAAACATACATGCCACAGGCGCTTCGGTTTTATAAACCAATTAAAAGATAGAAAATGCAAAAATCTGCAGGAGTTGGTCTGATAAAGGACGCTACTAATTTTTAACACATAATTTATATAACAATGAAAAAGATTAAGAACATACTTGCCGCATTTTTCCTGTTTTTTCTTTTATTAATGGGATGTCAAACCTGGAATAAATCACAAAAAGGAGCGGTTATTGGAACAGCTGGAGGGGCAGCAGTAGGTGCTGTTATTGGTAAGGCTGCCGGTAATACTGCGCTTGGTACCATCATTGGTGCAACTGTGGGTGGTGTTGCGGGGGCAGTAATAGGACGGGAAATGGATAAACAGGCTGAGGAGATTAAAAAAGAAATTCCCGATGCTAACGTAATAAGGGTTGGAGAAGGAATCCAAATAGAATTCAGTAGCAAAATTTTATTTGGGTTTGACGAATCCAGGCTTTCTGCCACTGCTCAAACGAATCTGGATAAATTAATTGATGTGCTTAAAAAGTATCCGGATACAAATATTGAAATACAGGGACATACCGATAGTAAAGGATCAAATGCATACAATCAAAGTTTATCAGAACGCCGTGCGTCAGCCGTTGCAAATTACCTGGCAGGTATTGGAATGACAAATTCACGTGATGTGCTTTCTCCTTCACGGCTTACTATTATTGGTTTTGGAGAATCATTTCCCAAGTATTCGAACGATACCGATGAAGGGCGAACTCAAAACCGCCGGGTTGAGTTTCTGATTACGGCGAATGAAAAAATGAAAGCAGATGCTGCCAAAGAAGCTAATAAAATGAATGGCAGATAATACCGAATTTAAAAGGTTGATTCTTTAAATAGTATCAGACAGACATCGATGATTCATTAAACTAAAAAAAAGGAGATTCAGGTGAAAAAGAGTATTGGTATTGTAACCGCAATGGTTGTATGTGTTTTTATTTCTCAGGCCCAGGAGAAAAGAGGTGTTGAATGGGGGATTCGGGGTGGTGTAAACTTTCAGAATGTAAACGGGAAAGATGTGAGTGGAAATCAATTAAAGAATGACATGATCACTGCTTATCATGCAGGTTTTACTGCAGCCTTCCCCATTGTGCAGGATTTCTATATCCAATCAGGTGTTCTTTATTCTGTGAAGGGGACAAAGAGTGACCAGGATTTTTCCGGATTACCGTTAAAAGGAACGGTGCGGATTTCTTATGTAGAAATCCCATTCAGTCTTTTGTATAAACCTATGTTGGGAAAAGGACATCTGGTAATGGGATTTGGTCCCTATGTTGCCTGGGGTGTAGGTGGAACTATTAAGAACATTACTGGTCCATTGAATCAGAATCTGGATTTAGAATTCAAAAACACCGTACGGGTAACGGATCCTGTTACTGCGGTTTATTACAGATCATTTGATGCAGGGGGTAACCTGTTGTTTGGCTATGAGATGCGTAACAAAGTATCAGTGCAGCTGAACGCACAAATGGGATTTATCAAAATTAATCCAGAGTATGAGAGTAAAGTCAATGACCGGTCTTCTTTTAAAAATACGGGCTTTGGATTATCTGTTGGTTACAGGCTGTAGAAAAAAATAAGCTGATGGTAGTTCTGATGCCTGTACTGGTTCTCCTGGAATGAAAATCGGTAACGGCGCTTATCTACTGTTAATCAATTCAATTTATTAGTTATGAAAAAGAATATTGTTTTGATGTTCTTTCTGGCACTTATTCCATTCTTGTCCTGCACGGAAAAAACCAGGGAAGTAAAAAAGGAAGTTTTTATTGTAAAAGACCCACCTCAAAAAGGAACTACGATTTCTGTTGATAAAAAAGGTGTGAGAATTGAAGGTCAAAAGGTTAATGTGAATGTAAAAAATAAGTAGACCTTTTACAATGTACTCAATCATCCTCTTTTGGCTGTAGTTGCCGGAGAGGATGATTTTGTTAATACCAGTCTGTCTGTTCTCTGAAGATTCTTCTGTCGGTGTATACGGGGTTATGTACTGCTGTTTTCAGAATGCATGTTTTATACGATTCTTTACAGGAAAATATGAGTAAGCAAAATACCACCAACAGGATATGTAGGGTGGTAAAAAGGGGAATAGTGGAGTGGGTAAAAATAAACAGCACCTTTCTCAGTGCTGAAAAAAAACGGGCTCATGCGTACATGAGCCCGTTCAGTCAGATTCAGATTAAAGTGCCAAAAGTAATGCGTCCAGTTCTTCTCTGGTTTTACCAAGTTTGGTTTGAATCCTGGTCATCATTTCTTCTTTCTTCCCTTCTTCAAACTTCAGATCAGCTTCTGTTACTGATGGAAATTTGGCAATCAACTTACGTTTTTGTTCTTCCCATATGCCTTTTACAGGCGTGGGAATGATTGGAGTGTTTGACATGTTTCTTAATTTAAAAGTGAATAAAAAATTCTATACAAAGATCACTCCGGATCAAACAGTAAATGTTATACCATTTATCAGAATTGTTATATAATTAGCATGTATTGTTTTGCGCTGTTCAAGAGCGAATGGAAGGGTTATTCAGCGAAACAGGTGATTGTCTCCCTTTTTTTATTTAAGTTCTACTTTATTCCAGACGGTAAATTGAAAATGTAAAATGTTCATTAATTCAAGTACGCACTACTTTGATATCAACATTCGTTAACTGCAACACACGTCATATTTTGCTACCGCACCATTTACAATAAATGGCATCATTGTCGTGGCCTTCTTTGCCACAGGAAGGGCATGTTTCATGACTTTCTTTCTTATTTTTTAGTTTCTGCGCCATTTCTGTGGTAATGATACCTGTAGGTACTGCAATAATTCCATAGCCTAGCAACATAATGACGCTGGCCACAAACTTGCCTAATGGTGTAACAGGAGAAATATCACCATACCCGACCGTTGTGATGGTTACAATTGCCCAGTAAATACTTTCGGGAATACTATGGAATCCGTTTGCTCCCTGTTCAACCAGGTACATGATTGCCCCAAGGATAATCACCAGCATCAGCACGATTGTAAGGAAGATGGTGATTTTCTTCAAACTGTTTCGCAGCGCAGCACCCAGAAAGCGCATTTCACCCAGGAAATGTGTTAGTTTGAAAATCCGGAAAACCCGTAATAAACGTAAAACACGCAATACCATGAGTGACTGTGATCCGGCAACAAAAATGCTTAGATAGGTTGGCAGAATAGCCAGCAGATCAATTATACCGTTGAAACTGCGGGCATACTTCCAGGGATGCTGAATGCAAATCAAACGGAGCAGGAATTCAATACTGAATAGAATGGTGAAGATCCATTCAAGTGATAAAAACAAGGTTCCGTACCTATCATGGAGCGACGCAACACTATCGAGCATTACCACAAGTGTGCTCATGAAAATCGCAATCAGCAAAACGATGTCGAACAGTTTTCCTTCTGCAGTATTGTTCTCGAAAATGATTTCATGTAACCTTTCTTTCCAGTTTTCTTTCCGGCTGTTCATGGAGTTGATTCTTTGTTTCTAAATTACAAATTTGATCCACTTAAAGCATAAACCGGAATAAGGTGTGGAGAAAAGAAGTTGCCGGATGTTTGAGAATTTGAAATCGCTTTGTAAATTTCTGCCTTAAACCAAGTTGCATATGAGAAAAAAACTGCTTTATGTAGGTGCCTTTTTGTTATTTGTTACAGCCTGTAACCGTGCTGCCAAGGAGGAATTGAGTCAGCCTGAGCCTCCTATGAAAACAGCTGTTGAAATTGATGGCATCATCCGCAAATCATTGGCCAAAAATGCGGAGTTCAACTGGAATACGGCCGGTGATGATGTAATCTGGAGTGCCGGTCAGCGAACCGACAAAATTTTTGCAATAGGGTTCAAGCCCCAGGGTGAGATTAATGTGGATGAACGGTTGCATACCATCAACATTCAGGATGAAGCATGGCGTTCTGTAAAAGAATTGGTATTGCGGATTGTTTATGAAGAGGAACGTAAAGCAAAGCCTTCCTTAAAGAGGGAAGAAGTGGAAGTGTGGAAGGAAGATGTGCTGCCGGTGGTGGATGTGGTGATTGAGCGCTATGCAACGATTCAAAAGTTAAGGGCCAGTGGTTTGATCCGGTATATTGAACCGATGGGGTATGATGCCGGTCAGTCGGAGCGTACTGGGCAGCGAGTAACCAGCAGCAGTGGATGCGGCAGTAATGTAGCCGATCCATCGGTTGTAAGTGGAGTTCATTTTACGGTTGGATCCCCCAATGTAAAAATCTCCTGGAACTATCAGTATCACGGGATTCAGCAGGCATGGACGAAATCAACCGGGGCCGGTATTAAAGTTTTTATTATTGATACGGGCACAAGTCCCGACCAGGATAATCTTGGCTCAGCATTCAACCAGGGATCTTCCACAGGACGAACCATTGAAAAAATAGTAACACTTCCCCGCACAACGTTTCTTGGCATACCAACGGGGCCGGTAGAAACACCTGCTGACGGGTGCGGTCATGGTACCTCCATGGCTGGCGCCTGCGCTGCTCCCAGGGGAACCGATGGTGCCATGGTGGGCGTAGCTTACAACAGCAACCTCGTTACCTGCCGGGCTGCGGCTGATGTGTTGATTGATGAAAGCCGTGAAAACAAAGGTGTTGCCGATGCATTTGTCAATGCCGGTAACCGCAGCGATGTACGCATCATCAGCATGAGTATGGGACGCATCACCAGCAATTCACAAATTGCAGATGCGGTACGTTATGCATTTGGGAAAGGAAAACTTATTTTCTGTGCAGGCGGCACTTCTTTTGGCTGGAGCGCCGGTTGGTTTGGTGTCATCTTTCCTGCTACTATGAGCGAAGTGCAGGCCGTAACCGGTGTGGTGGAAGGCAGCAACTTTTCCAACTGTTCAGAATGTCATAAGGGTTCTCAAATTGATTTTGTAGTAGCCATGCAACGCAGTGCCGATGGCAAAAAACCGCTGACCCTGGCTATGAGCGGTGATGCACCGGCTACGGTAGGAGGGTCATCCGTTGCTACAGCTACTACAGCTGGAATTGCAGCGCTGGTTTGGAGCAGGTTTCCCTCACTCACGAGAGCACAATTACTGGCCAGACTGGAACAGAACAGCAGTCGTTTTCCCACTAAAACAGCAGAGTATGGTTGGGGTTTAATTAATGCAAATACGGCGACCAACTGAGTAGCCGTTTCTGATACAACAATGCCACCCAACCGGGTGGCATTGTTGTTATAAGACCTGAACAATTAAAAATTTCAGGTAATGCGTGTTTTCCCAGCCCCATATGATCGGGTGGTCGGCACTTTGTGTTTGAAAGGTAACCTGCCGCAGTTGACGCCTTGCATCTTTGGCCGCCAGTTGAATGATTTCAAGGAACAGATCGGGCTGTACCAGGTTGGTGCAGGAAGAAGTTACCAGGAAGCCTCCGGGCTTTACCAGTTTCATACCACGCAGGTTGATTTCTTTATAACCCGTGATGGCTTTTTGAATGGTGGCTCTTGACTTGGTAAAAGAAGGTGGATCCAGCATTACCACATCGTATTTTTTTCCTTCTTTTACCCAGGTTTTTAATACATCAAAGGCATTGACACATTCAAAGCGGCAACGATCGGCCACCTCATTCAGTTCTGCATTTTTGCGGCACATGTCAATGGCGCTTTCAGAAATATCCAATCCATGAACTGATTTTGCACCATACTTTGCCGCATGAATTTCAAAGGTGCCGGTGTAGGTGAAGGCTCCCAGTACATCCGCATCTTTTACAATATGCTGAATGGCTTTGCGGTTGTCCTGTTGATCGAGGAAATAACCGGTTTTTTGTCCGTTAGCAATATCTACATGAAAGTGTAACCCATTTTCCTGAATAATGATGTTCGTGTCAAAGGCTTCACTGAGAAATCCTTTCTGCTGTTGCAGGCCTTCCAGTTCACGAACGGGAACATCATTGCGTTCATAAATACCCTTGGGTGAAAACAATTGCTGAATGGCTTTTACAATGGCAGGCTTCCATTTGTCAATACCAAACGCCAGTGTCTGCAATACAAAGTAATCGTTGAATTTGTCAATGATCAGCTGTGGTAAGCCATCGGCTTCGCCAAAAATCAGGCGGCAATTTTCCACATAACCCAGCTGCTGCCGGTAGGCCCATGCCTGTTGCAGTTTGCGCAGGAAAAAATCCTCATTTACAACCTCTTCCCGGTTTCTTGTCAGCAACCGAACCTGTATCTGCGATTGTGGGTTGTAATACCCCCGGCCTACAAATTTCTGATCATGGGTTACCACTTCTACTGTGTCACCTGCCACCGCAGTACCTTCCACACGGTTAATTTCATTTCCAAAAATCCAGGGGTGGCCTGTGAGTACCCGCTGGCCGATTTTGCGGTTGAGAATAACTTGAGTCATAGCGGGCAAAGGTATTGATAACCGGTAACAATCGATTGCAGCGAAATGATGGTTGTTGGCGTCTTACAAAAAACCCTTTGTTTATGAACCGGATCTTTTTATTGATGGTGCTAGTGAGTGGAATGGTGACCTCTTCTTTTCAATGCGAAAAAATAGGGAAAGAAACTCCTGCCATTAAAATGAAACTGGTGGCTTCCTTTTGCGCCTTTCATATTGTTGAAATTCAGGATGCAGCTTACAGCAATTACGGTACCGATTGGACGAATAGCCAGGGTACCTCTTACAAAAATGTATTTGCAGTTAAGAATCATTGCGACTTTGTTCAATCCGGCATTAAAACCGGCGATGTGTTTACCGCTTCCATTACCGAAAAGATAGAAGACAGCACCTGTGCCGTTTGCATGGGTTATATGGAAACACCCCCGTTACAACATGCCATAAAAGTGTACCGCTAAGTGCATACACATCCATTTTATGAAATACAAACTCCTTTTTGCGCTTTTGGGTTTCTTCTTACTTACAGCCGGCTGCTCTTCTGCCCGCAGGGTTGCAGTTTCCTACGAAGGAAAAATCATTGCCTTTTACTGTGCGTTTGCTGTGGTTGAAATACAGAATCCGGATGTGTTTGAAGAAGGCATTGAGTGGAGAGATGGCAGGGGAACCTTGCACCGGAATGTATTTACCGTTGCAAATATCTGCGACTTTTATAAGGCAGGCCTCCGTGTGGGCGATCGGTTTGAATTTAGCAACCTGAAAGAAGCGGTTGAAAAGCAGTGCGAGGTTTGCCTGGGATATATGGAAACACCTTCGTATTACAAAACCATACAGGTCCTGCGCAAACTGTAGTAATCCTCAATTGTTCAATAGCGGTTCGTGTGCCCGGCGGCTGCCCGGTACGGAGGGCGGCGAATGGCCGGCTTTGCCGCTGCCAAAAGCCGGTAGCCCGTTTGGAAAACGGGCTACGGAACCCCGGAGTGGCGGGTACCGAAGATGACCCGGGTACAACTGGCGAAAGCCCCGTTGCAAGACAATTTGTCCCACTTACCGGCTTGGCAATATTCTTGACAGATGTACCTTTGCCGACAATTTTTCCTTTTTACATACAAAACGAAGTACGAAATGGCAGAAAATACGACCCAGCAGGAACAAAAAGAAGAACTGTACAGTTCAGATCTTAATACGGATGAAAACATGGCCGGCACCACCCACTTAAACGAGGCCATTGGTGAAGAAAGTGAACTTGAAAAACTGAAACAAGCCCTGGAAGAAGAACGTAGTAAATATTTATATCTCTTTGCGGAATTCGATAATTTCAAGCGTCGTACCAGCAAGGAGCGGCTGGAACTGATTCAAACAGCAGGTAAAGAAGTCATTCTGTCGCTGCTGGAAGTGCTCGATGATGCCGACCGTGCCGAGGCAGAGCTGGCCAAAAAGGGAGCGGTGGAAGAAGGGGTGAAGTTGGTGTTTCACAAACTCCGCAGCACACTCCAAAGCAGGGGCCTGAAACCAATGGAAACAAAGGGACAGGATTTTGATGCCGATAAGCACGAAGCAATTACAGGTATAACCGCACCTTCAGATGAACTGAAAGGAAAAGTGGTGGACGAAATTGAAAAAGGATATTTGCTGAATGATAAAATCATCCGCTTTGCAAAAGTAGTGGTGGGGAAATAAGGTATCCCTCTTCGCCATTGGGCGGAGTGAAATACGGCCACTCGATTTTATAATTGAATTTAAAATAGCAGTCCCCCTTTAGGGGATAGGGGCATGAAAAGAGATTACTACGAAATATTAGGTGTAGCCAAAGGTGCTTCTGCCGAGGAAATTAAAAAAGCCTACCGGAAGGTGGCGATGCAGTTTCACCCCGACCGCAACCCCGGCAATAAAGAAGCTGAGGAAAAGTTTAAAGAAGCTGCCGAAGCGTATGAAGTGCTGAGCGATGCGGATAAACGTAGCCAGTACGACCGTTTTGGACATGCCGGCGTAAGTGGCAATGGCAGAGGTGGTTTCAACAGCGGACAGGGCATGAACATGGATGATATCTTCAGCCAGTTTGGTGATATTTTCGGCGATGATATTTTCGGCAGTTTCTTTGGCGGTGGTGGCCAGCGCAGAGGCGGTGGTGGTGGACGCAGCCGGGGTGTGCGGGGAAGCAACCTGCGGGTGCGGATTAAACTTACGTATGAAGAAATTGCGAAAGGCACCACCAAAAACATCAAGGTCAAAAAATATGTGAGTTGCACCACCTGCAGCGGCAGCGGCGCCAAGGACAAAAACAGTATGCAAACCTGCGGCACCTGCGGCGGCAGCGGGCAGGTGCGCCGGGTGCAAAATACCTTTTTGGGTCAAATGCAGACAGTAACTACCTGTCCTGCATGCAACGGCGAAGGAACCACCATTGCCAACAAGTGTACTTCCTGCAAGGGTGAAGGAAGGGTGTATGGCGAAGAAAATATTTCAATTGATATACCAGCCGGCGTACAGGAAGGAATGCAGTTAAGTATTTCCGGAAAAGGCAATATGGGAGAGCGGGGCGGTATGCCAGGCGATTTAATTGTGCTGATTGAAGAAGAAGCACACGCACAGTTGCACCGTGATGGGCTGAATGTGGCCTACGATCTGCACATTTCCTTCCCCGATGCGGTATTCGGTACCCAGGTGGAAGTACCCACCATTGACGGGCGTGCAAAAATCAAAATCCCACCGGGTACGCAAAGTGGTAAAGTGTTCCGGTTGAAAGGGAAAGGATTTCCTGCCGTACAGAGTTATGAAAAAGGCGATCAGTTGATTTACGTGAACATCTGGACACCCCAGCACCTCAGCTCAGAGGAAAAATCCATGCTGGAGAAGTTACAGCAAAGCCAGAATTTTCATCCCAAACCTGAAAAAGGCGAGAAAGGATTTTTTGAACGGGTGCGGGAAATGTTCAGTTGACGAACTTACAAGTGAATGATAAAAGCGGGATCTGCCAGGCAGGTCCCGCTTCTTTTTTGGCAGAAAATTCCTTCTTTTTTATATTTTTACCGTTTCCACTCAAACCAGACCACTGCACGCATTATGAGCGATAAAGTAATCTACTCTATACCGGCCCGGTTCCGGCGTATTGAAAATCTGCATATACTTTTCTGGCTGGTGAAGGATGTTTCCTGGGCATTGAACTTCCGTTTAATGGGTATGATTATGATTGTACCCACCGTACTGGCAGCGTTAGTTATTACCTGGCAAACCCGGAAAATTTTCAGCGAACTGATGCACAACCTGGCAGTGGTGTTCTGGATTTTTGCCAACTGTACCTGGATGATTGGTGAATTTTATATGGCCGATGAAGGGAAAGTGGCCCGTGGATGGGCGGTTGTGCCGTTTGTGATTGGATTATTGATTTTGAGCACCTATTATTTCCTCTATTTTACTCAAAAAGCATTCCGTGAAAAAGTAGTACAGCAAACCGAAGAAGCAGTACAGGACGAGTTGCATTTTGAAGAAGACCGCCGAACAGCCTGATCTGCAGGATCCCCTTCACAGCTTATCATTATCTTTGCGGCCGCTGGAATACAGTTGGGAACCCGTTAACAGGTTGAATCGTTAACAAGTAAAACCAACGTACCTCCGGTCAACTTTTCAACTTAATAACTTTTCAACTTACTATGTACAGAACACATACCTGTGGTGAATTGAGAATGAGTCATGCCGGTACTAATGTCACACTTGCCGGCTGGGTGCAAACCGTTCGAAAATTCGGCAGCATTACATTTGTGGATTTGCGTGACCGTTACGGCATTACACAACTGCTGTTTGGAGAGGAACTGAATAAAGAGCTGGATCAGCAACCGCTGGGACGGGAGTTTGTGCTACAGGTGACCGGCACAGTTAGTGAGCGCAGCAATAAGAATTCCAATCTTCCCACTGGTGAGGTGGAGCTGCTGGTGCAATCTTTTACCATTCTCAATAAATCGGCGGTTCCTCCTTTCACCATCCAGGATGATACCGATGGTGGCGATGATTTGCGGATGAAATACCGCTATCTCGACTTACGCCGCAATGCAGTGAAAAAAAATATAGAACTGCGGTATGCCGTTAACCGGGCAGCACGCAATTATCTTCATCAAAACGGGTTTATGGATATTGAAACCCCGTTTTTGATTAAATCCACTCCCGAAGGAGCACGTGACTTTGTAGTGCCCAGCCGCATGAACCCCGGACAGTTTTATGCACTGCCGCAATCGCCACAAACATTTAAGCAACTGCTGATGGTAAGCGGCTATGATCGTTACTACCAGGTTGTTAAGTGTTTCCGGGATGAAGACCTGCGGGCCGACCGTCAGCCGGAGTTTACACAGATCGACTGTGAAATGGCCTTCGTGGAACAGGAAGATATTCTGAACATGTTTGAAGGGATGATCAAATCCATTTTCAAAGAAGTAAAGGGGATTGATTATACAGAAGCGGTGGAACGGATGACCTGGGAAGAAGCGATGTGGCAATATGGTAACGACAAGCCCGACATCCGCTTTGGCATGAAGGTGTGCAACCTGAAATTCCCTGCCCATACGTTTGCTCACAAAACGTCTGTTTCAGCATTGATTGATGGAGCCGATTTTAAGGTATTTGACGAAGCCGAAACCGTTGTGGCCATTGCGGTGCCCGGTTGCAGTGAATACAGCCGCAAGCAAACCGATGAACTCACAGAGTGGGTGAAGCGTCCGCAGATCGGCATGAAGGGACTGGTGTTCATCAAGTGCAACACCGATGGAACGTATAAAAGCAGCGTTGATAAATTTTACAATGAAGCCCGGCTGAAAGCCATAGCCGATGCTGCGGGTGCACAACAGGGCGACCTGGTGCTGATCCTGGCAGGTGCAGAAGAACGCACCCGCAAGGCCATCAGCGAACTGCGGTTGGAAATGGGTGAGCGGTTGGGCTTGCGCAGGAAAGATGAATTTAAATTACTGTGGGTGCTCGACTTCCCGTTGTTTGAGTTTGCACAGGAAGACCAGGACGGTGGTGGAGCCGGCCGCTGGGTGGCACGGCATCATCCGTTTACCAGTCCCAAGCCCGATCATATTCAAACCATGATCAGCAACAGTCCCAAAGTGGAAGACCTGGATAAGTACCTGGAACATCCCTACGCCAACATCAAGGCCAACGCATACGACATGGTGTTGAACGGGAATGAAATTGGTGGGGGGTCCATCCGTATCTTCCAGCGGGAGCTGCAGGAAAAAATGTTTGAAGCGTTGGGTATGAATGCTGAAGAGCAGCAACACAAGTTCGGCTTTTTACTGGGCGCCTTTGAATATGGGGCACCGCCGCATGGTGGTATTGCCTTTGGCTTCGACCGTTTATGTTCCATCCTCGGTGGAAGCGAAAGCATCCGGGATTTTATTGCCTTCCCCAAAAACAATTCGGGACGTGATGTCATGCTCGATGCACCGGCGGCCATTGATACCAAACAGTTTGAAGAACTGCAGATCAAACTGGATCTGAAATAAACTTCGAAATAAAACGTATGTTGTACCGTATCATAAGTTACCTGTTGATTATTACAGCAGGTTTATTGGGCTTTGCTTCTTTGTTTGCGTTGCTGATTGCATTGGCAAACCCTGCTTTATTGCTTTCTGTTTTTATTGTGGTGGCAGTGGTCTTGTATAGTTTTACCAGTTTTCAGTTTTTGCAAAGAGGTATACAGCAGGGTAATACATTCAGGCCCGGGTTCAAGGATTTTATTAAAGTGAATGGATATGTTTCGCTTGTTTTTGTGGTGCAGATAGCATTGTCTTTCATTACTGTGCAAACAAACCCGCAGCTGATGCAGGAACAGGTCAACCAGGTAGCTACCATGCAGGGTGCGGCCAATCCGCTCCCCACAGGCATGTTGCTGAAAATGATGCATTATATGATCTGGGCTTTGTTTTTGTATGCGCTGCTCCTGGGCTATCATGTGTTCACCACCTTTCGCTTGTTGAAGCAAAATGCTCATCTGTTTGTAAAGCAAACTGATGAGCCTTCTTGAGCGGTACAATACAATCCGTTTCCTGTCGTTTTTACAAAAACCAATTCAAGTATGAAGCAGGTAATCTGGTCGCTACTGCTGATTGTTGTAGTTGCAGGCTGTAAAAAGAAGGATCAGCCGGGGTCCATTACAGCAAAAACCCTACTGAACGTCAGTTATGGTACCAATGCCCGTAATATCATGGACGTGTACCTGCCTGCTAATCGCAGTGAAGCCAATACGCCTGTGTTAATTATGATACATGGTGGTGGTTGGTCTGAAGGAGATAAAGCTGACTTTGCTTCGTTCGTAGATACCTTGAAGCGGAGGCTACCCAATTATGCAATTTTCAATATCAATTACCGCCTGGCAGGAAATGGTGTGAATTTATTCCCGGCCCAGGAAGAGGATGTAAAAAAGTGCGTGGAGTTTATCTACAGCAAGCGGAGTGAGTACAAAATATCTGATCGGTTTGCTATGGCTGGTGCCAGTGCAGGCGGCCATCTGGCATTGCTCCAATCTTATAAATATACCTCGCCGGTAAAAATTAAAGCGGTGGTTGATTTTTTTGGTCCCACAGAACTAACACAGTTTTACAACAACCCACCTTCTTTTCTGGTTCCTATTCTCCTGTTAAACGTAACAGGTACCACGCCGGCGTTCAACCCAACATTATACCAGCAGTCGTCTCCTCTCACCTTTGCGGTTGCGGGCAGTCCGCCCACGATCATTCTGCAGGGTGGAGCAGATGTGGTGGTTCCTCCCTCACAATCTATATTGCTGCGTGACCGGTTAGTAGCCGTGGGTGTTACACATCAGTATGTGTTTTATCCTTCCGGTGGTCATGGCGACTGGAATGCGGCTACTTACGCTGATGCATTCAGTAAAATTGAGCTGTTTCTGAAAACACACAATCCCTAGTTGCATCATTTTGTAACTTGCCGCCATGCAGGCTCCTTTGGCAGAACGGATGAGGCCAACAACTTTGAACCAGTTGGTTGGTCAGCAGCACCTTACCGGTGAGGGCAGCATTCTGCAGCGTGCGATTGCTTCCGGCAAGATTCCCAGTATGATTTTATGGGGGCCGCCCGGTGTGGGAAAAACAACCATCGCCAACATCATTGCACATAGTGTTAAGGCCCGTTACTTTCATCTGAGCGCCATCAGCAGCGGTGTGAAAGAAGTTCGTGAAGTGATTGAACAGGCAAAGCAATCAGACAAAGCCATATTGTTTATAGATGAAATTCACCGTTTCAATAAAGGTCAGCAGGATGCCCTGTTGGGTGCAGTGGAAACGGGCATCATTACCCTCATTGGTGCCACAACTGAAAATCCATCGTTTGAAGTAAACAGTGCCTTACTCAGCCGCTGCCAGGTATTTGTGCTGAAGGAATTGTCGGGCGATGATTTGCTGCGGTTGGCGAACCAGGCAATTGAACAAGATGAATGGCTGAAAACGAAACAAGTGCAGCTGCTTGAAACCGAAGCACTGCTTCGCTTAAGCGGGGGAGATGCACGGCGGCTATTGAACCTGGTGGAGATTGTGTGTGAATCGGCAACCGGTTCGCCTGTTACGGTAACCGATGCAGGGGTGCTGCAAACTGTACAGCAAAAAATGGCTTTATATGATAAAAGCGGCGAACAGCATTATGATATTATTTCGGCATTTATCAAATCAATCCGTGGTAGTGATCCCAATGCTGCTGTGTACTGGCTGGCCCGCATGCTGGAAGGCGGAGAGGATGTGAAGTTTATTGCCCGGCGCATGGTAATACTTGCGAGTGAAGATATTGGAAACGCCAACCCAAATGCGTTATTACTGGCCAATGCAACCTTTGATGCGGTTGTCAAAATCGGGAACCCGGAGGCAAGGATCATTTTGTCGCAATGTGTGGTGTATCTGGCAACTTCTCCCAAAAGCAATGCTTCGTATCTTGCCATTGATGCAGCGTTGGCCAAAGTTCGTGCAACAGGTGATTTGCCGGTTCCGCTTCATTTGCGGAATGCACCTACTGGTCTTATGAAGAGCCTGAATTATGGCAAAGAATACCAGTATGCACACGACTACTCCGGTAATTTTGTGAAACAGGAGTTTTTACCGGATCCCTTGGCAGGCACCAAACTGTACGAGCCGGGAAAAAATGCGAGGGAAGAGGAAATGCGTCGTTTCTTAAAGCAATTGTGGACTGATAAATACAACTATTAAAATGGCATCTCAACTTACTTGGACCCTGCGTTTTTTTGATGCATTAACTCCATTTGAATTATACAGGATTCTCAACTTGCGGAACGAAGTATTCGTGATAGAGCAAAACTGTTTATATCTCGATACGGATGAAAAAGATCTGCAAGCATGGCACCTTATGGGCTGGAATGAGTCGGGGGGATTAATGGCTTATTGCCGCTTATTGCCTCCGGGGGTATCTTACGATCAAATGTCTATCGGCCGTGTAGTAACCCATGCCGATGCCCGTAATACAGGTGCCGGAAAAGAACTGATGCAACGGGCACTCCAGCAAAGCAAGGAATTGTTTGGTGCAGCGGAAGTGAAAATTGGTGCACAATTGTATTTGAAGGGATTTTATGAATCACTGGGCTTCAAGCAGGTGAGCAAGGTGTACCTGGAAGATGGTATCGAGCATATTGAAATGCTGAGTGATCTCAAAAACACAGAGTAGAATTACGATTCTGCTATCGTAAATCTTCCTGAAACCCTTGTGTATCAAGGAAATTAAGGGTTTTCTCCTAGAAAAAATTTTGACGGACAAGATATCTTAATTAATATTGTTCTACAATATCCAATTAATCATTACGTGAAAAACCAAACCCTGAGATCCATGAGAATTCGTACATACATGCCGCTGTACGGTTTTTTTCTTTCGATACTGCTATCGAATGCATCCTTCGCACAAATCGGTCTTTCCACTTCTAATTCAAGATTTGAAATTGGCTTGAATGTAGGTCCCATGAACTTTTTGGGTGATCTTGGTGGTAACCGGGGAAAAGGAACTGTAGGTCCAAAGGATACAAACATACCCGTTACGAATGTTATAGGCGGTATTTCTGCCTCGTACTATCCTTCTGAGTGGATTGGCTTCCGCTTAGCTGCCAATATCGGCGAAATGGAGGGTGATGATCGTTTGATCCGCCAACGTGATAATCCTACTCCCCTTTCTTATGAGCAGGCAAGAAAATTCAGAAACATAACATTTCGTTCCCCGTTGTATGAAGCGTATGTTGGTATTGAACTATATCCTACAGCATTTCTCAGCATGCGAAACGGTTGGGGTTTGCCACGCTTCCGGCCTTATCTCATCGGCGGAGTAGGACTGTTCAGATTTAATCCACAGGGACTTTATACCAATCCGAACGGTAGTGAAACCTGGATCGACCTGAAGCCGTTGCGCCTGGAAGGTCAAGGTATGGCAGAAACCGGAATTCCCGAATACAGTCTTGTTTCTTATAACATACCAATGGGGATTGGTATCAAATATGATATTACAGAACGGCTTACGTTCGGTATTGAACTCATTCACCGTGTAACCGGAACAGATTATATTGACGATGTAAGTAACCGGTATATTAACCCGGCACTATTTGATATTTATTTAACACCCAGCCAGGCAGCGATTGCGAAGGTAATGGCAAATCCCAGTTCCTTTTATCCTTCCAATACCCCCGGTTATACACCTTACCGCATTGGTCGTCCGAGAGGAAATCCCAGGCGTAACGATTCTTATTATTCCAGCACCTTCCGGTTGACATGGAAGATTGGAGATGTATATGCCGACTGGTTCCGGAATAAGAATTCCTTGCGATGTCCGCAATATTTCTGATGATTGAATCCACCCTAATCCTAATAATCCAAACCCTTTATCATGAAAACCCAAAGCCAGAAAACAAATCCCGAAATTACTTTATGGGCGCTTCGTATAGGATTGGTAATCCTGTACGTGTTATTCTATATCTATAAAAAGAAATTATACATGTAAACGTTCTTTTAAGTCACGTATGAATGCAACGTTAGTCCGTACCCTATCTCTTACAATCCACATTCCTGTGAAATACTGAGAGAACCGAAGACATAATATTTATTACATGCAGTGACTTTTTTTCTTGGTCCGTACTCTATACAAAAATGATCCCCCGGTGTTGCCGGGGGTAATTTTTTTACTGCATTTCCGCTTTCAGGTAGGTGGCTGTATGACTGCTTTTGCAGGAAAGCAGCGCTTCTGGTGTGCCTTCAAATAAAATTTCACCACCACCATCGCCCCCTTCGGGTCCGATGTCAATAATGTGATCAGCAACTTTAATGACATCCATATTATGCTCAATCACCAATACAGTATTACCACGGTCGGCCAGTTTCTGAAGAACATTCAGTAATTGTTTGATATCCTGAAAATGAAGTCCGGTTGTAGGTTCGTCCAGGATATAAAAGGTTTTGCCGGTATCTTTTTTTGCCAGTTCGGTCGATAGTTTAATCCGCTGTGCTTCTCCGCCACTGAGCGTAACAGCACTTTGTCCGAGTGTAATATAACCCAGACCAACTTCTTCGAGCACCTTGATCTTTCGATAGAGATAAGGTACCGGCTTGAAAAACTCACAAGCTTCTTCTACGGTCATATTCAGCACATCAGCAATGGACTTTCCTTTGTAGCGGATTTCAAGTGTTTCCCGGTTATAGCGCTTGCCATTACATTTTTCGCAGTGAACATATACATCGGGTAGAAAGTTCATTTCAATGACACGCATACCTCCTCCTTCACATAAATCACAACGCCCAGTCTTTACGTTAAAAGAAAATCTACCGGCATTGTAGCCCCTGATTTTTGCTTCCGGAATGGCGGCAAACATCTGGCGTATTTCTGTGAAAAAACCACAATAAGTGGCAGGATTGCTGCGGGGTGTGCGGCCAATAGGCGATTGATCAATTTCAATGACCTTATCAATATGCTCAAGACCTTTGATGCTTTTATATGGCAGCGGACTGATACGTGAGTTGTAGCAATGTTTGCTAAGCAACGGGTACAGCGTTTCATTAATGAGTGTGCTTTTGCCGCTGCCACTCACACCTGTAACAACAATCAATTTCCCCAGCGGAAAGCGTACGTTTACAGTACGCAGGTTGTTGCCGCTGGCACCTTTCAATTCCAGTATATTCCCGTTTCCTTTCCTGCGTTCTGAAGGTATTTCAATCTTCTTTTTTCCATTGAGGTAAGCGGCTGTTTCAGTTGCAGAAGCAAGAATTGTTGCGGGTGTTCCGGCGGTTACTACCTGTCCGCCATGCTTCCCTGCTTTGGGTCCGATATCAATGATGTAATCAGCAGCAAGCATAATGTCTTTGTCATGCTCCACCACCAATACACTGTTTCCGATTTCCTTCAGGTGCTTTAGAGCTTCGATTAAGCGGTGATTATCCCGTTGATGAAGTCCGATGCTGGGTTCATCAAGTATATAGGTTATGCCCTGCAGTTGAGAGCCGATTTGTGTTGCCAGCCTGATGCGCTGACTTTCGCCACCGCTGAGCGTGCGGGAACTGCGGTTGAGCGTTAGATAGGAGAGCCCCACATTCAGCAGAAACTGCAATCGTTCCCTGATTTCTTTCAGCACATCTTTCGCAATAACGGCCTGTTTTTTGCTGATTCGTAACTCCAGTCCGTCAAACCACGCAGCCAGGTTATCGAGGTTCATATTGCTTAGTTCAGCAATATTCCGGTCTTCAATTTTGAACCACAGACTTTCTTTTTTAAGCCGTGCTCCTTTACAGGCCGGACAGTCCGTAAGCTCCATAAAGCCTTCTGCCCAGTTCTGTACAGCTTCACTGGTACTGCTGCTGAACCAGCGCTTTAATTGATTGATGACGCCTTCAAACTCCCCCTGTTGATCAGCCGAAGAAGAGGATTCAAATTCAGGATCGGCTATTTCACCACCTTCTTTGTTTCCGTATAAGATTAAATTTAAGGCCGCAGCAGGTAGTTCTTTGATAGGTTGATCCAGCGAAAATTTATGTTTTTTGGCCAGCTGCTGCACTTGTTTGAAGAAATAAGAATCACGTTCTTCACCCAATGGTTTCAATCCACCTTCATTGATGGATAATGAAGAATCAGGAAGCAAGGCATCCATTGATACATGGTATACGTTTCCCAATCCTTTACAATCAGGGCAGGCTCCATACGGTGAGTTAAATGAAAATGCATTGGGTGATGGTTCTTCATAGCTCAGACCGGTATCTTCACACATGAGTTGTTTGGAATATGAAACAACACCGCTGCTTTCTGTATCAGTAAACATCAGCTCTTTACCTAGTTTCAATGTTTGCTGTACACTCTGACTGATGCGTACCCTGAATTCATCACTCACTTTCAAACGGTCAATGACCACTTCAATGTCGTGTATTTTGTAGCGGTCTACCTGCATCTTCGGAACCAGGTCTTTAATCTCTCCATCCACTCTTACTTTTACAAATCCTTTTTTACGGATTTCTTCAAAAAGTTCCCGGTAGTGCCCTTTTCTTCCCCTTACCAATGGGGCCAGCAAGGAAATTTTTTCACCCTGAAACCGATCAAACAGATTCTCAACAATTTCCTCCTCACTCCATTTAACCATTTTTTTACCGGTATTATAGGAATAGGCTTCACCCGTGCGTGCATAAAGCAATCGCATGAAGTCGTATACTTCCGTAATGGTTCCTACCGTCGAGCGTGGATTTTTATTGGTTGTTTTCTGTTCGATGGAAATGACAGGTGACAAGCCGGTGATTTTATCTACATCCGGCCGTTCCATAGAACCCACAAATTGCCGGGCGTAGGCACCAAATGTTTCCATATAACGGCGCTGCCCTTCGGCATAAATGGTATCAAATGCAAGTGAGGATTTACCGCTGCCGCTGATGCCTGTAATTACGACCAATTGGTTTTTGGGAATGGACAGGTCAATATTTTTTAAATTATGCTCACGGGCACCGGTTACTTCAATAGTATCAAGTCCGGCTATCTGTTCCTGCTTCTCAACTACGTCCTTTTTTGACATGCTACGAAATTACAAGTAAACTTAGTTATGATAGGGGGAGGTATTTCTGTTATTTACTAACAATCGGTAGTGGATTTTGGTTGCCTCCAATGTTAAGTTTTTAATATGTGGAAAAATGGACATAACAATTTTTTTGCAATCATGAAATTGAATTTAACTTTCTGATTCTTACGAACCCATCCAATTTCCACAAACCAAAACATATGAAGGGAACAGTTTACAATGTAATTCCATTGTTGCTGGAGGATGGAAGCAATCAGCATCATTTCCAGCTTAAATTAAGTGAATCAACACAAAGCTTCCGTTTGGAAGGAACCACCTTCCGGCGCAGTATATTCATTGGGCGCAAGGCTTTCAACCGTTTGTTTCGCCTCTTACGCAATGAATATGGTTTCATTCTGGGTAAGATCTTTTATGAAGATGGAAAAATGCGAAATGGAACAGCTACCACTTCCGACAATCATCACTACCATTTTACAGTTGATGCCACGCAACAGTTGAAGGTCATTCTGCAGGAAGATAACCTGCCGGCTCACCGTTTTACAGCTACCATTCCTGTTTCGAACGAGGAGTTGAATCGTCTTGATGCGTACTCAACATTGATACCATCGTTACTGGCGGCACTCCTTGTTGCACGTGAGGAAAAAGCTGTGGCATAAAAATATTTTTTAAAATTCATTTGGAGTTTTCAAAATCAAAACTCTACATTTGCACCAGTTCTTTACACCCGCATAGCGGGATCACTTATCAAGAAAGGCTGAGGGTAATGGCCCTGCGACGCCTTGACAACCTCTCCGGGTTCATTCCGGAAAAGGTGCCAATTCCATCCACTGTATGTGGTAAGATAAGTCAGATTTTAAGCTTTGATAAACGAAATTGTAAATAATCAAAAGCTCGTCTGATTTTATCGGGCGGGCTTTTTTGTTGCTGGTATCTCAGCCATCAGCTCCCGGTAAGCTTCTCTTGGTAAGGTTTGTTGAAGAGTAAAAAAAAGTAATATTATCAGGATGAAACAAACAACCGTTCAGCAAAAGCTTGACAAAATTTTTACAACTTCTTTTTTGAAATCATCAGAAAAGCCTACTAAATTTGTCGGGTATTTATTTTTCATGCACAACAACATTTTTTATAAAGCTTTCTTCTCCAGTACAGCTACTTGTTGTTGTATGATTTGTTGTATGCCGTAAGGCATACATACTTTTTTCCAATCCCGTTAAGGGAAGGTTACCACACATTTTTGAATCTTTTTCTTACATAGCAAACAATTTTTATTTTTTAAACCAGTTACATCATGAGCAACAACTATCGTTTTGAAACATTGCAACTGCATGCCGGCCAGCAAATTGATCCCGCAACCAATTCAAGAGCTGTTCCGATTTACCAAACAACTTCCTACGCATTTAACAACAGCGAGCATGCCGCAAACCTGTTTGGCCTGAAAGCATTCGGGAATATTTATACCCGCATTATGAACCCCACCACCGATGTGTTTGAACAACGCATCGCTGCACTGGAAGGAGGTGTTGCCGCGTTGGCAACAGGTAGCGGACAGGCTGCACAGTTTCTGGCGCTGAACAACATTCTGCAGGCGGGTGATAACTTTATCACTACCTCGTACCTTTATGGTGGTACTTATAACCAGTTTAAAGTGGCATTCAAACGCCTGGGAATAGAAGCCCGGTTTGCCGACGGCGATATTGTGGAAAGCTTTGTACCGTTGATTGATAAAAACACCAAAGCCATTTACCTGGAAACCATTGGTAATCCCCGTTTGAATATTCCAGATTTTGAAAAATTTGCTGAGCTTGCAAAAGAGTATGATCTGCCGTTAGTTGTAGATAATACCTTTGGAGCGGGTGGCTATTTGTTCCAGCCTTTGAAACACGGAGCCAATATAGTGGTTGAATCAGCTACCAAATGGATTGGCGGCCATGGAACCACAATCGGCGGTGTAATCATTGATGGTGGTAACTACAACTGGGGTAATGGCAAGTTTCCTCAGTTTACAGAAGCCAGTGAAGGGTACCACGGTCTCAAATTCTGGGATGTGTTTGGCGAAGGAAATCCGCTGGGACTTCCCAATATCGCTTTCGCCATCCGGGCACGGGTAGAGGGTTTACGTGATTATGGTGCCGCCCAAAGTCCGTTCAATTCTTTCCTGCTGCTGCAGGGATTGGAAACCTTATCGCTGCGTGTGGAGCGTCATGTATCCAATGCACTGGCACTGGCACAATGGCTGGAACAGCATCCTGCCGTTGAATTTGTTTGGTATCCCGGTTTGAAGAGCAGTCCTTATCATGAGCTGGCAAAGAAGTATCTCACAAACGGATTTGGTGGTGTATTGCAGTTTGGAATAAAAGGTGGTGTTGAAAACGGACGTAAGTTTATTGATTCTATTAAACTCGTCAGCCATCTTGCCAATGTGGGCGATGCTAAAACACTGGCCATTCACCCGGCATCAACCACACATGAGCAATTAAGTGCAGAAGAACGTACAGCTGCCGGCGTGCTGGATAACCTGATCCGGATCAGTGTGGGTATTGAACATATTGACGATATCAAAGCAGATTTTGAACAGGCTTTTGAAAAGGTATTCGTTAAGGAACTGGTAGGCTAAATACAAAGCAGCGGTCATTGATTTTCTTCTTTGACCGCTGCTTTACAAACTTTCATCCATGGCAGCGAAGATTTTTTCTTATACAAAGCCTTTCAGACTGGAATCAGGCGCATTACTCACAGAGTATCACCTCGCTTATAACACCTTTGGTGATTTGAATGAAGCAGGTGATAATGTAATCTGGATTTTTCATGCACTCACAGCCAACAGCAACCCGGTGGAGTGGTGGTCCGGATTGGTTGGTGAAGGCCGTTTGTTTGACCCCTCACGTTATTTCATTGTTTGTGTAAATATGCCAGGAAGTGCATACGGTAGCCTGGGCCAGCTGGATGTGAATCCTTTGACAGGCGAACCCTATTACCATACGTTTCCCTGGTTTACAACAAGAGATATGATCCGGTCGTATCAACCTCTTCGTGAAGCGTTGGGAATCCGCAAAATTCATATTGCTATTGGGGGAAGTATGGGTGGACAGCAATTGCTGGAGTGGGCCATTGAAGAACCATCGCTGTTCAGACATATCATACCTATTGCTACAAATGCATATCATTCAGCCTGGGGAATAGCCTTCAACGCTTCGCAACGGTTGGCCATTGAAACGGATGCTACCTGGGGCAACAAACACCCGGAGGCCGGGTTAAACGGAATGAAGGTGGCACGCAGTATCGCCTTACTCTCCTACCGGCATTATGATGCATATGGCATCAGCCAGATTGAAGAGACAAATGACCTGCTCGATGATTTTAAAAGTGAATCATATCAACGTTACCAGGGCGAAAAACTGGCCCGCCGTTTCAATGCCTTCAGTTATTATTTTTTAAGTAAGGCCATGGACGCACACAATATAGGCAGGGGAAGGGTATCCATTGAAGCAGCCTTACAACAAATTACGGCCCGTACTTTGGTCATAGGTATTAGTAACGATATCCTGTTTCCGATTGATGAACAGGAATACCTTGCCGCAACTATTTCGGGTGCTTCGTTTAAAAGCATCGAATCTTTTTACGGGCATGATGGCTTTTTGCTGGAGTACGATAAAATCACGCAGGCAATTCATCATTTTTTGGAACAGTTTTCTGAAACAGGAGTTAAGTAACAAACCATTTAGTAAGTATGTCAGCACATAAACAGTTAACAATCGGATTATTCGGATTTGGAGTAGTGGGGGAAGGATTGTATAAAATTTTACAACAAACACCCTCACTGCAGGCACGTATTAAAAAAGTCTGCATAAAAGACGCAGGTAAAGTGAGAAATGCTCCTGCTGATTTGTTTACAACAGACAGGGAAGCGCTTTTAGCCGATCCGGAAATAAATCTCATTGTGGAAGTAATTAATGAAAGCGAACCGGCTTATCAGATTGTAACAACTGCATTGCGTAACGGCAAAGACGTGGTAAGTGCCAGTAAAAAAATGCTGGCAGAGCATTTGCCTGAACTGTTGGAGTTGCAAAAGGAAACAGGAAACTCGCTGCTGTATGAAGCTTCTGCCTGCGCTTCCATACCGGTAATCCGTAACCTCGAAGAGTATTACGATAATGATTTGCTGCATTCTGTAAAAGGAATTGTAAACGGATCTACCAACTACATTCTTACCAGGATGTTTGAAGAGCAGCTTGATTTTAAACAAGCCTTGCTGCAGGCACAACAGCTTGGTTTTGCGGAGGCCGATCCGGCCCTTGATGTGGAAGGATGGGATGCCGTAAACAAGTGGGTACTGCTGCTGCTCCATGCGTATGGAATCATCAGCAAGCCAGGTGAACTTTTATTTAATGGTATCCAGAACATACAGGGTAGTGATGCTGCTGTCGGGCGGGAAAAGAACCTGGAAGTACGACTGGTGGCACAGGCAAAAAAGCTGAACAACGGAAAAGTTGCTGCTTTTGTGCTGCCCCAGTTTGTGAAAGCAGATGATCATCTTTCCTTCGTCCGGAATGAATACAACGGTTTTGTGGTTACCAGTTCTTTTTCTGACAAGCAGTTTTTCTATGGCAAAGGAGCCGGCTCTTTTCCCACTGCCTCTGCGGTGCTGAGCGATATTTCAGCGCTTCGTTATCATTATCAGTATGAGTACAAGAAATTGTATCATCATCAACCAGCCGAATTGACCAACGATTTTTTTCTGAAGGTTTATATTAGTTTTGATGACTGGAAACTGATTCCCCGGGAAAAATTTGAGTGGATTGAAGAATGGCATGCAGAAGATGAGCGGAAATACCTGGTGGCGGTAGTGCATGCTACAAAGTTGATGGAAAGTGATTGGTGGAAGAACAATAACATTTCACTGATCCTGAAGCCCGATGCGATCATTGAGGATATTGAAATCCGAAATCTGAAACAGAAAAGTCTCGAACTGGCAGGTGTAAATATCTAAATATATGAGTGAGCAACAAATTCAGCAGGTACAGGAATTACTGGGTAAAGGAGCAGAAGCAGATTTGTTAACGCTCAGCCGGCTGTACCCGGGCCAGGTGGTATTTTCAACCAGCTTCAGTTGGGAAGATCAGGCTATTACACACCTGATTTTTTCTGCCGATTTGGATATAAAAGTGTTTACCCTTGATACAGGACGCCTGTTTCCCGAAACCTATTCAACCTGGAGCAGAACACTGGAGCGCTATGGGAAACCTGTTTCTGTATTTTATCCGGATACCCTTGCCCTCCAGCAGTTTGTTGCAGAAAAAGGGCCCAATAGCTTTTACGAATCTGTTGAGAACCGAAAACAATGCTGTCATATACGGAAAGTGGAACCGTTGAAACGTGCACTTTCCGGCAATAAGGTATGGATCACCGGTATCCGCAGCGAACATTCCCCCAATCGACAGGATATGCCACAGTTGGAGTGGGATGATGCAAACCAGGTGCTCAAATTTCATCCCATTGTCAACTGGACAACCGAGGAAGTTAAAGCGTTTATTCATACCAATCAGATTCCTTACAATGCACTGCATGATAAAGGCTTTGTTAGCATTGGGTGTGCCCCCTGTACCCGTGCCGTGCAACCGGGCGAAGATTTCAGGGCCGGCCGCTGGTGGTGGGAGGATAGCAGCAAAAAAGAATGTGGCCTGCACGTGCATGCTGGGGATAGCAGAAAAGAACAACCTTCCTCCTGAATAGACAGATTTCGTACATTTTCCCTGCCGTAAGAACAGTCGTTAGACTTTTTTGATGTTACTTTGCGGCTTCAATAGTCCACTTGGTAAGTGGACTTTTAAAGGCGATTTTTTATGAATCAATATCGGTTAAATTACCTGGAACAGCTGGAGGCGGAAAGTATTCATATTTTCCGTGAAGTAGCTGCCCAGTTTGAACGTCCGGCTTTATTATTCAGCGGTGGTAAAGATTCTATTACTCTGGTGCAGTTGGCAAAAAAGGCATTTGCTCCCGGTAAATTTCCCTTTCCTTTAGTGCATATTGACACAGGTCATAATTTTCCGGAGGCGCTGGAGTACCGTGACTGGCTGGCTAAAGAAGTGGGAGCTGAGTTAATTGTGCGGAAAGTGGAAGATACGATCAAAGCAAAACAGTTGACCGAACCTAAAGGAAAGTTTGCCAGCCGTAACTGGCTGCAAACCTATACCCTGCTAGATACCATTGAAGAATTTAAATTCGATGCCTGTATTGGAGGCGCCCGCCGGGATGAAGAAAAAGCAAGAGCGAAAGAACGTATTTTTTCTGTGCGGAATGACTTTGGTGAATGGGAACCCAAACTGCAGCGTCCTGAGTTGTGGAGTATTTACAACGGACGGATTCAGAAAGGAGAAAATGTGCGAGTGTTCCCCATCAGTAACTGGACAGAGTTAGATGTTTGGAACTACATCAAAGAAGAAAAAATTCCTCTGCCTTCCATTTATTTTTCACATGAGCGGGAAGTGCTTATTCATGAGGGTCAGCTGATTGCGGTTTCTTCTTTTATCACCATTGATGATACAGATGTGATCGAAAAAAAGAAAGTACGTTACCGTACGGTAGGCGATATGACCTGTACTGCAGCGGTTGAAAGCCTCGCAACGACGCTGGATGAAGTGGTGAATGAAATCAAAGCCACCCGCATCAGCGAACGGGGCGAAACGAGAATTGATGATAAAGTAACGGAGGCAGCAATGGAAGACCGCAAGAAAGGCGGTTATTTCTGATTCTTTAGCTAACAAATTATTCTGATGGATTTATTACGATTTATAACAGCAGGAAGTGTGGATGATGGCAAGAGTACGTTGATCGGCCGTTTACTGTACGACAGCAAAAGTATCCTGGCCGATCAGTTGGAAGCCATTGAACGCAGTACTAAAAATAAAGCCAATGGTGAAATTGATCTGGCATTGCTCACAGATGGACTACGTGCAGAGCGTGAACAGGGTATTACCATTGATGTAGCTTACCGGTATTTTACAACGCCCAAACGTAAGTTCATCATTGCCGATGCGCCCGGCCATGTGCAGTACACCCGCAACATGATTACAGGTGCCAGCAATGCCAGTCTCATCATTGTACTCATTGATGCCCGGCAGGGAGTAGTGGAGCAAACCAGGCGGCACTCCATTATTGCTTCCCTATTGAAAATTCCACATGTAGTTGTGGCCATTAACAAAATGGACCTGGTGGATTTTTCGGAGCAGGTATATCAGCAAATTGTAACAGATTACAAAGCAGTGGCACAACAGCTGGGCCTGACCGAAGTGACTTATATTCCCATGAGTGCATTGCAGGGTGATAATATTGTGGATGTATCATCCAATACGCCCTGGTACACCGGTAAGCCGCTGTTACAGTTTCTGGAAGAAATTGAACTGAGCAGGGATGTGAATCTTACCGATGCACGTTTCCAGGTGCAGTTTGTAATTCGCCCGCAGACAGAGGAATTACATGATTACCGGGGCTATGCCGGAAAAATTGCAAGTGGCATTTACCGGAAAGGCGATGCCGTTACTGTATTGCCGCAGCAAATACAGACGACGCTGTCGAAAATTGAAGTGGCTGGCACAGAAGTAACAGAAGCATTTGCACCCCAGGGAGTAGTTTTACACCTGGCCGATGATATTGATATCAGCCGTGGTGATTCGATTGTAAAAACAAATGATATTCCCCATGTCTCCAGCGAACTGGATGTTCTCCTTTGCTGGCTCGATGACAAGCCATTGCAACCTGGAAATAAATATTTGTTACAGCATAACAGTCGCCTTGTAAGAGCAGTGGTACGCAACATTGATTACAAACTCGATGTGAATACACTGCAGCAACAACCGGTGGAAGGTGCTGTAAAGCTGAATGAAGTGGTAAAAGCTACTATTAAAACAGCAGCCCCTTTGGTTTATGATTCGTTTGATTTGTTACATACCAATGGAGCTGCTATCCTTGTAGATGAAACAAGCAATTCCACTGTTGCTGCTGTATTGTTGAAATAAACAAACTTCTGCTTAAGGTATGAGTCAACCTGCGTATTCTTCTCTGGTGGTATTAGCGGGTGCAGGTCCGGGTGATGCCGAACTCATTACGCTCAAACTGCAAAAGCGGCTTGCAGAGGCTGATGTAATCATAACAGACCGTTTAGTCAATCCCGCCATCATTCAGCAACATGCAAAGCCCGATGCCGTGGTGCTGCTCGCAGGAAAGCAGGGTTACAATGATGCTTCGTACACGCAGGATGAAATCAATCAGCTGCTCATTCAATATGCAACTCAGCATAAAAGGGTGGTGCGACTGAAAGGCGGAGATGTTGCTTTTTTCAGCAATGTGCTTGATGAATTGGAAACGCTGCAACAACACAATATCGCCTACGAAATTATTCCCGGTATTACAGCGGCATCCGGTGCTTCAGCTTATGCAGCAATTCCTTTAACGGCACGGGGCTATGCACAGGGTGTACAATTTTTAACGTTCAATCCCAATTCGGCCTACTCAGATGAGCAGTGGATGGCGCTGGCAGCAACGTCTGATACGTTGGTTTGTTATATGGCCTCCAGGAACCTCATGACACTGATTGAGTCGTTGCTTACCTTCGGCTGTCAACCATCCACACCCATCGCTGTAGTTGAACAGGCAACCACAGGCAGCCAGAAAATTTATACGAGTACTTTGGAACAAGCAAGAACTGGTTTTGCAGATCAGCAATTTCTCTCTCCTTCCCTGGTCATTATCGGTGAAGTGGTACGTTTACATGAGCAGTTCAGTTGGTTTACCGGCGGCAGTACCGATTCTGTTTTCCAGGAACTTCAATAAAGGGGTTAATAAAAAAGCTTCTCCGTTTACAGAGAAGCTTTTGAAGTTTATTATGGTCGTATTACGATTGTTTCTCTTCTTTCACCATAGTTTCACGGAGTTCTTTCGCATAAGCAATGAATTCTTTTGCCTGTTGCAAGTATTCCTTTGCAAAGGACGCAGAGGGTTCCTGGCTGTTCATACGTAAAACATGATCTTTAAAACTGGCCGCAGCGGTAAACAAGCCGGCAGCTGTAATGTGTTTATCAAAATCAGTAAGTATTCCATGCTGGGTATTGCATTGAACACCCTTCTGCAGCAGTAATGCTTTGGCGCTGTGCACCTGGGCTGAATATGCGTGATAAATACTATCGGCCCACGACTGTTTGGAGCTACATTCCTCACTGGATTCAATTTTTTCTTCTGCCTCCAGTATAAGTGTGGCTACCAGATCAATCATAACCCCGGCACATTCACCCACACCAATGGCGGTCGAAAACTTTTCTTGTTGACCCCAGTCAATAAAATCATCAGCAGTAAGTGTTTCCAGGTCAGCTAACGGCTTTAACAGTTCATAATAGTAGCGATCGCCTTTTTCTTTACTGTAATCAAGGAAGGATCGGTTACCTCCGTTTATTTTATAGTCATTTAATACATAACGTACAACTTCAGGCGCTCGTTTACTGGGTACTTTGATAACTTTATCTGCAATGCGTCCGTCACCACTTCCTAAAACACCACCTCCAACAAGAACCTGCAGCGCCGGAAGCACTTGCCCTTTTGCTTTCAGTGAACTTCCGTGAAATCCGATGGAAGCCATACCATGCTGTCCACAGCTGTTCATACAACCGCTGATTTTTACACACAGTTCTTTGTTGTAGAGAAATTCGGGAAACTCATCTTCTATCACTCCTGCTAACGTAAGTGCGGTGCCGGTGCTGTTGCTGATGCCAAGGTTACAGGTATCTGTACCCGGACAGGAGGTGATGTCGGCGGTACTACCAAACCCTGCTGCAGCAAAACCTTCTTTTTCCAGTACACTGTAGATGTAGGGGAGATGTTCGGGTTTTACAAAGCGGAATTGCAGGCCCTGGTTAATGGTAATCCGTACATCATCGGCAATGACATCTTTCAGTTGCTCAATCAGCCTTCGTGAACTGTCGGAGCTGATGTTTCCATTCGGAACACGTACATATATCGCAACATATCCCTCCTGCTTCTGAGGTACCACATTGGTGTTTTTCCACAACTCGTATTGAAATTCGTTTTTGATAGGGTACGATGCAACTGGTAAGGTATACGATGGTAACTGTGCCGGTGGAAATGCATCTGCATCAACAGGGTAGCGTTGGCAGGTCAGCGCTTTTTGTTCGGCAAGTACCAGTTCATTGAATGCGTCAATACCAATTTTTTGAACAAGAAACTTAATCCTTGCTTTGTGCCGGCTGTTGCGTTCGCCATGACGGTCAAACACACGAAGCACCGCCTCCAGGTAGGGAATGAGCAAGTCTGCTTCCAGGAATTCATGGGTGGTAATAGCCAAATGAGGCTGTGCACCCAATCCGCCGGCAATAAGTACCTTAAATCCCCTTATTTCTTCCCTATTTTCAATTTTCAAACGGGGAATCACACCCAGATCGTGCATAAAAGTAAGAGCAGTATCTTTTTCCGAATTGCTGAATGCAATTTTGAACTTTCGTCCCATTTCCTGGCAAACAGGTTTACGGAGGAAATATTCAAACATAGCATGGGCATACGGAGTTACATCAAAGGGCTCTTCCAGGTCTATACCGGCGGTATCGGATGCGGTGATGTTTCTTACGGTATTGCCGCAGGCTTCACGCAGCGTAATCTTGTCCCGTTCCAGTTCCGCCCAGAGCTGAGGTGTTCGGTCTAGACTTACAAAGTGAATCTGAATGTCCTGCCGGGTGGTGAGGTGGAGATTGCCGGTTGAATACTCATCTGAAACTGCAGCACAGCGTTTCCATTGGGCCAGTGTCATTTTTCCATACGGCAGTTTGATACGAACCATTTGTACACCCTGTTGACGTTGTCCGTACACGCCACGTGCCAGTCGAAGGCTCCGGAATTTCTCTTCCGGCATCTGTCCCTCACGAAATAGCCGGATCTTTTTCTCCAGTTCAAGAATGTCACGTTCAACTAAGGGATTTTCCAGTTCGGAGCGAAAACTCTGCATGTAAATTTTGTTTTGGTGAAGAAAGGCAAATAAATAATTATAAAACCTATTAAAACAGTAGACTGTGCAAATGTAGGGTTCCAGTTTCTTTCCCGCAAGAATATCACTGAGAAAATGATGGTTTCAAAACGATCATTTGTTATCTGGTTTTTCTGCTTAAAAGTCTACTCTTTAAGTAGGAATATAGTATGTTTGCACCCATTACTTATGTTTGATTATCACTCATACTTCAGCCAGGAACTGGATCGTCTCAGGGGAAACGGCGCTTACCGTTATTTTCTGAATGCCGGGAAAAGCACACGTCATTTTCCTGTTTTTTATTATGAGCGCAACGGTAAATCATCCAGGGCTGTCAATTTTTGCAGCAATGACTACCTGGGGATGAGTGTGGAAGAAGAAGTGATTGGAAGACTCTCTTTTGTTTTGCACCAAAGCGGTACCGGCAGCGGTGGAACAAGAAACATCTCTGGTACAACATCTCATCACCAGTCGCTGGAGCACGCTCTTGCGCAATGGCACCGTAAAGACTCCGCTTTGCTCTTTGGAAGCGCTTATCTCGCAAACCTGACCACGTTGCAGACAATCGGCCGCCGTATACCCGATCTTGTATTTCTTTCTGATGAACGGAATCATGCTTCTATAATTGAGGGTATGAGGAGTGCTGGTAACCAACGGAGGATTTTCAGGCACAATGACATGGAACACCTGGAACAACTGTTATCGGAGTTGCCGGCAGATTGTCCTAAAATCGTAGTGTTTGAATCGGTGTACAGTATGAATGGTGCGGTAGCGCCGGTAAGGGACATCATCCGCCTTGCCCGAAAATTTCATGCACTCACCTATATTGACGAAGTACATGCAGTTGGCCTGTATGGAACTACTGGTGCCGGCATTTGTGAGCAGGAAGGGCTGCTGGATCAAATTGATATCATCAATGCCACGCTTGCCAAAGCAGTGGGAGTGGTCGGTGGGTATATTGCTGCCTCGCAAACGATTATTGATTTTATCCGTAGTTATGGTAGCGGATTCATCTTTACCACGTCTCTGCCTCCGGCCATTTGTGCTGCGGCGGAAAAAAGCGTACAATTGATTCAGCGGAGTTCAGCATTGCGCAGTTCTGTATTCGGGCAAGTGAATTACCTGCGCCGTTTATTGAAAGAAGCAGGTATTGCTTTTACAGCAAATGAATCACATATCACACCGGTACTGGTGCGTGATCCTGTAAGGTGTAAAGCTTTTGCAGATGCTTTGTTATTGGACCACGGGATTTATGTACAGCCGGTAAACCATCCAACCGTTCCTGCAGGTGAAGAATGTCTGCGGCTGATTGTAACGGCCAGGCATACAAGGGAGCAGGTGCAACATCTTGTTACAAGTTTAAAACATGTTTTGATTGAAGAAGCTACGGATCATATGCAGGGCCAGCCGCCTCAGCATGCTGCAGGCTGAATTAGTAAAGCAGAAAATAGAGGCTGTTGAACCCGGCACTGTGGTGGAAATCATCGGCAGAAGCAGCAGGGGCGACAGGGAATTGTCTTTGCCCTTATCTTCCCTCGATGGTACTGATTTTTTTACGCAGGAACTCTTTGAAGCCTTACAGAAAAAGGAAGCAGAGATAGCTGTTCATTCGCTGAAAGATATGAGTGCTCCTCATTTTCTCAGTCATAATGCGTTTGCTGTTGTTGACCGGGAAGATGTGAGAGATCTTGCTGTTTTTAATTCCGATGTTCCGGCTAAAATTAAAGCTGGCAAAACGCTGATTATCGGTACTTGTTCTCCCCGGCGGGAGGAAATGGCGGTTAGTTTTCTGAAAAAAGCATTACCGCAACTGCATGACAGTATTTCAATTGAAATCAGGCCCATTCGGGGGAATGTGGAAAGCAGGCTGCAGCAAGTGCATGAAGGTGCTTATGATGCAACCATACTCGCAACAGCCGGACTGAATCGTTTGTTGCGTTCAGAAACGGAAGCACATCTTCCGCTTGCATCCGGGCTGACGGTGCAGGAACTGCTGAAAGATAAATTACTGATGTTACTGCCATTGTTTGAATGTGTGCCCGCACCTTGCCAGGGCGCTATTGTTGCGGAAGCAGATCCGTCTAACCCTCACGCCGTTGCGTTGTTGCAGCGTATCAATCATCAGCAGCTGTTCACAGAAGCAACTGCAGAAAAGCAACGGGCATATCAATATGGAACAGGCTGTCTGCAGAAATTTGGTGTGGCTACCATACAGTCTCATCAGCAATCGTACCTGTATGCAGCAGGGGAAGACAGCAGGGGAAGGAGGTTCAGCGAGTGGACCAATTTACCCACTGCCCTTCATGATGGGGCAGTGCTGTTCTCTTCCACTGATTGCATGAAAGATTTTTTTACCTATGAGTGGAAGGATGAAATTCTTCGAATAGATCAGCCGGTTGTGTTTGTTGCCAATTACAAATCATTACTTCAGAAAAGTATTGCATCACAGTTAATTCAGAAAAAGGTATGGGCATCGGGTACCAAAACCTGGCTGGAACTGGCAAAGCTTGGTGTATGGGTGCAGGGTTCATCCGATGCCCTTGGATTTGAAACACTACTTCCCGTTTGGCAAATGCCGTTGTTTGAAATGAATGCAAAAGATGTCTGCATTGTAACACATGAAACAGCTGCCGTACGGTGGAGAAAGAAAGGCTACCATGCTGCCGCCAACTATAGGTTGCAGCCCACCGATTATATATGGATTGCACAACAGGTTGGTTCCGCCACACATCTGTTCTGGAGCAGCTTTGCGCAATATGAGCATTACGGTCAGTTTGCAAAGCCGGATGCGGTTCATTTGTGTGCCGGCGGCGAAACAGCTGCATTGCTGATGAGCCGTGGAATCCAGCCTGTTATTTTTCCAACCATCAAATCATTTGAGCAATGGAGAAAATTGAATATCTAATCACACAGCGTCGCTTAAGATCGGATCCACATATCCGTGAACTGACAGCCTCCGTAAAGCTTTCGCATAAAAGTTTTATACAACCTTTGTTTGTTGAAGAATCGCTGCGGGAGCCACGGGTAATTCCTGGTTTGAATGGTGTTAGGGTTGACACCATTGAAACGGTTGTGGAGGCAATAAAAGAAGATATTACGTCTGGTATAACAAAGTTTTTATTATTTCCTGTCTCTGCTTTGAAACGGGATGACCAGTTTGATTTTACATTTGCAGTTGCCGTTATAAAGTTGATCAGGCAACATTTTAGAGAACAAGTTTGGATTGCAGCCGATTTATGTTTATGCAGTTATACCACGCATGGGCATTGCGGCATTCTCAACCGGGATCATTCCAAACTGGTAAATCATAAAACAGTCGAAGTACTGTCGCATTATGCCGCACAATTGGCAGCAGCAGGTGTGGATTGTATTGCACCCAGTGATATGATGGATGGCCGTATCGCTGCGATCCGCACAAAACTGGATGCCCTCGGGTTTGATGATGTTAGTATTATGAGTTATGCCGCAAAGTTCAGCTCCCAGTTTTATGGCCCGTTCCGGGATGCCTGCCATTCTGCGCCCAGTTCAAATGGTTTGAAGAACAGGAAAACCTACCAGGTGTCGCCTTTGAATCCATCTGATGCATTGGTAAGTGCTTTACGTGATGAAAAAGAGGGTGCTGATGTATTGATAGTCAAACCGGCAGCGCTCTACACAGATATCATTGCTGCTTTGAAGCAAAAAACCTTAAAGCCGGTGGCCGCTTATCATGTAAGTGGTGAATATGCGGCTGTCGAATTGTTGGCAGCAAACGGGTTGCTGAACCGTGCAGAGGGACACCTGGAAGTATGGACAGCATTGCAGCGCTGCGGGGCAGATATGATCATCAGCTATGCGGCACGAGATGCAAAAAAATGGATTGAGCAAATGAATTATTGATGATGAAGTTTTTATATACAATTTTGTTTACAGGAGTTACATTATTTGTAACTGCACAACGACCATCTGAAGGTCTGTGGATGACAGTGAATATTCCAGTTGTGCTTTCAGAGAAATGGCAAATGCATAATGACGCCAGTTACCGAACATTGGGTACTTCTGTACATGCGCTCCAGTATTTGTACCGGCCTGGTATTCGTTATAACTTGAATACTTCTGCCTCGCTGGCTGCTGGTGTGGCATTTTTTGCAACAAGAACCAGTTTTCGTAAAGACAATCCTGAATTCGGTAAAGAATTCAGAACCTGGCAGGAATTTCTTTATCAGAAAAGTTTTTCCGAAAAGTGGCAATGGCAGGCAAGGATAAGAACGGAGCAACGATTCTTCCATGAAACATTACTAAGACCTTCGTTTACGGCTCACCGGTTGCGGTTGCGGGCTTCTTTGATACGGACGATCAACAGCAAATGGTCGATTCAGATTACGGAAGAGTACATGCGTCAGTTAGCAGACCAGGAATTCAACTTTGACCAGAACCGTGTCATTGTTACCGCAAATTACCGTTACAGGAAATCGGAACAGGTCTATGCGGGGTATATGTATCTTCTCTGGCCTGCTGCTTCCGTACAGCATATTCTGACAATTGGATTTCAAAAAAATATTTCTCTGCATGAAGCACTCACACACAACTAAGAATACATTGTACCCGGTTTTTCTAAAGCTTGATCAACTCAGCGTTCTCCTGGTGGGAGCGGGAAATGTGGGATTGGAAAAACTGGAATCGCTATTGGGGAATTCTCCGGCCGCTTCCATAACAGTCGTAGCTCCTTTTGTAAAACCAGAGGTGCAAGATTTACTGAAGAAACACCCTACCACTGTACTATACGTTCGTGCTTTTGAAGAAAATGATCTGCACGGGAAAGACCTGGTGGTGCTTGCCACCGATAATCCTGAATTGCATAAGCAGATTAAAGAGTTGGCAAAGGCAAAAGGAATACTTGTAAACGTAGCCGATACTCCCGATTTATGTGATTTTTACCTGGGCAGTATAGTACAGAAAGGACAGCTCAAAATTGCCATATCCACCAATGGAAAATCGCCCACTGCTGCCAAGCGTATCCGGCAGGTTCTGGATGAGTCATTGCCCGGTGAGTTAGACGATGTGATTGAAAAACTGCATACAGTCAGGAATTCTTTAAAAGGCGACTTTAGCTTTAAAGTAAAAGAAATGAACCGCATCACGAGTGTGTTAGTTGAGCAGGCGGGGTCACAAAACGGTAGGTATTGGCGGAAGGTTGCCAAGTATTGTACAATCATATTTGTATCCATGATTGTAGGTTATTTTATTTTTTCTTATTTGCCTTTGAAGCTGGTAGGTGATAGTTTTTCAGATTGGTACGCTACTCTTGACAAAAACTTTCATTGGATGGTCTTGGCGGGTTTCATGGCCCAGATGGTGGATGGTGCTACCAGTATGGGATACGGTGTAACAAGTTCCATCATTCTGCAAACAGCAAATGTAAGCCCCGCTGCAATTAGCGGTGGTATACATACAGCCGAAATGTTTACCAGTGGCGCATCCGGCTACAGCCATTACAGGTTTGGTAATGTGAACAAAAAGCTTTTCAAGGCTTTGTTGATTCCCGGCGTGTTCGGGGCAGTACTGGGTGCTGTACTGTTGGTTAAGTTTGGAGAAACACATATTGAGTATATCCGACCGGTTATGGCTGCTTATACCATGATACTGGGTGTACGCATTTTTACCAATGCCTTCCGAAAGGAACGAAAGAAAAAGTTTACACGTTACGGGTGGCTGGCCGGTGCCGGTGGATTTCTTGATTCTTTCGGCGGTGGTGGCTGGGGACCCATTGTTACATCTACTTTGATTACAAAGGGGCGCACGCCCCGGTTTGTCGTTGGTTCTGTAAGCCTGACAGAGTTTTTCGTTACGTTGGCAAGTGCTACTACTTTTTTCACCCTTATAGGGTTGCAGAACTGGCAGGTGGTATTGGCATTGATTATTGGCGGAGTGCTGGCAGCTCCTATAGCTGCAAAACTTGCTGGCAAGCTGCCGAAAAAAACAGCATTTCTTGTGTTGGGTACGGTTGTGATTTTGTGGAGTATAAGAATTTTAATAAAATCACTTCTGTGATTTTTTTAATATTTAAAGTCTACTAAATTGGTAGGATAATAAAAAATATACTATGTTTGTGTCATGAAAGGGCCTGCTTTTCTGAATTGTATATGGTGCTATGATTCAAAGTTTGGGTCTGCCGACCGATGTTGACTGGTTGTTTTTAATCGATTTGCTGCCGCTGAAATTTAAAACCGATTCAAATCGGATTCTGTTTATCATTCCAAGATTAAAAACAATATTTATGAGATTTTCGATTTTATTTATTTTGTTTACAGTTATATCTGTACAAGTATTTTCCCAGCATCAATTGACCGGAGTTATTAAAGATGGAAAAGGTACCCCTGTTGATGGGGCAACGGTTAAAATTTTATCTACAAAGACGTTTGCCGTTGCTGACGCAAAGGGAAAATTTGTAATTCAGGCTCCGGCAACGCTTCCCTTTACGTTATCAATATCATCTGCAGGATATTACCCTACAGAAGTGGAAGTGAAGGAGCTGAAAGACTCTGTCTTGAATATATTGCTCGTAGATAACAGCAAGTTGACCGAAGTTGTGATCACTTCAAGAAGAAGAATTGAGTCGGCTCAGAATGTACCAATTGCCATTTCAGTGGTATCAGGTGCGCAGGTTGATAATGCAGGTGCCTTTAATGTCAACAGGCTCAAAGAACTGGTTCCGAGCCTCCAGATGTATACCTCCAATCCACGTAATACAGGAATCAATATCCGTGGACTTGGTTCTCCTTTCGGTTTAACCAATGATGGTTTGGATCCAGGTGTCGGATTCTATGTGGACGGTGTGTATTTCGCACGGCCTGCGGCAGCCACGCTGGATTTTATTGACATTGAGCAAGTGGAGGTTTTGCGTGGGCCCCAGGGTACTTTGTTTGGGAAAAACACAACTTCCGGAGCGTTTAATATCACTACCCGTAAACCCACATTTAAGCGTGGTGCTAACTTTGAGTTAAGCTATGGCAACTTCGCTTTTATACAGGCGAAGGCATCTGTTACGGGTGCTATCAACAAAAAATTAGCAGGTCGTATTTCATTTTCCGGAACAAGCCGGAACGGATTAATCAGGAATGTACGCACCAACCAGTTTACTAATGAGTTAAATAATATTGGGGTAAGAGGACAGTTACTGTATAAACCGTTTGAAAACACTACGGTGGTACTCGCCGGCGATTTTACCAATCAACGCCCCGATGGTTATGCCCAGGTGGTTGCAGGGGTAGTACAGACAAATCGCCCGGCTTTTCGTCAGTTCAATGCTATTATTGCTGACTTAAATTACCAATTGCCCAGCCTGAATGCATTCGATCGTAAAATTGATCACGATGTACCCTGGAATTCCGGAAACGATTTGGGAGGTATTTCCTTGAATATTGATCAGAAAATTGGAACAGGCAAACTTACCTCTACTACCGCCTGGCGTTATTGGGACTGGGATCCTTCTAATGACCGTGACTTCACCGGTTTGCAGGCATTGGCAAAATCTCAAAATCCATCGAAACACAGAAACTGGTCGCAGGAAGTGCGGTATGCAGGCGAAGTGTCTTCTCGATTAAGTGGCGTGGTTGGACTTTTTTTCATGGATCAGGAAATCGTTACAAATGGACTGGAGGAGTCGGGCCGTCATCAATGGCGCTTTTCGCAAACCTCTACAAATCCTTTATGGCAAACACCCGGTTTGTTTGAAGGCTTTGGTATCAGAACGAATTCATCGATCAGATCGCAGAGTGCTGCTGCGTTTGCCAATATAGACTGGGAGGTGGCCAAGGGCCTTCATATTTTACCGGGCATCCGCTTCAATTATGATAAAAAAGATGTGATTTTCAACCGGGTTGCCTCCGGTGGCCTTGATACAGCTACTTTCAATGGCACTACTGCACAGAAGATCACCCTCCAGAATTTTAAAAACAGTGTTTATAGCAACCAGGCATATACTGCAGATGCAGAAGAAAATAATTTTACCTACCAGCTCACTGTTGCATACAGGCCCAATCAATATCTTAATGCGTTCGCCACATATTCCACCAGTTTCAAACCGGTGGGTGTAAATGTGGCAGGTTTGCCTACAGTTAATGGACAGCCGGCAACCAATCTTGCTGTAATCAAACCAGAGTATGTTACACATTACGAAGTGGGAATAAAATCGAATCCCACAGAAAAGTTGATTCTGAATGCGGTGTTTCATAATACAGATATCCGGGATTACCAGGCGAATGTTCAGTCGCCGGAGTTAGGTGTAAACCGTGGTTACATCGCCAATGCAGAAGCAGTGAATGTTAAAGGAGTGGAAGTGGATCTTAATTACCAGTTAGGCAACCGGCTTTCCCTCTTTGGTGCGTTAGCCTATACGGATGGTAAGTATGTGAAATTCACAAATGCTCCTTTGCCTTTGGAAGAAACAGGCTTAGCTGTGAATGGCGTACAGAAAGCATTCAAGGATATTTCCGGAGGTCGTTTACCCGGTATTTCCAAATGGTCGGGATCATTAGGTGGCGAGTTTACAGTCCCGGCTCAATTCTTTGAAAAGGAAGGTAAATTCTTTATTGCCGCTGACGGATTCTTTCGTTCTGAATTCTCTTCGAGTCCATCTCCTTCTGCCTATCTGAATATTGATGGTTACACACTTGTCAATGCAAGGGTTGGATTCAGGGCTACGAATAATGGTTTTTCTGCCTTTTTCTGGGGACGTAATATATTCAATAAGAATTATTTTGAACAGTTGCTGCCTGCCGGAGGCAATGCAGGACATTATGGTGCAGTATTGGGTGATCAGCGAACAGTAGGTGTTACGTTGCGTTATTCCTTGTAATTTATGAAACAAAAACTTATCATCGCACTTGCCCGTTTCCCCGCAGCACCCATTTTTCTGTTACTAACTTTTCTAAAGCAAACGGTCCCCGGGCATGCAGCTTCTGGGTGGAAATACCCACTTCTGCACCCAGACCAAATTCTTCACCATCCGTAAACCGGGTACTGGCGTTATGATAAACAGCGGCGGCATCAACAAGTTGTAAGAATCGTTCTGCAGCTTTTTTATTGGTCGTTACAATTGCTTCACTGTGCTTTGTGCCATGCTCAGCAATATGCCGCAGCGCTTCGTCTTCATTTTTCACCAGTCTTACCGCACAGGCCAATGAGAGATACTCCCGGTCATAATCTTCATTCGTTGCTTTGAACAGGTGTGGGTATCCTTTCAATAAGGCATACGCTTTCGCATCTGCATACAGTTGCACCTCTTGCTGCTGAAATGCAACAGCGAGTTTTTCCAGGAACGCTGGTGCAACCGATACATCAATTAATACAGTATCCATCGCATTACATACTGAAGGGCGGCTGGTCTTTGCATTCACCACAATATTCACAGCCATGGACAAATCTGCTTGCCGGTGAATATATACATGACAAACACCTGCACCTGTTTCAATTACAGGAACCAGGCTGTTCTTTCGAACAAACTGAATCAAACTATTGCTGCCACGGGGAATGATGACATCAATGTATTTCGTAGCCGTAAAAAGTTCCTGCACTACTTCCCGCTGTGGCGGTAATAATAAAACGAGTTCTTTCGGAAGTTGATGTTGTTGCAAAACCTGGTGCAGCAGTTTTACAAGTGCTTTGTTGGTATGATCTGCATCCCGGCTTCCTTTCAGCACGCAGGCATTCCTGCTTTTTAAGCACAAGGCTGCAATATCAGCCACCACATTGGGACGTGATTCAAAAATGGCAGCCACCACGCCCAGCGGTACAGTGATTCGTTGAAGATGAAGACTGTTCGGTAATGTTTTTTCCTCCAGCACCTTTCCGGAAGGATCGCTGAGCGTTGCAACGTTCTTTAATCCTTTGCTGATCGATTGTAAACGTTCCGGCGTTAAAAGTAGCCGGTCATATAATGGATTTTGTTGCTCCATCTTCGCCAGGTCCTTCTGGTTAGCCCTTAGAATTGGATTCGTATTACGAACCAGCTCATCAGCAAAATCTTTGATGATGCGGTTGATGACAGCAGCTTTCGCTTGTTGTAATATTACAGCGGAACGATGGGTGCGCTGGATCTGCTTTTGAATGGAATTCATCTTGATGTATTAAAACAATACAATATCATCGGCGTGTGCTGCCATGATGTTTCGGGTTTTCAGGAGTTGCTGCAGTTCACTGTTGCTGAGTTTTGTTTTTGCAACGCCGATAATTTCTTTTTGTTCATTCATTAATTGAACAACCTGGCCGGCATTGAACTGCCCGTTTGTTGCAGTGATGCCCACCGTAAGCAGGCTTTTTCTGCTCTGCAATGCTTTTTCAGCACCGGCATCCACATGCATCTGCCCAACTGTCACCGATCCGCTCATCAACCATTTCTGCCGTTCTTTCAAGGTTGACTTGCCGGCTTTAAACCAGGTTCCTTTTTGCAAGGCCAGCGTTTGCTGTAGCGGCTGGGGTCCGTTGAGCCCGGTAATGAATACATCAATTCCCAGTGATGTGGCCAGCTGTGTAAAGGTGATTTTCGAAAGCATACCGCCCAGGCCAACAGCTGAAGTTTCTGAACTGATGCAGGAAAGAATTTGTTCATCAATTTTCGCAACAACAGGAATGAGTTGTTTATCCGCATCCAGAAAACCGTTACTGGAAGTGCAGAGGATCAATTTGTCGGCATGAAAGCCGATGGCCAGCAGTGTTGCCAGTTCATCATTATCCGAAAATTTCAGCTCATGATTGCTGATGAGATCGTTTTCATTCACCACCGGGATAATGCTGTTTTTCCAGAATTCTTCAAACGTGTTTTTCAGTTGTACAAACTGGTGTCGGTTGCTGAAGTGATGGCGTTCGCATAAGGCCTGGGCCACAATGATGCCGTGTTTGCTGAAATACCGTTGATAAGACTGAATGAGGATGGGATTACCCACTGCTGCAGCTGCCTTTCGTTCAGTGAGGCTTCCTTTGTAATGCTGAAGAAAATGTTTACCGCTGCTCACTGCGCCACTGCTGACGATGATTACATGATACTGTTGCATCAGCACAGCGGCTTCGTTGGTGATGGTGCGGATCGCCTGTGTGTTGGTTTTGCCATTGTTCCCGGTGAGAACGGCAGAACCCAGCTTTATAACAAGTACAGGTTTTTTCATTTCTGCAAATGTAAGTGCTATGAATTTTGCAGCTCAATGAATCTGTGCACAGAACAACGAATGTCCGTTCGTTAACAAGGCTTCGGTTTACGTTACATCACAACGTATCTTTACAAATATTTTTTATGGCACTTATTACAGCAATTCAGACTCACGGTGATTACGGTTTAACACTCACTGATACTGCCGGCAACGGTATGAACATTGATATACCTGTTGACCAGGGTGGCACGGGCAAGGGCATGCGCCCGATGCAAACCATGCTGGCAGCACTGATTGGTTGCAGCAGCGTGGATGTGATCAGTATTCTCAAAAAGCAACGGCAGGAGTTTACTTCTTTCCGTATGGAGGTTGACGGACAACGGGAGCAGGGTAAAGAACCTTCTGTCTGGCAGGACGTGGATCTTACGTTCCTCCTCGAAGGAACGGTTGATCCTGGTAAGGCCTACCGGGCTGCAGAACTTTCCATCAACAAATATTGCTCCGTTGCCGAAACATTGCGCAGGGCAGGAGCTTCTATTCAATTTACCGTAATCGTAAACGGTCAAACCTATCAACCCTGATTTTTTCAAATGGCAAAACATCCGCAAACAAGGGCCGTTCGGAATCAAACCAAACGCACGGAACAAAAGGAACACAGCACGCCTTTATTCCTCACCAGTAGTTTCGTTTACGATTCGGCCGAAGCAATGGCCGAGGCGTTTACAGATGACTCACTTGATGTAAATATTTACAGCCGGTTTAAAAATCCAACCGTTGATGAATTTATCAGAAAAATTGCCGATCTCGAAGGGGCTGAAGAGGGAGTAGCAACAGGCACCGGCATGGCGGCCATCTTTGCAACCTTCATGACCTTTCTTTCAAAAGGCGATCATATTCTGTCTGCTTCAGCAGTTTTTGGTTCTACACATACCATTCTCACCAAGTACCTTCCCAAGTGGGGATTTGAAAGTTCGTATTTTGATATGAACCGTCCGGAAACGATTGAAGCACTTATCCGGCCCAACACCCGGCTGCTATACGTCGAAACACCCTCGAACCCGGGACTGGATATCATTGACCTGGAGTATGTAGCTGCTATTTGTAAAAAGCACAAGATTCTGTTTGTGGTGGACAATTGTTTTGCCACACCGGCTGTACAGCAACCCATCCGCTTTGGTGCAGACCTGGTGCTGCACAGTGCCACGAAGTTTATTGACGGGCAGGGCCGTGTACTGGGTGGTGTGGTGGTGGGTAGAAAAGAACTGATTTATGAATTGTATTTATTCGTCCGTAATACGGGTCCCTCGCTCAGCCCGTTTAATGCCTGGGTGCTGAGTAAAAGCCTGGAAACATTGTTCATTCGCATGGATCGTCATGCAGAAAGTGCATTGAAACTGGCAAGGCATTTTCAACATCATCCCCAGCTCAACTGGGTTAAATATCCTTTTCTGGAAACACATCCTCACTATGCAATCGCCCAAAAACAAATGAGCAACGGTGGTGGCATTGTGACGTTTGAACTGAAGGGAGGTATTGAAGCCGGGCGAACCTTTCTCAACTCACTGCAAATGCTAAGCATGACCAATAACCTGGGCGACAGCCGCACCATTGCATCGCACCCGGCTTCCACCACTCATTCCAAACTCTCGGCTGAAGAGAAAAAAGCAGTCGGTATTTCAGATGGACTGGTACGCATTTCTGTGGGGCTGGAGCATGTAGACGATATAATTGCAGATATTGAACAGGCGTTGTCTTCCTTGTAACCTACCAACAGGTTCCTGAATTACTGCCGGTCATTCGTCCGCCAAATCTTATTTATTGCTGCTGCTGCTGCTGTTGTTCCAGGTCAGCATTAAACTGGAGTACAGCCTCTTCCGGTGTGGCGGCAAATTCTTGTTGCGATTCAATGGTAACATTGTTCATTTCCTCAAACACCTGTCCGTCTTCATAACCAACAGAAACGTAAACCGACAGGAGTTGGCGGGCGGGCCCTTTGAAGGTTCCTTTTACCGGTGTGCAATCATTGAAATCACGTCCCACTGCCAGTTTAATATGATTGCCCTGCACCCATACATTGTTGGTTGGATCAATGCCTGCCCATCCGTAGCCTGTAATCCATACCTCCACCCAGGCATGGGTGGCACCCTCGCCCCGCATTCCATTTTTATTAGGACAAATATAGCCGCTCACATACCGGCAGGGAATGCCTATGAAACGAAGCAATTGCAGCAGCACATGGGCAAAATCCTGGCATACGCCACTCTTGTGTTCGAGAATTTCATCCACCGTGGTTTCATAATCGGTAATGCCCTTGATGTAACTGAAATTTTTATAGATATACTCACTGCAGTGCTGAATAATTTCCGTGGCGGTTTTGTCTTCATGCAGCACAACAGCTGCAATTTGTTCAATTTCATGCTGCAGCCGGATGCGTTCCGGCAACTTCAGTTCTGTAAGTAACAGGTCGTTGGACGGAACCACCTCGTCTTTTAACCGGAATGTGTTGAGAAAATTCAGATCGGTTTCTTTTGTTCGCACCAGGAGTTTGCTTTCGATGGTGAGTAACTGATGTGGTTCAGCAATGGTAAAAATGCCGGTTCGGTTGCCCCAGTAATCAGAAAACAAATGCACGGAAGGATTACCCGAGATTAATACATCGTGTTGCAGAATTTCCTGGTGTTCATCAGCGATCGGATGAATTTTAATCTGGTTTAAACTTTCTTTTACCGGCCTGCTGTATTCGTACCGGGTAATATGATGAATGCTGAAAAGAGACATGTTTCTGTGCCGGCAAAATTAAGTGTAAGAAAAGAAAATCTGTCCAAGTCTGTTTGTAACATGATACAAATCACTGCCAATTTTTTCAAGGAAGTGATTTAAACCATGTTGTTTTATATAATCAATGTCGGCATATTGAACACGGCTGTTGAACCGGCTGAATTCCAGGTATAGTCCCTGTGCTTCCAACGATGTGGCAGAGTCGGCACTCACCACATCTTTCATATATTTTTCCATCCGGTTGAGTGAATACTTAATGGACCGGGGAAAGTTTTTGTCCAGTATCACCTGGTCCACCACGTTTTGATTGGTATCGGAACTGCGGTATGTTTTCAGGTGGTGCTCATAGCCCGAAAGGCACAATAACAATTTTCTCCAATGCAGAATATCCCGCTCCTGGTTCAGATCAAAGGATACCGCTTCAAACTCCCGGCGGGCGAGTTGAAGGGTAAGAAAGCAACGTTCTGTAAACCGTCCCAGGTTCAAAAAACTCCAGCCGGCACCACGGGGCATGGTTGTGTCACTGATGCCTGCATAAAAAATGGTACGGTTCAGTGCTTCATCTACCAGCGGAAGTATTTCTGCTTCTTGCAGCTGCTCATCAAATGCAGGTGCCTGGATCCAGTGGTAAAACTGATTTACGTGTTCCCAAACTTCTTTGGTGATATGATCCTGAATGCCTCTTGCATTTTCTCTTGCTTTTCCTACAATGGAGCGGATCGAGTTCTGATTTTTCGGATCAGACAGTAAGTGGCGGAGCGCCTTTTTTGTATCATATTCAACCGAGGTAAAAAACGGTTCTCCTGCTGTTGAAAACAATTCAAGAACCGGGCGCCAGGAAAAGGGAGCTTCGGTTCCGGTATCAAACGATAGAATGTAATGGGTATGCACCACACGCAGCATTCCTTCGCTACGCTCCATGTAGCGGTTCAGCCAAAATAACGAATCAGCAATTCTGCTCAGCATAAGATCCTTCTCTTCAGGTTTGTAAGAATTAGATTTTTGTCAGTTATATCAATCCACCACCCAGGTGTCTTTACTGCCACCTCCTTGTGAGGAGTTCACCACCAGCGATCCTTCACGTAAAGCCACACGGGTTAATCCACCGGGAACAATTTCAATGCCATTGGGTCCGCACAATGCATATGGGCGCAGGTCTACATGACGGGGTACCAACTTTCCATCAATCAGGCAAGGTACAGTAGACAGCCGGATAATTGGCTGGGCAATAAAGTCACGGGGGGCTTTTTCAATTTCTTTTTTAAAGGTTTCCATTTCGGCTTCGGATGCCTTGTTTCCCATGAGCATACCATAGCCGCCCGACTGGTTGGTGCGCTTCACCACCATCTGTTCCATATTCCGGAACACGTAACTGCGTTCATCCGGATTGGCCAGTTGGTAGGTAGGCACGTTGGGTAAGATGGGTTCTTCGTTCAGATAATAACGTATCATGGCAGGCACATAGGCATAAACAGCTTTGTCATCGGCCACGCCGTTACCCACCGCATTTACCAGTGCCACGGTTCCTTTTCTGTAAGCACTCATAATGCCGGGTACACCCAGCATACTATCCGGCCGAAACACCAGCGGATCCATAAACTCATCATCAATACGCCGGTAAATCACATCCACTTGCTGGTGTCCGGTGGTGGTTTTCATGTACACTTTGTGATTGTCAATAAATAAATCTCTGCCTTCCACCAGGGGAATGCCCATGGTGCGGGCAAGGAAGGTATGTTCGTAATAAGCCGAATTATAAATACCCGGGGTAAGTAACACCACCGTAGGATTTGATAAGGGCCTGGGCGAAAGCGACATAAGAATGTTATGCAGCAACAGGGGATAGTTGTTCACCATCCGTACCTTGTTTGATGCCAGCATTTCGGGGAACAACCGCTTGGTTACTTCCCTGTTTTCCAGCATGTACGATACGCCCGAAGGGGTGCGCAGGTTGTCCTCCAGTATGTAAAAATCACCGTTCTCGCCCCGGATGAGATCAATGCCGGAAATATGTACATAAATCTGGTGGGGCACCCGTATATCTTTCACCTCCCGGTTATAATGCGGGCAGGTGGCAATCAGATCAGCCGGAATAATACCGTCTTTAATGATCGACTGCTGGTGATAAATGTCGTTCAGGAAAAGGTTCAATGCTTTCAGCCGTTGCTTGATTCCTGTTTCCACATGCAACCACTCAGCACCGGTGATGATGCGGGGCAGAATGTCAAAGGGAAAAATCCGTTCGATTCCTTTATCATCTGAATACACAGTGAACGTAATTCCCTGGTTCATAAACAAGCGGTTGGCCAGGGCTTCTCTCTCTTCCAGGCTTGCTACGCTGAATGCACGGATTTGTTCTTCCAGGTGCCGGTAGGGTAGCCGTATGCCATCTGTGCCGCACATCTCATCCCAAAAGCCGGGTTTTGATTGATAAGCTGAAAATAATTGCGCTCCCGTCATGTAACAATCGCTTAAAGGTGGTTGAATCTGGTAGTATGCGTTGCAGGTACTACTCTCAAGCCGAATATAACCAAAAAGACGGTTGAATCTGAAAAATGAGGAAAAAAATTAAACTGCAGGTGAAAAGTGTGTAGTAAAACAGGCCACCTCTATATATTATAAAAAAATGTAATAAAAAGACCCCGGCAAAAGACGGGGTCGTGGATATAACCTGATAAAACCAAAACGTGTTATTTTGAAGGGATCGTAGTCATTTCTTCCTTTCCCTTAACTTTTTTGAGGAGCATGATATAGCCGCAGCAGTCTTTTTTACCCTTATTAACCTGAACGGGTTTGATCATATGCCATTCGCTGTGGTTGGGTTGGTACCCATAGCTGATAATATTACCTTCGGAGTTACCCCATAACTTTTTATAGAATACCTGCTTTTCATCGTAGTCAAACATACGTACTTCATGAATACGGCTGGAGGGTTCGCCAATGTAAACAATGTGGTACCAGGAGCCTTGTGTCATAGGCACAATCACCGGCATTTCGTATTCACTTTCCATACTCATGCTGGCTTCTTTCAAAACCACAAAACCGTTTCGCTCAAAGGATTTTTTCAGGCTGTCAACCTGTGCAAAAATGGAGGGATTGGTGCAGTTTTTCTGACGGATTACATCCTGTGCAGTGGCTGACAGTGTAACCATCAGCAAACAACTGAATATCAGGTTTTTCATCACAGTACGGATTTTTTGTGTTTTCTCCTCCGGGTAAGAGGAGAAAGGGTACGATTTCGCATCTAAATTACTGCAATTCTGATGATATGGTAACTGTTGGCTCATTGAGTTTTATATTTAAGTGGTAACTCTTATCCACCTTGTAACCACAATAAGGTACAAAAATTATGCCTTCGGTGTATTTATTCTTTGTGAAAATATATGGAATTGGCTTGCGCCGTTCCGGATAGCACCAGGTCATTGATGCACACGTGGGGTGGTAAAGTGGTAGTGTAATAAATCACTTCCGCCACGTCCTGTGCCGACAGGGCCTGGTATCCTTTATACACCGATGCTGCTTTGTCTTCATCACCATGAAAGCGCACCAGCGAAAACTCGGTTTCAGCAGCGCCGGGGTGAATGGCAGTAACCTTAATACGGTATGGTAACAAATCAATGCGCATGGTTTTGCTTAAACTGTCAACCGCTGCTTTACTGGCGCAGTACACATTTCCCTTTTCATATGCATCTTTGGCTGCCACAGAACCCAGATTAATGATATGCCCTTTTTTACGGGCAATCATGGCCGGTAGTACCGCCCGGCTTACATACAGCAATCCTTTTACATTGGTATCAAGCATGGTTTCCCAGTCATCGAAACTGGCTTCGTCAAAGCTGTCTCTTCCCAGTGCCAGTCCGGCATTGTTAATGAGCACATCCACCTGTTTCCAGGCTTCCGGTAAGCTGTTAATGGCCGAATCAACCGCTTTTTTGTCCTGTACATCAAAAACCAGCGGGTATACCTCACAGCCAAACTGCTGCTCCAGCTCCGTTTTCAATTGTTGGAGCCGTTCCGATCTTCTTCCGTTTAAAATAAGGTTGTATCCGTTCGAGGCAAACAGTTCGGCACAGGCTTTTCCAAAGCCGGAGGTGGCGCCGGTGATAAAGACAAGTTTTCGCATAGATGGTGAAATTACACAGAAAGCAGATGTGTGGTGGCAGATTGGTTGTTTTCAGTGAGAAAATTGACTGATTCGGATAGGTGTTCGTTGCTGCTGCTGCATTTTTCTTGCTCAGAAACCAGAGCGTTTTACATTTGCAACATGTCACAACCTGTTATTTGTATTGGCGCCTCCTTTGTAGATGAATTGTTTCATGCAAATGAAGGTGTGCTGAAAGCCACCACCAATAATGCGAACGTAACCAAAACGGCGGGAGGGGTTAGCCGCAACATTGCCCACCAACTGGCCCTGCTGGGTGTGCCGGTGCAACTGATCAGTGTATTTGGAAACGATAGTGATGGCAACTGGCTGCAGGAAATATGCCGCAATGCGGGTGTGCAGCTGGATGCAAGTATCGTTCGGGAGGGATTAAGCGGCAAGTATACCGGTGTGCTGGATGCAGACGGATCGCTGTATACTGCCTTTCTCACCAATGAAGCCAATCATTTGCTTACCCCGGCGTACCTGCAACAGCAAATGCAGTTATTGGAAACAGCTTCTTATATTTTGGCCGATGCCAATATTCCGCTGGATACAGTGGAATGGCTGCTGGGCTTTTCCAGGGCCGCCGGAATTCCCTTTGTTCTCGAGCCGGTATCGGTTCCTCCCGCCCGAAAGTTCCGGGAGGCTTCCCTGAACGGATTACATCTCATTACTCCGAATGAAGATGAACTGCCAGTCCTCTGCTCCGAAAAAGCGTTTTTCACCCAAATGCAGATTGAGGAACTGCTGAACAGGGGCGTGGAGTATGTGTGGCTGCATAATGGTAAACATGGCTCAGCACTGTACAGCAAAGAAAAATCAATCACACTGCATGCGCCTGATATACAGGTGGTCGATTGTACGGGTGCCGGTGATGGATCTCTCACGGGATTTATCCTCGGTAAATACCTGAAGCTGAACGATGAGTCCTGCCTGCGCCTGGCACATACCCTTTCTGCCGAAATCCTGCAGGTAAACGGCGCCATTGCCAGTCATTTAACACAGGAGCAATTGCTGCAGGCAGTTGCTACGTATTACCCCGAAACATGAATCAGTTCCTGAAAATAGATCCTGCTGTACAGGAGGCCCTGCAAAACGGCCGCCCCGTGGTGGCATTGGAATCAACGATTATCTCTCACGGTATGCCCTACCCGAAAAATGTGGAGACCGCCCTTGCAGTGGAAGAAGTAGTGCGGCAAAACGGTGCTGTACCGGCCACCATAGCCATCATGAACGGAAAATGCCATGTGGGACTCACCGCTGAACAGCTTGCCTATTTCGGCAACGCAAAAGATGTGTGGAAAGTCAGCCTGCGGGATATGCCTTTTGTTATCAGTCAGCAGCTGTACGGTGCAACAACCGTGGCGGCCACCATGCGCATTGCAGCCATGGCGGGTATCAAAGTATTTGTAACCGGTGGCATCGGTGGTGTACACCGGGGAGCTGAAACCAGTATGGATATTTCTGCCGATCTCACAGAAATGGCACAAACGTCCGTAGCAATTGTTTCAGCCGGGGTGAAGTCAATTCTTGATATTGGTCTCACGCTGGAATACCTGGAAACAAAAGGAATTCCCGTGGTTACCTACGGACAGGATTCATTCCCCAGTTTTTATTCTTCCAAAAGTGGTTACCAATCACCGCTGCGGCTGGATTCACCGGTGGCTATTGCTGCCATGTTGCGCACCAAATGGCAACTGGACCTGAATGGTTCCGTACTCATTGCCAACCCGCTTCCGGCCGCACAGGAAATTGCCGCCGATGTGATGGAAGCACAGATTCTGAAAGCACTGGATGCTGCCCGGGAACGAAACATTACCGGTAAAGAGGTAACGCCTTTCCTGCTGCAATACATTGCCCGGCACACAAAAGGGGAAAGTCTTGAAGCCAATATTGCCCTTATCAGGAACAATGCCCGCCTGGGAGCCGCCATTGCAGTGGCCTTTGCAGCCATAAAATAAGTTTCAGGAGAAAACGAATTCCTTAAGAATTACAGAAAGGTAAGAAGCGCTGTAAAGGAATAGGAGTTGCCGTCTGCATTGTGAACCTGGTACAGGTTATCATGATCTTTCGGAAAACAAAATTCCTCATACAGATAACTATAAGTAAAACATCACCGGCACGCTTATAAGCTTCTTTCTGTTATAATTTGGATGCGGGTGTAGAAAACAAAAAACCGCTACAACCTTATGATGGGTATATAGCAGGTTTTAAGTGGGGGTGTTTTCTGGTAGCGAACGACGTTCGGTGCTGAACTCTTAGCACAACATTATGTTACGTTGTTTTAGTAAGCCAGGTTTTATCTCTGAATCAACCTCACAATAAAAGCACAAGAAGCAATAAGATAATAATGATCGCACCAACAGACAGATAAACGCCAGTATTTAGCTTCTGATTTTCTCTAACAATGGAGCGAACTTCTTTCCGCAATGCTTTCTTTTCAGCAACGGTTAATTTCGATTTGTCCATATTTTTGATTTCATTCAATCTTGTCATAACAGGATTGCCTGTTGCAGGATCTGAAACCAATGCATTGGTAGCCGAAGCTTTTTGTGCACTTATTGCAAGTGGATAAAATGTCAGCGACATACTCAATGCCAGCAGATACAGTATGTTTTTTTTCATGTTATTTCGTTTAAATAATTTTTCTACCTTGAATGACTCTTAATATTATAGCAATAACAGCAATCACCAAAAGGATGTGAATTAGTCCGCCGCTGTGAAAACCCAGGAATCCAATCGCCCAGGCGATGATCAGGATAACTGCTACGATGTAGAGAATATTTCCCATGATGTTTGTTTTTTTTATGGTTTGTAATAACGATCTGTCATAGTAAAGGTGGTACATTCCGGTGTAGTAAGTATTATACCTTTCTTGATCATGCTTACATGATTCATACTTTAACCGATACTTCATCTTCTTTCAAATAAATGTTTGTTTCTTCTGCCAGCATCCGTTTTTGTTGGTTTCACTCAATCGGGCCGGCACCTTCTGTTGAGATGGAAGAGTAGGGGTTTACAAGCGTTCCTGTACAGGAATAAAAAAGCCCTTGTAATAACAAGAGCTTTTAACCAAAACCTACTATACTGACTGATGAAGTTTACCAGTGAAAGACAAAGTTCATCTTTCTTTCGTAAGTTCTGTTACATCATTTTTCTTCCGGCTTGCTAAATTCACACTATGTTTATTCAGTTCCGGCTCAAAATATATTTTGAAAAAAAGTAATTAATCTTCGTATCCGCTTTTGATAATGGTGGAAATCATTTTAAATCGTCCGTTTGGTACAATTAAATTGCCATGATGGGCGGGTATAACAATTCCTTCTCCTGTTTCAAGGTGATGAGGCACTTTGTCAATTACAACTTCTGCTTTGCCCTCTATTATCTGCACATAGGTATCATAAGGAGATGTTTTTTCTGTTAACCCTTCCCCGGTATCAAATGACATGGCACTGATATTACCGGTTGATTTTTTTATAATTGTTTTACTCACTACGGAGTTGGGCATATATTCTATGATTTCCACAATGATGTGCGCCTTTGATTTTTCAATTTCATTGTATTCGGGATGTCCATTAGGCTTGTCATTTTTCATAAAAAGTTTATTTAACTGAATGTAAAATTGTTTTTAAAAGTAAGTGCTGGGTTCTTTGTGTCAGTTGCCGAAAAAAGGGGCCAGGATGTAAATCCAGCCCCGATTTTTAAAATCCAATATCCTATAAAAACCAATACAAAAGTAGTGAAAGGTTTGTTTTCATTCGTTACACAACCATATGGTTGATTTGTATAATTCATAGGTCTTCGAGTTGTTTTCGTTTGCTTTTTTTCATTGCTTTAAAGAAGGAAGGTGTTAGTCCTGTTGTTTTCTTAAATTGATTCGACAAATGTGCCACACTGCTGTAATTGAGTTTATGTGCAATTTCTGTCAGGTTCAATTCGTCGTATAAAATCAATTCCTTTACTCTTTCAATTTTATGCAGAATAATATAGTGTTCTATTGTGATTCCTTCTGATTCTGAAAAAAGATTCGCCAGGTAAGTGTAATTGTGATCTAACTTCTGACTCAGGTAAGCTGAGTATTTCAGTGTGGGCAGCTCTTCATCATAGTGAATCATTTCTATGATTATATTTTTAATCTTTTCAATCAGGATTGCCTTTTTGTTATCCATTAATTCAAGGCCGTACTTAAGTAATGAACTTCTGATCTCTTCAATTTGGTTTTGATTGATCGATTCTGTTAGCTCAACGTTGCCCAGGTTTACTGCTGCGTATTTGATTCCCATAGTTGTGAGTAAATCCTTTACAATCAGTTTGCAACGAAGACTAACCATATATTTAATACTGAGTTTCAATGTTTTCTATTTTGTGAATGATTTGCTCCACTCTGATACACGAATGATTTGCTTGTTGTAGAATGTTAGCTCACCTTTTAAAGGTAGTTAAATGCGCAGCTCTTTTCCTATGATTTAGATCAAGCGATTCGTAGTTCCATTGGAAAAGGAAAACGTAGCAGAGCTGTAGTGAAAATTTTATCTTATTGTATATCAATCGCTTTGTGAAGTAATTGAACGATTGTTTTGAAAGAGGAATACCAATTTTGAGCGTATAAGGGTTCTGTTTTTTCTCTGGAATTTGATATACGATCTTATTTTTGGGATGCTGAAGAATATTCAGGTACAACGGGTTCCATTTTATTATTTTCAGTTTTAGCATGTTCTTGTGATAGCCATTTGTCAAACCCTGTTCCCTCCCATGGCATACCTCTTTCAAAATGGTACATCCAGGGATAATGACTTTCACCTTTGTGTTCTTTTGATGGAATCTCTCTGATAGAGCAGATTGCTTTTGCGGGTGACCCTACTATTACAAGCTCATCTTCAAAATCTTTTGTAACAGTTGAGTTTGCTCCTACCAGGCAATTTTTACCTATCTGAACCATCGGAAATATAATGCTGTGAACGGCTATTTGTGTATAATCTCCAATTGTTGGGCCTTCACAAATATTCGAGGGAGGATGCGGGTCGTTGGTCAATACAACGTAGGGATAAATAAAGACAAAATTACCGATTGTTGAATACTGCCCTATATGCACATTGCTGTGTAATCTGCAATAGTCGCCAATTGTCACATACCCTTGAATGTCGGAGAGTGTACCAGCGGAAAAGTGGATTCCGGTTTTTACATTTTCTCTTATTGTTACCCGGTGACCGCAGGAAAAATAATCGCCCAGTTCACTGCCTGCATAAAGTATCGAATGGCTTCTGATTAAAGAATGTGCCCCTATTTTTAGATTTGGATTCTTATAGTTTATATCAGTATAGTAATGGTTGAGGGGTTCTCCAAGAACACAATCATTACAGATAACAGAATTGTCGCCAATTTCTACATTTTCATAAATGGTAGTGTTGTCGCCAATTTTAACATTTACTCCAATTCTTGCATTTGGGTGAATACTGATATTTTTATGATTGAATTTCATGTTTGTTGTTGAAAAGATTAAAAACCAGTGTCCTGTTACTTGTTTTGCAAAAGATGAACGATGGAAAGCTCAATCGCACATTCAGGATTACATCTGGTAAAAGATTGAGAAATTGTGAATAGTGTAAATGTACTTCCTTCTTCAGCAATACCATTATGAGATTTCTTGTTTTCCTTACATAATTCACAGTTTTTTTACTGAAGTCGTTCGGTGCTGAATTTCCTGTAAGCATGGTTGGGTCGGTCATGCTTACAGATAAAAATAAGAAAGGAGCAGCCGGGGTGGTTGCTCCTTATTCTTTCTGGATATTGGATTTTACAAATTCATTTTTCTATTAACTGAATAGTCCACCTTTTTTTAGCGTACTGGTTCCTTCACCAATCAGGAAACCGTTTTGGTAGATATGGATTTTATAGTTGCCCTGTTGAAATGCTTCACCGGGATTGAAGGAAAATTCCACCCATTTCTTATTTGCTGTTTCAATGTCAACAGCCACTTTTGTAGTATAAGGAATGGTGCCTTCTTCACGACTTGTAAAAGTGCCAGAGCCGAGGGCCTCGGTTGCAATCAGTTTGCCATCAGGATTAATAATACATATGTATACGTCGGTAGTGCCCGAAGCTGTAATCCGGTTGTTGACTTCGAATGAAATCACCAGTTTGTCAATCCGTTTTGCGGTTGTAGTTGTTTTTTCTTTTTCATTTCGCTTCACATTAACAGGCATAATTGAAATATTGGATGCATATAAGGTAGATCCAATATCTACTTTTTTCGTTAAGTCTTCTTTTACTGATGTTGTAAACACCAATTCCTGGTTCAATTTTTCCTTTTCTTGTATCAAGACGGTTTTTTCAATGGTTAAGGTCTGATTATCCTGTGTCAGCCGGGCAATATCCTGTTCCATTCCGGTTATTTTTTGATTCAGTGAAACAATCAATTCCTTAGCCCTTGAAAGCTCCGCGGCACTTGCATTTTTCTTATTGAGTATGCTGCGGATTTCATTCTTAGTTTTTGCAATTTCTTTGTTTTGTTCTGATAATGTTTTATTCAGATCGGCATTAATTCCTGTCATTGAATCAAGGCGGACCAATGACTGATCAAAATGTAACTGAATCTGGCTTTTTTCGTCTGTTATCTGAACAAGTTTTGTTTCCTGCTGCTGAATAACCTTTTTTGATTGGGTCTTGTCAACGAATAAATAGCCACCGGTACTTAGCAGTAAAAAACTTAAGATTCCAATAATCCAGTTTTTTGTGTTTCTTATTGGTGATTCCTGCCTGCCAATGGTTGTGGCTTTTGGGTCATTTGAGTAAGTCATAATATAAAATTTAAAAGTTAAAAATGAAACACATCATCGCTACACTCTCATGACAGCTGTTATTAATTCTGAAAGCTGATATTGTGTTACGGTTTGGTATAAGTCCATAACCGTGCCAGAAATGAGAATTGTTAAAGTCCTGCAATTATCTTAACATCTTATGAAAAGTATTTTTCTAATGAATGTTTGCCAACCCGCTGCCTGTGCACAGGAAATAACTGCCAGGGTAATGGAGATATACATTTTCAGGGAGTATTGGCTACGGCCAACGAACATAACATCAGTGACAAAGAAGAGACTCCGTTCCTGCTCCAATGCATCACCAGCCATACTAAGGGTGAATGCCTGGAAGCCAGTTTTGCCCTCATGAAACACAACCTAAATCTCGGGGGCTGAAGTGGCGGTGCAACTGGCCGCACTTTCTTTTGAAGGGTTGTTGTTTTTTATTAATTTTATAGCCAACAGGATTTATTGTCCGTCCTTTTGAAGAAAAACGGGTGCTGCTGCAAAGCATAATTACAGACAATGAAAGTCTTATCCTTTTTAACCTTTTTTCTATTGATGATCTTCCGGTTGTCGGCACAATCTGAACAGATGTTTCTCCAGCGGGGCAATCAAAAAAAAATAAGCGGTAATTATGCCGGTGCTATTGCCGATTATAACAAAGTACTGGAGCTCAACCCAACACAAAAGGAAGCCTTCTGCTACCGGGGTTATTGTAAGTTTTATTTATACGATCAAGGCGGGGCATTGGAAGACGTGTCACGTGCCATTGCACTGGACTCTTCTTTTACAGAGGCGTGGTTTATAAGGGGCCTTTTTTATTTTGAACGCAAGGAGTTCGATGTGGCTTTGCCGGATTTGAGCAGGGCCATCAAACAAGCACCCTCATTAACCGGGGCCTGGTACCACCGTGGCTTGATTTACAAATCGAAAGAACGCTTCAAAGAAGCAGAAGCCGATTTTGATGAGGTATTGCAACGGGAGCCCGCAAATGAAAATGCCTGCTTGCACAGGGGACTTGCCCGATACGAACAAAAAAAATATAAAGAAGCACTGGTTGATTTTAATCATTGTCTTACACTGAATCCCAACTCCGGCGATGCATGGTACAACCGGGGACTCACGTATATCTACACAAAGGAAACAGAGAAGGCCTGTGCGGATTTTAAAAAAGCCCAAGACCTGGGTAATCTGCTTGCATTTGCAGCACTCTCCAAATGGTGCCAATCAAAATAGTATACAAAAGCTTGTGCTGGCCGGCAATTAAATGAAATGGATTTTTAGCTTGCCGTTAGCGGATTTCTTTTCATTCTCAAGCTCAAAGTTTGTTGAAAGTGAGATATGGAATAAAAAGCGCCTATCGATTGTTTTGAAGCAGGTGCTTACAGAATCTCCATTTCTATCACTACTTCTGTCTGCTGATCTAAAATGAAGAGCTCGGGTCTGATAATCAGTTTGAAAACGCCTTCTTTGAGAAGATGGGGCAATCGGGCGGCCTGTTCCAGCAGATTGGTAGAAGCAAACAAGCGACTGTCTGAGGGAGAAGGAAAAGAATATAGATGGTAAGAGTAACGGTTGTTTTGCAAATTCAAATTCAAACCCGCAAGCGGATGGCTGCTCACAGGCCGGTTGCTCTGTGCTTTAATCAAACGCAGGCGCTTAAAGGGTGATTGTTGTTCAATTGTAATTTCCTGTTGATCGGCGTTCAGATGATAGGTTTGTGTCATACTCATAAGACACTGAAATTAATGCCAAAACCGCAGGAAGCCCGGAAATGATGTCTACAATTTGTTCACGTTGACAAAATCCCAATGCCTGCATCTTAAAAATTATTGTATTATAAATGGCAGAAAAAAGCCCGTCTTATTGCAAGACGGGCTTTCGATTCTTTAGTCAAATGATTATCCTTTTGCAAACTCAGCACGGATTACATTTAAGGCACCGCCTGCTTTGAACCATTCGATCTGCTGTGCATTGTAGCTGTGATTGACAGTGATTGTTTGGCTGCTTCCGTCTTTATGGTTCAGCGTCAGTTGCAACGGCTGACCGGGTGTAAAGCTCGTGAGGCCCAGTACATCAATAAGATCATCTTCCTGAATTTTATCATAATCCTCTTTGTTGGCAAACGTGAGTGCCAGCATGCCCTGTTTTTTCAGGTTGGTTTCGTGAATACGTGCAAAGGATTTTACCAGTACTACACGTACACCCAGGTGACGGGGTTCCATCGCCGCATGTTCACGACTGCTGCCTTCGCCATAGTTTTCGTCGCCCACCACAATGGAACCAATGCCTGCAGCTTTGTAAGCACGTTGTGTGGCTGGCACGGGTCCGTATTCGCCTGTAAGCTGGTTTTTTACGCTGTCAGCTTTTTCATTAAAATAGTTAATAGCGCCAATGAGCAGGTTGTTACTGATATTGTCGAGATGACCACGGAACTTTAACCAGGGTCCTGCCATGGAAATGTGATCAGTTGTACATTTTCCTTTTGCTTTGATGAGGAGCTTCAATCCTTTCAGATCAGTTCCTTCCCAGGCAGCAAAAGGATACAACAGTTGTAAACGCTTACTGTCGGAGCTCACATTAATCACCACGCCACTGCCATCCTCGGCAGGAGCCTGGTAACCGGCATCTTCCACGGCAAAGCCTTTCACCGGCAGTTCATCGCCGGCCGGCGGATCTAGTTTCACTTGTTCGCCTTTATCATTTACAAGTGTATCTGTCAGCGGGTTGAAGCTGAGGTCGCCGGCTATTGCAAGTGCAGTAACCAATTCGGGGCTGGCTACAAACGCCAGGGTGTTGGGGTTACCATCGGCACGTTTGGCAAAGTTGCGGTTGAAGGAGTGAACGATGGTGTTGCGTTCCTGTTTTTCGGCACCCATCCTGTCCCACATACCAATGCAGGGTCCGCAGGCATTGGCAAACACGGTAGCGCCAATAGAACCAAAAATGTCGAGGAATCCGTCTCTTTCGATCGTATAACGTACCTGTTCACTACCGGGTGTGATGGTGAATTCTGATTGTAACTTCAATCCTTTCTCCTTTACCTGGCGGGCCAGGCTTACCGCACGGCTGATATCTTCGTAAGAAGAGTTGGTACAGCTGCCAATGAGTCCCACTTCAATTTTTGTGGGCCAGTTATTTTTGGCAGCCGCTTCTTTCATTTGGGAAATAGGCGTTGCCAGATCGGGGGTGAAGGGGCCGTTCAGATGGGGTTCCAGTTCACTGAGGTTGATTTCAATGACCTGGTCGAAGTATTGTTCAGGGTTGGCATACACATCGGCATCACCGGTCAGGTATTCTTTAACCGCATCGGCAGCTTCTGCTACTTCGGCACGGCCGGTGGCACGCAGGTAACGGGCCATACTTTCATCATAGCCAAATGTAGAAGTGGTGGCGCCAATTTCTGCCCCCATGTTACAAATCGTTCCTTTACCGGTGCAGCTCATGCTGGTGGCACCTTCGCCAAAGTATTCAACAATGGCATTGGTACCTCCTTTTACAGTAAGGATACCAGCCACTTTCAGGATTACATCTTTGGCCGAGGTCCAGCCGTTCAGTTTACCGTTCAGTTTTACACCAATCAGTTTGGGCATCAGGAGTTCCCAACTCAGGCCTGCCATTACATCGCAGGCATCGGCACCGCCCACACCTATAGCAATCATACCCAGACCTCCGGCATTTACGGTATGGCTGTCGGTACCGATCATCATACCGCCGGGAAACGCATAGTTTTCAAGTACTACCTGGTGAATAATACCGGCTCCGGGCTTCCAGAAACCGATGCCATATTTATTGGAGATGGAAGAAAGAAAATTGAAAACCTCTTCATTCTCTGTAATGGCTTTGGAAAGATCTTCTTTGCTCCCGCTTTTGGCAACAATCAGGTGATCGCAGTGTACAGTGGAAGGCACCGCCACTTTTTTACGGCCGGTGGTGTCGAACTGCAGGAGGGCCATCTGGGCGGTGGCATCCTGCATGGCCACCCGGTCGGGGGCAAAGTCCACATAGGCTTTTCCACGTTCAAAGTCCTTTATTTCAACCCCTTTCCAAAGGTGGGCATATAAGATTTTTTCGGCCAGGGTGAGCGGACGTCCCAGGCTTTTGCGGGCTGCATCCACTTTGGAAGGCATTTCGGCATACACTTTTTTGATGAGGTCAAGATCAAACACCATAGAAAAGAGAGTTTTGTGGGTGAAAAATAGCGGTGCAAAAGTACCGAAATATAACATCTTCTGAACCTTTTAGTTCCCGGGATTGTTTAAAACATACTTAATTTTACTGCTATGAACCGTTTACGCCAACTGATTGAAACGAATGCGTTCGGAGTATGTGCTTACATTGGTGAAAAACTTAATATTTCCACCAGCACCATCCGCAAGTATTTTATCTATATTTCATTCCTCACCATGGGTTCTCCCGTTCTATTGTACTTTTTCGTGGCCTTCTGGATGAACATTAAACAGTACATCTGGTTCAGCAAGCGTAACCCGTTGCGTTATTGATTTTTTTCAATTCTCCTTTTTTGTTGTAACTTATAGCATTAAGTTGCATCCATGTTCACCTTTGAGTATACGGTTTCCACTTTTGAACAGCTGATTGGTTCACTCGCCGCCAGAATGAATACTCAACTGAAAGACGGGTGGCTGTTTCTTCCTCCCCAATATGGAAGCGGCTATTTACGTTACCTGCGTCTTCCCAATGGATTAGAAGTGAACATTGTGAATATGACCAATCACCAGGAGTGGTTGTTTTCACGGAAAAAAGACACAAAAGAGTACTATACACTCCGTTTCGATAGTATTTCGGTTGCCCATAAGCTGGAAGTTAAGATTGGAACAGAAACAATTGAAAAGTCAAAAGAACAAATACGGGTTGCTTATTTAACCAGTTCACTGTTTGACTGGTATTACAAGGCAAAAGCCGGTACAACGGTACAAGGAGTGAATATTCTTATCCCAAAAGAATGGCTGGGAAAGCTCCTGGGAGTTGAGTTGTTTGAGAATATTTTACCTGCTTATGTAGCTCTGAAGAGCAGAAGCTTTACGATGGAGCCGCTCGATCCTTATTACCAGGAGTTACTGATAGAAATTTTACAGGAGGATGTTGATACCCAGTTTCCGAAACTATATGTACTCAACAGGGTACAACTGATGATGGAGCGCTTCTTTAACCGCATTCATACCCGTGTTTCTCTTGCCGATGTAGAGTCGAATTTTAAACAGGAAGACATCCGCACCATCCTCGAACTGGAAAAAGAAATGGTGGCCGATTTTACACAAAAGCCGCCTTCCATCACGAATCTGGCCCGTAATGCTGCTATGAGTACCACCAAGTTTAAAAATCTCTTTAAATCGGTGTTTGGGTTGCCTGTTTATGAGTACTATCAGCAAAAGCGGATGCAATTTGCAGCCGAACTGCTGTTACAAGAGGGGTGCAGTGTAAAAGTTGCCGGAGAAAAAGTAGGTTACAACAACGTAAGTAATTTTTCCGCTGCTTTCAAAAAACAGTTTCACATACCCCCACAGGAATATGTCAGGAAATGATCGAATACAATTTTATAACCTGTTGTGGTATTGAATATAGGGTTCTTACTCTCTGTTATACTCCTTGGTAAAATAATGAAACCACAGAGTACCCGGAGTAGAACTCTGAGTTTTACAGCGGCAACATTTGAAAATCAATTACATTGAATACTACAACTCGTTAACTTTACTCTTGTTTTCATCTCTGTATCTGAATATACAAACTCATGGTTGAGATCACCTACGACGATATTGATTACAGGGTCTTGTTTCCCAAGTATGCTAAAGCTTTTTCCACGACATTTGAGCACAACCGTGTGGTATTACAAAAAGGAGTGGGCAAGGGCTATCTCGAACTGGTCACATTAGGAGATGATTTGTTTGCTTCCCTCGAAAACTTCGAGCCGGAAGTGCTGGTGAAATTTTGCCGTACCCGCCGGGAAGAACCGTTTTACATTCTTCATTTTGATGAATTACACGGAAAAGAAGACCTCATGATTAAAGTGGATGGAGAGGTGATGAATGCAAAAGGGCGTACTATTTCCACCGTCATGCTCACCAGCAACATGTACGATTTTTGTTACATGCTTCCTCCGGCAACCAAGGTACGTAGTATCTATATTCTGCTTACAGCCAAGTGGCTGAAAGAATATATGGAATTAGATAAAGAAGACGATGTACTTCGTACCTACATCAGCCTCCGTTCCCAGCATCTCAACCGGGAACCTTTTAACACGGAATACAGGAAATACTTCAATGATATTTTCGATACCCCCGACAAAAAGCCGTTGCGGGAACTGCATTTACGGAATGCGATTATGATGATGGTGGAATTGTTTTTTAACCGGTTGTACAAAAAAATCAAGAATGTACAAGATTCCCCTATCATGCAAATGGATAACAAAGATTTGTACAAACTCATGGAAGTGGAATCCATACTGGTAAAAGATTTTTCAAAAGCCCCGCCCACCATTGTAGCCCTGGCTGCTTACACTCATATGAGTGTATCCAAGCTGAAAAGTTCTTTCAAAAAAGTATATGGCAGTGGTATTTATGAATATTACCAGCGCAACCGCATGCACAAAGCCCGGCAAATGCTGGCTGCCAATGGTTTTACCGTCAAAGAAGTAGGTATGAAGCTGGGTTATACCAATCTGAGTAACTTTTCCCTTGCGTTTAAAAAAGAGTTTGGGATTCTTCCAAGTGAACTATGAGTATTTAACATCTCTTGCTATTACCAATCTTGCAGTAGCAGAAACTCATCAACTAATGAACGAAATCAAGGTGCCAAAGTTGGGCACTACAGTAGTATGGAAGCTAAATCAGAGCTTGCCCCGCATCAACGGGGGAACCATCCGCCATCGGAGGGCTTATCCGACCCGAGTATAAGTGGGCGGATATTCGGTCACGGGAACCTTTAGGGTTCAGGTCGAAGATATCGGCCGAAAGAGTCGGGGCAAAAAGATACGAAGTACTAGTAAGATGTTTCAATTACTTGTAATGTAAAAGTATTGTGCTGTTAATAGCCTTACAGTAGGAGAGGCTTGCCCACTAATGAACGAAATCAAGGCCCCAGCGTTGGGCACTACAGTAGTATGGAAGCCAAATCAGGGAACCATCCGCCATCGGGGGGTAATCGATGGCGGGGCCCTTTTTGGTTACTTTTTGGGCAAACAAAAAGTAACAAAGAAATCTGAATTATTGATAATCAGCACGCTATAGTAATATCTTTTGAAGATTTAATAACACAAGGAGTTATTGTATAAGTTCAAAGTGATTTAGCACATGCGTTGAAAGTTACACAACCGCTTTCCTGATTTTCAACAACTGAACCAGTAATTCCTCCAGTTTGCTGAGGTGCAGCATATTGGCGCCATCACTCTTGGCAACAGCAGGGTTGGGATGCGTTTCAATAAACAATCCGTCGGCACCGGCTGCAATAGCTGCTTTGGCAATGGTTCCAATCAGTTGCGGATTGCCGCCTGTAACTCCACTGGTTTGGTTCGGTTGCTGCAGCGAATGGGTACAATCCATGATTACCGGACAGCCATGTTCCTGCATCCAGGGAATGTTGCGGTAGTCCACAATCAGGTCCTGGTAGCCAAAGGTGTTACCACGGTCGGTCAGCAGCACCTGTTCGTTACCTGCTTTCTTCACTTTATCTACCGCAAATTTCATAGAAGGTCCGCTCAGGAACTGCCCTTTCTTAATGTTGACAATACGACCCGTAGCTGCTGCTGCTTCCAGCAGATCGCTCTGGCGGCAAAGAAAGGCGGGGATCTGCAGTATGTCCACATACGGTGCTGCCAGTGCCGCTTCTTCATGCGCATGAATATCGGTGGTGGCCGGCAGGTGGTAGGTGGTGCGTACTTTATCAATCAGCTGCAGTGCTACTTCATCGCCCAGACCGGTGAAGGACGAACCACTGGTGCGGTTGGCTTTGCGGTACGAGGCTTTGAACACATAGGGAATCCCCAGGTTTTTACAGATCATACTCACTTTTTCGGCCACTTCCAGCACCAGTTCTTCACTTTCCACCACACAGGGACCGGCAACGAGAAAAAAACTTTGCTCATCGTACGACTGACCGGCAAATAAATTCTTCAGAAAGGATTGCATAGCGGCAAAGGTACAAATTTGAGAGTCATGCAGCCCGCAGGCGGCTTACTTCCCTTTGTCAACGTGTTACGGGTATCAAATCAGTTGGAAGCGCTGGAAAAAAAGAAACAGGGGGGCGTTTTTTAGGGCCGGCACATCCTTCTTTTGTAAAAGGTGCAGCCTGTTCCGCTAGCGGAAAAAGCGATGGGTATAGCCCACCCGTACAGCGATGATGCCGGTGTTTCTCCCGGTGTTGAGGCCCTCGTAGGCTGCACTCACGTCTAACCTGCTTCTTCTGCCCAGGCGTATTTCATCACCGGCTCCAACAGAATAAATAAAGCGGGTTCCATTGCCGTAACCGTTTACAAAAGCGGTACCCGCATCAGCTACCAGGTAGAAATCCTGCAGGTAAAAACGAGCACCTGCTTTTACAATATGAGCAGCCAGATCTTCCTGGAGGGTGGCATTTTTCGATGGAACCGAATAATAATTGTAACTGAGTACCGGTGCAAAATGCCGGCTGAGTTTATAACCACCGGAAACGGTAAAACCAAACCCTGTTTTGTGTGTTTCAGAAAACTCGGCATTCGGTACCAATACATCCGGACTAACGGTCAAAAACGGGTAGGGGCCTTTTGCCTGTGCAAAAGAGGTAGCAGAAAGGCAGCACAAAAGGATGGCAAGGATTGTAATACGCATAAAAAGAAAGTTGCTGCAAAATAATAGTTTCTCAGTGGAATAGTTCCCGTTAAACTGTTAAATTGATACAGGTTAAAGGCAGGTGCGGAGTTTCGGTTAGTGCAGACCGGTTGTTGTCCACAGCTTGATGAGCTTATGAGCACCACGGACAACTTTGTGATTTGCTTTGGGAGTAACTCGGCTTTTTTATTTTTTACCCACCCTTCTTAACCCCCATTCCTTTTCCGTATACACAAACAACCGCCGGGTAACGGTCTCTTCTTTCAGCCCCTGGCGGTACAGGCGCCTGGCCTCGGCCGTGAGTTTACGGTACTGATGAATCATACTGTTGGGTTTCAGCTGTTGGTACACCCGGGAGGCGGTGGGCGAGGCAAGGGCCAGCAAATCATTTTCCTTGCGGGTGTTGGCAAAGGCCGGGTCGGTTTGTAGCCGCAGGCCGCTGAGGGTCCTGCACTCCCTCATCTTTTTGTTACCGGTCATTATACAGGCGTTCAAGAAGGTTTCTATGGCCAGGGTAATCCGGGTTTTCTGGCCTTCATGACATAAGAAACACAGCTTTTTCTCTTTTCATGATACGGATCACAACTCTGCTTAACGCACATCATTCAAATGCACGGAAGGGCACGTTTAATTTTAAAAAATAGCTAATAGACAGGTTATGAGAAAAAATCAATTCATACAACAGTTGCTTCAGCAGCTAATTGTTGTTGCTGCCTTCCTGCTTGCAGGTAGTATAACAGGGCAGCAGGTGCGGGCCCAGAATATCATCCAGGGCACTTGGGCTACGCAGGCCAACGACTTTGCCGCTAACGTAGGCAGGCAGTACACGTTTTATTTCCCGCCGGGCGGCACGATCTCATCCCGGGTGTGGGGTACCGATATCTACACTTACGATTGTTCCATTGCCAGCGCTGCGGTGCATGCAGGATTGATCACTCCGCAAAACGGTGGCACGGTCACCATTGAAATACGGGCCGGGCAGTCGTCCTATAAAGGAACAACCCGTAATGGGGTTACCAGTAGGGATTGGGGCGCTTTTGGCGGCAGTTTTGTCTTTGTAAAAGGGACTCCTGTAATTCAGAACCCGCCGCCGGCACCCGCCTCCAATATCATTCAGGGCACCTGGGCTACGCAGGCCAACGATTACGCCGCTAATGTGGGTAAGCAGTACACGTTCTATTTTCCCCCGGGCGGCACCATCTCATCCCGTGTGTGGGGAACCGATATCTACACTTACGATTGTTCCATTGCCAGCGCTGCGGTGCATGCAGGATTGATCACCCCGCAAAACGGTGGCACGGTCACCATTGAAATACGGGCAGGGCAGCCTGCTTATAAAGGAACTGCCCGCAATGGTGTTACCAGCAGAGACTGGGGCGCCTTTGGTGGTAGTTTTGTGTTTGTAAAGGGCACTCCTGTAACCCAAACTCAAACCCAAACCCAACCGCCACCCGCTTCGAATATCATCCAGGGCACCTGGGCAACACAGGCAAATGACTATGCCGCTAACGTGGGTAAGCAGTACACGTTTTATTTCCCGCCTGGCGGTACCATCTCATCCCGGGTGTGGGGTACCGATATCTACACCTACGATTGTTCCATTGCCAGCGCTGCGGTTCATGCAGGATTAATCACCCCGCAAAACGGTGGCACGGTCACCATTGAAATACGGGCAGGCCAGCCGTCCTATAAAGGAACAACCCGTAATGGAGTTACCAGTAGGGATTGGGGTGCTTTTGGCGGAAGTTTTGTGTTTGTAAAGGGCACTCCTGTAACCCAAACCCAACCGCCACCCGCTTCTAATATCATTCAGGGCACTTGGGCAACACAGGCAAATGACTATGCCGCCAACGTTGGCCGGCAGTACACGTTTTATTTTCCGCCGGGTGGCACGATCTCTTCCCGGGTGTGGGGTACCGATATCTACACGTACGATTGTTCCATTGCAAGTGCTGCGGTTCATGCAGGATTGATCACCCCGCAAAACGGTGGCACGGTCACCATTGAAATACGGGCAGGGCAGCCATCCTATAAAGGGACGACCCGTAATGGCGTTACCAGTAAGGATTGGGGCGCTTTTGGCGGCAGTTTTGTGTTTATAAAATAAGTCGAAAGGAAACCTCTTGTATTGTATATGGGTCGCTTGTGCAGTTGGTGGAAGAGAGATGCATATAGTTCCGCTACAAACCCGGGCGACCCATCATTCATTCAATGGATCATTTCTTTTTTTCAATACGCTTGTTTTTGCTCTTTCTTGTAGTTCTTTTTGTTCCGGATATTTTCTTCAACCCCCATTCCCGTTCCGCATACGCAAACAACCGCCGGGTAACAGTCTTTTCGTTCAGCCCCTGGCGGTACAGGCGCTTGGCCATGGCCGTGAGTTTACGGTACTGATGAACCATTCTGTTGGGTTTCAGCTGTTGGTACACATGAGAGGCAGTGGGCGAGGCAAGAGCCAGCAAATCATTTTCCTTGCGGGTGTTGGCAAAAGCCGGGTCGGTCTTGATCCGTTTGGCATCGAGGGAGCTTTTCTGCCGCACATAATACTCGCCTTCCAATTGATAAAAGGTAAGGCCCTGTACGGTGCCCCTTACTTTGATAGGTCCGCTTTGTTTCGCCATGTGTTTCAAAGGTTGGTTCGCCCCTAAGATAACAAGCCGCTGTTTGTTTGGCAAGTCCCATTTCAGGGACATGATTCATCGTAAAATCCCCATCAATCCAGTCCCGCTGCAGGGTGCTTGCAACGGCGCTCCTGTATAGATACAGGCAGGATACGCCCACTCAACGCCCACCTAAAGGCGTTCTCAGTGTATGAAGAAAGCATGCCAGATGGCAGCCCGAAGGCAATACACAGCAGACGGAAAGCGGGTGGGGCGGCTGCAGGAACTCCAAACATTATGAATATCTTTGAAGAATAGTTGGAAGTGAATCCATAATTCACCATGAACAGGAGTAATGACTTTATTTTTTTTGGTACCGGCGGACTGCTCACTAGTATTTGTCTGCGGCACCTGATCGAAGCAACAATCAGGCCCGTACTTGTAGTAATACAGGAGACAAAAAACACTCCGTATCCGAATATAACAGCGATCCTGTGCGAATCACATCAGATTCCGTATGTGCTTGTACCTTCTGTTAACACAGAGGGATCCATTGAATTACTGGCAAAACAAAAAGCAGCGTTTGGAATTGTTGCCAGTTTTGGAGAGATATTCAAAAAGGAGTTACTTCAGTTATTTCCTGTTTACAATGTTCATACGGGGGTTTTACCTCAGTACCGTGGTGCTTTCCCCAATTTCTGGAAAATTCTGAAGAATGATGATGTATATGGTGTTACCGTTACCAAAATGGAAGAAAAAATTGATTCCGGAGCCATTGTACTTATTCAGGAGGAAGATTTTAGTTCCGATATTTTTTCAGGCGAGTTTTTCCGGAAGAATTATGAACTGGCCGGACGTACCTTGGTGAAAGCATTGGAATTGTTGCGTGATTCTTCCTTTTGTCTGCAACCGGTTGATCAGCAGCAAAGCAGGTATTACCGAAAATTTACAGCCAATGATATGGTGTTAGATCCTCAGGATCATGTAGGGCATCTATATAAAAAAATCAACCGCTTGCAATTTTATGGCAATCCTGTAATTGAAAATTTACATCTCACAGCTGCTGAACTGTTGCTTGAACAGGAGATGGACATAACCGGTTTTGAAATCATACCTGCATCCCCCACAACCTCTATTTTAAAAAATAAAACCGGAATACTGCTTTTAAAGCACCGGTCTGTTTAAAATCAGTTGCATTACGATTCTTCTGCAAGGGAGCTGTTCCGACATAAATTTTATTTCCATGCTCCGGAACCCTTAAATACCGACGCTATCGGTCGGTACCTTCGGCTTTTAAACGTTAAACCATTCAACCGTTCGACGTAACTTGCGCCTTTATTTGCTTGCTATGGTAAAAGAAAAAATTCTGGTCATTGGCGCCTCCGGACAAATAGGCGTGGAACTCACACTCGGCCTCCGGAAAATTTATGGCAATGCCAACGTCATTGCCTCCGATCTGCGGGAGCAAAATCCACTGCTCGAGGGTACAGGTCCGTACGTGAGCCTCGATGTTATGAACAAAGAAATGCTGCATGTACAGGTCATCCGACAGGGGATTACGCAAATCTATCTGCTGGCAGCCATCCTTTCTGCCACGGGTGAAAAAAATCCCAACCTGGCGTGGAATCTCAACATGACGGGTCTGCTCAATGTGCTGGATATTGCCCGGGAAGAACATTTGCACAAAGTATACTGGCCTTCATCTATTGCGGTATTTGGACCTACCAGTCCACGGGTCAATTGCCCCCAGCAAACGATTATTGAACCTACTACGGTGTATGGTATCAGCAAATATGCCGGCGAATTCTGGTGCAATTACTACCACCACCGTTTTGGGGTGGATGTGCGGAGTCTCCGCTACCCGGGTTTGATTTCTTATAAATCGGCACCCGGCGGGGGTACTACCGATTATGCCGTGGAAATCTTTCATGAAGCGCTGGAAGAAGGTGCCTACAAATGCTTTTTGAAAGAAGACACGTACCTGCCCATGATGTATATGCCCGATGCCATCAGGGCCACGATTGAACTGATGGAAGCTCCGGCAGATACCATCTCGGTACGTACATCGTACAACCTCTCTTCCATGAGTTTTTCGCCCCGGGAAATTGCGGCCGAAATTCAAAAACACAGGCCGGATTTTCAAATCAGCTACGAGCCCGACTACCGGCAAGCAATAGCCGATAGCTGGCCGCAGAGTATTGATGACTCAGTCGCACGGCGTGACTGGAACTGGAAGGAAGAATACGACCTGGCCCGTATGACGGAAGATATGTTGCGGAACCTCAGGTAACAAACAGGTTGTTGTTTCCAGCCGGATATCTTTATGCGATCTTACTACGTAGTTTAAAAAAACTGGATGATGGTACGAATGTTTGCAGGTTCTTTTTTGCGGATGCAGGTTGTGCTTGTTTTCTTGGTATTACAGGTGTGGAACAGCTCTGTTGCCATTGCACAACCTACTGGTTTCAAAAAAGGATTCTACCGTGTTTCACTGCAACGCTCCGACGGTAACGAGGTAGTGTTTGTGCTTAGAGCCGGATTTCAACGGAAGCGGCCGGTACTGGAATTCATCAATGCAGAGGAGCGGCTGCAGGTCACGCAAGTGGTGCTGCGGGGGGATTCGCTGCTGGCCGAAATGCCCGCTTTTGAATCCTGGCTCCGGGTGCGACTGCTGCCCGGCGGTAACTGGGAGGGCGTGTGGGAACGCCGCTCGGCCAATGCCATACTGGCGATGCCACTACAGGCAGTGTGGGGTGTGAAAGAACGGTTTCCCTTATCAAACGGAGCAGCAGCACACAACCTTACCGGCTGGTGGGAGGTAAGCATCACCCGTCCTAACGGAACCCTGCGGCCTGCCGTTGCGGAACTGAAGCAAAAAGGGAACCGGCTCACAGGTACCTTTCTCACGCCTTCCGGCGACTACCGCTATCTGGAGGGCATTGTTTCGGGCAATCAAATGAAGTTGTCCTGCTTCGATGGTACGCATGCGTTTTCGTTTACAGCTACAGTTACGGATGCAGGTACCATCCGGGATGGATTTTTTTATAACGGAGCTACCTCCAAAGAAAGCTGGGTGGCGGTGAAAAATGCGGATGTAACATTGCCGGAGGTAATAAATCCCGCCACTTTGAAGCCGGGCTATTCAAAACTCGATTTCGCCTTCCGGGATATGGAGGGCCGTACGGTCAGTATCAACGATGCCCGCTTTCAAAACAAAGTGGTGGTGGTACAGATCATGGGCAGCTGGTGCCCCAACTGTATGGATGAAACCCGCTTCCTGAGCGACTATTACAATAAGAATAAAGACCGGGGCGTGGAGGTGGTTGCCCTGGCTTATGAGTATACGACCGATTTCCAGCGTTCCGTTGCCAGTCTGCGTAAGTTCCAGCAGTTGTTTAACGTGCAGTATCCCATGCTCATCACGGGTGTGGCGGTGGGCGATGAACAGCGCACGGAAAAAACGTTACCACAGCTGACGCCGATCCGTAGCTTCCCCACCACGATCTACTTAGACAAAAAGGGAATGGTACGGGACATACACAATACGTTCTATGGCCCGGCAACCGGTGCCCTGCACGAAGCTTTCCGTAAATCCTTTGAACTGCAAATCAACGCTCTGCTGGCCGAATAGCGGGTAAATATTCTGCTTACAGGTATTTGCTGTTACAGAGTTATATTTGCGTCCCCTTACGGGAAAACAACGAACTGAAATTTAAAAACCAACTAGAATGGCAGCCAAAATTAAAGTGGCCAACCCGGTGGTAGAACTGGATGGCGATGAAATGACAAGAATCATCTGGAAGTTTATCAAGGAAAAACTCATCCTTCCGTATGTGGAAGTGGATATTAAATATTACGACCTGGGTATTGAGCACCGTGATACCACCAACGACCAGGTAACGGTAGATGCAGCCAATGCCATTAAGGAATATGGAGTGGGTATTAAATGCGCCACCATTACACCCGATGAAGCCCGTGTGAAAGAATTCAACCTGAAGCAAATGTGGAAGAGCCCCAATGGTACCATCCGCAACATCCTTGACGGAACCGTATTTCGTGAGCCGATCGTGATTAACAATATTCCCCGCCTGGTGACGAACTGGACAGCTCCCATCATTGTGGGTCGTCATGCCTTTGGCGACCAGTACCGGGCAACAGACACTGTAATTAAAGGCAAAGGTAAACTAACGATGACCTTTACGCCGGAAGACGGAGGCGAACCACAGGTGTTTGAAGTGTACAACTACAAAGGCGACGGCGTTGCATTAGCGATGTACAATACCGATGAAAGTATCAAAGGCTTTGCCCGCAGTTGTTTTAATATGGCGCTGAATAAAAAGTGGCCCTTGTACCTTTCCACAAAAAATACCATCCTCAAAAAATACGATGGCCGTTTCAAAGATATTTTCGAAGAAATCTATCAGAATGAATTCAAGGCGCAGTTCGATGCAGCAGGAATTGTATACGAACACCGCCTGATTGATGACATGGTGGCCAGCGCTCTGAAATGGAATGGCAACTTTGTATGGGCCTGCAAAAACTATGATGGTGATGTGCAGAGCGATACGGTGGCGCAGGGCTTTGGCTCATTGGGCTTGATGACTTCTGTACTGATTACCCCCGATGGAAAAACGATGGAAGCCGAGGCAGCCCATGGTACTGTAACCCGTCACTACCGGGAACACCAGAAAGGGAAGCCCACTTCCACCAATCCCATCGCTTCCATTTTTGCGTGGACCCGTGGTTTGGCCTTCCGTGGAAAACTGGATGGCAATCAACCACTCATTGATTTTGCCGATGCATTAGAAGCGGTTTGTATTGAAACCGTGGAAAGCGGTAAAATGACGAAAGACCTGGCTGTATGTATTCACGGCAACAAAGTGAATCATGGTGAACACTATCTTAATACAGAAGAGTTTCTCGATGCCATTGATGCAAACCTGCAAAAGAAGCTGGCATAATTCTTCCTGTTCTATCTGATAAAAAACTCCGTCTGAAAAGAGGGAGTTTTTTCGTTTATGGGTACGCTTCTTTTATGTTTTTTATAACGGAAATGGGTATTGCTTTTGCTTTTGTATCATAAACCTGTTGCGTATGATTCGAAAACTTTACCCACTTGTGCTACTGCTCCCTTTTTTATCGTCCTGCACCAAATGGTTACCCGAAAACCGTATCGAAGGATCATGGGTACTTACCGAAGTGCAGAAACGCCGGCCATTTGCCAACGAAACCTTGTATTCACCATATCAAAATGGCACATTCCTTTTTTTTAGTAACGGAAACGCAGTGTATTCAGATTCTTTCGGAACGATGCAGGGCGACTGGCAGATGCGGAATGTAAATGATCAGGGCTACTACGATAGTGAGGGTCAATGGCAGTCCGGTACCCGAACTGTTTTATGGGTCCGGTTGATTGACTTTTCAACCAACAGGGTAATTGATTGGTATTTCGACCGCTTTGATTTCCGCACTTCCGGTAACAGGTTGGTGGGCTTTATGGATAGCCCCAGTTATAATTACCGTTATACTTTCCGGAGGAAAGAGTAAGAGGCGTTCATCAGGCCAATGCATACCCTTCCTGCGTGTGCCGGTAGTGTTCAATTTTCGGATGCATGATATGAAACCAGAGAGGCGGAAGCAATGCCAGTAAAATCATGCCCGGATAACCGGTGGGCATTTGCGGACTTTCATCAAAATGCCGCAACACCTGGTATTTACGGCTGGCCATGTAGTGGTGATCACTGTGGCGGGATAATTCCAATAATACCAATCGTCCTAACGGATGGTTTGAGTTCCATGAATGAACCGGTAACGGTCGCTCATAACCGCTATCGGTTTTACGCCTCCGCAGCCCGTAATGTTCAATATAATTGACTGCTTCCAGTAACAGGAATCCTATTGTGGCAGCAGCTATAAATAACAGCATGGAAACAAATCCAAATACAAATCCAATCAGCAGCAGGAATGCAACCTGGTACACCTGGAACCGCAGCATTTCATTTCGCCAGCTGACTAGAGGAATCTGCTTTTTCTGCAATCTAATTTTTTCCAACTGCCAGGCAGAAAGCCAGCTGTCCCGAATAGAACGGATGAAAAAAGCATACACCGTTTCTCCGAAACGGCTGGAGGCGGGATCTTCATCGGTGGAAACATGTTTGTGATGGCCCCGGTTGTGCTCAATGAAAAAATGCATGTACAGCGAGGTGAGCAGCAGTAATTTGCTCATTGCCTGTTCCTGCTTTGTATGCCGGTGCCCCAGCTCATGGGCCGCATTAATGCCCAGCACCCCGCAACTCATGCCCAGCGATAGTGTGAGCCCGGTTAGTTCTAAAGTGGAAACTTCTTCAAACGAAATGCGGTAGAGAAAATAAACGGCAAGTCCGTATTGAACCGGAACCAGGCTGTACAGTAACCAATCATAAAATCGGTCCTGTTTCGCCAGTTCCTCTTCTGCTGCATTTAAATTTTCAGTTGAGCCTTTTGTAAACAGTTCCAGCAAAGGAAGTAAGCCAAACAGAATGACCACAGACAGGAAGGTCCATGCACCGGAACTGCTTAGCGACAAACCAACCACCAGCGGCGTGAGATAAACCAACAGGTATTTACTCCGTCGAAACGACATACTGAAAACAAATTTATTTCAAGTTACTGCGTTTTTAGGGAACTGTCTGCACCCTGAAATTTTATGTTTTCTGTCAACCTCTTTCATTATGCAAATCATTGCAGGGAATTCCGTGTCCGGCTACCTTGGCCTCCTTATTGAATGAATTATGATCCGTAAAAAAGTGCTCCGTAATCAGAAATTGACCGTACGGGCCACAGAAATGTTCCGCATAGAAGCGTTGAGCGATGCTGTTCTGGCCTTTACCGTTTCCTTACTCATCATGTCGCTGGAAGTACCCGGCACTTTTGAAGAGTTGCAAGGCACCATCCGCCAGTTTCTACCGTTCCTGGCTACTGTTAGTCTTGTGTTTTTCTTTTGGTATCAGCAAAACAACTATTTCCGCCAATACGGGTTGAATGATACAAGGGTAATCTTATTGAATCTGGGCTTGCTCATACTGATTTTGTTTTATGTTTTCCCATTGAAATTTCTGTTCATGCTTTTGTTTTCCTGGTTTACGGGTATTAATTATTTTGAACATGCAGTGGCACATGGGGAAACGGTATTACTTGAAAAAGACTTTCCCCGTCTCATTCTTTTCTTCAGCATCGGCTATACATTCATCTGGTGGATCTTTTATCAGCTGTACCAGTATGCGTGGAAACGGAAGTCCGGGCTGCATTTGTCGGCCGAAGAAACGACCCTGCTCCGTTCTGCCAAACGGGATGCTGCTGTGCAGGTGCTGATCGGGTGCACCGGTGCTGCCACTGCATTGCTCAACTGGCCCTTGGTTAGTGGCTATGTGTTTCTGATGATTCCTGTTTGGTTAGGGATCAATTATTTTCTTACCAATAAACAATTGAATCAGCCAGATTACAGGAAGTGACGGATAATACGGAAACTTTCAAAGGTCGTAAGCGGTATCTCTTTCAGGAGCACTGTTTTTACTTCTGCACGGGGTGGTCCTTGCTGGCACCATTTCACCAATTGGTTGAGTTGTTCTTCTGTTCCGGTGGCAATAATTTGTACAGAACCATCGCTGCAATTTTCAACTGTTCCACAAAGGCCCAGTTGCAGGGCTGTTTCCTGCGTGTGTTTACGGAACCATACACCCTGCACCTTTCCAATTACATGTAAGGAAAGGGTTTTCATTTTAAAAGATCGGCAATGGTTTTCTTTTCCAGAATTTTCAGATTGGCATCCCGCACTTTGGCCATCATATCATGCAGTCCGCAATGCTTCTCATCGCAGTTTTTACAGCGTTCGTAAAAGTGGAGACTCACACAGGAGAGGGGAGCAATGGGCCCATCGAGCAAACGGATGACACGGGCAAGACTTACCTGTTTAGGTTTGATCTTGAAATAATAGCCGCCACCTTTTCCTTTTTTGCTTTCCAGGATTCCGTCTTTTCGAAGTTGTAATAAAATATTCTCTAAAAACTTTAAAGGAATTTTTTTCTTCCTGGAAATTTCAGCAATGAGAATTGGTTCATTTGCCTGCTGCTGTGCGATATACGATAGTGCCTGAAATGCGTATTGCGTTTTTTTTGAAAGCATACAATCCTGTTGTAAGAATTTTTACGTACTAGCGGGTATTCCCTGGTTTCAGCAGTCCGCTACTTTTACCATTCAAAAATAAAATTATGCGAAAAAACTTACTCTTGCTTTTTCTTTTCAGCGCTGGCTTCCTGCTGTGCAGCTTTCAAAAAGCCTCAGCGCAGAAGAACGATTTGAATTTGCTTATGGGTGGTAATCTGATTTTAGGATTTCCCACCGGCGATTTTAAAAACGGGTACAGTTCAGCTACAGGTGTGGACGCATTTCTTGGATTTGGAATGTCACGACAGGCATTTCTGGTAGGTACGATCGGCTATAGTTCTTATAAAAATGAGGATACAAATCCTTACGGAAAAATCAAACTGATTCCTTTGAAAGCGGGTCTTCGTTTATACCCTGCAAAGAAACTCTTTATCGCTGGTAATGCCGGTGTCGGTTTTCTGAAAGATGAAACCATGAGTTCCCGGGAATCCAGATTTGTATATGATCTCGGGCTCGGACTCCATGGCCAGATTGTGCAGGCAGGTGTTTATTATGATGGATGGAAGCGAAAAAATAACAACGGGACCTCCAATACCATCCAGGTGCGTATTGGTTTGGCGTTGCGGTAAGGTCGATCAGATCAGTTTGTGTTCATAGGCATATTTAATAAGCCCGATTACCGAATTCGTTTTTGTTTTGCGGAAGATATTTTTGCGGTGCGTTTCAACGGTACGTTCACTCAGAAATAATTCTTCCGCAATTTGTTTATTGCTGTATTCTTTTTCAATCAACCGCACAATTTCAATTTCCCGGTTGGTAAGATGACTTTCTTCTGTTTCTTTTTTCCGTTCGCTGGCTTTCAACATTTCCTGTAATACTTCATCACTGAAATAAATACCCCCGGCAGCAACTTTTTCAAGGGCTTTCAGAAACTCTGTTTGACCGATATTTTTCAAGAGGTATCCGCTGATATCACTTTCTTCAATCATCTGGTTCACAAGACTGCCCTCCCCATTCATACTCAGGGCAATAATTTTTATTTGGGGGAATTCTTTTTTTACCTGCCGGGCTAAATCCACGCCGGAGAGCGTTGGCATCATAACGTCGGTCAGTAACAGATCGGGCTGATGCTTTCGCAATTCCTGGACTAACTGTTCCGGGCGGGTTGACTCCAGAATGATTTCATACTCTTTATGTCCTTTGAGCAGGGAACGTAATCCGTCAATCACAATCTGATGATCGTCTACGATAGCCAGTTTGGTTGTTTTGCCTTGCATAGCGGTACTACCTTTAAACCGAATGTATGAAAAAAAAGAAAATTGTCAGATTTGATTCTTGATAGATGGTAAGGGTACGTGAATAGCTACCAAGGTTCCTTTGCCGGGGGCGGAATCAAAATCAACGGTTCCTTTCAGGAACTGGATACGGCTGCGGATGTTCTGCAAACCAATACCCTGTGCTTCTTCATGTTGAAGCACGGAAGAGTCAAATCCTTTCCCGTCATCTTCAATCGTTACACTGATCCCGTCTTCATCATAAATCAACGAAATATCGGCATAGGTTGCTTTTGCATGCTTTAATGTGTTATTCAGGCACTCCTGAATGACACGGTACAGAATCATTTCTGTTTGCTCATCAAAGCGGGTATTAAATCCATCGTGGTGTAGTTGAACTTTCAAAACAGCAGGATCAATACGGTGCACCAGTTCTTCAAGTGCTTCTGTTAGTCCTTTATGAATGAGTGCCGATGGCATCATACTGTGCGAAACAGACCGTACTTCCCGGCAGCTGTCATCTACCAGTTTGATGATATTGCTGAGGGACGACTGTTGTTCCTGGCTGTCTAAATGAATGGTATTATAAAACGACGACAGGTTCATCCGTGCCGCACTCATCATTTGTCCAACACTGTCATGTAAATCTTTGGCAATGCGGCTCCGCTCTTTTTCTTCAGCTTCCAGCACAGATCGGGCAGCCAGTTCCTGTTGTTTCATGATTTCTGCCTGCAGCCCTGCCTGTTGTTTCAGTTTGTACCGGTTGTAAAGCAAATAGGCAATCAACAGGCCCAGCAACAATAAACCAAGACTTACGAACAGAAGCCGGTTTCGTTTCTGAATCACATCTTTTTGTTCCTGAATCTGTTGCTCCCGTTTGTTGGTTTCATAAATGGTACTGATTTCCTCAATCTGCCGTGTTTTTTGTGCATTGAAAATGGAGTCTTTCAATTGTGTATGCCAGGTGAAATAATCCAGTGCTTCTTTGTAGTTGCCGGTCATGTTAGCCATTTGACTCATCTGTGCATAGTTGTTTGACAGCAGTTCTTTAAACTCCATTTTTTCGGCAATAAAGTTGCTGTTTTCAAAATAGTATTTAGCCCGGTCGTACTTGCCCCAGGTGCTGTAAAGATTCCCCAGGTCTGAATAAGAAAGGGCTATGGCAAATGTGTCATTGGTTTTTTGACGGATGGCAAGTGCCCGCAGGTTGTAATCTTCGGCCAGTTCATACTTATTTTGCAGTACGTATACGCCGCCCATAAAGTTGTAACTCCATCCTTTTCCTGCTTCATCGTTTAACAGCGTTGCAAGCTGCAGCGAGGCCTGGTAACGTCGCAACGCTTCTTTGTAATTGCCCTGGTATTCAAATACCACACCGCTTTCGTTGTAAATCATCTGTACGCCACTGCTGTCTTTCAATTGCTGGTACAGGGTCATAGCTTTGTTGTAAAACTGAAGCGCCCGGTTCAGGTCCCGGTTTTTTCGGTAGAGTTTGGCGATGTCGTTATAAACAGTTGCCAGTTCTTTGTTTTTTTGAAATCGTTCATATACAGCTGCAGCAGCGTAAAACAAACCGGCTGCTCTTTCGTATTCGCCTTTAAAATAGTTAGCGATACCCATATTCCGGTTCAATTCGGCCCAGGCAAGCGAATCCTTTCTGCTACTGGCAATTTGTAATCCTTCTTCTGCCAGTCGGATCGTTTCATTAAAACTATAGAGGCTTAAACGCCCTGTAAGGGAAACGTATGCACTCAGCTTTGTGTCATCGGGTGCGCCGGACTGAACGATTTTGCGCAAACTGTCAATCACGGGATTTTGCCCCGAACAGGTACTGACCGGCCATAAAAGTGAAGTGATCCAGAGAGCAACAATTACTCTGACGTGCATAGTACTTACAAGTTAAGTACTTCTTTCATTCCAAAAAATCCTGTTTTTCCTTTGAGGAATTCAGCTGCCAACACTGCACCAAGGGCAAAGCCGGTTCGGTTATGAGCTGTATGTGTAATTTCGATGGTATCAATGGCAGAACTGTAGCTCACGGTGTGGGTGCCGGGTGCAGGATCAATCCGTTCGCTGAGGATGCTGAGTTCATTTTCAGCGGCAGCAGGTCGGTTCACCCAGTTCTGTTTACGGGGGATAGCTTCAAGAATCTGCTCCGCCAGAGATATGGCTGTGCCGCTGGGTGCATCTTTTTTCTGGGTATGATGAATTTCCGTGAGCTGTACATCATAACCGGCGTGGTACCTCATCAGCTGTGCCAGCCGTTTGTTTATCTCAAAAAAAATGTTCACACCTACACTGAAGTTGCTGGCTACAATTAAACCGGTGTGATGTTGCTCGGCCACCTGCTTTGCCTCATCCAGTTGTTGCAACCAACCGGTAGAGCCGCATACAACGGGTACACCTTGCTGCAAACACGTGTTTATATTTGAAAACGCAGTATGCGGCGTGGTGAATTCAATGACCACTTCTGCTTTCTTCAGATTTTCGGGCGTTAGGTCTGCTGCATTTTCCAGGTCAATAATGAGTACCACTTCATGACCTCTCTGCGCTGCAATTTCATGAATGGCTTTGCCCATTTTGCCGTATCCGATAAGAGCCAGTTTCATTTAAATAGTTTTATGTGTATACTACCGGGCAGTATGCTTCCGGTTGCTGCCAAAGGTAACTACAAATCCAAGAGATGATTGTCTTGTTTGAGGCAGGTAAGCTGGTTTGAGGTGCAGCGAGAGATTATCATTCACCTCAAATGCTTTCAGGTGTCCGTCCACGGTTGCGTCCACTACATTCAATCCCCAGCAAATAAGAAAAAACAAAACCGAGTAATCCACATTTTGCCGCACATCGTTCCGGTAACGGCGGATGGCTTCCGGGTCTACCGGACGGAACCTGGGCTTGATCAACGCATCGTTCGAGGGGTCATTATCGAGTTTATACCGGTAGGCATTCCGTGCATCTATGTATTCGGTACGGTTGAAGAAAAAGATACCCACACAGGTACCAAGAGCGCCATATACAATAGGAACCTTCCAGTATTTTTTATTGTAGATCTGTCCCCACCCTGGAATGATAGCTGATCGTATGGTGGCTTTGCGGGGCGAATGTACTGGTGCCGGCCCTGTTGCGGTGTCTTTCCTTCCCCGGTTTTTCCGTTGCTGCACCGTGTCGGTACTAACAGTAACTGAATCGGCTTGCTGTGCCAACAACAACTCAGCCGTCAACAGGAACATCAACAGAAATACAAATTGCTTCATAACCCGGTTAATCAACACGAACACCCATCTCCTTCAGAATATGGTTGAACTGCTCCAGTGAAAAATATTCAATGGTGATACTGCCTGTACCGTTTTTATTGTGCTTCAGCTTCACTTTGGTGCTGTATTGTTCTGCTAAATTATCTTCGATTTTGCGGTATACCTGTTGCAACTCATTCTTTACCTCTTTTTTAACAGGGGCTGCTTTGTAGAGTTGACGTACCAGGTTTTCAGTTTGGCGAACGGAAAGATCTTTTTGTTTCACCTGTTGAAATACATACAGTTGTTTATCAACGGTATCTACATTCACCAGGGCTCTTGCATGACCCATACTCAGTGATCCGTTCCGCACGGCCAGTTGAATATCGGGCGGCAATTTAAGCAGCCGTATATAGTTGGTAACTGTGGTACGGTCTTTCCCCATTCGTTCCGCCACCTGCTCCTGGGTGTAATTGAGTTCTTCCATCAGCCGTTTGTAGCTGAGTGCAATTTCAATGGAGTTCAGGTTTTCCCGCTGCAGATTTTCAAGGAGCGCCAGTTCCAGCAGCTCGGTATCATTGGCCTGGCGGATGTAGGCAGGAATATCTTTGAGCCCGGCCAGTTTGGCGGCTCTCCAACGCCGTTCACCGGCAATCAAACGGTATTTACCATTTGATATACGTGAAACGGTCACCGGTTGAATGATGTCGTGCAGTTTAATGGAAGAAGCCAGTTCCTGCAGGGTATGTTCATCAAAGTCATGGCGGGGCTGGCCCGGGTTCACTTCAATATCCTGCAATGGAATACGCAACGTCGCTGTAACGCCTTCTGCTACAGCCGGTTTTAACTGACCGGATGTTGTTTTCAGATCCTCGTCAATACTTTGCAGTAATGAACGGATACCCTTACCCAGTGCGTCTTTTTTATTGGGATTACTCATATCAATCGCTCCTTTGTTCGTTGTGCGAAGTACCTGTAAAAAACTCAAAAAGCAAAACGGAAGTTACATGTTCGCTCTTCTATGCCTTTTGACTACTCTGGGCAGATCGGCGGCTGCAATTATTTTGCCAGGATATAGCCCAGCCAGGTGGCACCGAGACCCAGCAGAATGCTGGCAGAAACATACAGAAGATACATGCCTATTTTCTGCTGTTGTAATAAGGCTAAACCTTCCAATGAAAAAGCAGAAAAGGTTGTAAACCCACCGCATATGCCCGACGCCAGAAATAACCGCCAGTGCTGCTCAAACGAAGCGTTGCGGAGGGATACTGCAAACACCAGTCCTATTAGAAAACTGCCTGCAATGTTCACCGTAAAAGTGGCCCAGGGGAACTGGGTAGGTTTCAGCCATTGCGATAAACCAAAACGAAGTACACTTCCCACAGCGCCTCCCAATCCAACCAGCAGAAAATGTTTCAATATCATAAATTACCGGAGAATGTGTAGTTGAAATCTACCTGCCAAACACCTTCTTTTCGGATAACCCGTATCGGCATTTTTTTATTCTTATACGAATTGGAATAGTTGACAATTACAACCGAGTCGTTAACATTTTCAACGGAGTGAATAAGAATGGATGCTTTTTTATAGCCCAGTTTATCGGTTTCATTCATTTCACTGTCATACTTTTTCTCAATCTGTTCCAGTTCAAAGAGGTTCACACTGTCCTGGTACATCAGCTCCCGGGCCCAGTCATAATCGCCATCCAGCGAACTGCGGATGAATTCCCGGGCTGTACCCAGTGCATCATCAGGACGTTGCCTGGCATCGCTGCAGGAAAGAAAGATCAAACAACTCACAATAGCCGGAAACAGGTACTTCATATAAAAATGCTTGTGTTCAAAATTAGCTGCATTCCACTGTTCGGCAAAATGGAATGCTGTTAAGAGGATGCCATAAAAAATCCCGCCAGCTCGGGCGGGATGTTATTTTTCAAGTAACGGAAACTATTTGAGATGCGATTGTTCCAGGTGATGATCCTTGTCGTAGGCCCTGATGATGGCTTTTACCAGGCGGTGACGAACCACATCTTCTTCATCCAGTTCAATGTGCGAAATACCATCAATGTTCTTTAGAATGCGGATGCCTTTCTCGAGTCCGCTGCGCTGATTTTTCGGCAGGTCTACCTGCGTTAAATCACCCGTGATAATGGCTTTTGCATTGGCGCCAATGCGGGTGAGGAACATTTTCAACTGCAGATCGGTTGTATTCTGCGCTTCATCCAGAATGATGAATGCATGATCCAGCGTACGGCCCCGCATGTAGGCGAGGGGAGCAATTTCAATAACTCTCGTACTCATATAATATCCCAATTTGTCTGCCGGAATCATATCGTCCAGCGCATCGTACAACGGACGCAGATAGGGATCAATTTTTTCTTTGAGATCACCGGGGAGAAAACCAAGACTCTCACCAGCTTCTACTGCCGGACGGGTAAGGATGATTTTTTTAACCAACTTATTCTTCAATGCCCGAACGGCTAATGCCACTGCCGTGTAGGTTTTACCAGTACCCGCAGGTCCGATCGCAAATACAACATCATTTTTGTCGGCTGCTGCCACCATGCGTTTCTGATTTTGTGTGCGGGCCCGTACGGTACGGCCATTAGGACCAAACACCAGCACCTCGCCGGGATGCCGTTCTACAAAATGATCAATGGTTTCCTGGTCATCGCCGCCCAGGATCTGCTCAAAATAATTTTCACTCAGCTGTCCATTACGTTCCAGGTAAGCGATGAGCAGGTCAATTTTTTCCTTGGCCTGTTCTACCTGTTCCGGACTGCCGCTGAGTTTGATCTGGGTACCCCTTGATAAGATTTTTAATAGAGGGAATTTCTTTTTGAGAAGATCAAGTTTGCCGTTGTTAACACCAAAAAATTCAATAGGGTTAACGGTTTCGAGATTAATGATTGTTTCTGTCAATGCCTTTTCAGTTTAGCTGCTCCGGACTTGTTTTGTACGGTGCGGTTGTTCATAAATGAGATACCTATCAGTTCAATATATCTTACTAACCCATCCTGTTTCAATATTAGTTATTGCACAGAACATGGCACAAAGTTACTTATGCACAGCGTGTGGAAATTGTTAAGAATAGTCAGGTGGCAAAACAGGTTACTGCCTTGTAAAACGGATCAGTTTTGTTTCCTGTTTGCTGTTAGTAGCAGTTAACAGGTAAGCGCCCCGGGGGAGAAAACCGAGTTGTAGTGAAAGCTGGTTTACGCCCTTAACTACTTCCGTTTTTTGTTGCAGATAGTTTTTTCCGGAAAGATCGGTAATACGGATTTCGAGGTAGTCTTTTCCACCGGAAGAAAGATGCAGTAAAGTGGAATTTTGTACTATGGAAGGAAGCAATGCATTGAGTGCAAATCCACCGCCTTCATTTAGTACGGATACGACAAACGAATGAATACTTTGATTGCTCAAAGGTGTCATGCGGATGCGGTAAAAATGCTGTCCGTTCCGAAGTACAGGATCTGTAAACTGAAACGGTTGTGTGCAACGTACCTGGTCTGCAGTAATGGAGAAAAGGGTGGTAAACTGTTTACCATCGGTTGAATGCTGAATGTCGAACGTGGCTTCTGAAACCTGGCAGGGAGCCAGCCAGTGCAACGTAACTTCCTGTGCTTTTTTTTCTGCTTTGAAATACTTCAGTTCAATGGGGTAGGTGAGTAACTCCGGATTTCCTTGTGCAACCAGCCCCAAACTGAGCAGAGAGCTAAAAGCAAACAGCAGGATCTTTTTCATAGTACTAAAATAGAAAAAAAATAGCCAGAAGTTCATTCTGTTGAAGGCAATTTCACCGGAGTTGTATTGATCAACCTATCTACCAGCGGGCTACAATCTTGAAATTCACCAGACGGGGTGTTAGCCGGTTGGGAATCGTGTAAATGGTATTGGAATAGTCTTTTATGAGTTGATAGGAGATCGTGTTCGCCCGGTCTATAACATTAAAAACTTCAAGACTGGCCCAGATGTTTTTGAAATTGCGGAAGGGGCTGTGACTTCTCCTGTTACTGCGTTCTGCATCCAGCAACAAGGCACTGAAACCAAAGTCAACTCTTATATAAGGATCAATGATCAACGCATTCCGGTATTTCACACTGTTGGGAATATTGTAGGGAAGGTTGCTGCCATACAACAGGTTCATGTGAAATTTAAAGTTTTTATTGGTGGCCAGGTAATCCTGAAAGAACATTCCTATCGTGAGGAACCGGTCAGTGGGGCGTCGTAACCATCCTCCCTGCACCAGTGAACTGTCTACCGGACGGTTTAATGAATCCAATGTGTAGTTAAACCATTGGTCATTGTCCAGGTTTTCACGGGTGCGCATGAAACCTACACTCACCCAGCTTTCGGCGTCTTTCACCAATTCGCCGAACAAGCGTGCTTCCAGCCCGGTGGCATACGCTTTGGCATTGTTTTCTCCCAGATAGCGGATGCGTACATTGTCAATATCATAAGGTACAATATCGTACATGTATTTGTAATAGGCTTCGGCCTGCAGACGGAACGGGCGGCCACCCCAGCCTTTGAAATTATAATCCAAACCGGCCACCACCTGCCAGCTTTTTTGTGCCCGTACCGCTTCGTTCACTGTGCCATCGTAACGGCGCAGCTCCCGGTAAAACGGCGGCTGATGATAGGCTCCCACTGCTGCACGCAGCACCACATCCCGTTTCCAGCGTGGCTGTACAGCAAATTGCAAACGGGGTTGAATCAGCAGTTCATTATTCAGCGTATTGAAATTGTAACGAACACCTACCTGCAGTGTCATATTCAGCGAATCATTCAGCACAATGTTGTCCTGCACATAGCCCTGGAAACGCAGGAACGAAAGGTTGGCCGTTGACTTGATGACTTTATTCAGCTGCAGTAAATTGGGGTTAAACGGTAACGTATAACCGGCGCTGTCCTGCAGTTCCCATTCATTCAACTTGTCGTTAATGGTTTGCTGCTCAATGCTGTGCCCCCATTGATAGAAATGCTTTTTCTTTTCAAGGCTGCCTTTGTGTGTGGCATTCAGGATTTCAATATTCAGACGGTTGCGGGCAAAGTTTTGAAACACACCGGCCCCCAGCGGATTAACAATCAGTCCGAACGTGGCCCTGCTGCGGTCGAAATCACGTTCGCCAAACAGGTAAGCTCCTTGTATGTCAAACGACTCTTCTTCGTTGTTGTTGAAGCGGCTGAGCATCCACTTCAGCTTCAGATCTTTGTGCGGCTGATAGGTAGTGGCCAATCCCACCATACCTGTGCGGTAGGTATCTGCTTCACCGCCGGCAAAAAATACATCCAATCCCAGGTTGGCGGTAAAGAACGGTGAAAACACAGAAGATGTTTGGTTGCTGAACTCCGGTGATAACTTAAATCTTGTTCCCGAAAAATTTCCCATCGCTTCCAGTAACCATTTGGTGGAAGGCTGCCACGTGATGTACCCCTGTGCATCGCTGCTCGACGGAACATAGTTGCCCTTTACCTGCTGACTGCTGAGGAGGTTCTGGTTGCTGCGGTTACGGCCGCCAATGATGTAGGTAACTTTTTCATTTTTGGAAGAACCCTCCAGGTGCAGGCCCTGCTCGAGAAAGGATACATAGGCCGAGCCACCGAACCCTTTTGGCCGCTTGTACTGAATGTCGAGTACAGAACTCATCTTGTCACCAAACTTCGACTGAAAGCCACCGTTGTAAAACGTTACATTCCGTACCATTTCGGCATTGATGAAGCTCAATCCTTCCTGCTGGCCCTGGCGGACGAGGTAGGGACGAAACACTTCAAAATCGTTGACGTAAATGAGGTTCTCGTCGTAGTTGCCACCACGAACCGAGTACTGAGAGGTCAGTTCATTATTGCTTCCCACAAATATTTTAATCAGTGCTTCCACACCGCCGGTAGCCGAAGGCAGCAACAATGCATTTTTAGGATTGATGCGGATAGCCGATACTTCGGAGCGGATCCGGTCGTCACGAACTGTTATCTCCTGTAATTGGGTAACGCCCCGTTCCAGCCGAATTGTAAGCCGTTCTTCTTCCTCTGCACTCAGGTAGAAATTCCGTTGCTCGGTTTTGTATCCGGTGAAGCTGAATACGAGTGCAAATGCCCGGTCGGCCGGTACTTTGAGTGAAAAGGCTCCGGAATCATTCGTGAGCACACCAGTGGTTTTACCGAGGATGCTGACCGATACACCCGTTAGCGGATTTTCATTTTCATCCACTACACGTCCTGTGACCGTTGCCGATTTTTTCTGGGCAACACTCATCAACGCACTCACAAGCAGCAGGAAAAGCAGGAAAAAAGTTCTGGTTCGCTTCATCGGGGGTTAAAACTAAGTCTTTCCTGTATAACGGGGAAAGGAGCTGTTTATTTTTTCAGAAACAGGTCCCACGAGTTGGCAACATATTTACTTCCGTTGATTTTGAAGGACCGTATGGGATTGATACACATATCCTGCCTGCGTGGGAAAATGGATTTACGGGCAATTAGCATTTCTTCCTCAATTTCCGTAATGCGGAATTCCTGTTGCGTAGATGGTACCACAATGCGGTAATCGTACTTGCTGGTTACGAACGTTTCCTGTCCAGTGACGGCAAGAAAGAGGGTATCGTTCCTTCTGTTGAAACGGGCCACGGTTGAATCTACGCTAATTGAATCAGACTGGTTCCGGAACTGCGATCCTTTCACATAACGGATAAGGTGAAAGGGTTGAATTTCTGCATCCGTAAAGGATACAAAATTCAACTGCAAACCGGGATGCTCCAAACAGGGATAGGAGCCACAGGCAGACAGTGCAAAAATAAACAGGAGAACTGTGAGCGGCTTCATGGTTCTTAGAAGACGTATAATTTTTTCGGATTGCTGCTTTATGCCATCCGTTTCAATGCTTGAATGGTCGCCTTGGGGTCGGCTGCTTTGAACACTGTGTTTCCTGCTACCAGTACATCGGCGCCGGCATCCACAATGCTTTTTGCATTATCCAGCGTTACACCACCATCAATTTCAATGTGAACCGATAAGCCTTTTTCGTCAATTAGTTGACGGAGTTGTTTGATTTTGCTGAGTGTTTGGGGAATAAACTTCTGTCCGCCAAACCCTGGGTTCACACTCATGAGGCACACCAGGTCAATATCGGCCAGGATGTTGTGCAGCAGTTCAACAGGTGTATGAGGGTTCAGCGCCACACCCACTTTCATACCCAGCGCTTTGATCTGCTGAATATTGCGGTGCAGATGGGTGCAGGCTTCGTAATGTACCGTGAGGATATCGGCCCCGGCTTTGTGAAAGGCTTCGGTGTATTTTTCCGGTTCTTCAATCATAAGGTGTACATCGCATACTTTATTGGTGGCTTTGCGGAAAAACTCAATGAGCATGGGGCCGAAGCTGATATTGGGTACAAAGCGGCCATCCATCACATCCAGGTGAAACCAATCGGCTTCGCTTTCATTCAGCATATTACAATCGGCCTGCAGGTTCAGGTAGTTGGCGGAAAGGAGAGAGGGGGCAACAATCAGCATGATATAAGTTTAAGTTGGATGATCAGGTTTCGTTTATACGTTTCTGTTATTTTTTCAAACGGCTGATGCCTTCTCTTGCTTCTGTTAAGCTTTGATCCAGCGCCAGGGCCCGTTTATAATTATTGAGTGCTTCTTCTTTTTTATTCAGCTTCTCTTGGCAGCGAGCCATCCAGTAATAGCCATCTGCAAAACTGTTTTTTAACGTAGTGGTGAGCAGAAATATCTTACGGGCTTCTTCAAACCGGTTCTCATCGTAATACACCAGGCCTTTTTCAATGTAAGCATCCAGGTACGAATAGTCTTCTTTGATGATTTGGTTGTAAGTGGCCAGTGCTTTTTTACTGTCTTTGATTTTTGAATAATAGATGCCCTGTATCATCAGTAGATCCGAACGCAGCCGCAGTGCTGATGGCTGCTTCAGTAACCCGTTGATGACCTGCAGTGCTTTGGTATTACCGGTTTCGGCATAGAGGTTGGCCAGGCGCATTTCTGCTTCTACAAACAGTCCGGCAGCATTGATCGCCTGTTGATAGTGGTTGATGGCGCCTGCCGTATCGGCACTCTTTTCCAATGCATCAGCTTTCATATATAGCCAGGCAGGGTTAGTGGGATTTTTTTGCAGCAGCACATCCACCTGTTCCATTGCTTGTGCATATTGCCCACGGCTGGCCAGTTGCTCAATGAGTTGTTCCCGGGATGAATCGGGCAGGTCGGCCGGAACTTCGGGCAGTTGTACTGTTTCCTGCTTCGGGGCAGAAGGTGCCGTATCAGCCGGTTTGGTACCCGTTCTATCATCATTACAGGCCAATAAAGCCATCCATAAAAAACCGGCCAGAACCGGTACATTACGCTGCATGCCACAAAACTAAATCAATTTTATTCATGCCCTTTTTACAATTTCCAGACATTTGCAACCTGTTCACAAAATACCTTTACGAAAATATTTGATATGCTGAAAGTTGTTCTTCCCTCGTTTTTACTGGTTTCCTTTGTGGTGCTGACTTCTTTTTACCGGGGCGATGCTGTCCGTATGAGTACAATCAATGACACACTTCATTACCCGGAAGAAACGCATTTCAAAAACGTACAGCAACTCACATTTGGAGGCGATAATGCAGAAGCGTATTTCAGCTACGATGGGAAATGGCTCATCTTCCAGAAAACAGCACCAAAAGAAGGTATCCCCTGTGACCAGATGTACATCGGGAAAATCCCCACACAACCTGGCGAAAAGTTTGAACCCAAGCTCGTCAGCACAGGTAAAGGACGTACTACCTGTGGTGCTTTTACCAAAGACGGTAAGCATGTGATTTATGCGTCCACGCATCTCGGCTCGGCCGATTGCCCACCGGTGCCCGACCGCAGTAAGTATGGCAACAAATACATCTGGCCCCTGTACGATTCCTATGATATTTTCATGGCTGATCTGAATGGAAACATTGTAAAACAACTCACCAACAGCAAAGGCTACGATGCTGAGGCAACCCTGTCGCCAGATGGTAAAAAAATGCTGTACACCAGTACGAAAGATGGCGATCTTGAATTGTATGTAATGAATTTAAAAAACGGGAAAGAAAAACGAATTACCAATACGTTGGGTTATGATGGCGGCGCCTGGTTCAGTCCTGATGGAAAAAAAATCATCTGGCGTGCCAGCCGTCCGAAAACTGAAGCAGAAGTGAAAGAATACAAAGAATTACTGGCGCAGGGTTTAGTGGCGCCTACCAATATGGAAGTATGGGTGGCCAATGCCGATGGCAGCAATGCCCGGCAGGTAAGTGCATTCGGACAAGCCAACTGGGCACCAGCGTATATGCCCGACAGCAAGCGGATCATTTTCGCCAGCAATCATGAATACAAACGTGGCTTTCCGTTCAATATGTACACCATGAATGAAGACGGAACCAATCTCAACAAAATCAGCCGTGATAAAGGCTTTGATGCGTTTCCCATGTTCAGCCCCGATGGGAAGAAGATTGTGTTCTGCAGCAACCGGAATAACGGCGGCACCAGGGATACCAATATTTTTATTGCCGATTGGGTGGAGTAGAGATGGAAGATTTCAGATTTTCGATTGCAGATTATTCAGCCCGCTTGATAGAAAGAGCGGGCTTTTTCTTGATTCAATTTAGTTGTTTCGGGAGGAGCATTCGTTTGATAGGACCACCCGGTTTGTACAGGATCGAATCCTGGAACCGTTGTTGCGGAACTGATGGTAAACGCTCTGTCACTCTGTATTTTTTTGAACCTGCTACCGGCATCCGGCTGGTAACGGTAGTATCGGGTCGCAATGCAGGCATCCGGTCCTGCGGAAGTACATAAACAGTCCCCAGCTGATTGTTACCCAGCACCTGGGCCCTGTCATATAACTGCTGGTGGTATTTTCCGGCAACGGGCATCGAATCTGGTACAGCACGAACCAGTTGTGCCTGAATCGTTGTTGAAAACAAAGAGAGAACCACACAACTAAAAAATAATTTCATGGCTTTACAATTTGATCGTTGAAATTATTCAAAAAACAGAAAAACAAACTCTTTCTGAACCATCTAACGCATCAAACGTTTAGTTTTGACGAAAATTTGAAATTATGTTAACAGGACTGGTTCATTTACACAATGTATTACGCTGGGTGATTTTGATTTTATTGTTGATTTCACTCGTGCAGGCCTTGACGAAAAAAGATGGATTACAGAAAACAAGTTTGTGGTTGCTGATTGCGGCACACAGCACACTTGTATTGGGACTGTTTCAGTACTTCAACAGTGCTGTGGGTTTTAAACTGATTTCTGAATTTGGATTTGGCGAAGTCATGAAAACAGCTGCCTACCGTTTCTGGGCTGTGGAGCATATCAGTGCCATGTTGATTGCGATCATCCTCATCACCATCGCACGTGGTAAAGCCAAGCGGGTGAATTATAAAGCTGCTGCTGTTTTGTACGTAATTGCACTGTTGCTTATTCTGGCTGCAGTACCCTGGCCTTTCCGGGAAGGTATTGCCCGTCCCTGGTTTCCGGGTATGTAATTATTGAATATGTTTTTATTCAGCCAACAGGTTGAGGAGTCATTATCTTCTCAACCTGTTTTTTTTACCTATGACTAACAACTTATCACTTACAACTTACTACCTGCTCCCCAATTCAATCACTTCGCATTGCTTCATTTCCTTGCCGTCAATCACAAACCGCAGAAGCGTACGCACTTTATGCCATCCCTGCTTGCCGGCAGCACCCGGGTTCATATGCAGGCACTGCAGTTGCTCATCATACATAACTTTTAAAATATGGCTATGGCCTGCAATGAATAACTGCGGCCGGTGCAGTTGTAATTCCTTTTTTGTTTCAGGATTATAGCGGGGCGGATAGCCACCAATATGGCGAATCATCACTTTCACATCTTCGCACATAAAAACCAACTGCTCCGGATAGAGAGCCCGTATATCCTGTCCGTCAATATTACCATACACACCTTTCACGGCAACACCTTTAAATGCTATCAATTTATCAGCCAACTCTCCGTTACCCCAGTCACCCGCATGCCACACTTCATCACAATTACTGAAATGTGTGAATACTGCTTCATCCAGGTAACCATGTGTGTCTGAAATCAGTCCAATTCTTGTCATAACTTAATCAATCCTTCCATCTCTTTTTAATAATTCTAAAATTAGCACCGCACCCGGAGCTCTGTTTGGTTGTTCGAGGTACTCCGCAAGTGAAAAATAACGTAAATCGCCAATCTCGGCACTGGCGTTGGGGGTAACAGGTTGTGTGAGCAAAAAGCAATCCTGTTCCATCATCACACCTTCGTTTTCTCCGTAAGCTGGTGCTGTAATATGCGTATAAAACAAAAGATCACCTTCGTGAAGCAGTACATTCAGCTCTTCCTCTATTTCCCGGCAAAGTGCTGTTTTGGCGGTTTCACCTGTGTCTAGCTTTCCACCGGGCAGGTAATAACATTGTTTGTTATTGCTGAAGGCCAGTAACAGTTTCCGGTTTTGTATAACTAAAAGTCCAGCTGTTGCCAGTTGCATCCTGTATCTATTTTGCAGGCCGTAAATTAGGATTTCCTAACTTTACTTTTTCGATTGCAGTATGCCTTTCTTCAGGAATTTTACATATCACATTGACAAACGCAGGTGGAAATATATTTTTCTGCTTGCCACTTTGGAGTTGTCTGTCTGCAAACGGATTCCTTGAATTTCCAATTACCCGGAAGTTACTGAAACTGAAACGGCTAGTCCTGTTCAGAAAATCTAAAATCAACATTCTAAATTTTTAATTTTCCATGCCTCATTATTATACACTCGGTTCTATCCCGCACAAACGTCACACACAATTCCGCAAACCCGATGGCGGACTTTACAGCGAGCAGTTATTCTCTACAGAAGGTTTCAGCGATGATTATTCGCTGTTGTATCACTGCCATCCGCCCACACAAATCATCAAAACGGAACCGCAGGTGGATGTAAGTCCGCAGGTGGCCGAAGAAAAAATGCTGCAGCACCGTTGTTTCGAAGGCTTTCACATAAAGCCCGGTGGTGAATTTTTGGAAAGCCGTGTACCTGTTTTGGTCAATAGTGATTGTCACATTGTGCTGGCAGCACCCACATCCGGAACCAGCGGTTATTTCTACAAAAACACCGACGGCGATGAACTGATTTTTGTACACGAAGGCAGCGGTGTCGTGAAAACCCAATACGGTCAGTTACCATTTTCCTACGGCGATTACATTGTATTGCCCCGGGGTACCATTTATCAAATTGAATTCAATGACGATAAAAACCGTTTATTCATTGTAGAATCATTTACGCCCTTACGGTTTCCCAAACGGTACATGAGTAAGTACGGTCAGTTGATGGAACATGCACCGTATTGCGAACGGGATATCCGTCCGCCGCAAGACCTGGAAACGATCGATGAAACAGGCGATTTTCTCATCAGGGCCAAAAAGAAAGGTATGTTGTACGGACTGCATTATGGCACTCATCCGTTTGATGTAGTGGGTTGGGATGGATGTTGCTATCCGTACATTTTCTCCATTCATGATTTTGAACCCATCACGGGCCGGGTGCATCAGCCACCTCCGGTACACCAAACGTTTGAAACCAATGCGTTTGTGGTGTGCAGCTTTGTACCCCGTTTGTACGATTATCATCCGCAGGCCGTACCTGCGCCCTACAACCACAGCAATATCGACAGCGATGAAGTGATTTATTATGTAGATGGCGATTTTATGAGCCGCAAAAACGTAACCCGTGGTATGATCACCCTGCATCCTGCCGGCATACCGCATGGTCCGCACCCCGGTGCCGTTGAAAAAAGCATTGGAGCCAAAGAAACCAAAGAACTGGCGGTGATGGTGGATACCTTCCGTCCGCTCATGCTCACAAAGCAGGCGCTGGATATTGAAAATACCAATTACGTAATGAGTTGGGCCGAGTAGTGGGGATGGCAAAAGGATGAATTCGGTATAGTAGTTGGATCGTTCAGGTTTGCTTCACAGAAACCGTACAGCAAACCTGATCGATCTGACTTTTTTTCATAGCTGATCTTTCATAGTTTGTCTCCTGTTTTCTATTTCATTAACTGCTACCTTTAGAGCAGCAAGTAAACATCTGAAGAGAGTAGATTCAGAACAGTAATCACGGTCCATGAACGATCTGAGGTCTTCGTATATCATTTATCAGCTCATTTTTCTGGTTGTGGCAAACACGTCGTCTGCACAATTTATCACCCGGCACGAGATTGACTCTTCCAGCTTTGTGGGCGACAAATTTGATCTTTACATTTCAACACCTCCGGGTTTTAATGCCGATTCCACGTACCGGGTTGTTTATTACCTGGATGCCAACATCATGTCGGGACGAAAGCTGCGCCGGTTGCTTTCAACATCAGAGTTCAATCAAACGCTGCAAGAGGTAATTTTTATTGGTATCGGCCACAGGGGCAATTTTCGAACCTGCCGGAGCAGAGATTTCCTGTTACCACGAAAGAACTGGAATAAGGAACAATTGACGAAAAAAAAGCGAGGTCAAACAGATCGTTTTTATTCCTATCTGAAGGAGGAACTGATGCCATTTGTCAGCTCAACTTTTCACATAGATTCGGGTAAGAATAGTATCATCGGGCATTCGCTGGGTGGACTTTTCGTGGTATACACCCTGCTAAAACAGGAGGATTTATTTGCGAACTACTTTGCACTCAGTCCTTCCCTCTGGGTTCATCGGTACTCTGTATACCATTTCAATCATATTGAATCTGGATTCGCACAGCAGAAGAACTTATACTTTACGTCCGGATCGAGGGAGATACTGAATAAAATCCTGCACGGAACCAATCGGTTGAACAAGTTTCTCTCACAAAAGTCCTACAACGGACTCAGCTATGAATATCAAATCTGGAAAGGGAAGACACATCACACATCCGTATATCCTGCCCTGCATCGAATCCTGAAAGAGAAATTATAAGGGGCGTGGGGTAGGCCTTAACAGGCTAAGTTGTTTGTTTTGTAAAAAACAGGGTTCAATACTCCATTTCAGGCGCAAACAGAAAGATTCTCTGTTTCCCGCTAAAAAAGATTACCTTCACAGGGTACATTTGAGCTCAATATTTTGTAAACGAATACTCGTTTTACGGTTCTCAGCATTTTTTTACAGCAGTATTTTTCTCAAGTTTTTTCATCCTTAACAATTGAGTAGTTATGAATCTGTATGTAACAAACCTGGGTTTTCAGGTGGGCGATGTTGAGTTAAAAGATCTGTTTACCCCTTATGGAGAGGTTAATTCGGCTAAAGTGATTATGGACCGTGTTATGAACAAAAGCCGTGGCTTTGGCTTTGTGGATATGCCCGATGATGCCGCTGCCATGAAAGCGATGGATGCACTCAACGGAACTGCTGTTGATGGCCGTCCTCTTAAAGTTTCTGAAGCCCGCCCCCGCGAAGAAAGGCCCCGTAAAGAATGGTAATTGAATTCTCAACTTTAAATCAATCTGCATGACGAATGATCTGATTCAGAAATTCCTGGAAAAGAATAACAAAAAGAACAACAGCGTAAACATTCACTTCAAACAACGGAGTACCGTAAAAGGTGTGTTTATTCAGACGGCTGATTACGAAGAACTGAAGTCAAAAAACTTCTGGCGTATTGTGACCGAAACCAACGGAGAAGAATGGAAACGAACAGGAAACGAAAACCTGGCAAGAATCTTCAACGGAGCTGAGTTTACCCGTTTAACAGAAGCCTGATCAACATTCAAAACCCGAATACTATGTTTTCTCAGACCTGGAAGAAGTATGTACCGGTCATCCGGTTGTTTCTTAAAAAATCAGCAACCGGTGAACAGAAAATTCAGTTAAATAAAACTGATTTTGAAAGAGCACTTGGCGGCCGTAAGCTCAAACTGGGGTTTTCCCGTTTGGAGATCAATAAAGGCCGTATGAATAACATGCTTCCGAATACAGTGCTTGCGAAAGACCTTGCCGAAGCGCTGCTGGATGATACAATGGTTACAGGTATGTTACGTACCAGAAATATTTCTTTTTCCTTTACGGGAGATATGGAATTGATCATCAGGGATGAAACGCCTGTTGCAGAACCGGAAACCGAAGAACAAGTGCCGGAAGCAGAACCCGCTGCAGAACCGGAAACAGAAGGATCTTGAAAGGAAGTAAATGCTGTAACTTTACTTGCAGCATAAACAAGAATTCAATCCTTTTGTTCCAACTATGAAGCAAACAATCATTACCGGAAGTGGTTCTTATATCCCCGCCATTGTAAAGAGCAACAGCGGGTTTACTCAGTCTGTTTTTTACGACGAAACGGGCAAGCCGCTCGACAGGTCGCCGGAAGAAATTGTTGAAAAATTCAGTCAGATCACCGGCATTACCGAACGACGCTATGCAGAGGATCACCTCAATGCATCCGACCTGGGTGCTTTGGCTGCGAAAGAAGCAATACTCAAAAGTGGTGTCAATCCCGAAGAAATTGACCTCATCATTGCCGCACATAATTTTGGTAACGTTTACAAACACACCATTCAGTCAGATGCGGTTCCGTCACTCGCCTGTTTAATCAAGCATCAGCTGCAAATAAAAAATCCCAACTGTATTGCCTTTGATCTGCTCTTTGGCTGCCCTGGCTGGTTGCAGGGTGTTATAACGGCTCATGCGTATTTTAAAGCAGGCATGGCAAAAAAAGCGTTGATCATTGGTACAGAAACACTTTCCAGAGTGATTGACCTGCATGACCGTGACAGTATGATTTTCAGCGATGGTGCAGGCGCTACTGTGCTGGAATATGTGGAAACAGAAAATGCATCCACCGGCATTTTAGGCTCCTGTGCACAAACCCATACTTCAGAAGAGGTGAATTACATTAATATGGATTGCTCTTACTACCCCGATAGTGATCCATCTGTCCGTTATATAAAAATGAAAGGCCGTAAAGTGTATGAATACGCCATCCAGCATGTGCCGGCTGCTATGAAAGCCTGTCTCGATCAAAGCGGCGTATCTATCAACGATCTTAAAAAAGTATTCATTCACCAGGCCAATGAAAAAATGGACGAAGCAATTATAAAGCGTTTGTACCAGCTTTATGGCATCAAACAGGCGCCCGAACAGGTGATGCCCATGAGTATTCAATGGCTGGGCAACAGTTCGGTTGCTACGATTCCAACTTTGTATGATTTGGTGGTAAGGGGTCAAATTCCTCCTCACCAGTTGCAGAAGGGTGATGTCATTTTGTTTGCTTCTGTTGGGGCAGGTATGAATATCAATGCTGTATGTTACCGCATGTAACGGTAAGGCATCTTTAAGTTTTACGTTTGATCAACAAACGCTACATATAGCGGTCCTCCCACTTTGTTCCTTCATTTCTCCTGTTTATCTTGCGCCCTCAATTTTTTCTATGAAGCAGATCGGGTTTATTATTACAGCAATTCTTTTGCTCAACACAACCATAGCACAACAGAAACAGAAAGAGAACAAGCCGGTTCGCTTTCTGGCCGGAATTGCACTGGAGTTTGGCGGCGACCAGGTTGCTGAAGTTTTGTTTGAAGATGGCAGTACCCAGGGGATGAACGCAGGGCAGGGAGGTACTGTGTTTGCAGGCGGACAGTTTCGGCTCAACCAGAAAGAAACGTTTTTTCTGCGTGCCAGCGCCGGCATTAAATATGTTACCACCAAGGCCGATAACGCACATATCCGCCTCACACGCTTTCCTTTGCAGCTGACAGTCAATTATGTACCGGTGAAAAAAATGCGATTGGCGGCGGGTGTGGTTACCCACCAGGCTATACGGCTGAATTTTGACGGATTGGGTGATAATACAAAGTTTACTTCATCGCCTGGCCTGGTGATGGAAGTTGGTTACGGTGTATTCGGACTTTCCTATACATTGATGACATATCAAAATCCTTCTCAAGAATCATTCCGGGCAAATGCGATTGGGCTTACAGTATCGGGTGTGTTTTAAGAAACTCTTAGAAGTTGTTTTTGCAGCGCCTGTTTCGCAACGATTGTCTGATAAATTATAATTGAGTTCGTATGTTCAAACAATTGTTTTGTTTCTATCTTTTCCTGGCCGTTTTTGTTTCTGCCTGTGAAAAAAATGAAGTGAATGATCTTTGTCTGCCCAATCTTTCCATCAACGACAAAACATCCCGTGAACAGGACGACCGGGCTCTTGCCCAGTTGTTGAAGGAATTAATTGACCTTTCGTCATCAGTTACCTGCACCGGTTCAACTGACTGGAACTATGTGCCATATGGAACCAAGGCATGTGGCGGACCCCTGGGCTTTATCCCGTATCACAATTCCATTGATGTTGACTGTTTTAAGAAGAAAGTAGCCTTATACACCGATCTTACCAAATTGTACAATCATAAGCATGGTGTATTTTCAGATTGTTCGATTCCGCCTTCGCCCAAAAGTATTGCCTGCGAAAACGGGAAACCTGTGCTGCGTTACTGAAACAAATTGTTCGTTATTGAACAATAATCTTTCTTGTGAAGACTGTGTTCCTACTTTGCATTTTTACAATGTAAATACCGGGTGTAAGGTTGGGTAACAGCACTTCTACTGCGCCTGTTCTTCCTGCCAGGTTCTGTTGCAGCAATACACTACCGTTAGCGCTTACGACCTGCATCCATTGATAGGCAGCCGGCAGGTACAACGTAAATCGTTTTCCTGTGACCAATGTGGGATACACTTGCGGCTGTGGTACGCTGACCGGCCCGTTGACCGAAGTGGGCGTAGACGTACGGAGTGAATACACATTTCCATTCAGGGAAGTGGCCAGCAGTTCTCCGTTTTCGGTTTCGCCAAAGCCTACCACCAGGTTGGGTAGCCCGGTTTGAACCGATGTGTTGAAGTTATCGGCTTTATTGATTTTGTAGAGATTACCGGAGTACACATCTGCAGCAACATACCAACCCTGCATCGAAGGGAATTGGCTGCCCCGGTATACAATTCCACCCGTGACCGATGCAGACGCAGTTGCAGGATTTGGGTAATCATACACCGGAAAAACATAACTTGATTGTGCAGCACAGCCTGAAGTATTGTAGGCGAGGTTTCCTTCGTAACAGCGCCAGCCGTAATTAATACCGCCGGTGCTGCCCGCCGCACGGAAGTTGATTTCTTCCCTGGCTCCCTGGCCCACATCACCAATCCACATATCACCATTATTGCGGTCAAAACTCCAGCGGAACGGATTCCGCAATCCCAGTGCCCAGATTTCATCCTGCACAGCAGCGTTGGCAACATATGGGTTATCGGAAGGGATGGTGTAGAACGGGGCCGTGCTACCGGTTGATACGTTGATCCGCAGCATTTTCCCGAGCAGATTGCCGCCGTTTTGAGCATTATTGGATGGATCGCCGCCACCGCCACCATCGCCGGTGGCAAAATACAGGAACCCATCGGGTCCAAAATTGAGTTTGCCTCCATTGTGATTGGTTTGGCCGGGGTGCGGAATGGTTAGTACCACCTGCCGGGAATTGGCATCGGCCAGGTTGGCGTTGCCCGTCGAAACTTTATAACGGCTCAGCTCCAGGTTACCGGCTGAATTAGTATAGTAAACCCAGAAAAAACCATTGTTTTCGTAGCTGGGGTCAAACACTAGGCTCAGTAAACCTTGTTCGCCGCCGGTAGCCAGTCCGGTTACCGTAAGAAACGTGCCAAGAGAAGTAAAATCCGATTGAAAGACCTTGATGGCACCACCTTGTTCTACCACAAAAATGCGGTTGGTTCCATCGCCTGCATTTACTACATCTACCGGGGAACTCAACCCGGGAATAACGGATTGATAGGAAATGACCGGTTGGCTGTGAATGCGGAGGATCGCACACAGGCCGATGCATAAAAGCAAGGTTTTTTTTGCACGAATGAAATTGAACATAAAAAAATCCGGTTTACGGTTGACAAAATGATAAAATGCCGTTGAATGTTGGTTGAACCAGGGATAATAAAGAAAGACAGACAAAGGGTAAGTAGTTCTTAAAAATAAGCATTCTGCCCGGCTTTTGCAAGCTGCTTTTCCGGAATCATGCTTTGTTGAAGTTTCATTGCCTGCTTTCGAACAGGGTTTCAGTAAACCGATAATTTTTTTTAAATTGGTAAAACATTAAACAACTGCCGTATGATTAAAATTTCTGATCTCAAAGAGGGCGACTTCATTATGGTTAATAATGAAGGCGCACTGATGGAAGGAGAAGTAACAGCTGTGGACCAGGTGCAGAAAATGGCCCGGGTCTCTACCGGCGAAGGGAATGAATTCTGGTACCAGGCTGATGCGCTGGCCGGAATACCCTTGAGCGATGCTGCATTGAAAAAACTTCATTTCGAACGGGTGGAAGAGCCCGGCGGGGGCATTAAATACATGAAAGGTGCCTTTCGGGTACACATTGATGGCGAAAACGATTTCAGCAACCCGTCTTTCTGGTACCGGGAAGACCGGCGTCATGTACAGGACGCCCTTTTCCTGCACCAGTTACAGAATTATTATCTCTCCATGACCAAGGTACACCTCACCGAAGCCGCTATTTAGGCCTTCGGCGCAGGATTTCCCCCGGAGTAGCCCCAAAAACAAAGAAATTTGGGGTTATTCCGGGTTTTATTTTTGTGAATTTTCAGAAAATCCTCCTATCTTTGCGACCCCAAAAAGTATGGCTAAACAGGATTTAATTAAACAGGATGGTATCATTATAGAGGCACTGAGCAATGCCATGTTCAGGGTAAAACTCGAAAATGGGCATGAAATCCTGGCTACTATTTCCGGTAAAATGCGGATGCACTACATCCGGATTCTTCCCGGGGATAAAGTGGGGGTGGAAATGAGTCCGTACGACCTGAGCCGGGGACGGATTATTTTCCGTTATAAATAAAATTGTAAACTCAGGCAGCCACGGCTGCGAACAAACTATAACGATCATGAAAGTTAGAGCATCCATTAAAAAGCGTAGCGCCGACTGCAAAATTGTTCGCAGAAAAGGCAAGCTGTATGTAATTAACAAAAAGAATCCCCGCTTCAAGCAGCGCCAGGGTTAATCGTAAATCGTAATTCTAAAATTTAAAATTGAAATATGGCTCGTATTGCCGGTGTTGATTTACCCAAAAACAAAAGAGGAGAAATAGGATTAACCTATATCTATGGTATTGGTCCTTCTACTGCCCGTTACATTCTGGAAAAAGCCGGAATTGATGTGAATAAGAAGGTGAACGCATGGAACGACGATGAGTTGAATGCCATCCGTAACATCATTACCAATGAGTTTAAGGTGGAAGGTCAGCTCCGCAGTGAGGTGCAGATGAGTATCAAGCGTTTGCTGGATATTGCCTGTTACCGTGGGTTGCGTCACCGTAAAGGGTTACCGGTTCGTGGTCAGCGTACCAAAACCAACAGCCGCACACGTAAGGGTAAACGTAAAACGGTTGCCGGTAAGAAGAAAGCAACGAAGAAGTAAGAAACTGCTGAAAGCTGTTGGCCATTTGCCCTCAGCTTTTAGCTTTTTTAATATGCACTGTTTTTCAGGTCAATGTCAGATGTGAGGTGCACACGGAGAATTGTCCTGGTCCCGTTGGTAACAACGGGGTTCATTTAAAAATCAAGATTACCTCGTAATTCAAATGGCAAAAGCACAACAACAGCTCAGCGCCAAAGCTGCAGCAAAAAAGAGGGTGGTGAAGGTTGACTCTTACGGAGACGCCCATATCACTGCCAGTTTCAACAACATCATTATCAGTTTAACCAACAAGCAGGGTCAGGTTATTTCCTGGAGCAGCGCCGGTAAAATGGGCTTCAAAGGTTCCAAGAAAAATACTCCTTATGCTGCCCAGGTTGCATCTGCCGAAGCTGCAAAAGTTGCTTTCGAAGCAGGTCTTAAGCGTGTGGATGTATATGTGAAAGGTCCCGGAAGTGGTCGTGAAAGTGCCATCCGTGCTCTTGCACAAAGTGGTATTGAAGTTTCGATGATCAAGGACGTAACGCCGATGCCGCACAACGGTTGCCGCCCGCCCAAGAAGAGAAGAGTTTAATGGATTTTAGATTCCAGATTTTCGATTTAAGATTTCATTCTACAATCATACATCTTAAATCTGCAATCACAACATATTGATAAGCGCATAGGCTTTTCATTTTAACAAAGGGTTCCTCATTAATTTTTAACGCTTTTACTGATGAGCGAACCGGTTCAAAAAAGCGTAAATGAATAAAAACTATGGCACGTTACACTGGTCCAAAGACCAAGATTTCCCGCATTTTCGGTGAGCCCATTCTGGGCAATGGCAAGTGGTTGGGTAAAAACAGCAACCCTCCCGGTCAGCACGGCGCACAGCGCAAGCGTAAAACTTTAGGCGAATACGCTTTGCAGCTCCGTGAGAAACAAAAAGCAAAGTACACCTACGGTGTTCTTGAAAAGCAATTCCGCAGAACATTTGAAGAAGCTGCCCGTTTGAAAGGCGTAACCGGTGAAAACCTGATGCGTTTACTGGAGGCCCGTCTGGATAATACCATCTACCGTTTGGGTATTGCTCCCAGCCGTCCGGCTGCCCGCCAGCTCGTTAGCCACAAGCACGTTACAGTAAATGGTATTGTTGTGAATGTTCCTTCTTGCCAGCTGAAACCCGGTGATGTGATTTCTCTGAAAGACAAGAGTAAGGATAACGCATCTGTTACCAGCCAGATTAAAGGAAAAAATCCAAAGTTCAACTGGATTGACTGGAACGAAGCTGAAATGAAAGGTACGTTCATTGCTTATCCGGAGCGTGAAAGTGTTCCTGAAAACATCAAGGAACAACTGATCGTTGAATTGTACAGTAAGTAATGCTATTAGGCTGAACGCTAAACGCTGAAAGCCTGACGCCTTGCATCCAGCATGCTGCGTTCAGCATTCGGCATCAAACAAACAATAAAACAAGAATTCAATATGGCAATTTTGAATTTCGTAAAACCCGACAAAATTGTGCTGCAAAAAGCAACAGACTTTGAAGCACAGTTTGAATTCCGTCCGCTGGAACCTGGCTTTGGTGTAACCATTGGTAACGCTTTACGCCGTGTTCTCCTTAGCTCTCTGGAAGGTTATGCCATTGTGGGCATTAAAATTGAAGGAGCTGATCATGAGTTTGCAACCATCAAGGGCATCAGCGAAGACGTGGTGGAAATCATTCTCAATCTCAAACAGGTTCGTTTCAAAAAGAAAGTAGACCATGAGGTGAGCAATGAAAAAATCATTCTCAGCCTGAAAAATAAGACTGAATTCACAGCTGCAACCATTGGTGAAGCTTCTCAAAGCTTTGAGGTGATGAACCCCAATCAGCTGATCTGCACCATGGATCCCTCTGCCAAGCTTGATATTGAAATCAATATTGCAAAAGGCCGTGGTTATGTGCCAGCTGAAGAAAACAAACCCAAGGAAGCTCCCTTTGGATATATTTCTACAGACTCCATCTTTACACCCATCAAGAATGTAAAGTATGCGATTGAAAATACCCGTGTAGAGCAGCGCACCGATTTCGAAAAACTGGTGATGGAAGTTAGTACCGATGGTACCATTCATCCCGAAGAAGCTGTGAAGCAGGCAAGCCGCATCCTCATCCAGCACCTGATGATCATCACAGATGAAAACATCACGTTCGATAACAAAGAAGAAAAGAAAGAAGACGTGGTGGACGAGCAAATGCTGCAACTGCGTAAGGTGTTGAAAACACCGCTGGAAGATCTCGATCTTTCGGTACGTGCCTTCAACTGTCTGAAAGCTGCGAAAATCAACTCCCTGAGTGAACTGGTACAGTACGAGCAGGAAGACCTGATGAAATTCCGCAACTTCGGTCAGAAATCACTGGCTGAAATTGAGCAGGTGCTGGGCGAAAGAGGCCTTCACTTCGGAATGGATCTCGGTAAAATGGGATTGGATAACATTGATTAATTAAGCAACAGACCATAATTCCTGACACGGTATGGTCTATTTATAACAGGGTTTGAAATGGCGGGTGCTTTTATCAGCACATCAGCACATTCGCAAATCATCAAATTAAAATCGTCATGCGTCACGGAGACAAAATTAAAAATCTGAGCCGCACCGCTTCCCACCGGAAAGCGTTGTTGAGCAACCTTGCAATCGAACTCATTACACACAAACGTATTGTTACCACTTTAACCAAGGCGAAAGCACTGCGTACGTGGATTGAGCCCATCATCACCAAATCAAAAAGCAACACTACCCACAGCCGTCGTGTAGTATTCAGCTACCTGCAAAACAAAGAAGCAGTTACAGAGTTGTTTAGTACCGTAGCCGAGAAAGTGGCTGCCCGTCCCGGTGGTTACACACGTATTATCAAACTCGGTATCCGGGTGGGTGATAATGCTGAAAAAGCAATGATTGAACTGGTTGATTTCAACGATGTATACGGTAAGGGTAAAGGCGAAGCTGCTGCTCCCGCCAAGAAAACCCGCCGTGCCGGTGGTGCGAAAAAGAAAGCGGAAGCGAAAACGGAGGAAGCTCCGGCTCCCGCAGCGGAAACATCAGAAGAAAAACCAGCTGAATAATTTAAATGTTGAAAAAAATCTGATACAGAGACCCCGATATTGTCGGGGTCTCTTTTATTTTGCACCTGAATATGAAATCACAACCCCTCCACCACATGCCTACAGGACATCATCCCGCTATTCTGGTGCTAGAAGATGGAAATGTATTTTATGGCAGAGCATTTGGAAAAATCGGAACCACTGCAGGTGAACTTTGTTTCAACACCGGTATGACCGGCTACCAGGAAGTGTTCACGGATCCGAGTTACACCGGCCAGGTTATCATCATGAACAATGTACACATAGGCAACTATGGAACATTTGCAAAAGACGTGGAAAGTACAAGTGTTAAAATCAGGGGACTGATTGGCCGGAACCTGGAAGACCGCTATTCCCGTTATTTCGCTGACCTGTCGTTACAGGATTATCTGGAAGAACAACATATTGTTGCGATTGAGGATATAGATACCCGTGCTTTGGTAACACATGTACGTACAAAGGGTGCCATGAACTGTATTATCTCTTCCGAAATACTGGATGAAGAAAAGCTGAAGGAAGAATTGGCGAAGGTCCCTTCAATGGCGGGACTTGAGCTGGCAAGTACCGTTAGTACAACGGAAGCATTTACGTTGGGTAGTTCTGAAGCTGATGTACGCATTGCTGTATTGGATTTCGGCACCAAGCAGCATATTCTGCAGTGCATGGTGGACCGTGGAGCCCATCTCAAAGTATTTCCAGCAAAGACTTCTGTTGACGAACTTAAGGCGTTCGAACCCGATGGATATTTTATTTCCAATGGACCCGGCGACCCTGCCAGTATGGACTATGCTATAGCAACGGTAAAGCAGGTGCTGGACGAAAAAAAGCCAACCTTTGGTATTTGCCTGGGGCACCAGTTACTGGCGCTGGCCAATGATATATCTACTTTCAAAATGCATCATGGACACAGAGGATTGAATCACCCGGTGAAAAATCTGGTTACCGGGCTGTGTGAAATCACTACACAAAATCATGGTTTTGGTGTGGATCCGGAAGCAGTCCGTAAAGCAGAGAACGTGGAGATTACGCACGTGAATCTGAATGATGATTCGATTGAAGGTATCCGGTTAAAGGACCGTCCGGCTTTTTCTGTGCAGTATCACCCCGAAAGCACCCCTGGTCCGCACGACAGCCGTTACCTTTTCGATGATTTCCTGAAACTGATCCGGGAACATAAAAATTAAATTAACAGGAGCCGCTGAAAAGCGGCTTTCGTTTTTCTGAGTATCTTCGGAATATGAAGATTGCCATCATTAATGGTCCCAACCTCAACCTGCTGGGTACCCGTGAACCGGAGGTTTACGGCAGCCAATCGTTTGAACAGTATTTTGCAGACTTACATAAAAAATATCCTGCTGTTGAGTTCAGCTATTTTCAAAGTAATGTGGAGGGCGAACTCATCAATGAATTGCAACGGGTGGGCTTTGAGTATAATGGAGTTATTTTAAATCCCGGAGGCTACACTCACACCTCTGTAGCCCTGGGTGATTGTATAGCTGCAATAAAGGCTCCTGTCGTGGAAGTGCATATCTCAAATATTCATGCACGGGAGGACTTTCGCAAAATTTCACATGTTTCTGCCAAATGCCGGGGAACTATTGCCGGGCTGGGTTTGAAAGGTTACGAACTGGCCCTATCTTTTTTGATCGGTTAATGGTTTCTTTTTGCTCTGTAACAAGAATACTGCTGTCTTTTAGTAATGGCAAAGAAGAACCCATGTATTTGTTAAGCAGAATTCTGAATGTGTTTACAGGCGTAACGGAATCATACAACATTCGAAAGTCCCCATCAGGAAAGTAAATGGCATTCAGGTTTTGAAACGAATAGGCCGCCTGTTGTTTTTGATAGTATTTATAGCCATGATCTCCCGCTACAATGATCACACTGTTTTTACGGTTATGGGTTTGAATGTAGGTTACCACATCTTCGATAATGCTGTTTGCATATAACACCTGTTCAAAGTAAGCAGCAGGTTCATCTTTTATTTCCTCAACCGGTTGCCTGGGATTTATGGAAATGATGTTTCCGTGCCGGTCGAATGTGTAGGGGTCATGTGGCAGCATGAAATGTGCGTATACAAAGCGGGGTTTGCCGGAAGGTGAACAGGTTTCTTTTATCAATCGCAAGGTGGTTTCAACTTCTTCCTTTCGTTGCATGCTTCGTTTTTGCATGAGAGAAGTCTGAATATTTTTTACTGCTTGCAGGTTCACACGTGTGTAATTCCAGAAGATATCTTTATAGATACGTCCCGGCAGTGTTTTAAAGAAATAATGCTGAGACTTGAGATCATTAAAAAAAGAAGGGAATGGCCAATCGGGGTTTGAAAATGAAATCGGTTGGTACTGCTGTACTTGGTAGCCCTGTGCTTTCAGAATTACTGTAAGAGAGTTGTTGAGAATGGACGCAGAGCCCCAGAAATAAACCTTGGGATCATTCATTACCGGCGCAATAAAATCAGGCAGGTATTGCATGTTAAGAGTGGTGCTGATGGAATGAATGGTCCAGTTATAATTTGCACGGGAACCGCCAACGACATAAAAGCCTTTCCGTTGAAGGAAGGAATCCAGCATTGAATTGTCTTTGTTCAGCGATTCTTTCAAGCTCCTGGTCGAACCTAAAGCATCGAAGATGAGGAAGTAAATATCAGGCTTTGCTGAGTCTGGAACAGGCGCCTTTGCCTGAAATTCATGAGAAGTTGAAAACCGGAAATCAATCAGGTTATGTACACTGCGGTCAAGGTGGTATCGTTTAATGCTATTGGGCATTTCACTCAGCACTAATGCCAATAACAGCAAATTCAGGTAGAGATAGAGGCCTGTAAAGTTGTTACTTGTCCGTTTCAGCCAAATAGAGAACAAAACAACGGCAGCCAGAATCAACGGCAGTAACAGCGTATAGCTGCTCACAAACTTTGGTAAACCCGCCTGTTTCAGCAGATCATGCAAAAAGCCAAATAAAAGCACAAATGCAGCAAGAAAAAAGGTGAAAACAGTTGCTTGCTTCTGATTGCGGAAATACATCTGTGCCAGTAAGTACAGCAAAGCAATGCCAACAACCACCCATGCTGTGTTTTTTAGTATAAATGGAACGGAAAGAAAACCGAACAGTTCATTGTAGCCACTGTAAATAAAAAATGCCGGCAGTAATGCCAGAAAGAATGGTTTTTGTTTAAAAAGGTTTACTGCAGATTGGAACATGCTTTCGCTTGTTTCATAAAGATAAAAGAAACCTGTTGTTTTTATGTACCGTTGGTTAGTGAGAAAGCTGCAATTGATGTTGAAATTGTTTCAGCTCAAACAAAGAATCTTTTAGCATCGGTAATTGTTGCCCGAAGTATTCATTCAGCAAAATCCTGAATGTGTTTACCGATGAAACCGAATCGTAAAAAGGCTTTGTGTTTCTCCCCGGAAAGCAAACTGCATTGAGGATACCAAAGGGGGCTCTTTCGTCTGTACCTGCTGGGAAGTGACGGTAACCATGGTCACCCTGCACAATCACAACAGCAGAAGGATCTTTTTGCCGGATCAGTTGTACCCGCTTCAAAAGCAGTTTTGAAGTGTACTCTAATTGTTGAACATATGCATCGGGGTTGGCAGGATTGGTAATTGCTACATTGTATTGCTTTCCGGAACGGTCAAATACGTATGGATGATGAGGAATAATTTCATGTATATAAACGAAATAGGGTTTCTGCTTTTTGTCATCCAGAACTTCTTGCAATCCGCTTTCCGTTGTCTGCAGATTTTCAAGAATGTTGAAGATTTTTTTATCAAAAAACTTTTCTTTTTGTGTGCGGAACAGCTGTTTTAAGGAACCGGGCAGTTTGGTGTTGCTGAGTGTTTTCATTTGTATCAGATCTGCATCACTGCTGCCGGGATAGCTTGACGAAAGCGGTGTTTTTGACGAATCAATGGAAAAAATACTCAGGTTAACAATTCTGTACTGCTGCTGGTGCAGGAACCGGAAGAGATGATTGTTATTCAGATTTTTTAAGCCATTCAAGAGGATTAGTTTTTCCAGATTGTTACCGGTTTTGTGCATGGGAAGATAACCCATGTTGAAGGTGGCTGCAAGTGAAACCGGGCTCAACAGGTAGTTGCTGTTGCTATGTTGACTCACCTCAAATCCCTGTTGTTGAAGCGAATCTTCCAGCCACTTCAGTGAATAGCCGAACTGCGATGAAAGCACAGAGGAACTGGTAAATCCATCGTAAAGAAGAAAATAAATGTTTGGTTTGTCCTCACGTAATACGGGCTTGAAAGCAGGTTTTGAAGGCCGGTATACAGTATCAAAATTTTCGTTCCTTTTTTTATAATGCTGGCTCACCAGCAGAAACGCTTCATATGCCAGCAGTAACAAGCAGGTGGTTTGTAGCCAGAACCAGGCTTTCTGCCAATCTGTTTTACTTTTTTTCATTGCCAGTAAAAGCAGACTTGTGAGAATGAGCCAGGCAAGAACCAACCAGGTAAACGAGTTGAGTAACTGCAGGTATTTTGTATTTCGAAACAGTACTGCCAGTGGAAAGGCATAGAAATAAACCAGTGTGCCGAAGATTACAGCAACTATGGCAGCCTTAGGTTTTTTTAACCAGCGGTTTACCAATCCATATAAAACAAAGAGTATAGCGGTCCATACGAGATAATGCAAACCAAGGCTGGTAAGCGAAAGAATTCCTGAAAACTGATTTTGAAGATTTAACAGATAAAAAGCAGGGAACAATAGTAATGCAAATGGAAAATACTTCAGGGAGACAAGATTTTGTATGGTGTGTTTTACTGACAATTTTCTGTGTATGGTATCTCTTTGCAATCAGGCAGTATTTGAAATGAAAACAATACTTTTGGGAAAAAGCATCCTTGCAGCAACTGGTTTCCTATAACAAATATATCTTTTTTGGAGTGTTCCTGTTCCGCTTGTGGTACGCTCTTTACTTTCTTGTTTACGGAAATGATACGATTTCGCAACAGTTTGCAGCAGATCAGTTTTTGGATGGTCATGGAATCACCCATCCGCTGTTAACTTCAACAGCGCTTGATTCATTGGTATACCAGCCAATGGCCAAATGGCCACTGACGCTGACACTGGTACAGGCTTTTTTATATGCAATGATTTCGGATTGGATCACAGTTGCACAAGTTCTGACTATTGTAAGTGTCATCCTGTTTTTCTGGCTGGTGTATAAAACAGTGCATTTGTTGGGCTTTTCAGGGCAGTTTCAATTCATTACCTGGGTACTTCTGCTCACAAATCCGTTGTTGTTTCATGAGTTTGGTGTGGCCGATTGGATGGGACTGGCAGCTTATGCCGGTGGATTTTATTGCTTCAGTGCATTTCTGAAGCAGCCAGAGCGACGAGTGATCTGGCTGCTTGCTGCTTCTTTCTGCTTGTACCTTCCTGCAGCCTTTCGTTATCAGTATTATCCGTTGGTTGTTTTTTTTCCTGCTTTTGCTTTGTATGTGTCGTGGAAAATGAAGAATCCTGCTGCAGTAAAAAATGCCTGGCTGCTGAGCATCGGTTCAGCTTTCTTTCTTTTATTGCAAATGGGATTGTTTCGTTGGTATGCAGGTGGAGTTGAAAACCTGTTCCCTCAGACAAGCGGATGGTATTGGGCCAACTTGTTGCAGGCTGATCCGTTTGTATTGAAATCTGTTTTCAGGGCCGATTACTTTATTTTCAAATTCCCGGCTTATTCAGGAGACATCCGTTCTGGTTTTCTTTTTCTGAGCCTCATCTTATTCCTGTTGGCGATTGTGCTTATTCAGGGGAGAAAAAAAGCTGCTGCAGCATCACCGGAGCAGGCAGTAAATCGGTTTTTACGAATGAGTATCTTACTGATCGCCGGTTTCTTTTTTCTGTTTCTTTCATTGTTATCGGTAAAAAATCCACCGGTTGCATTTGGGTTCATGAACCTCAATTTTGTAGGTGAAACGAGGTATTACAGCCCCGTCATGTATTTGCTGATGTTGTTATTGATCTGGTTATTACAGGAAAACAAAAACCGCATCCTATGGCGGGGCAGCGCCCTGCTGCTGTTACTTTGTAATACATTGTTATGGGTAAAATTTCTGATCAACATGCCCGGGTTACCGGCGCCTGTAACACAGCTCCGCTGGGCAGTACAAGACCGGGCGGTTGTAAAGCAGGCCGTGCAACAGGCGGTTCCTTTGTCCGGCACACCCATTGTACTTAGCTGGGTTCCTACTGAGTATATCCTCCTTAACCATTTTACTGAGCAAACGTATATTCTCAAAGACTACCGTCAATTACTGACTGCTGAATTACCTGTCACTAGTCATTTTGTATTTGCAGCCGAGAAAGCATTTCTGAAAGAAGAGGAGCAAAACCAGCTCGTGGCAAAAGGATTCAGAGAGGTTTACCGGAATGATTTTTATGTTGTACTCTTACGCAAAGCAACTTCTGAGTAACGGTATTTATTTTCTGCTCATCAGGTAAAGGGTTCTGCCTGCGGTTGTCAGTCTTACTTTGCTTTTAATTTGAAAACAGGTTTCAAAGTCTCTTTCAAATTCTTCTTCATTATAATTGGGAAAAACATCAGCCCTGTTCCTCAGTAACTCCTGTACTTTCGGATCATTCTTCGGCACAAATTCAATGATGAGCAATGGGGTGCATTGCGCTAACAGTTGGGCCACTTGTATCAGCGGCAGATTCTTCCCGATACAAAGGTGATGAATCAGCGCCAGAGCCAACCCAAGATCAGCTTTTGCCCGGCTGAGGAATGAATCCTGTTCTTCGTTCATCCATCCCCGTGCAGATGAGGGTTGGGTAAGATCGGCGACTAGCGGCAATATGTGTTTCTTTTTCGCTGTCTTCAATTTTTTATAAAGTTCCTGAATACAGGCACTGTCGTTATCCACTGCAACAATTTGTGCATCTTCCCTGCATAATAAGGAAAACTCGCCTTCATTAGCCCCCAGGTCTAATACAGTTTCATAATTCACCTGTTGTAACAACTCCTGCACCACCTTCTTTTTTTCAGCAAGATATTCCTTACTCAAAATGGTTTCGCTGTAATAGTTTTCCCATACAACGGTATTGGGTTTGTAGGTCAGCGATTGTACAACAGTTTCAAGATTGTCCAGTATCTGCTCCAGCCCTTTTCGTGGCAACGTTTTCGCTTGTTCCTGTTTCGTTTCTGTTGCGTTTTTGGCCATGCGTGCCGGTAAAAACACATGCAGCGCCAATGAGGTACGTAAACGGCATTTGAAGGGTAATAACCTTGCTGTAACATCGGCAGATATGCCGTTGGGCCAGGCAGTAAACAATTGTTGCGGCTCCAGTTTGCAATATGAAGCCAGTAAAAGCGGGTTGAGAAAGCACTCACAAAACTGCCGGTATGCAATCCAGGGCGATCCAACCTTATATTGTTCGAATGATAAATGATCGATGAACATGGGCCGGCCCTTTACAAACTGAATGTTCAGATGCGTAGCATCTTTCAGGATCATGTTCTGCTTTAAAGATTTCCTGGATATCCGTAAGGTGGTCAATGCTGCATCTTTCAGCTGTTCAAAACTCCATTCCCATGCGTAGTTGAGAAAAGGGATTTGTTGAGGTAACAACGTTTTATACCAGTCAGTACGGCCGGTATGATTTTCTGTTGTTTCTTCAAAAGGTAAAAGAAGAGAAGCTTTCTGCAACTGTTCTTTTAACCCGCTGGCTACAAACAAATCATAGTGTTCTTTGTATACCGAGGACACAAACCTGTAAACCGTTCCATTTTGCTGATACACAAAGCCGGAAGGATCTCTGAAAGAAGCCGGTACTTGCTTAATCGGTTGATTCATGTTCATCTTCCTCCGTTTTAGCCGGTGGCTTAACAAAGAAACTTTTAATCCAGTTCCAACCCGTTTTAAAGTAGAACAACACACCTAATACAGCTGCAATAAGTACCTGTACGAGATAGCTGCCGCTTCCGGGATCGATGTACAGCAACTGCATCATAAATACCGGAGGTTGGTTTTAGGAGTTAGCGCCAGCAATGTTTCATAAATCAATTGAATTGTATGTTCGATATCGCTTTTATGCAGCATTTCAACGGTTGTATGCATATAGCGCAACGGAATACTGATCAGTACCGAAGGGCAACCATCGTTGGCATAGGCAAAAGAATCTGTATCGGTGCCGGTACTGCGGCTGAGCGAACGCCACTGCACGGGAATTTTTTTCTTATCGGCCACATCGCTTACAAAGTCCAGCAGTTTGTTATGAATAGCGGGTGCCGTAGCCAGTGAAGGACCTTTGCCGCAGGCAATATCGCCTTCAATAATTTTACTGATGAGGGGTGTGGTGGTGTCATGTGTTACATCGGTAACGATGGCCACGTCGGGTTTAATGCGGCGTGCAATCATTTCAGCACCACGTAAACCAATTTCTTCCTGAACTGCATTTACAATGTACAGGCTGTAGGGTAGTTTCTTTTTATTTTCTTTGAGCAGACGGGCCACTTCTGCAATCATAAATCCGCCAATGCGGTTATCAAACGCACGGGCTATATAAAAATCATGTGCCAGTTCATCAAATCCCTCTTCATAAGTAACCACACAACCAATTTTGATTCCAAGATTTTCCACTTCTTTTTTGCTGCGGGCTCCACAGTCAAGCCATAGGTTATCAACTTTCGGCTGGGGTTCTTTTACTTCCGGGTTACTCAGCCGGGTATGAATGGCAGGCCATCCAAAAACAGCTTTTACAATTCCTTTTTTTCCATGAATCAACACCCGTTTGGCAGGTGCAATCTGGTGATCAACGCCGCCATTCCGCTTCAGGTAAATCAATCCGTCGGCAGTAATGTAATTCACGAACCAGCTGATTTCATCCGCATGTGCTTCAATCACAACTTTAAATGGAAGATCCGGGTTAATGACTCCAACGGCTGTACCATAAGGATCTGTGAAATGTGTATCAATGTAAGGTTTCAGATATTCCAGCCATACTTTCTGTCCACTGGTTTCAAATCCTACCGGAGAATGAGTATTATGATAGTTTTTTAAAAAGTCAAGTGAATTGGGGGTGAGAATTGATTTTTTCTTCGAAGCGTTCGCTTTTGCCATAATACTGCGGTTTTTACAAAAGTAATTAAAAGAGGAGCAATAAACTCAGCAGGGGTGCCAGTACCAGCAGCCCATCAACATACAGCAGATAGAAGGAATCTTTTGTTTGCCGGTTCGCTTTTTGGTACAGGTTCCACATCACCGGCACAAGTAACAGTTGCAGATAGTGCACAGCCTCACCGGTAAGCACAGCCATTTGAATTACTACAGCAGCAAACAGTAAAACGTTGAGCAGGAAAAAGTACCGGTATTGTGTTTCTGTGAACAGGTTGGCTGGTGTACGTACGCCCCACTGCTCATCCCGGAAACGGTCACGCCAGTCGAAAATGAGTGTAGCAATGGAAACTAATAAAAAGCGTTGGACAAAGAGGAGTGCTATTTGTGTTGAAAAACCATGCTGCAGATCATCCATGGGGAGAATGACGGTAACATAAGCCCATGTAAAACCGATGAAATAGCTTTTTATAAACGTAAATAATAACGGCAGCTTTAGTTCGCTTTTAAAAAAAAGTGGGGCTGTGTAAGCGGCATTAAATACAAGTGCGGGCAAAAGGGCCAACCACAAATGCCGAACCTGCCAGCCAGCCAGCAGTACAACCAGCAAAGAACTCAGGTTCAGCACATGGATCCATACCTGTTTGCTGCGGAACCAATCCAGTTGCTCCGAGCTGTTACTTATGCGTGAGGCGAGCCAGAAATGAACGTTATAACTCAGCAGTGTTGCAAAAAATAAAAACAGATACAACCATGGATTCTGAATGGAATAACCGAGATAAAGCTGTGTTTGCATACACAACAAAGCAGTACCACAGGCAATAACAGTGTGTGTAAACAGAGATATACGGAACAATCGGGAAAAAAGCATCGTCGTTAGCGGGGGATGGCAATTCGTTCCGTTACAATCGTATCGCTCCTGTTGCCGGCTTTATCTTTTACCCAAAAGCGGAAAAAAGAAGTGTCTTTACGGGGCGGACAGGCAGCCCCACCTAAAAGCGCATACCCATCAAGCTGCAGCGTCGAAAACTTAATCCGGAACAACACTTTTTGTGAAGGGGTACTGGGATACTCGGGGATTTTATAATCAAGGTTGGCCAAAATGGAGTTGCCGGGACAAGGAATATTGGCGCCATCCACCTTCTGAATGAAAATACTGTCTTTTACATCTCCCTCTTTATCCAGCACATCAAAATCAACCTCAATGATTGTACCGTCACCAAAATTACTGGTAACCTCCTGCACCCTTACTTCTTTTAGAATAAGTTTGGGTTTGGTTTCGTATTTTTCTTTTTTACATCCAGAAAAGATCAATACAGGTAACAGAAGATATAATAGTTTTGCTTTCATTCAAACCGGTTGAGGTATTTCAAAAATAAGCATTAATACAGCATTTCAGAATTGATTCCTTCGTTTGTTAACAATCTTTTTGATGAACCGGCTCACAAGCTGTCCGGTTTTGCTCTTGAGGCATTTTTGTTTCAAAGGAAACAAAACAGGGTTTATGAGCAGTTTTGTGAGCTGCTTCCTGTAAAAAAGCAGCCCGTAACTCGCCTGGAGGATCTTCCCTTTTTGCCTATCCGTTTCTTTAAATCGCACCAGGTGGTGAGCAGGGCGTCAGACAACTTTACAGTTTTTGAAAGCAGCGGTACCACGCAAAGCATACCCAGCAGGCATTATGTAGCCGATCCGTTTTTGTATCAGCAATCGTTTTTAAAAGGGTTTGAGCGTGTTTACGGCCAACCGCAGCAATGGTGTATTCTGGGCTTACTTCCCTCTTACCTGGAGCGTCAGCATTCTTCCCTGGTTTACATGGTCGAGCACCTGATGCAGAAAAGTGCGCATCCGTTGAATGGTTTTTATCTCCACAATCATGAAGAACTTTTTCATGCGCTGCTGCAACTGGAGCAGCAGCAGCAACCGGTGCTTCTGTTTGGAGTTACCTTTGCGCTTCTTGATTTTGCAAACCGGTACCCTGCACAACTCAGGTACACTACTGTTATTGAAACAGGCGGAATGAAGGGAAGAAGAGAAGAATTGCTGCGGGAAGAAGTGCACATACAACTGAAGCAGCAACTGGGTCTGCGTGAAGTGCATTCGGAATATGGGATGACAGAATTGCTCAGCCAGGCTTATTCAAAAGGAAACGGTTTATTTGAATGCCCGCCCTGGATGAAGGTGCTGGTTCGGCAGGAAGATGATCCGTTATCGGTTGCACAGGAAGGAAAAGGAGCTTTGAATATTATTGATCTTGCTAATAGTAACAGTTGCTGTTTTCTTGCCACAGATGATGTGGGAGAAGTTTATGCCGATGGCACTTTCCGGGTGTTGGGCCGCTTAGATAACAGTGATGTAAGAGGATGCAGTTTATTGGCACTTTAGAAAATTTACTTACAACAGAATGATGCTGGCAGAAAAAATTCAGATGTTTCAGAACCGGTTAGAAAAGGTATACCGGCACCGCAGTAAGCAGGCGAAACGTATGGGTGTTTCCTGTTACCGGTTGTATGATAAGGATTTGCCTGAGTTTCCGGTGAGTATTGATGTGTACAACGATAAAGTGTGCGTAAGTGAGTATAAAGCAAAACATAATTTAACAGAGGAAGAACATCTGGACTGGTTGGAAGGAACAGTGGAAACGATTAGCAGGGTTTTGCAACTGCAGGATGAAGCGGTCTATACAAAAGAACGACGGCGGAAAGCCAACCGTTTGTCACAGTATCAGAAAACAGCTGCAGAAAAAGAGTTTTTCGAAGTGGAAGAAAGTGGTTTGAAATTTTTAGTCAACTTATCGGATTATCTTGACACTGGTTTGTTTCTTGATCACCGGATTACCCGGCAGATGGTACGTGAAGAAGCAGCCGGAAAAAAAGTCCTCAATCTCTTTGCTTACACCGGATCGTTCAGTGTATATGCAGCAGCTGGAGGCGCTTCCGAAGTGGTTACCGTTGATCTCTCTAATACGTATCTTGATTGGGCCAGGCGCAATTTTGAACTCAATGGATTCCTTGATGCTCAGAAATATCGCTTCATTGCAGCCGATGTAAAACAATTCATTGGTACGGTGCCCGATGGAACGTTTGACATAGCCGTTCTTGATCCTCCCACCTTCAGCAACAGTAAAAAAATGAAAGACATCCTGGATATTCAAAAGGATCATGCAGAACTGATCAATCAAACAGTACAGACACTGAAACCCGGAGGCATCCTGTATTTCAGTACCAATGCACGCAAATTTGTGCTGGAGGAAGCTTCGATCCGGGCAAGTTCCATAAAAGATATTACCCGGGCCACCACACCCTTTGACTTTGAAGGAAAGCTGCTTCGCTGGTGCTGGAAAATAACCAGGTAGGAGCCACCTGTTTCAGCTTGCAGTGGAATAAGCCCTTATCTTGCATACAAATTCGATTGCCGGTATGAATAAAGTTGTTGCTGACGCCACCGTTGCCATCCATGATATTGAGGATGGCGCCACTCTCATGCTTGGAGGGTTTGGTTTGTGCGGGATTCCCGAAAATTGTATTCGTGCACTTGTTGCAAAAGGAGTTAAACAACTCACCTGTATTTCCAATAATGCAGGGGTTGATGATTTTGGTATAGGCCTCATGCTGCAGCAAAAGCAGGTGAGGAAAATGATTTCTTCCTATGTAGGAGAAAATGCTGAGTTTGAACGCCAGTTGCTGAGTGGCGAACTGGAGGTGGAACTGATACCACAGGGAACCCTGGCCACCCGGTGCATGGCTGCGGGATATGGAATGCCGGCTGTTTTCACACCTGCAGGAGTGGGAACGGAAGTGGCAGAAGGAAAAGAAGTACGAACCTTCAAAGGGAAAGAATATTTACTCGAGTATGCGTTTGATGCAGATTTTGCGATCGTAAAAGCATGGAAAGGGGACACACAGGGTAACCTGATTTTTAAAGACACAGCCCGCAACTTTAACCCGCTGATGGCAATGGCCGGTAAAATAACGATTGTCGAAGTAGAAGAACTGGTGCCGGTGGGAGAACTGAACCCCAATGAAATTCATACACCGGGTATTTATGTCCATCGCATATTCCGTGGCATGAATTATGAAAAGCGCATTGAACAGCGAACCACCATGAAACGAAAGCAGTAATATGTTTTATCCGGCAATTGAACATACAAGTATCTGCTTTCCATAGCGAAACTAATTTTTCAAATCACTGTTTTCATACGAAGCAAATGGCACTTACAAAAGAACAGATAGCACAACGTATTGCACAGGAGTTGCAGGATGGATTTTATGTGAATCTTGGCATTGGAATTCCCACATTGGTGGCAAATTATATTCCGGATGGGATTGAGGTAGTACTCCAGAGTGAAAACGGACTATTGGGAATGGGACCTTTTCCCTTTGAAGGGGAAGAAGATCCGGATCTTATCAACGCCGGCAAGCAAACCATTACCACCATACCCGGCTCCGCTTTTTTTGACAGTGCAATGAGCTTTGGTATGATCCGTGCGGGGAAAGTGGATCTTACTGTTTTAGGTGCGATGGAGGTGAGTGATCGAGGCGATATCGCCAATTGGAAAATTCCAGGCAAAATGGTCAAAGGAATGGGCGGCGCTATGGATCTTGTAGCCAGCGCTAAAAACATAATTGTTGCAATGATGCATACCAATCCCAAAGGGGAAAGTAAGTTATTGCCGTCTTGTTCATTACCTCTTACGGGCAAGAACTGTGTCAGGAAAGTAGTCACAGATTTAGCTGTACTTGCTATTACTGCTGACGGTTTCCGGTTACTGGAACGGGCACCCGGTGTATCTGTAGAAGAGATTGTAAGTAAAACAGCCGGCCGGCTGCTTGTGGAAGGTGAGATTCCCGAAATGAAATTTACCTGAGTACAGCAGTTGCCTGTTGCTATGACTATCTGATTTTTAGTTTACTCCAGTTGGTTTTAGGGAAAGGATTATACCTTATTGTGTCTCCGCAGTTAAATGGTAGCAGATACTTCACGCATCATTTAACCGGAACTGAGTGGCGTTTTTTAGCAGGGTATGTACAAAAAAATAGGCCGTCCCTGGAAAGAGTCGGCCGTTGCTAACCTATGAAAAACACCTATGATGCAAATTTATAACAACCGTATGCGGAATTCCAAATGATTTTAGTCATAAATATGCTTTAATTGGACATATATAGATCGTTAATGCTACAACACTAGGTATTTGTTATTAGGGTAAAATTGGTTTGTCAACCAATGTTCCAACATTGATATATGGAGTGATACATCCCGGTCAAGTTTTTCAGGTAGAATGTTACTTACTTCGGCTTTTGTACAAGTTTCATCTCCTGTACCAGATGGCCTGCCCCGGCAAACTTGTCAATGATAAAAAGTACATAGCGGATATCAACCATGATATTGCGGCAAATAGACGGATCATAGTTGAGATCACTCATCGTACCTTCCCAGGCCCGGTCGAAATTCAATCCAACCAGGTGTCCGTTTGCATCCAGAGCCGGACTTCCTGAATTTCCGCCGGTGGTATGGTTCATTGCAATAAAGCAAACAGGCATCTTTCCATTGGTGCCATATCTGCCAAAGTTTTTGTTACGGTATAGCTCCATCAGTTTCGGTGCAACATCAAATTCATAATCGCCGGGTTTGTATTTTTCCAGCACACCTTCGAGATAAGTAAGATAATGATACTGCACCCCATCTCTTGGCCTGTAGCCTTTTACTTTACCATAAGTTACACGAAGGGTACTGTTGGCATCGGGGTAAAAGTTCTTTTCTTTCATCACTGTCATCTGTGCTTCCATGTAGGTACGCTGCAGCCGGTTAACAGATGCCTGAAGTTTATTGAGCGAAGGCGTGATTTGTTGTGTGTAGACCTGCATTAACTGCACATACATTTGGTAGCCGGCATCCTGGCGGATAGCTTCAACTGCTTTTTTACCATCTCCATCCAGAAAGCCGAGTTCCATAGCCCGCTGGTAGTTACCTATACTACTTGTTTGGTACATCAGTTTTTCAAGGGTGGCTGTACCTGCATCGTCCGCACTGAAACGGCTCCAGACCGGATTCAGAAAGTTCATTTGCTTGTCACGTCGCAGTATACCTGCCATTTTTTCAAACATGGACCGGTCTACCTGCAGGTTCAGTTCCCTGAAAATATCTTCCAGCCTGTTCTTCACTGCCGGTACTCTTCCGGCATAACCGGCTTGTCCGTTTTGTTCAAAGGCTGTTACCAGGCTGTGATACTGCGCTGCCAGAGTGAACACTTCTATGCGGCTGGTAGTTTCGGTAAACACATCCCGGCTGTATCCAAAGGGCTCCAGTTCTTTGTATTGCTGTTCCAGTTGTGTGAGCAGGTTGCCATACAACTCATTCCAAACGGGGTTCGCTTGTACACGTTTGAGAAATTCCTGCTCGTATAATCTTTTTTTACCAACACCGTTTGTTGCTTTTAATCCGAGTACTTCTCCCTGCCATTTTTTCCATGCATTGCTGATTCCTGCATATTTGGAAGCATATTGAATTTTGATCTGCTCATCTTTCCGCATATAGCCATCCAGTACTGACAGGGCCTGATCCCGGATGGAAATTTTTATGGGATCATACACTGTTACAATCTGTTCCACTGCTGTTGAATGCAGGTACTGGGTAGTGCGTCCGGGGAAACCCATCACCATTGTAAAATCGCCTTCTTTCACACCATCAAGTGATATACTGAGCGAACGGCGGGGAACGTAGGGCACATTGTCTTTGGAATAAGCTGCCGGTTTGTTGTCTTTCCCAGCATAAATGCGGAAGAGTGAAAAATCGCCGGTATGACGTGGCCACATCCAGTTATCGGTATCCTTTCCAAAGTTTCCGATACTTGCCGGAGGTGCTCCAACCAGCCTTACATCGGAATAAGTTTCAGTTACAAACATGAAAAAGCGGTTGCCTTCGAAGAAGGGGCGGATCAGGATCTCCTGGTAGGCTTCTTTTTGTACCTGTTTCCTGAATCCGTTCATGTTTTTATCAATCACGGATTGTCGCTCACTTTCAGTCATTTCTTTTGAAACACCTTTCAGCAGCTGCGTGGTTACTTCTTCCATGCGTACAATAAAGGTTACGAAAAGGCCGGGGTTGGGTAGTTCTTCTGTTTTATTCATCGCCCAAAAACCATCCCGTATGTAATTATTGGATAGGGAGGAATGATTTTGTACAGCATCAAAACCACAATGATGGTTGGTGAGTACCAGTCCCTGTGCGGAAATGACTTCACCAGTGCAAAATCCACCAAAGCTCACGATTGCATCTTTCAGACTTCCCCGATTGATGTTATAAATGTCTTTCGCAGAGATTTTCATCCCCATCGCTTTCATTTGTTTTTCATTCAATTGTTCCAGGAAGAGGGGAAGCCACATGCCTTCATCGGCTTTGGCAGCAAAGGAGACGCACACAAAAAGGAGTGCGATCAGCAATCGTTTCATAAAAAATAAGTTAAGAATGAATGGCTCGGAAAGGCTAAAATCAGGTCTGTAAAGGTACTGAGTTTCAGGCGGTACTAAAAAAGGAGAACCGGAAAAATGGGATTCCTTAGCGGTGGGTTGGGGCTAAAAAAATAGGCCGTCCCTGAAAAGGGTCGGCCGTTGCTAACCTATGAAAAACACCTATGTCAAAGATAAAGACACAGAGTCATTATTTGCAAATAAAATTTTGTAAGGGAGAAAACTTTTTTATGACAAAAACTAACAAATGTTCGGGTGAGATTATTCTGCATCAATGATGCAATGCCTTTCTTACTTCTGGCGCTATTCGGGAACCAAAGAGTTCAATCGATTTCATGAGCTCGCTGTGCGAAGGACCGCCAACATCCATATGGGCTGCAAATCGGGTGAGTCCCAGCAGTTCCTGCAGGTAAAGAATTTTGTCGATTGCTTCGCTCACATCTCCTATGAGTAAGGCTCCCTGTTTGCTTCTTCCAAACTCAAACTGGTTTTTTTGATAAGGGGGCCAACCCCGGCTGCTGCCAACACGGTTCATTTGGGCCGCATATACCGGGTAGTAGTTGTCGGCCGTTTTACGGCTGCTTTCTCCAAAGAAACAGTGCATGTGCACACCAGCCTGAAGTTTTAATGCATCGTGGCCGGCCTGTAGCCATACCTGCTTGTAATACTCAAACAGCGGTTGAAACTGAACCGGACTGCCACCGATGATCGCAAAAATGACCGGCAAACCGGCTTTCGCAGCCCGAACCACTGATTGAGGCGTTCCGCCAACAGCCACCCACATGTTGAGATGATTGTTTACAGCCCTGGGAAGGACTTCCTGGTTCGTGAGTGCAGGCCTGAACTTTCCTTTCCAGGTGATGCGGGGCTGTTGGTTCAACGAGATAAGAAGCCCGAGTTTTTCATCGAACAAATCGTCATAATCATTTAAATCATAACCATACAAGGGAAAAGATTCAATAAAACTGCCTCTTCCTGCCACCAATTCGGCCCGGCCATTGGAAAGCTGATCAATGGTGGCAAACTGCTGGTACACCCGCACCGGATCCGACGAACTGAGTACGGTTACCGCACTACCCAGTTTAATTTGTTTGGTTACGGTGGCTGCAGCTGCCAGAATGATTTCGGGAGTTGAAACAGCGTAATCGGGTCGGTGATGTTCACCAATGCCAAAAAAATCGAGCCCCAGTTCATCCATCAGCTTCACTTCCTCTATCAGTTCCCGTAGCCGCTGACCGGTTGAGAGCGGACGCCCATTTTCATCGAAATGATTATCTCCAAACATGCTGATGCCTAACTCCATGACAATACTATTTGCTGCAAAGATAGACGGGTGTTACTGAAAGAAGTTGGTTTGCACCTGACTGCCGACGATACAGCACTATTGTGAAGCGGTTGTGATTAGCTACCTAATGCAACATCGAGGATCATCATTACCAAAAATCCACCAATGAATCCCAATACAGAACGATCGGTGTACTGATCTCTTTGCGTTTCCGGAATTACTTCTTCCACCACCACAAAAATCATGGCACCGGCAGCAAATGCCAGTGCAAAAGGCAACACCGGCTGCAGGAATATTACGGCCAATGCACCGGCAACACCGGCCAAAGGCTCCACAATGGCTGAAAGCTGACCGTACCAGAAACTGCGGAAGCGGGTTACCCCCTGCCGGCGCAAAGGCATGGCAACGGCAATTCCTTCGGGGAAATTCTGAATACCGATTCCAATTGCCAGTGTAATGGCTCCGGCTATGGACGTATCTTCCATTCCGATAGCGGCTGCACCAAAAAGAACACCTACAGCCAGCCCTTCCGGAATGTTGTGCAGTGTTATGGCCAGAATCAGCAGTGTGGTTTTGTGTAAGCGGGTTTTGATTCCCTCTGTTTCAGCCAAACCAAAATTCAGATGGAGGTGCGGCATAACTTTATCCAGAAAATAGATGAACAAGGCCCCTGCAAGGAAACCCGCTGCTGCAGGTAGCCAGCTATAGCCGGGATACATTTTTTCTGAAATCTCAATAGCCGGGTTCAGCAAGCTCCAGAAACTGGCAGCCACCATTACACCTCCCGTAAATCCAAGCATCGGGTCCAATACACCCCGGCTCAGTGTTTTGAAAAAGAAAACGAGAGAAGCGCCGGCTGCCGTTAGTAGCCAGGTGAATACGGTTGCAAGAAATGCTGCCCACACCGGGTGAATGGAACTGAAAAAATCTATAATTGCCTGCATAATCAAAAGGGATTTATGAATATCGTTTTCGCTAACTGTTCGCTGATGGTGGTTTGATGGCGTGTGCCAATTTTCAGTTCCAGCGAGCCGTCGTACTTATACCGATGGAGCACTTCCACCTTCGTGCCGATTTTGATCTGTTTCTGGCGCAAGAGTTCCAGCAAGCTGCTGCTTTGGTCGCCCACTGCAGTAACGATGGCAGCTTGCTGTTCGCCAAGTTGTTGCAGTGTCATTTGTGAGGTTACAACCATATTTCCGGAAGTGTCCGGAATGGGATCGCCATGCGGATCGGTTTGCGGATAACCCAGAAATGCATCCAGCCGGTTAATCAGTTCCGTGCTGCTCACATGCTCCAGTTCTTCTGCAATTTCATGAACTGCATCCCACTCAAACTTGAGTTTTTCCGAAAGAAAATACTCCCACAAACGATGGCGCCGTACAATGCGCAGCGCCAGCTGTCGTCCTTCATCATTTAGTTTCACGCCGTAGTAGGGTTCATAGTGCAGCAGTTTTTTTTCTTTCAGCCGCTTCAACATATCTGTTACAGAAGCCGGCCGTGTTTGCAGCTCTTCCGACAGGGCATTGGTACTTACACTGGAATCGCCGTTCTGTAGACGCCAGATTGCTTTGATGTAGTTTTCTTCTGCCTCAGAAAAATTCATGCTCTGGTAAATTAAAATTTAGCCAAATCTAAAAAAAATAATGCAGAGCCCACATTTACTCCCGTTTTTTAACCTGGCGGGGAGTATTAATTAACTATTTCCGGAGCCGCAAGACCGGAATAAACGGCCCGGATTTTGAATACAGATGAAAACATTTATTTTCACAGAAATGAAAGATCATATGCTACGGATCACAGGTTGGTTTTTTTTCATGCTCCTGGTTGTAACCGGGTGCAGGGAAGAAAAGGTGAAATTGGTATCAGATGATGACATCACGTTGAAGGATTTGTTATCAGTCGTACCTGAACTGCATTTTCCTGTCATTTTTAATGATTCTGTATTGCAGCGTAAAGAAAACGATTCATCGTTGTTGCATCTTCCTTCTTTCAGATCGTTTATACCCGATTCTGTTTTTAATAAGCAGTTTCCAGCTACTGCCCAACTCCGGCTTTATGTTTTAGGCAAGGCAACCACAAAAGACAAGGGCACTTATTTATTCGTAAAATCTGTTTCCGGGAAAAAACGTGCAGTGCATTTTTACTATTTCACAGAGCAGCCAGCTTACCTCGGAACGATGAAATTAACCGATAACAATAACCCCGACAAAAAGGTAAACCGATATTGCCGTATCGACAGCCGTTTCAACATTGCACTGCTGCGTGAGCGAAAAACGCCTACAGGTGAATACTGGACCGGCGAAACTATTTATTATATGGATGCAGAGGGGAAAATAGTAATGGCCATGACCAACTCCAATGAAGATTTGAGCGATGAAATACTAGGTAACCCTATAGATACATTACCCAGGAAACATAAATTTTCCGGTGATTATTCGACCAATAGTAAAAATCTTGTGTCTATACGTGATGGAGTAAGGGAAAAGACGTTCCGTTTCTTCATTCACTTCAGTAAACAAAACGGTGAGTGTATTGGCGAAGTGAAAGGTGAAGGAGAATGGTTGAGTGATCAAAAAGGTATTTTTCAGGACAATAACAGTCCCTGCCAGATGGAGTTTACGTTCACCCGTAAATCGGTTTCAATTAAAGAAATCGATGGCTGCGGCAGTTACAGAGGCATCACTTGCTTTTTTGAGGGAACTTTCCCCCGTGTGAAGCAAATGCAGTATTCCAAAATAAAAACTGTTAAATGAAGCGTTTCAACATCAGTTCAGGCACACCTTGGGAAACGGTGGCTGGCTATTCACGTGCCGTGCGTGTAGGTAATACTGTTGAAGTGGCTGGTACTACAGCCATGGATGGCGAGCTGCTGATTGCGCCTGGGGATGTGTATGGACAAACAAAGTTTATTTTTTCAAAAATTGAACGGGCTTTACAGGAGGCGGGCGCAGCTCTTACAGATGTTGTTCGTACCAGGATGTATATAACCGACATTTCTCACTGGGAGTTGGTGGCAAAGGCTCATGGTGAAGTCTTTTCCACAATCAAGCCTGCCAGCACCCTTTTGCAAGTAGCGGCTCTTATTCAAAACGACCTGCTCGTTGAAATAGAAGTAACAGCTATTGTGGCAACGGACGGTTGTATATAATACCGATCTCAAAATGAAGAGAATATGGCATTTATGGGTTATATTGCGGCCCTTTTAGCAAACTAATTGATTATGAATTTTAACAATTTTAAAGTTCCGTTCCAGGTTGATGCGAATTACAAAAAGAAAGTGGCTTACTTCTCCATGGAGTTTGCCGTTCATCAACCATTGAAAATTTACAGTGGCGGGTTAGGATTTTTGTCAGGTTCTCATATGCGGAGTGCTTACGAGCTTCGTCAAAATCTGATTGGAATTGGTATTCTATGGAAGTACGGGTATTACGACCAGGCCCGTAACCAGGATCAAACTTTGCAGGTACAGTGGAACGAAAAGATTTACAATTTTCTTGAGGAAACAGGCATCAAGTTTCAGATCAGTATCCATGATCATCCGGTGTGGGTGAAAGCATTATACCTGAACCCGGAAACATTCAAAACGGCACCCTTGTTTTTCCTGAGTACTGACCTGCCGGAAAATGATTACATCTCACAAACCATCTCACATCGTTTATACGATGCAAATGTTGCCACCAAAGTTGCTCAGTTTATTTTGTTAGGAGTGGGTGGTGCCAAACTGATTGATGAACTCGGCTTCAATCCGGAAGTTTATCATTTGAATGAGGCGCATGCAATTTCCTCTGCTTTTTATCTCTATAACAAATTCGGAAACCTGGCAGATGTGAAAAAGCGCCTGGTATTTACTACGCACACACCCGAAGAAGCAGGTAATGAAAAGCATGATATCTTCCTTTGTGAAAAAATGAGCTACTTCTGTGGTATGCCGATGGATGAAGTGCGCCGCGTTACCGGCATTTATGATGATCAATTCAATCATTCACTGGCGGCGTTGCGTTTTGCACGCATTGCGAATGGGGTAAGTGCCCTGCATGGCGAGGTGAGCCGGAAAATGTGGGGTCATTATGAAGGAATTGCTCCCATCACCAGTGTAACCAATGCTCAAAACTGGCGTTACTGGGCCGATAAGCAGCTCTATTTTTCGATGGATGAGGGAAATGATGAGCGTTTTGACGACCGCAAAAAATACCTGAAAAAGCGTGCCTTTGATATTGTAGCTGATCAAACCGGTAAATTGTTTGATCCCGAAGTGCTCACTATTGTTTGGGCCCGTCGTTTTGCCGGTTATAAGCGTGCCGATTTACTCACACGTGATCTGGCCCGGTTTAATGCCCTGCTGGCGAATAAAAAGTATCCGGTTCAAATTATCTGGGCTGGTAAGCCGTACCCGGTAGATTATCCTGCAATCAGTGATTTTAACAACCTGGTTCATCTGAGTAAAAACTATAAAAATGTTGCCGTATGTGTTGGCTATGAACTGGCGCTCAGCAAACGATTGAAACAGGCAGCTGATATATGGCTCAACAACCCACGTGTACCACGGGAAGCAAGTGGTACCAGCGGTATGACTGCAGCCATGAATGGCGCCGTCAACTTCAGTACATTCGATGGATGGATTTGTGAATTTGCCAATCACGGAAACAACTCCTTCATCGTACCTCCGGTTGACTACAGTTCAATGCATGTGCAGGAGCAGGATCAGTATGATCTGGATCAATTGTATGAAATTCTTGAAAACCAGATTCTGCCGTTATACTATGATAACAATAATGTATGGCGACAGATAGTTAAGAACGGTATGAAAGATGTGCGTTTCCAGTTCGACAGTAACCGCATGGCAGATGAGTATTATAAACTTCTGTACAATAAATAAACAATATTTCGGAATGAGAATGAAAGTCCTGCTTTACCGGCAGGACTTTTTATTTCCGCTTAACCAAAGATGTATCTTTATCAGATGATCATGTTCCATAATTGATTGTTCTATGCAGGAATATAAAAAATCAGTAGAAATACGTTGGGCAGATGTAGATGGCAATCAACACGTAACTCATTCAAAATACTATGAACTGGGTGCGCACTGCCGTATGAGTTTTCTATATGAGCATGGCATTACACCTGAGTTGTTTAAGAAAGAACTATTCGGCCCTATTCTTTTTCGTGAAGAATGTACGTTTCGAAGAGAGCTGGTAGCTGGCGAAGTTGTAACCGTAAACTTTTCTTTAACAAAAGCAAGGAAAGACGGCAGCCGTTTTAGTGTGTATCATGAAATTAAAAAAGCAGATGGTACTCTTGCTGCAGTAATACATGCAGATCTGGCGTGGATGGACTTGATAAAACGGAAGTTAACTGTACCGCCTGCTATTGTAGTAGCTATGATTGAAGATTCGCCGAAGCATGAGGGGTTTGTGATGGAGGAGTAAGGAAAAGTCAGATACTTTTAGCATAGGGCTTCGAAGCCCGGAGACTTCGAAGAGTGTGCGATTGGGCTTATTGCTTTGCCGCAATCTTTTTATAGTTTTTATCAAATATTTTTTCTGTGCCCCATTGTGCATCCAGGTATGCTTTATCGGCAATGATGATGGCAATCAGCTTATAATTTGCCAGCGGTACATCTTCTTTAATATTTGAAGTTTGAGCTGGTTTTGTAACTGCAACAAACACTTCATTGTTGGGCGAATCAAATTCAAAGTAATTCAACTGAATTGTACTTCCATCGGGGTTAACCACATTATCCGGCATCTTATATTGATAACCTTCTGAACCAAACTTGTTACTGATATCTTTCAAAGTTGTTTGTCCGAATTGAAAGTCTGAATACAACGGCTTTGTTGCTTTTGAATCGCCAAGCCATACATTTTCCATACTTACTATTTTTCCGTCTTTGAAGGCAACAAAAAAATCATTGTTATCCGGGGTTTTGTATTTTGTTAATTCATCAAACTTCTCATCAACTTTGAGGCTAATTGTTTCAAGCACTTTTTCACTTACTCCAATTTTCAACCCCAACATTGAAATATCAGTTTCCTGAAACAATCCTGCTCCAATTAAGAAAATGCTCATTACTAACTTAGTCATAGCTTTTGTTTTATTGTGTTTGTTGCTGCTGTATTGATTAAATCAGCACATATTCAAAAGAAATAAATTCAATTATAATAGCATTATGTACAATTAAAGTACAACAGCAGTTGCCCAATAGTTTACAAGGCAATTGTACCGATTCTTACATAAGCACATAGTGAACCATGTGCAAATCATTTGTTATTGTTTTTGTGAAACCGGCCTTCGCTGTACTAAAGCATCATCTTTGACATTGTCGTACAACCTGTGGTTTTAAATCACGGCTATTGTTTGGCGTTTCAGCCAAAAATGAAAAAACTTACTCAGCTTCTGTGCATATGTTTCTGCTGAAAATACACACCAAAGACGGACTTATGATTTTCAATATAGAAGTGTTATGTTAAGCATATTAAGAAAAGCGAAAAACCTTCATAAATATAATTAAGATATTTTCTTACGTCCTTACTTCGGAGAAAGTTCAATGAAGTACACTTACTCCGCCCACTCACTCAACTCCAGCCATCTCAATTCTTTTTCATCCAGCAATTGTGTTACTTCACCAATGCGGGAACTGAGGATTTGTAATTCTTCAAAAGGCACAGTGCCGCTTGTGAGCTTTTGAGTTATTGTTTCTTTTTCAGTAGTAAGCTCTTCAATTTCTTTTTGCAGTAATTCAAACTCACGCTTTTCTTTAAAACTGAGCTTTCGTTTTTCAGCAACGGACTTTTCTTCTTTTGCTGGCTTAGTTGCACCAGCTTCGTTACGGGAGAGTTGTTCCGGTTTTTCTTTTGCCAGTTGATATTCTCTGTACAATGAATAATTACCGGGAAAATCTCTCACTTCACCGTTACCTTCAAACACAAGCAAATGGTCGACAAGTCTGTCCATAAAATAACGGTCGTGACTTACAATAAGCAAACAACCTGGGAACTCACTTAAAAAATTTTCTAATACACCTAGCGTTGGTAAATCCAAATCATTGGTTGGTTCATCTAAAATCAAAAAATTTGGATTGCGAAAGAGGATGGAGAGTAAATGCAATCTTCTTTTTTCACCACCGCTCAGTTTTGAAATATAGGTGTACTGTTTATCAGGATCAAACAAAAACAATTGCAGGAACTGTGCAGCGCTCAATGAACCACCGCTGGCCAATGGAAAATATTCAGCAATGTTTTTTACATATTCAATCACCCGAACATCTTCTTTTATTTCCAATCCCTGCTGTGAATAGTTGCCAAACACAATTGTATCGCCAATATTAATTTTGCCACTGTCGGGCTGTTGTATTCCCTGCAATATATCCGTAAAGGTTGATTTACCTGCGCCGTTCTGCCCCACAATACCAACACGTTCACCTTTCTTAAAGGTGTAATCAAAACCACTTAAGATTTTTTTATCGCCAAAACTTTTATACACCTTTTTCATTTCCACCACTTTACCGCCAAGCCTGTTCATCTTCATACTCAGTTGTACCTGCTGATCTTCCAGTTTTTGCTTGGCCTTTGCTTCAACTTCATAAAAGTTATCCTGGCGGCTTTTACTTTTAGTAGTTCTTGCTTTGGGTTGCTTTCGCATCCATTCCAGTTCCTTGCGATAAGTATTCTTTGCTTTATCAATACTGGCCAGTTCACTTTCATTACGTGCTGTTTTCTTTTCAAGGTAATTTTGATAATCACCTTTGTAAGTATATAAATTACTTCCATCCAGTTCCCATATTTCCGTACACACGGCATCAAGGAAATAACGGTCATGCGTTACCAGTAAAAGTGTAATGCGTTCTTTGTTGAGATAATGCTCCAGCCATTCCACCATTTCCACATCCAGGTGGTTGGTAGGTTCGTCCATGATCAGCAGTACATGCTTATGATCAAATCCAATATCAATCAACGTGCGTGCAAGAGCCACCCGCTTGCGTTGTCCGCCCGAAAGTGTTCCTGCCGGCTGGTTTAACTGATGGATATTGAGCTTCCCCAGGATTTGTTTTACTTTGGTATCAAAGTCCCATGCACCCAGTTCATCCATTTGTACAACGGCTTCGTTAACTGCATCTGCAGTTCCTGTTTCGCTTACCGCCTCATAGTGTTTGATTGCATTGATAACAGGGTGGTTGTGCAAAAAAATATTATCCAGCACTGATGCTGTTTCATCAAAAACCGGTTCCTGTTCAAACAGGGCAATATCCACTTCTTTGTTAATCCAGACTTTGCCCTCATCGGTGTGCTCTTTTCCCGCCAGGATTTTGAGCAAGGTGCTTTTACCTGATCCATTACGGGCAATCAATGCAATTTTATCGCCCTCTTCAATATGAAAGCTGAGGTTTGAAAACAGAGGTTGAATGCCATAACTTTTGGTGAGACCTTCAACAGAAACATAATGCATACTGCAAAGATAAGGGCCGACGTAAAGAATACGGTTTGTGTTTACCGGTTCATGAAATACATAAGCAAGCAGATAAGGATTGTTGCTGCGGCTACCAGTAGTCCTTTCCGTTTATGCCAGTATTCATGTGTTTGTTTCCTGCGAAGCCACTCGCTTGTTTTGTGGGCAAATGCATGATCTCCGGGCACCAGTTTTTGTAATTGGTTTGTTACTTTTTGTGCCTGTAAATAGGGCAGGGGCCGGGTGGCATTTAGCAAAGAAGTGACGATTGCAATATGTATTTCTCCATCATGTGGTTGTTGCTTCAGCTGTTCAATTACGTCATCCGAAAGCAGGTGAATGATACGCTGCGCTATACCGTGATAATTCATCCGGTAGGCATCCATCGCAGTAATCTGCTGATTCAGTTCCAGGCTTTTTTTCAGAATTACCGGTGCAGTAACAAGACCTTTTTCCAGGGTTTTTCCGCTTGCTTTGTGTAACCACCGTTCCTGCAGGTAACTTTCTTTGCGACCGGGATTACTGAGCACTTCATATGCTTCTTTCACTTCATTAAACAATAACAAGTCCTCTGCACGGTTATGTTTATCGGGGTGATAAAGCATGGCCAGCCGACGGTATGCCTGTTTGATTTCCTGCGGTGTGGCAGAAACCGGCACTTCCAGTATAGCGTAATAATCTTTCACATTCAATCAGTAATACTGAACAGGCAGAATATGGGAATTGTTGAATTAACTACTTACTGTTTTTGTTCCCGGTAACTCATAAATGAACCCGGAACCATATACAGCAGCTGGGGTCTGGTAGCCGGGCAGAAACTCATTCCTTACAATTTTTGTACTGATTGCAAGACAACTGATGGCAGTAAGTGTATAACCATCGGCACATACAAACTGAGCAGTGGCTGATTGCCCAACTGCATTCTGCACCTTGCCCCATACGTAGGTTTTAGCTCGGGCTCTTTGTTCATCGGTAGGTCCGGCAGGACGGGCATTGATTTTACCCTGGATATACGTTCTTACCAAACGGGTGCGAAGTAACCAGTTGAATAAAAACTGGAGTTTCAGTAAGCGGTAAACAGCAGGTTTCATGCCGGTAAAGGTTTCAATATTCGGGATGCCTGTTGTGAAATAAGCTGTGGAAACATCGCCCCAGGGGATAGTCATTACATGATATGGTTTTCCTTCAAAGTGTAGCCACATTCCTTTTTCTCCCAAAGGTTTCCGTACAATTTTCCCGTTTTCACGGGCAGCGCCGCCTTCACCCGCCTTGCTTGCCATGGTGGTGGCAGTACCGTGACTGATTTGTCCGCCCAGTGGCACAAAGGCCAGCTGCAGTTGTGTCGCATCGGGCAGTTGTTCTTTTAGCTGCAACGCCAGGCAATCGGTAGGAACCACATCAAAGCCGGCACCCGGCAGGAGCATCACACCTGCCTCTCTTGCTTGTGAGTCATAGCTGCGGATAAATTCAAAAACAGAAAGATCACCGTTGATGTCGATGTAGTGCGTATGTGTGTCAATACAGGCTTCCACCATTTGACGGGCAGTATGAATAAACGGACCGGCTGCATGAATCACCACTTTAACGTCTTCGAGTTGACGTTGCAGCTCCGCTGCATCATCCAGCGAAAAAATGCGGAAGGGGAGTGATAACTCTTTGGCCAGTTGCCCGATCGCTTCTGCTTTTCTGCCTGCAAGCACCGGCTGCAGGTTCCATTCGGCTGCATAGCGTGCAATCAGCACACCGGTATAGCCATTAGCACCGTAAATGAGGACTTTGTTTTTCTCCATCAGAATTGTATCAGTGAAATGATTTGTTCAAGGTAGTGCTGGTCGGTTGAATCATAGGTGTTCAGTTCGGTACTGTCGGCATCCAGTACACCCAACACCTTGCCATTGCGAATGATGGGCACCACTATTTCAGACCGGCTGAGTGAACTACAGGCAATATGACCGGGAAACTGCTCCACATCGGGCACAATGAGCGTACGTGCTTCAGCCCAGGCACTGCCGCAAACACCTTTGCCCCGGCGTATGCGGGTGCAGGCAAGCGGACCCTGGAAAGGTCCCAGCACCAGTTCTTCCGTTGTAGCATCAGAACTGGTTTTCACCAGGTAAAACCCGATCCACAGCCAGTTAAATTGTTCCTTTAACGCAGCCGTAATGTTGCCGAGGTTAGCAATAAGGTCGGGCTCGCCCTGGATGATCGCTTCAATCTGTGGAACGAGTTGCCTGTATTGTTCTTCTTTTGATCCTGTTGCAACCTGTAAATCTTCGGCCATACCTGTTTGTTAAGGCGCAAAGGTAGGTATTCAGCACTTGTGCCGTAGCTGCGCCGGGGAAGAGGGCGCAGGGAAGAAACTAGGCCAGCTTTCTCAGGCCAGCAACATTTCCTGTATGAGACAGAAATACTGGTTTTTCACTTCTGTAAAGGAGTCTATTTCACGCTGTACTTTTTTACGCAACACTTCTTCCAGTTGAAACAGCTTTCCGTTTCGTTCTTTTTCTGATGTAACCGAAAGAAGATTGTATTCTTCCATGGCCAATTGAATATCAATCAATTCTTTGCGGTGATCATGTAGTTGACCCAGCATGCTTTGTACCGACTCTTTTCGTTTCACGGCGAGGGGAGCCGTTGCTAATGAATCAAGACGAAGTTCAAAAATTTCTGCAGTGTGCTGAATGGAACTGATCTCCCAATACCAGTGGGATACTTCTGCGAGTGTGCTCAAGTTTTTCATGTGGATGGGGTAGGTTTTAAGTTGGATAATGAATCGAATAAGGAAATGAGAAAGTTCTGTTTATGAAATTTCGGCATTGGAGTGTGGTGGCATAGAGGTTGGTTTTTGGGTTGGTTATTCATATCAAACCTATAGATGTAACGGCAGGCAATAAATGATCTGCATCAGTTTTATTCTCTTTCTTCGGTAAATACAGGTTTTCCTGTAAAGTTGGTTACAAAAGATTTCGGCTCACAGTTTCTTCCTCTTGTATGAAATCCCCGCTTTCAGTGATAGATAGTATTGCAGAAACCTATCTTTTACGAGTGGCGGAAGTTCTGTTTGCCGGTTATAGAGGAAGCCGTTTCCGATTCCTGAACGAACACCCAATTCCAGTTCTGTAAAATCTGTAACACGTTTTGTGGGGTTATCAAAGGGTAACAGATTGATACCAATCCCGGCGGAAAAGTAGTCGGTGGCACTGGTAAAATGAACGGTGTTAGGTGTATTGAGTAAATCTTGTATGGTGCCGGGTTGTGCAACCGTTCGGCTGATTTGCAGGGTTTGTTCCCATCCTCCAAAACCTGCGGTAACAAACGGGCGCAGCTTTGAATAGGACAGAAACAGTTGCTTGATGCTCAGTTCGTAATTCACCGGCTGTACGCTCAGCAGTGATTCGTTTTGCTTTTTCCTGTAATGATTAAAAACAGTTTCCAGCCGAAGGGAGGTGCCGGTTTGAAAACTGTATTCTAAACCAAAACCTAACCCTAAATTGAAAGGGTTTGTTGCCGGAAGCAGGGCATTTTGCAATTGCTCATTCAGGAACGTTTGTTGCTGACTCAGTGGCTGTACAATGGCATACAGCTGAACTGTTTTCCGGGAATCAAATTTGTCTGTTTGTTGTAACAGCAGTTCCTGTGCTCTTGTATTGTAGGTAAGAAAGAAACACAGAAACAAGACGGAAGTAATTTTCATCATTTCCTAAGTTACCTGTACCTGTTTTTGAGAGGTGAGTCCTGTAACTTAAAAAATCTTTAAACCGGCCAGCAATTATAGCGTGCTGTTATATGCAATATAGTTCCGGTTACTTCACATAAAACAGTTCATTGCAGTCATTAAAAAAGCCACTTGCATTCAAGTGGCTTTTTTCGAGAGAAGTAATATCGCTTGCTTAAATATCAATTGCTTCACCGTAAGCAGCTGCAGTAGCTTCTTTTACCGCTTCGCTCATAGTTGGGTGGGGGTGAACCGAATTGAGCATTTCGTGATAAGTAGTTTCGAGTTTACGAGCCACTACCACTTCAGCAATCATATCAGTTACGCCCATACCAATCATATGCGCCCCGAGGAACTCGCCATATTTCGCATCGAAAATCACCTTTACAAAACCGTCGGTATTACCGGAGGCGCTGGCTTTTCCGCTGGCCATGAAGGGGAATTTACCCACTTTCACTTCATAACCCGCCTCTTTAGCCGCTTTTTCGGTGTAACCCACACTGGCAATTTCCGGAGTGCAATAGGTACAACCCGGGATATTGTTGTAATCCATGGGCTCAGGCTGATGTGCAAATTTCTTTTCGAGATAGGCAATATGCTCGGCTGCATTTATTCCTTCTTTACCTGCCACGTGGGCAAGTGCCTGACCGGGAGCACAATCACCGATTGCATAGATGCCGGGCACCGATGTTTGCTGGTATTTATCAACCACCACTTTGCCCTTTTCTGTTTTAATTCCATTTTCCTCTAGCCCGATGTTTTCAATATTGGCTACCACACCGGCAGCACTGAGCAATACATCGGCTTCCAGCGTTACTTCACCGGTTGCAGTTTTCACTTTTGCTTTTACACCGGCACCGCTGGTATCCACACTGGTTACTTCGGCGCTGGTCATAATATCAATTCCTTTCTTTTTGAATTGCTTTTCCAGTTCTTTTGAAATGTCTTCATCTTCTACAGGCACTACACGGGGCATAAACTCCACAATAGTAACCTTGGTGCCCATGCTGTTGTAAAAATCTGCAAACTCAACGCCAATGGCACCGCTGCCCACCACAATCATGGATTTGGGCTGCTGGGGTAATACCATGGCTTCACGGTAGCCAATGATCTTTTTACCATCCTGCGGCATGCTGGGTAACTGACGGCTGCGGCCACCAGTAGCAATAACAATGTACTTTCCTTCCACAATACTTTTTTTGCCATCGGCAGCGGTTACTTCCAGTTTGCCTTTGCTGGCAATTTTTCCGTAGCCCATGATGACATCAATCTTATTTTTCTTCATCAGGAACTGCACACCTTTGCTCATTTTGTCGGCCACACCCCGGCTGCGTTTTACCACAGCACCAAAATCGTGTTGTACACCGTTTGCATTGATTCCATAGTTGGTGCTGTGTTTCATGTATTCATACACCTGGGCGCTTTTCAGCAGGGCTTTGGTGGGAATACATCCCCAGTTTAAACAAACACCGCCTAAGCTTTCCTTTTCCACAATGGCCACTTTTAAGCCGAGTTGCGAAGCACGGATGGCGGCGGGATAACCACCGGGACCGCTACCAAGTACTATTACATCGTATGCCATAAAACTAGTTTAACTGTTTACTGTTTGAATTTTGAGGGGCGAAGGTAAAATACAAACGCTGAACTGCAAACTGCCGTTTAGCGGCTATCTGCCTCGTTCATACGTATGCTGCGTCCCTTGAATTTTTTACCGTTGATCGATTTAATCATTTGTGATGCGGCTTTCTTGTCCACTTCCACCCAGCTGTTCAGTTCCCGCATATCAATACGGCCTAATATATCTTTCCGCAGATCACTCATGTCAAGAATGAATTGCAGGAAACTGGCTTTGTAAAACCCGTCTTTTGTACCAAGGTTTACAAAGAGTTTTGTAAATCCACCACCGCCTTTAAAGTCACGGCCCTGTGTATCACGGAACTGTTCCCGCTCACGTCCTCTTCCACCTTTTTCAACCCGACCATCCCGGCTGAATTTATCAAAAGTTTTACTGCGTTCCCGTACATTCAGATCTTCTGCATTTTCATAGTATTTCAGGAACCGGTCGAATTCCATGGCAGCTACCCGTTTCAGAATTTCTTCCTTGCTCATTTCCGAAAATTTATCCATGAGCATGGGTACATACGTTTCGTACTCTTCATTACTTACATCGGTGCTGATGATTTTGTCCATGAACGAAAAGAACTGTTTACGGCACACATCTTTACCGGTTGGAATTTCCAGCTTATTGAACTTCGACTGTGTAATACGTTCAATCTGCCGCACTTTACCCACCTCCCGGCTATGTACAATACTCATACAAATACCGGTTTTTCCGGCACGTCCCGTGCGGCCGCTCCGGTGGGTATACACCTCAATATCATCGGGCAACTCGTAGTTAATTACGTGTGTGATATCTTTCACATCAATGCCACGGGCAGCTACATCGGTAGCAATCAACAATTGTAAAGTTTTATCCCGGAACTGTCCCATAACAGTGTCTCTCTGCTGTTGGGTAAGATCGCCATGGAGGGCATCAATATCATAACCCTCCCGTGTCAATTTTTCTGCAATTTGCTGTGCATCGATCTTGGTACGGGTGAAGATAATACCGTAAATACCAGGGTTGAAATCAATCAAACGTTTTAATGCTTCATACCGGTGATGTGAGGCCACCATGAAATACTGGTGATCAATGTTTACATTGGCCGTATTCATCTTACCAACGGTTACTTCCACCGGTTCATTCATGTACTTGCGGCTCACTTTCCGTATTTCCGGCGGCATGGTGGCGCTGAACAGCCAGGTGCTTTCTTTTTTGGGCGTGTTTTGCAAAATAAATTCAATATCGTCCTGGAAACCCATATTCAGCATTTCGTCTGCTTCATCCAGCACCACATATTCAATTTCTCCCAGGTTGATGGCTTTGCGTTCGATCAAATCAATAAGGCGGCCCGGTGTGGCCACTACAATCTGAACACCCCGTTTGATTTCCCTTATTTGAGTGCCAATGGAAGCACCTCCGTAAACAGCCACTACGTTCATGTTTTTGTGGTACTTCTTAAACCGCTCCATTTCGGTAACGATCTGTAAACAGAGTTCCCGGGTTGGGCATACAATCAATGCCTGTGGGTGTTTTTTTTGTTCGTCTAACAGTTGCAGCAGGGGTAAGCCAAATGCTGCCGTTTTGCCGGTTCCTGTCTGGGCCAGGCCTATTAAATCTTTCGTGCCGCTTAATAAAACAGGGATTGCTTTTTCCTGTATGGGTGTGGGAGTTGTAAAACCGAGTTCGGTAATCGCTTTCATCAATCGTTCCTCGAGACCCAGCGCTTCAAATGTTGTCATTCTGAAAATCCTTTAAAAATTTGCTGCAAAGGTAAGGTTTTAAGGGGAGAAGGAGGCTATGGGAAGGTGCAGATGCGTTGTGCCGGCTTGAGGGGGAGTAATTGTAAAGCCATGCCGGTTTGTTACATCCATGAAAAATCACCTGTGGATCATCCATTATCTTTGCGTCATGCGAAAACTGACGATGGATGAACTGAACCGGAAATCGGTGGATGAGTTCCGGCAGGCAGCCAAAAACCGGGTTGTGGTGGTGCTGGAAAACATCCGCAGTATGCAAAATGTGGGGAGTGTGTTCCGTACGGCCGATGCGTTTTTGATAGAGGCCATTTATCTTACCGGTTATACGCCGCAACCCCCGCACCGGGATATCCATAAAACGGCGTTAGGCGCAACAGAAACGGTTGATTGGAAGTATTTTGCCACGGCAGCTGATGCCATTCAGTTACTCAGAAACGAAGGTTACAAGGTGTATGGTATTGAGCAGGTGGAGAACAGCCTGTCGCTGGAGCAGTTCAGCAGAAACAACGATCAGTCTGTGGCCCTTATTTTTGGCAACGAAGCAACGGGTGTGGAAGAAAGCACGCTGGCTCAGTGCGATGGGTGCATTGAAATACCACAGTTGGGCATGAAGCATTCGCTCAACATCAGTGTGGCGGCAGGGGTGGTGTTGTGGGAGATGGTACGGCATTCTATTCAAAAAGATTAATGAGATTGTGCATATTTGCAGACATTCATATGACAACAGTTAAAAATTATCTCTCTCTTATTAAGTTTTCACATACAATTTTTGCATTACCGTTTGCAATCATTGGGTTTGTTTTGGGCGTTGCCGGCCTGATGGGTGATCATGTTGAAATTAAATTCAATTTTTACACAGTTACATTTTTGATGGTATTGTTGTGTATGGTCTTTGCCCGTAGTGCTGCTATGGCGTTTAACCGTTATCTTGACCGGCAATTCGATGCAAAAAATCCCCGTACAGCAATCCGGGAGATTCCGGCAGGTATCATTTCGGCCAATAGTGCATTATGGTTTACCATAATCATGAGTGTGTTGTTTGTTGGAACCACCTGGTTTATCAATACACTCTGCTTTGCGCTGTCTCCTGTGGCTTTACTTGTGATTTTAGGCTACAGTTTTACCAAACGGTTTACTCCGCTTTGCCATTTAGTATTAGGCTTGGGGTTGAGTCTGGCGCCCATTGGTGCTTACCTGGCAGTTACGGGCGAATTTGCATTGTTACCCATTTTATTTTCTTTTACAGTGCTGTTTTGGGTAAGCGGATTTGATATTATTTATGCATTGCAGGATGAGGAGTTTGATAAGCAATATGAGTTGAAATCAATTCCTGCATGGTTAGGAAAAACAAAAGCGTTACGGGTGTCTGAATTACTGCATGTGCTCTCAGCTTTTTGCATCGTGTTTGCAGGTTTTTATGCAGGGTTTGGATGGTTCTACTGGGTGGGGGTGGCTGTGTTTGCGGGTATGTTAGTTTATCAGCATTCCATTGTGAAACCGGATGATTTGCGCAGAGTGAACCTGGCCTTTATGACTGCAAACGGAATTGCGAGTGTTGTGTTTGCGCTATTTGTGATAACAGATATTTTAATCTGATGGCACGTATACTAAGTATTGACTACGGTGGTAAAAGAACCGGCATTGCGGTTACGGATCCCTTCCAGATCATTGCAACGGGTCTTACTACAATAGACACAAAAGACTTTATAAAGTTCCTCAAAGAATACGTGGCTAAAGAGGCGGTGGAACGTTTTATTATAGGATACCCTTTGAACATGGATGATACCCCCACTCATGCCACGCCCCTGGTACAGAATGCAATGAAGCAGTTGCAAAAACATTTTCCCCATATTCCTGTGGAAACCGTGGATGAACGCTATACATCGAAAATGGCCAAAGATGCCATGTTTGAAATGGGATTGAAAAAGAAGCAACGGAGAGATAAAAAACTGGTGGATGAAATTGCGGCAACCATGATGCTGCAGGAATACATGAACCGATTGTAGATTTTTAGTACAACCTGCTTACCTGTTATCTTTGCAGTTTTATAAATAATACCGGTTGATGCTTGTTGTGCAAAGCTGCAATCTTCAATCCAAAATCTGAAATCGAATGATACTACCAATTGTGGCCTATGGTGCCGATGTTTTACGGAAGCTGTGTGCCGATATTCAACCCGACTATCCTGGCCTCGAAAAACTCATTGCCGATATGTGGGAAACCATGTATGCCTCTAACGGGGTGGGACTGGCAGCACCGCAGATCAACCGTGACATCCGCCTGTTTGTAGTGGATAGTACCCAGATGTTTGCAAACATGGAGGAAGAAGAAACCATGGAATATACCGATGCACCGGGCATCAAAAAAGTATTCATCAATGCGCATGTAGAGGAACTGAACGGCGAAGAATGGCCTTATAACGAAGGTTGTCTCAGTATTCCCAAAATAAGGGAAGATGTATACCGGGCTGAGGAAGTGGTGATCCGCTATATGGATGAGCAGTTTCAGGAGCATCTTGACACCTTTAATGGACTGACAGCCCGTGTAATTCTGCATGAGTATGACCATATTGAGGGTAAATTGTTCATTGATTACATTAAGCCGCTCAAGAGAAAGCTGATGCGTGGCAAACTTGATGATATCTCAAAAGGGAAGATTCACGTTGATTATAAGATGATGTTTCCCAAATAACATGCGACCCATATTCCTCCTTGCAATTCTGTTCCTGTCAGTAGTCGCTGGCTACTCACAGGACAGCGTCATTGTGCATGAGGGCAAAGTGATTCAACTGCGGGAAGTGGTCATCCGCAGTAATATCAATGTGCCGGCGTTCATGCAGCGGCTGAAAGATGATACCAGTTTTTACAAAGCCTTCAAAAACCTCCGCATTCTCAATTTTACAGCTGTGAATGATGTACGCATGCTGGGCAAACGCAATCAATCATTGGCTACGTTATACAGCACCACACGCAACAGGGTTAGTAGTGGGTGCCGTACCACTGAAGTCTTGAGCGAAACTGTGACCGGTGATTATTATGAAAAAAACGGTGATTACAATTATTATACGGCGGCTATGTATGCCAGTTTATTCTTAACAAAAGGGAAGGTATGTGGCGAAACCAATATTGTAAAGGGTAGTGGTTTGAATGTACAAGTAAAGAAGGGTATGGACAAACACCGGGAGCAATTGAAAATGTTATTTTTTAATCCGGGTGTAAAAATTCCCGGAATACCGGGCATGGGAAAGAAACTTGCATTGTTTGAAGAAGAAACAGCCCGGAATTATGATTTTTCCATTGACATGGTTTCCTACCAGGGCGAGCCTTCTTATGTGTTTACTGCTGTTGTAAAACCCGACCTTGGGTTCTTTGGTAAAAACCGTGTGGTAATTGATGAAATGACAACCTGGTTTGCTGTTTCAGATTTTGCCATTCTGGGACGTACCTACCATATGACCTACAATGCAGGCTTGTATGATTTTGATGTAACGATGGAAGTGCAAATGAACCGTTTCGGCAGACTGGTTGTTCCCACCGTACTCCGTTACAACGGCGATTGGGATGTTCCTTTCAAAAAAAGAGAACGGGGTGTTTTCACAGCTACACTATCCGGCTTTTCTTACTGAATATTTTTTGCTTTTACGTACGTCCGCCATTTTTCAATTACCTGCTGCATATCTTTTGCCAGCGCACTTTCAAACAATACTTTTTCTTTGCTCAAAGGATGTACAAAGCCCAATGTTTGTGCATGCAGGGCATGGCGTGAACAAATGCTAAAACAATTGTCAACAAACTGTTTGTATTTTGTATATACAGTTCCTTTTACAATCCGGTCGCCGCCATACGTATCATCATTGAACAACGGGTGACCGATGTGCTGCATGTGTACCCGTATCTGGTGGGTTCGGCCTGTCTCCAACCTGCATTCCACCAGTGTGGTGTAACCGAAGCGTTCAAGTACTCTATAATGTGTGATGGCATCTTTTCCATGTTCCCCATCGGGGTAAGCATCCATAATTTTCCGGAAGCGTTGATGCCTGCCAACATGTGCCTGAATGGTTCCGGTATCGTCCTTTATATCGCCCCACACCAGGGCTACATATTTCCGTTCAACTGTATGGTCGAAGAATTGTTTTGCAAGTAACAGACTGGCCTCGGAGGTTTTGGCCAGTACAATTAATCCACTGGTGTTTTTGTCAATTCGGTGCACCATGCCAAAGCGGGGAAGCTGGTCTTCTGACAGATCGGGCTGCTGTTGTTTCAGGTGCCACACAACCCCGTTTACAACTGTTCCGTTTGGGTTACCGCTGCCGGGATGCATCACAAGGCCGGCTGGTTTATTGATGATAAGTATGGATGCATCTTCATGTACAATGTTCAAGGGTAAAGGCTGTGGAATAATTTCTCTGTCTTCCGGGGAGGTGTCTGAAAACGTAATAATTTCATCTCCGGGCCTTACTTTGTAATTCGCTTTTATGGTTTGGTTGTTTACCAACACAAACCCGCTTTCTATGGCTCGTTGAATTTTATTGCGGGTGGCTCCTTCAATCTTCGACATAAGAAACTTGTCTACCCGCAGCGGTTCCTGTCCTTTCGAGACTACATAACGGCTTCGCTCGTACATTTCTTCGGCGCCATCACCATTCTCCAGTTCGTTTTCCTGTTCCAGTAATTCTTCGTTCATGGATTACAAAAATACAGTTCCCCATCATAACCTACCTTTGCGTTTGCATGAAACAGGAAGTATTTTTCCAGGATCTGGGGCATATGTCCTACAAAGAGGCATGGGATCTGCAGGAATCGCTGTTGCAGGAAAACCTGCGCAGGAAAGTGGCTCAACGTACTGCGGGTGCTGAGGTAACGGAAGGCACACGTCATCACCTTCTGTTTGTGGAACACCCGCCTGTTTACACCTTGGGAAAAAGTGGTGATATGGGTCATGTCTTAATCAGCGCAGAAGAACGGGAGGAAAAAGGCATTGAGTTTTATCCGACCAACAGAGGCGGCGATATTACCTTTCACGGACCTCAACAAATTGTTGGTTATCCAATTCTGGATTTGGAAAAATTTGAAACAGATATTGGCAAATATCTGCGGAATCTTGAAGAGGTAATTATTCGTGTGCTGGCTGATTATGGAATTGAGGCAGGAAGAAGCGCAGGGGAAACAGGAGTGTGGCTGGATGCAGATACCAAAGGAAACGAACGGAAAATTTGTGCCATGGGGGTGCGGTGCAGCCGCTGGGTTACCATGCACGGCTTTGCTTTTAATGTAAATACAGATCTTACTTATTTTGATAACATCATTCCCTGCGGCATCCTGGATAAGCAAGTGACTTCATTAGAAAAAGAACTGAGACATCCTGTAGATTTTGAAACAGTAAAAGAACAGGTGAAACAGAAATTTGAAGAAGTGTTTCAAGTGCAGTTGATCTCTGTTGATTAATTATCACGTGTGATCAGGAATTTATTCCGTTCTTTCACCGAGTCGTTTTCTCTCAGTTCAAAATAATACCAGCCTGATTTCAGGAATGTAACTTTATCAAGAATCAGGTACGGTTCTTTTACTTCCGGAATGGTGAATAACAAGCGGCCTTCTTCCCTTGAAAAACGTACGGAATATTTTTTTGTGGTTGCATCCGGCAATTGGATTACAACGTTTCCATCGGGTCCGGTAAAAATGAATACAGAGGGTTCCCATGCTTTTTTGGGTGGAGCACTGGCTGGTGGCGCTACGGTTTCTTTTTGCTTTTCGTTTTTTGAAAGTAAAATGTTGTTGCCCACCGGTACCAGTTTGATTGTATCTTCTACGGGTTTCTGCGGTTTGGTAAACATATAATTTGCACCGTCAAACAGAATGAAAATACGGTAATAGCCACTATCAGTTTTGGCAGTTTTATCTACATATGCATACGTGCGGGCATCGGGAGTGGGTACTGAATGAATGGTAATGAAATTGCGGTTGCTGTCTTTTGAGCGTTGAATGTTGATCTGGGAAGTGTTTTTATACTGATTCAGCCAGCTGATAGTGATCACATTGTTTTTGCTTTTGACAGAAAACCTTGGAAGTGTATCCTGCTGTGCCTGCAGCAGGTGACTGAGTAAGCAAAAAGAAAGGGTGGTAATGAGTCGCATATTCATACAGTAAAACCGCAAATATAAGTTCTTAAAAAATGAGAGTTCCTTCCGGCAAGGATTGATTTCCCTGCAACCCGCCGCTATGAATTACCAGTACGTTGCTATCCCCCGGAAAGAAAGAATGCTGCCATAAGGAAGTTACTGCCAGCATCAGCTTTCCGGTATAAACAAAATCAGTGGGAATGCCTGTTTCTTCATAAAAACGATTTATAAACTGAAATAGTGCGTCGTCTGCCCGGGCATAACCTTTTCCAGCATATTCAAAGAACAGATGCATTTTTTTCCCTTTAGCGTTTTCTTGTAATTCGGATACAAATTGTTGCTGTTCGCTTTTTTTTACCTTGATTACGGGAATGCCAATAATCTTTTGAGTGGGAAGTATGGCATCGGCAATACCTCTGAATGTGGTTCCTGTTCCTATGGCGACAACAATATGTGTGTAGGCTTCAATCTCCTTCACCTGATGCAGCATTTCGGCGGCACCGACCCGGCCCCATGCATTATTGCCGCCCTCAGGTACAAACAAGTAATCAGAATAGAGATGGAGTATTTCCTGAACAAAGGGATCGGCCTGGTGAAAGCTGCTTCGGGGTGTTGCAAACAACTCCATATCGTTTTGTTTACAAAAAAATAATGTGGGGTTCAGCGGCTCAGTGATTTCACCACGGATCAGTGCTGCCGACCGGAGTCCCGCTTCCCGGCAGGCGAAAGCTGTTGCGGCCAGGTGGTTGGAGTAGGCACCGCCCATAGTGATGATCCCACTTTTCTTTTGTGCAAACGTTTCCTGCAGATTATACCTGAGTTTGTAGGCTTTATTGCCCGATACAACGGGATGTACTTCATCAAACCGGGCCACATCAAAACGGTAGGGATGTTCACTGCCCGATTCATTGTTAACAGTATCTACCCTTACGGCTTTCGGGCTGATATCATTGTTGTCAACCATTGTTCCTCCTTATCTTCGCAGAACTCAAAAATAACAGATTGAATGAAACCTACTTTGTTAATATTGGCTGCAGGAATGGCCAGCCGCTATGGAAGCATGAAACAGATTCAGAGTTTTGGTCCTTCGGGGGAAACCATCATGGATTATTCGATTTACGATGCCATTCGGGCCGGCTTTGGAAAAGTGGTATTCATCATACGTAAAGACTTTGCCGCCCAGTTTCAGGAAATTTTTGAACCAAAGCTGCAAGGCAAAATTGAGATTGATTATGTATATCAGTCGCTCGATTCGTTTACGGGCGATTATCAAATACCGGAAACCCGTGTGAAGCCATGGGGAACAGCACACGCCATTCTTTGTGCAAAGGATGCCATCAATGAACCGTTTGCTGTCATCAATGCCGATGATTTTTATGGGCGGGATGCTTTTGAAAAAGCCTATGATTTCCTGGTGCACCAATGTAGTGCCAGTCAACATGCCATTGTAGGGTATGATTTATCCAGGACCTTAAGTCCGAACGGAACGGTAAGCAGGGGCGTATGCGAAGTGGATGCAGCCGGCAACCTGGTAAGCATTGCAGAACGCACAAAAATTTATGAGGACAACGGGCATATTTTTTATGAAGATGCAACCGGAGCCAAACACGAAGTGCCGTATCATTCCAGTGTGAGTATGAATTTCTGGTGCTTTCATCAATCTGTTTTCTCCCTCACGAGTCAATTGTTTGAAGAGTTTCTCCGGAATCATGGACAAGAGGAAAAATCGGAATTTTTTATTCCAATAGTGGCGGATGAATTTATCAAACAAGGTCTTGGAGTCATCCAGGTGCTTCCCACCAAAGCACAGTGGTTTGGTGTAACGTATAAAGAAGATGCACCGGGGGTGCAGGCGAGTATAGATACGTTAGTGGCAGGAGGTGAATATCCTTCTTCCCTTTGGTGAAATTGATTCAAAAAAAGCCACTGCGAGGTGGCTTTTTTTGAACTTCTGTCTGTTATCTGCGCATTTCTTTATACAGATTAATCAAGGCGTTGGTACTTGCGTCATGACTGGTCACCTTTTCATCGCCCTTCAGTTCAGGTAATATTTTATTGGCCAATTGCTTGCCCAGTTCCACGCCCCATTGATCAAAGCTGAAAATATTCCAGATCACACCCTGTATGAAAATCTTATGTTCGTAAAACGCAATCAATTCGCCTAATGTAAAAGGTGTAATCTTTTTAATAAGAATGGAATTTGTGGGCCGGTTGCCTTCAAACACTTTGTAGGGTACCAGTTCTTCTTTCACACCTTCTGCCCGCAGTTCGGTTTCTGTTTTTCCATTCATCAGCGCTTCCGTTTGTGCAAAGAAATTGCTGAGCAGTTTTTCATGATGATCACCAATAGGATTGTGGCTGATGGCCGGTGCAATAAAATCGCAGGGGATCAGGTGTGTGCCCTGGTGAATCAGCTGGTAAAAGGAGTGCTGACCATTGGTGCCCGGTTCGCCCCAGATGATGGGCCCGGTTGCATAATTCACCTTATGACCACTACGGTCCACATACTTTCCGTTGCTCTCCATATTTCCCTGTTGAAAATAGGCTGCAAAGCGGTGCAGGTACTGATCGTAAGGAAGAATGGCTTCGCTTTTTGCATCAAAGAAATTGGTGTACCAGATACCCAACACTGCCATCAATACCGGAATGTTACGTTCATATGGTTCCTGCTGCACATGCTCATCGGCATGATAAGCACCTTTCAACAGTTGTTCAAAATTGTCATAACCAATCGTCAATGCAATCGATAAGCCAATAGCACTCCATAAACTGTAGCGGCCGCCCACCCAATCCCAGAACTCAAACATATTTGCTTTATCAATTCCAAAGGCTACCACCTCTTTTTCATTGGTAGAAAGGGCGGCAAAATGTTTAGCGATGTATGCTTCTTCACCGGCATGCTGTAAAAACCAATTACGTGCTGTGTGCGCATTGGTCATGGTTTCCTGGGTGGTGAAGGTTTTGGAGGCGATGAGAAACAACGTTTCATCAGGTGTTACCTTTTTCAGTGTTTCTGCAATATGAGTACCATCAACATTGCTCACAAAGTAGGTTTGTATCCCATCAACCCAATAAGGTTTCAACGCTTCTGTTACCATTACCGGACCCAGATCACTTCCGCCAATGCCAATGTTGACAATGTATTTGATGGACTTTCCGGTATAACCTTTCCAGGCGCCACTGTGTATGCTGCTGCAGAATGATTGCATCTGGCTCAATACGGCTTGTATGCCCGGCATCACATCTTCCCCGTCAACAGTTACTGTCTTTCCGGAAAAATTACGTAAGGCCGTGTGGAGCACAGCTCTGTTTTCAGTATGGTTGATTTTTTCACCTGCAAACATCGAGGCAATGGCTGCCGGCACATTGCATTCTTTTGCAAGGCTCACCAACAGCTGTATTGTTTCGTCGGTAATGATATTCTTTGAAAAATCAAACACCAGGTCTTCGGCACAGCTGCTGAAGCGGGCAAAGCGGTTGGGGTCGTTCCGAAAGAGTTCACGTAGATGTATCTTTTTTATTGCTGCTGCATGGTTACTTAATTGTTGCCATGCTGTAGTAGTGGTGGGGTTAATTGTTTGCAACATATAGAATTCGTTTTTGGTCAATTATTTTGTAATAATCCGATTGCTTTTTGCTGATCGCTTTGTAACTGTTCTTTCAGCGACTCAATGCCGCTGAACTTTTGTTCCTGTCGTATAAAGTGATGCATCCACACTGTCAGGTGACGACCATAGATATCTTCATCAAAATCAAACAGGTTCACTTCTATCATTCTTCGGCTACCATCCACCGTTGGACGGGTGCCAATGTTCATCATTCCTTTCAGTAGTCTCGTTTCTCCTTCCAGTTGGGCCGTCACGGCATAAACGCCGTTACCGGGCACCAGTTTGCCGGGATCGTTGATCTGCAGATTAGCGGTAGGAAAACCAATGGTTCGTCCCAGCTGGTTGCCTACAATGATGTAGCCTTTGAAAAAGAACGGATGGCCGAGGTAGGCATTAGCTTTTTCAACAACACCGTGCATCAGCGCTTCCCTGATTTTTGTGGAACTAACAATAGACTCTTGTATTACCTGCTCATCTATTTCCTGCACCTGGTAGCCGAACTGTGGTGCAAACTGTTCCAGCAGCCGGAAATCACCTTCACGGCGGTTGCCGAATTTATGATCGTAGCCAATGATGATCGTACAGGGATGAAACTTCGCTACCAGGAACTCTTTGATGTACATTTCGGCAGTTAACTCAGAAAATTCTTTTGTAAACGGAACCACCACCAGGTTGTGTACGCCGTACTGCCGCAGGAGGATGATGCGTTCTTCCAGTGTCGTGAGTTCCATAAGGTTCAGTGCAGGATTCACCACTTTACGGGGATGCGGATTAAACGTAATGAGTACTGATTCTCCGCCACATTGTTCTGTCTGCTTCAATACCTGGTGAATGATTTGCTGATGACCCAGGTGTACACCATCAAATGTGCCGATGGTGACCACGGCCTGCCGGAAGGGGGGCAAAGTATCCAGATTGCGGTAAACCTTCATAGTTTCTGTAAAACGGGTGCAAATCTAATCATTTTGCAGCGGTGTGCAGATGCAGTAATTTTGAGCCAACTTACAACTGTATGTCGCTTTACAACCAACGGGGCGTTTCTGCCCAAAAAGAAGAAGTTCACCAGGCTGTCCGCAATCTCGATCAGGGGCTGTACCCACATGCATTTTGTAAACTGTACCCCGATTATCTCGGTGGTGATGACAACTGGGTGAATGTTACCCATGCCGATGGGGCCGGCACCAAAAGTATTCTTGCCTATCTCTACTGGAAAGAAACCGGAAATAGTTCAGTGTGGAAAGGCATTGCACAGGATGCCATTGTTATGAACCTCGATGATTTGTTGTGTGTGGGCATTTATGATAACATTTTGTTTTCAAGTACGGTAGACCGTAATAAATCTCTCATTCCGGGCGAAGTGCTGGAACAAATCATCCAGGGATCAGCAGAGTTGTTTGCTCAACTGAAGGAATACGGCGTCAACATTCACTACCTCGGCGGCGAAACAGCCGATGTAGGTGATGTGGTTCGCACCATTGCTGTGAATGGTACCATGACGGCACGCTGGCCAAAAGATAAAGTGATCAGCAATGAAAACATCCGTCCCGGTGATGTCATTGTGGGCTTAGCAGGTTTTGGACAGGCGCATTACGAATCATCCTACAATAGTGGATTGGGCAGCAACGGATTAACCAGTGCCCGGCACGATGTCCTTGAAAAATATTACGCCAAACATTTTCCGGAAACCTTTGAACCGAAGCTGAGTGAAGAAGTGGTGTACATTGGCAAGCACCGCATGACCGATGAAGTGCAGTTGCCCAACGGGGAAACATCTCTGGTTGGTCGGTTGTTGTTATCGCCTACCAGAACCTTTGCTCCGGTGCTGAAACAAATACTGGAACAGCAGTTTGATGCGGTACATGGACTTATCCATTGCAGTGGTGGTGGACAAACAAAATGTTTGAAATACCTGCCTGGTCCTATGAAAGTGATAAAGGATAACCTCTTTACACCGCCGGTGATATTTGATTTAATTCAGCAGTCCTCCGGTGCCGATGCCCGGGAAATGTACCAGGTGTTCAATATGGGTACACGGCTGGAAATTTACACAACAGAGGAAAAAGCCGATGCGTTGATCAATATTTCAAAATCGTTTGGGGTGGATGCACAGGTGATTGGCAGGGTGGAAGAGAGCGGGAAAAAGGAATTGGAATTACGCCTTGCAGATAAAACAATTGACTTTTAACTTTTTTTCAAATTACTTTTGACGAAACTTACAGTATGGCAGCAATCGTAGAACTCAAAAACGTAAACATATACCAAAGCGCCAACATGGTACTCAGTAATGTAAATCTAACGGTGAACCAGGGCGAATTTGTATACCTGATTGGAAAAACAGGCACCGGAAAATCATCCTTACTGAAAACGCTGTATGGTGAATTACCGCTAACAGATGGAGAAGGTACGGTAGCTGGTTTCAACCTGCGGGAAATGGATTGGAAAAAAGTACCCTTCCTGCGCCGCAGCCTGGGCGTCGTGTTCCAGGATTTTCAACTGCTGACCGACCGCTCAGTGTATGATAACCTCAAATTTGTATTGAAAGCTACGGGCTGGAAAGATGAAAACCTGATGGATGAAAAAATCAATGACGTACTCAGCAAGGTGGGCTTGAAATCAAAAGGCTTCAAAATGCCTTTTGAAATGAGCGGAGGCGAGCAACAGCGTGTGGACCTTGCACGGGCCTTGCTTAATTCACCTAAATTAATTCTGGCCGATGAACCTACCGGCAATCTTGACCCCGAAACCAGCGATGAAATTATGAGTTTGCTCATACAGGTTTCCCGTGACTACAATACAGCCGTTATTATGGCCACACATGATTTTGCTGTAATTAAGAATTTTCCGGCACGCACGATTAAAACGGAAGGTGGAAAAGTTTGGGAACAAGCACCTACAGCAACCACTGCATAAGCTGTTGTGCATGAGCATTGTTATCGAACCGTTGCTGTAAAAATCCTGATCGTATTTCCCGGTCTTCGTCTGTAAACTCTTTCTGGAAAAGACGGTAAATCGTATACTTAAAAAAAGAGGGGTTATTGGCAAGATGACAGGCTTTTTCAAGCCCGGTGCCACCCACGATTTCTTCATTCGTAACCACATGCCGTCCGCCGAACAATGCAGCAAGCAATTTCAGTTTGATGCCATTGGTGCTGAATGCCGGCAGCACATGCAGTTGTGCTTTTGCAATAAGGTCGTTCATTTCGGATTCAGAAGGATTTTCCACAATACAGGTGTGCTGTTTCCGGTGCGCCAGTTCCACCAGCCGGGGCGATGGATCTTTCCCGGCCACAACAAAGGGTATTTCGAGGTCGTTGAACACTTTTTCCAGCAACCAGCTGGCTGCTTTTTCGTTTTCGGCCACCGATAAATTTCCGTGGTACAGTACAAAGTTGCCCAGCCCGGTGCGTGAAGTAACCATACGGTGTGGCACAAACGCAGGGAGTGTTTGCACCTGTGCGGCACGAAACTGGCGGCGGTACGCACTTGCATCTTTGTCTGTAATAGCAAGAAACAGCGATTGCTGCGATATGAGTTTTTCGTATCGTTTGAGCATCCTGCTTTCGTGGTGATAATAGGCTTTCTTCATGAGCGAACGTTCCCACTGCGCCAGTTGATGGTAGTACTCATGTTCCACATTGTGCATACGCACAGCTGTTTTGCGGTTGCTGAGCAAACCTGCATGTAATCCATAAGTACAATGAATGCCTTCTAAAAGAATAGGATCGTTGTCCTGTTGCAACCGTTCCCATAAAGCAGCGTTGCTGCGGGAGGCCACAATGTAGGGCAGGCTAAGCGACAGTCCTTTGTGACCTTCCTGCCGCTCATAGTAATGTACTTCGCTGCAATTGTTCTTTAATTCGGGTTGCTCGCCTCTTCCGTATTCAAAGCAGTGCAATTTTATAGAAACACCCAGGCTGTGCAAGGCTTTGATCCGGTGAAATACATCTATAACGCCACCGTAATCGGCCGGACAGGGAACGTCAAACGAAACTATATGAAGCGACTTATTCAAACAATTTGCTATAAAAGTTCAGTAATTCCTGTTCTTCCTTCTCCCAATTGAAAAAGGCAGCAGCTTTGACACAATTTGCCCGGAGCCTGCTATACAAAACAGGATCACCCAGCAAAAGGTTTAATCCCCGGCTGATTGAATCGGCCGAAGTATCGTCAATCAGCAATGCTACCTCAAATTGTTCATTTATTTCTTTGTAGGAGGGGTAATTCACACATAACTGGGGAATACCGGCCTGTATGTAGTCAAAAAACCGGTTGGCCAGCGACAGGTAGTTGCTTTGTCCGTTGTTTTCAAACAGCGTAATGCCGGCAAAGGCACGGCTGGTTACAGAACGGAGTTCATCAGGCGGCAGTTTTCCTTTCAGCAGCACCTGCTGCTCCAACTTGTTTTCCTGAATCAATTGCCGGGTTTGCGCCAGGAAGTTGCCATCGCCATAAATATGGAGTGGACAAGAAACCTGTTTCATGGCGGGGATCAGGGTTTCAAAGCAACGGCCTTCGTTTACGGCTCCCTGGTACAACAGGTAGCTGGGTAAGGGGTTCGTGGTAGTAGCATCAGTGCTGGTTGCAGGTTCCAGGCCGGAAACGGTACGGAACGGTACGTTGCGGATGACAGCATAGGTAACGTTGTACATCTGCTGAAATTCCGCAGCAATCGGGTGGCAAACGGTATAACCGTTGGAGAATTTTGGTACGGCTAAGCGTTCAATCCATTTCCAAAGCCGGTACCGGGAAGGGCGGGTGACCACCTCCTTCATTTCGCAAAACAATTCATGTGCATCATATACACGGCGGGTTCCTTTGATTTGTGAAGCGAATAAACAAGGCAGAATCGTATCCAGATCAATAGCGCAAATACAATCGGCCCGTTGCAACAAAAGCCAAAAGAAAAGCCTCAAATTGTACTCTGCATAAAACAAAGCACCTTTCTGAAACCGGCAGGTAAGCCGTTTCTGTATAAAGGATCGTTGGGTTAATGGAAGAGAGTTTGCCCGGCGCCTGCCAACCAATGTTACCTTATATCCATTGATTGCCAATGAGTTGCATATACGAATCATCCGCTGGTCATAGTTCAGATCGTTGGTTACGGTACAAATGATGTGACGGCGGGTCTTCATGAAGTTTCAAATTTCAGGAATTGTTACCGTTAGCTCAAAAAAACCGGCGGTTAATTTCTTCCGGTTTTTGAGAAAATCTCTTACCTTTGCCGCCACTTTATCGAGATGTAATTTTTGGATGTCATTTAAAAAAAATTGAGATGTCAGTTTTAACGAAAGAAAAAAAAGCAAACATTTTTGAAACCTTCGGTGGAAATGCTGCCAACACCGGTTCCATTGAAGCCCAGGTAGCACTGCTCACAGAGCGTATCAATCACATTTCCGGTCACCTGAAGCAGAACAAAAAGGATTTCTCTTCCAACCGTGGCCTGATGCAATTGGTAGGTAAGCGTAAGCGCCTGCTCTCTTATCTGAGCAAAACCAACCTTCAGGGCTATCGTGCACTCATCGAGAAATTAGGTCTCCGTAAATAAGCGGCTATGCGATACTAACATCTTCCCAACCGGTTTTTGATCTGTTGGGATTTTGTTTTTTGCATCCGTTCTGAATTCTATTTGTTCATCAGATTTACGGTGTATTTCGTTCGATTGCAGTGCCTTGCATCGTAGATCACAATTACAATGTTATGTTATTACAACCAATCAGTAAATCGTTCGATCTGGGCGGTGGCCGTATTGTTACCATTGAAACCGGTAAACTGGCCCGCCAGGCCGATGGTGCTGTAACTGTACGCCAGGGAAATTGTATTCTCCTTGCTACTGTTGTAGCGAATAAAGAGCCCCGGGAAGGACAGGATTTCTTCCCCCTTTCTGTTGATTACCAGGAAAAATTTGCTTCGGCAGGCCGTATCCCCGGTTCTTTTTTCAAGCGGGAAGCCCGTTTGAATGATTATGAAATTTTAACCAGCCGTTTGGTGGATCGTGCTTTGCGTCCACTCTTCCCCGAAGATTATCTCTGCGATGTGCAGGTGCTCATCAGCCTGGTTTCATCCGACGCAGAAGTAATGCCCGATGCGTTGGCTTGTTTGGCTGCTTCTGCCGCTTTGGCTGTTTCCGATATTCCCATTAAGGAAATCATTTCAGAAGTGCGTATTGCAACCGTAGATGGTGAAATGGTGATCAACCCTACCCGCAGTCAACTGGAAACAGCAACAGCTGAATTCCTGATTGCAGCTACGGAAAAAAATCTTATGATGGTGGAAGGGGAAGCCGGTGAGTGCAGCGAAGAAGATTTAGTAAAAGCACTGGAACTGGCGCATGAAGCCATTCGGGTGCAAATTAAAGCACAGGAAGAATTGAGAGCGGCGGTAGGTGTTACCGGTAAGCGTGATTACAAAAAGCCCGAAGGAAGTGAGGAAATCAATGAGAAAGTAATTGCGTTTGCAAAAGATAAGATTTACGAGATTTCAAAAGCAGGCAGTAGTAAAAATGAGCGTACCGAAGCTTTTGATACCCTGAAGAAGGAAGTAGTAGCCAGCCTGGGTGAAGAAGCAACCGATCTGCAGAAGAAACTGGCGAAGAAATATTTTGAGGATTTGAAATGGGAAGTGGTGAGAGATATGATCCTGGAAGACAGGGTGCGTTTGGACGGACGTAAACTCGACGAAGTACGTCCGCTGGCTATGGAAATTGAACCTTTGCCTACTCCTCACGGATCAGCGTTGTTCACCCGTGGCGAAACACAATCACTCACAACGGTAACATTGGGTACAAAGCTCGATGAGTTGCTGATTGAAAGTGCTGCCAGCAGTAATTATTCAAAATTCTTCCTGCATTATAATTTCCCGCCGTTTTCTACTGGTGAGGTGAAGATGATGCGTGGTCCCGGCCGCCGGGAAGTAGGGCATGGCAACCTGGCCCAACGTTCGCTTAAACAAATGATGCCAGGAAGTGAGTATCCTTACACAGTTCGGGTAGTGAGCGATATCCTGGAGTCAAATGGTTCTTCTTCCATGGCAACGGTATGTGCCGGGTCGCTGGCTTTAATGGATGCAGGTGTTCCTGTACAAAAGCACGTGAGTGGCGTGGCGATGGGATTGATTACCCGTGGTGATGGTAAATATGCGATCCTTACCGATATCCTGGGCGATGAAGATCATCTCGGCGATATGGACTTTAAAGTAACCGGTACCCGTCAGGGTATTTGTGGTGTGCAGATGGATATTAAAGTAGATGGATTGAGTATGGAAGTAATGCGTGAAGCATTGGAGCAGGCCCGGAAAGGTCGTTTACATATTCTTGATGCTATGTACAACTGCGTGGCAGAACCACGACCCGAAGTGAAACCGCATGCACCCCGCATGGAAAAACTGTTTATTGATAAAGAGTTTATTGGTGCTGTCATCGGGCCACAGGGTAAGGTCATCCAGGAAATTCAGCGTGAAACAGGAACCACTATTACTATTGAGGAAATTGGCAATTATGGTGAAGTGAGCATCTTCTCACCAGCGAAAGAAGGACTGGAAAAAGCAGTTGCCTGGGTGAAGGGAATTGTAGCTGTTCCAGAAGTGGGAAGTGTTTATGAAGCTTCTGTAAAAGGGATTAAAGAATTCGGTGCATTTCTCGAGTTCCTGCCTCGAAAAGAAGGGTTACTGCATATTTCTGAAATCAGTTGGAAGCGTCTTGATACAATGGAAGGCATTTTCAAAGTTGGAGATATTGTGAAAGTGAAATTAATTGGCATTGACCATAAGACAGGCAAATTCAAACTCAGCCGCAAGGCGCTCATGCCTAAGCCGGAGCAGGCACCCCGTCCGCCCCGCCAGGAGCAGGGTGAAGGGCAGCAGGGTGAAGAAGCCTGATTTGATACTAAAAAGTAAGACCTTTGAGGTTCCGTAACAACGGAACCTTTTTTTATGCAGAATTCCATAGGGGTCACTATCAGTGGCATTACGCCTGAACAGGCAGAAGTTTTAGTGGCATTGCTCAGCGATGCCGGCTATGAAGGTTTTGAAGAAACAGATGATGCACTCAAGGCATTTTTGCCCGAAGCGCAATTTAACAGGGATGAACTGCAGCAAATTCTGCAACCTTTCAGCTGTTCTTTTGAAACGGAACTGATTGCTCCCCGCAACTGGAATGCCGAATGGGAGCAGCAATACCAGCCCGTTATTGTAGAGGATTTTGCCGGCATCAGGGCTCATTTTCATCCGCCGCTTACAGGTGTGCAGCATGAAATTATCATCACTCCCAAAATGAGTTTTGGTACCGGTCACCATGCCACTACGTGGCAAATGATGCAGCTGATGCGCTCCATTCATTTTTCCGGGAAGTCGGTTTTTGATTTTGGATCCGGCACAGGTGTACTGGCGATCCTGGCAGAAAAGCTGGGTGCGGCCGATGTGCTGGCCATGGACATTGATGACTGGTGTATTGAAAATGCGGAGGAAAATGCAGAACGGAATCAATGTCGTCATATAAAGGTGCAGCAGGGTGAGGCACCACCTCCGCAGCAAACATTTGATATCATTCTTGCCAACATCAACCGGCATATTCTTATACAATACATGCCCCAGATAAGCGCCGGATTAAACGATGGGGGCATATTGTTGATCAGTGGTTTTTATAAAGAAGAGGATGAATTGCTAATCAATGCTGCTGTTGCACAGCGTCTGCAACTGAATGCCGGTTCGGAACGTCATAACTGGAGTTGTTTGAAATTGGTAAAGCAGGCAAACCGATGAAATTGCTCTTACTCTTTCCCGCTGCTTATTTGCTGGGGTCTGTTCCAACAGCCTTATGGATCAGTCGCTTGTTTTTTGGGATAGACATTCGGGAGCATGGAAGCAAAAACATGGGCGCTACAAATACGTTTCGGGTATTGGGTCCGGTTTATGGAGTGGTGGTATTAATGGTGGATATGCTCAAAGCCGTGGCAGCGGTACAGTTAGTCCGGCTGATTGGTCCGGGCGACTGGCTGTGGCAGGAAAAAAGCTTGTGGCAGCTACTCTTTGGACTAACAGCTGTAACAGGTCATATATTTCCAGTTTTTGCCGGATTCAGGGGAGGAAAAGGAGTTGCCTCTTTGTTTGGAACGGTGCTGGCTATACAGCCGTGGATTGCCTTAGCGAGTGTGGTGGCTTTTCTACTGGTGGTTGTACTTACAAGATACGTGTCCTTAGGTTCGTTGGCAGGAGCAGCTGTTTTTGTAGTATGTGTGTGGTTTGCCTGGAATGACCCCAGTCCATACCTGCGATGGTTTTCTTTCGCAGCCGCTGTTTGCATTCTGGTGTTGCACCGGGGTAATCTGCAACGGTTGATCAAGGGTACGGAAGGCAAAATCAGTTTGAGGAGTAAACGACGAAAAAAGGATTAACGTTGCTTTTCAAAAAGCCTGCTATAAATTGGTACATAAATTGTTTTAAGCAAATAAAATACATCAGGATGAAACAGTTGATTGGAAGCGTTTTTGTGGCAGCCATCTTATTACTGTCGGGGTGCGCAAAAAACCAGGTAACCGGACGATCTCAATTAAGACTTCTGCCCGAAAGTGAATTACAAAGTATGGCTACACAACAGTACCGTCAGTTTCTCACTCAAAGCAAAGTGGTTACGGCAACCGTCAACAAAGATGCAGAGATGGTGCGGCGTGTAGGTGTGCGGATTGCTTATGCGATCACCCGTTTTTATGAGCAACAGGGAAAGCCGGAAATTCTGAATGGCTTCCAGTGGGAATTTCACCTGATAGATGATAAGCAGGTCAATGCCTGGTGCATGCCCGGCGGAAAGGTCGTTGTTTACACCGGGTTATTGCCGGTTACTAAAAATGAAGCGGGACTGGCAGTGGTGATGGGACATGAAATTGCACACGCCATTGCTCTGCATGGAAATGAACGGATGAGCCAGGGAATGCTGCAACAGTTCGGAGGGGTAGCCTTGCAGGTAGCAATGGCTAACAAACCCGCTGAAACGCAGAACTTGTTTATGAGTGCCTATGGAATTGGTACAACTGTAGGAGGTATTTTGCCCTTTTCACGGAAACAAGAGCTGGAAGCAGATCAGTTTGGATTACGGTTTTCTGCAATGGCAGGGTACAATCCGGAAGAAGCCGTTGCTTTCTGGCAGCGTATGGCACAGGCGGCAGGTAGCGGCCAAAAACCTCCGGAAATCTTAAGTACCCACCCTTCAGATGAAACACGTATTTCAAAAATGAAGCAGTATGTAGCAGAAGCTATGCAGTATTACAAGCCTGCAGGTAAGTGACAAAATGATGAAATTGTTAAGAAAACCCCCGTTTTGTTCAATATTCGGGGGTTTTTTATTAATCAGAATAACTACGGGTTGTACTGTAGTCGGTACCTTTGCACTCCTATTCACGTTCTCACTCAAAACTTACAGTATGTCTGTTTCTCTGTTGGAAAAGCTTCAGTTACAGGATGAAAGAAATTTACTGATTCAGGGTCTGCCTTCCTCCATCGAAAAACAATTTGTAAAACTGTCGTTCGCCAAGAACGTAACCCCCTTGCTCAGAAGCAAAAAAATTGATTTTGCGCTTGTGTTTGCAGTAAATCAAAACCAGCTGAACAGCATTTTGAAAGAGGTGTTACCTGCTTTGGCCAACCAGTCTAAGTTCTGGGTAGCATATCCCAAAGCTTCTTCTAAAATTGTTAGTGATTTGAACCGGGAGGGTAGTTGGCAGTTTTTATGCCAATGTGGCTTTGAAACCTCTGAAGAGGTTACATTAGATCATGTATGGACAGCTTTACGCTTTGACCGTGCCATGGCAATCCAGGAAAAGCCGGCCGCACGTACAAGCCGTAGTGCAAAATTGAGTTCTGTAGCAGTAGCCTGATTACCATTTCAAAATCTTATTTTCGGGCCGTTGTAAAACGGCCCTTTTTTTATGATCTCGATTTCAGAAATAAAAGCAAAATGCAGCAATCCGGCTGAAGTACGGACACGCTTACAGGAACAGGGAGCTATTCATAAAGGAACCGATGTTCAGACAGATACTTATTTTATCGTAAAAAACGGACGTTTGAAACTTCGGGAAGGAATGATTGAAAATGCACTCATCTTTTATGAACGAGAAAATACGGCAACCGCAAAACACAGCCGAGTGATTTTACACAAAACCGGGCATACCGATACAACGCTGAAAGAGGTGCTGCTGGCCAGCCATGATGTAAAAGTAGTTGTGAAAAAGCAACGGGAAATCTATTTTATTAATAATGTAAAGTTTCATATTGACGAAGTGGAAGGATTGGGCTCCTTTGTTGAAATTGAGGCAATTGATACAACCGGCACAATGAACTATTCTTTCCTCCAGAAGCAGTGTACTGATTTTATGGAGCTGCTTGGAATTACGGAAGCCGATCTTTTAACGCATTCTTATAGCGACATCTTACTAAGCGAAGCTTAGTTTTGCATTATGACCAACTGGAAATACAATCATCCGCTGCGCAATGGATTCAGCTGGGGAATGGCCGTTCTGCTGGTTGCAGGAGTTGTTTTTTTATTTCTTTTCACGAAAGATGAATTATTCTGGATACTCAACCAGCAGCATTCATACCCAGGCGATTTATTCTTTAAATATTTCACGCATGTTGGTGATGGCCTTACTATGATAATTGCCGGCCTTGTAGCTATAGCAATGGGCAAACGTAAACTGGGTGTGTTGTTGATTTTATCTTTTCTTCTTTCAGGCTTGTTGGCACAAGTTGTGAAACGGGTACAGCCAGAGCCAAGACCGGGTAAATATTTTGCTGAATTAAAGCAAGACGATCGTATTCACAAAGTTGATGGACGGGTTTTGAGAGGCAACAACAGTTTTCCAAGTGGTCATACCACCACAGCATTTGCTATGTTTTCTTTGCTTGCTTTTGCAAGCAGAAATTACCCGGTTCAGTTTCTTTGGTTCTTAGCAGCAATTATAGTTGGCTATTCCCGGATTTATCTGGGGCATCACTTCTACAAAGATGTACTAACAGGCGCATTGCTGGGATATGCCAGTTCATTATTCCTGGTGTGGCTCCTCCGAAAGAAAGAACTGGATCAATAAGTTACTGTCAGAAAAAGAGTGCAAGTGCAAGCAGCAGCATTACCTGCATCACAAATATGACCAGCCCGAAAAGCACTCCTCTTTTGCCGGAGTGATACAATTTTCTGAAACTTACATTCAGCCCGATGGCCGCCATGGCAATAGTGAGTACTAACTTACCTGTAAGATCCATAAAGTCTTTCCATGCGGGCTGAAGTGTGAAAAAAGAAGCCAGAAGGGTTATTGCAATAAAGCTCCACAAATACCAGGGTAATGTAAAATGCGCCTTCCGGTTACCGGGTTCCCGGCTGTGGATGAGGTACTTAAAAAAAATGAGTGCCGGTGATAACAATGCCACTCTTGCCAGCTTCATGGTAATAGCAGCTTCGCCCACTTCTGTGCTGATACCATAACCTGCACCAGCTACATTACCAACTGAATGCAAGGAGCCTCCCAGCAGCAATCCCGCCTGGGTTGTATTAAAGCCGGTTTGCATGATTAAAAAAGGCAACAGCACCATTCCTGTAGCCCCCAACAGGTTGGTTACAGCCATAGCAATGCCTGCTTCTTCCTTGTCTTTACTAACAGTGGGCGTAAGTGCAGCAATGGCCGAAGATCCACAGATTGCTGTTCCAAACCCTATGAGCCAACCTGTGGATCCGGGGCATTTGAATCTGTTGGCCAGGTAATAGCTTGCTAATAATACCACAAGCACCACTATTACTATGCTGGTGAAACTGCCGGCACCCAGCCTGGCGATATGCGTGTAATTGATATCAAATGCAAGAAACAGGATTGATAACTCAAGTAACCTGCCGCTGGTGAAACTGATGCCGGGCTGAAAAGAAGCGGGCGGGGGGAGCAGGTTGCCCGCCAACATCCCCAGTATCAACGCCAGTAAGATGCTGTTGAGGCCAGAAGGAGTGTAGCCCGCTAAAAACCAGGCTGTGATTCCGATGAGCACTGCCAGCAATACACCCCGGTAAGTAAGTTGAATCAGATTCATTCAGGTTTTACAATTTCGCCCGTCCAGTTATTAATGCCTCCTGCCAGGTTGTACACTTTGGTGAATCCGGTCCTGATCATAATTTCAGCGGCATTACTGCTGCGGGCTCCGCTCCTGCAATATACGAGGTATGTTTTTGAAGTATCAAGTTGTGGAAGTACGGTCTCAAACTGGCCTGCATTATAATCAGCAAATACACTTGCTCCTTTAATAATGCCTTGCGAAATTTCTCCGGGTGTACGCACATCAATCACAATTGTATTTGGTTGTTGCTGGAGTTTCAGAAATTCTTCCTGGCTAATGTTTTGGTAAGCTGCCTCTTTCCCATCCGGCTGATTGTTACAAGCGGTGAAAGAAATCAGTGCCAGCACTACAAGAAACTGAAGGAACGTTGGTTTCATTTTTACAAAATTAGAAATGTAAAATTCTGAGTAAGTTTGGTATCAAACTGTAACTAAAGTTACTGCTATTGGTCTCTATTTATAAATCACTGTTCCCAGCTCCCTGGTAAGCTCAATTTCCATTTCCTTCAGGTGTTTATGTGTAAGCAAAAAAGTCATGAGTTCTTCGGGGGAGTGCGGCTGTTCCATGTCCCGTTGATTCTGATCCATCATACTTTTGATTTTTCTCAGCTTGAGATAGATAAGAACTGACTGCAGTTCTTCCCTGTAGCGCTCTTCCCGGCTGGGGACTTTTACTTCATAGGGAGCTTCTTTCCAGCGGGTGCTCAGTTCATAACGGATATCATTAAGCGAAACTGCTGTTTTACTAATGATGGGGTCTTCGTTGTACAGAAAATTTTTCATGTTGGGCTCAAGTCCGTCGTTGAGCCATTGTTTATAAAGCTGAAATAACTGCTTCAGATCAGGGTTTTCAAGGATGTCACCGTCTTCACTTTCTTTGAAAATATGAGCAGCCACGGTTTCTGTTTCTGTCCAGGGCATCAGTCCGAAATCAAGCAGGCATCGTATGAGTGCCCGTTCATGCTGCTCATCACGGCTGAAGAGATCAACTGCTTCGGCTTCGGCTGGCAGGGCGTCTTCTGCCGGGGCCAGGTCTTCAAACGACTGCCGTTGTTCCTGTTTGACAATGCGTTCACGTATGAATTTATTGACTAGTGCATGTAAGCCTGCTTCGTCAATCCGTAACAACTCTGCACTTTGTTTGATGTAATCCTGCTGCCGGGTAAAGTCTTCCGCTTTATTGATGCGGCTGATGCTTTCTGCAATGGTGTTAACAGCGGCTGCTTTTTTGGTGGAATCAGTTCCTGCATCTTTCAGCATCACTTCCAGCTGAAACAGCACCACATCTTTTTTGCTGGTATTAATGAACTCTCGGAAGCCGGATGCACCTACTTTATTTACATAGCTGTCGGGGTCTTCATTATCTGGTATCAATACCACTTTTACATGCAGACCTTCTTCCAGCGCAAGGTCTAGCCCCCGCATGGCCGCTTTTACTCCTGCCGCATCACCATCGTATAAAATCGTAAGATTATTGGTGTATTTTTTGATCAGCCGCAGTTGATCGGGGGTGAGTGCAGTACCGCCACTGGCCATGACGTTTTCAATGCCGGCCTGGTGCAGTGAAACAACATCGGTATAGCCTTCCACCAGCAAACACTCATCCTGTTTGTCTACCGACTGCCGGGCCTGGTAAGCGCCATAGAGTATTTTACTTTTTATGTAGATGTCATTTTCCGGCGTATTGATGTACTTCGGTGCATTTTCTTTTTTACCGATGATACGGGCACCGAACCCAATTACTTTTCCTGTTGTATTCTGGATCGGGAATATGATCCGTTCCCGGTAATTATCAACCAGTTCTCCATTCCGCTCTACTACAATCCCGGTCTTCAGTAACAGTTCTTTATTGTATTGTCCCTGAAGAGCAGCCTTCGCAAAGGCATCCCGTTGTACAGGAGAATAACCCAGCTGGAATTTTTGAATTATATCTTCTCTGAAACCTCTTTCTTTCAGGTAACTCAACCCAACTGTGTTTCCTTCTTCCGTTTCCATCAGTTGCCTGCTGAAGAACTGCTGGGCAAACTGGTTGATGATATACAGACTGTCTGCTGCCTGGCGCTGCTGTAAGGCTTCCGGGCTGCTGTAGGTTTCCTCGACTTCAACATTGTACTTAGCAGCCAACCAACGCAAGGCATCTACATAGGCGAGCTTTTCATGCTCCATCAGAAAGCTGATGGTGTTGCCGGAACGACCGCAGCCAAAACACTTGTAAATTTCTTTGGTGGGTGAAACGGTGAACGAGGGCGTTTTTTCATTGTGAAACGGACAAAGGCCCAGGTAATTGGTGCCCCGTTTTTTCAGTTTTACAAAACTACCCACCACCTCAATAATATCGGTGCGGTTGAGAATCTGTTGTATGGTATTCTGAGAAATCATGCAGGGGTGGGCAAATTACGAAAATTCATCCCGCAGGAACAGAATTTTCCGATTTAGATTGTAAGTACTGCCCGGAAGTTTGTTGAATTTCAAGCGTTATCAATTGGAACAGAAACAGTTGTTAGCTGAACAAACAGATACCTTTAAACTCTATTGATTATACCCATGGCACGTTTTTTAGCTACGTTGCTTTTCTGTTTCTCTTTCCTGACCAACATAAAAGCCCAGGTCGACTTCCGGTCCGAAACCATTTACTTCCTCATCACTTCCCGTTTTTTTGATGGCGACACCAGTAACAGTGCTCCCAACGAATGGTGTTCCTACATTCCCGGGGTGAATAATCCAAACCTTACCGATTCCAGGGATGTGACCTGGCGAGGGGATTTTAAGGGACTGATTCAGCAACTGGATTACATCAAGGGGATGGGATTTACAGCCATCTGGATTACCCCGATTGTGCAAGGACGAAGTCCGCTGGATTATCACGGCTATCATGCCTGGGATTTCACCAAAGTGGATAGCCGGTTAGAGTCGCCCGGGGCAACGTTCAAAGACTTGTGCGATGCAGCCCATGCCAAGGGAATGAAAATTGTGCTGGATATTGTTACCAACCATAGCAGCCGCTATGGTGTCAAAGGTCAGTCAGAACTGAAATACAATACCGATCCCACCAAACCCTGGGGGCAAACCAGCACAGGTCAGCCTTTGCCTGAGAATCCCAACTGGTCGTATGACGGGCTCACCAAAAATCCAGATGATAATAAAATCTGGAGCCGGGCCAATGTGGCGAAAATGCCTCCGCCTTATAATCAGAATCTGTCATTGTACAACTGGCCCAGCACAGAGTCGTTTGTAACCACCAGCGACCCGGTTTGGTTTCACCGCAGCGGCAATGGTTTTGCACAAGGCTGGGACGATACTACTAATGCCTATCAACGAGCCATCAGCGATGATTGCCCGGATTTGAATACCGGCAGCCAGGCCGTTCAGGATTACTTTTTCAATGTATACAAAACCTATATTGATATGGGGGTGGATGCCTTCCGTTGGGATACCTGGAAGCACATGAACAAGCAGGACATTATTGCGCTGTATGACCGTTTCAAAGCGTACAAGCCCGATTTATTTGTATTTGGTGAAGTGGCACAAAAACGGTTTGAGTTGCACCCGGTGGAAGAAATCAACCCGCATTGGTATACCTGGCGGGGAGCGGTAGGTAGTTCACAACCCATGGGTGTTGGCGTTTTGGATTTTTATGCCGAGGCAACCTTTCATAATATTTTCGAAAACGGCGGGGCTTTTTCAGGTGTTACAGACGCAGCCCGGTACGATCACTTATATTCCGATCCCACCTTGTTGGTAACCTGGCTGGACAATCATGATTTTGGTCCGAATAACGACTGGAACCGTCGCTATGGCGGGAGTGAGGAAAACCTGGCAGCCTGCTTCAATTTCATGTTCACCTGGCGGGGTATTCCCAGTATGTATTACGGAACAGAAATGCAGTTCATGAAAGGTGCTTATACCGATATTCATGAACCATCTTCCATTCAGAAAAGTCTGAATCTGACAGGCCGGGCTTATTACGGCGATAACGTTTTAACAGCGCCCAATCATAAATTGTATAAGCATCTGGCCAAACTGAATGCCATCCGCCGGGCCATACCTGCACTGCAGAAAGGAAGCTGGCGCTGGGGTGGAAACTTTCCTGGTAACGCCATCGGCTATGTGCGTACGTTAGGCGACCAAACCGTTTGTGTTGGGTTGCCGAAAGATGGCGATGCATCGTTCAATTTTACGGGTATTCCAAACGGTATCTACCGGGATGCTGTAACCGGCCGGGAAATCACCGTCAGCAATGGTTCTCTTCAGTTTTCTGTGAAGTCGCTTTCCGCAGGTATTTATGTGCTGAATGGACCCGGAATGATTGGTGAAAACGGAGTAGGATATTTTGAATCCTGTGTTACGGGATGTACACCCGTGCCCAAGGTAACGGTGGGTCCGGTTGGAGATAACTATACTTCACCTGTAACCGTAACCATTTCTGCATCAGGCGGAACACCGGGTTATACCATTTACTACACCACAAACGGGCAGGAGCCCACAACGGCCAGTCCTGTGTACACAATCCCGTTCAATGTAAGCACAACAACGGTTGTAAAAGCAATGGCTCTGGATGTCAATGGAAAAACATCTCCCATCAGTGCTCAGCGGTACACCTTTGTGTTGCCCAAGCCTAAGGTGAGTATTGCTCCGGCTGCCGGAAATTATTTTGACCCAGTCAACGTTACCATCAGTGCCGGCGGAGCCAAAGAGCCTTATACGATTTATTATACCACCAATGGAGCCAATCCAACAACTGCCAGTACAGTGTATACTGCTGCCATTCCTGTAACCAGTGCTTCTATAGTTAAAGCAATTGCTGTGGATGCCAACAGCCAGGAATCAGTTGTTGCGTCGGCTTCCTATACCTTCAATATTCCACCTCCGGTTGTAACAGCCAGTCCGGCAGGTGGTAATTATCCGACTCCGCCTGTATCTGTTACTTTATCAGCCACTTCGCCAAGGACTCCCGTTACCATTTACTACACAACCGATGGATCAACCCCCACCACCGGTAGTACAGTGTATACTGCACCTGTGGTTCTGAACGGCAGCAGTACAATTACTTTAAAGTGTATTGGAAAAGACAACGAGGGTCGTGTTTCCGCTGTTGATTCGCAGCGCTATACTTTCAGTCCCATACCCGATATCTGGGTTTATTTCAAAAAGCCGGCATCCTGGAGTAATCAAGTAAAAATTTATTACTGGAATGCACTGCCCAACGGGGCTGTAGCTGTAGTGAACTGGCCGGGTGTGGCCATGGAGCCTGTATGTACGGGTGGCCCGTGGTACAAATTCAAATTCAATGGTGTAACGAGTGTGAATGCCATCTTTAATGACAATGGAAGCAACACCAATAAAACGCCTGATCTTACCAATGTGAACAGTACCCGCTATTACGATAATGGATGGCTGTCGACAGTTCCGGATCTGACGAAGCCGGTAGCTGATTTTACGATGACGCCATCCACCGGTGCAGCACCACTCACAGTCAACTTCAATGCTGCTGCATCTGCCGGTTGCGGAACACTCACGTATTATTGGGATTTCGGAAACGGAAACACCAATAATTCTGTTTTTAATCCTTCTTCCGTTTATAATGCTCAAGGAACGTACAATGTAACGCTCACGGTAAAGGATCAAAATCAGCAGGAAGCAAGCGTTACCAAAGTGCTTACTGTAACAAATGCTCCTGTTGGCATGACAGTTCATTTCAAAAAGCCAACTACCTGGACGAATGTACCCCGTTTGTATTTTTGGAATGCACAGCCGTCCGGTTCTGCCACTACTGCCTGGCCGGGTGTACAAATGGTGGACGAAGGAAACGGCTGGTGGAAGTATACGTTGGTTGGTGTCAACTGTACAAATCTTTTGTTTAATAACAACACGGCACCTCAAACAGGGGACCTGTATAAATGCGGCGATTGCTGGTACGATGGTGGATGGGTGAACGCACCAACATCTGTAAACGAAAACTTATTGCCTGCAGGCGCCTTTACTGTTTATCCCAATCCGGCTCAGACTATTATAGGATTTAAGAATCATCAGTTGGTGGGAGGAATCTATACACTCCGGCTCACCGATATCACCGGCCGTGTACATACACAGTTGTTGATCCGGTTGGAAAAAGACCAGACTCATTGGTTGAGTCGTAGTCGCCTTCAGGTGGGCAGCGGCACTTTTATTGTGAACCTGATTGATTCAAAAGGCACCAACCGGTGGGTGGGGAAACTGGTACTTCAATAACGCTCAGTCTATGATTTTTAAAAGGCAGTCTCAGGACTGCTTTTTTGTTGTGACTGAATCTTAAATCCCTGGTTTGTTCCTGTTCGGATTCGTTGGAAGCAGTGAATCAGGACGCTATTGCTGATTTCAGGCATTTCTTTCCTAACTTTGCGGCCTTATGACACAGGAAAAATTAAACGATATAAGGGATCGCATCTTGATCCTGAGGAGGTTTCTTTGACGTCGAGAACCGACAACATAAGATAGCCGAAGACAAACAACTTTCTCTCAGTCCCGGATTCTGGGACGATAACAAGCGGGCCACCGAAATACTCAAGGAAATCAAAAACAATGAGTATTGGATCAATCTGTATGACCAAACCAATACAGCCGTTGAGGATTTTGCTGTGCTGTTTGACTTCTGGAAAGCCGGGGATGCCACAGAAGAAGAAACCAGGGAAGCATACGACAAAGCCGTGCTGGCTATAGAAGATGCTGAGTTTAAAAGCACCCTCAATCAACCTGAAGATGAGTTGAGTGCCGTGCTGCAGATCAACTCCGGAGCTGGCGGAACTGAAAGCCAGGACTGGTCACAAATTCTTGCTCGCATGTACCGTATGTACGGCGAAAAGCAGGGGTGGAAAGTTACTGAAATAGATTGGCAGGATGGTGATGGGGCCGGTATTAAAACCTGTACGTATCAGTTTGATGGCCCCTTTGCATATGGTTTTTTAAAAGCAGAAAGTGGTGTTCATCGGTTGGTTCGTATTTCACCGTTTGACAGTAATGCAAGAAGACATACTTCTTTTGCAAGTGTGTATGTTTATCCGCTGGTGGATGATACAATTGATATTGAAGTTAAAGATGCCGATGTAAAAATGGAAACGGCACGAAGCGGAGGTGCAGGCGGACAAAACGTAAACAAAGTTGAAACAAAAGTATTCCTAACGCATATTCCAACTGGTATTACTGTTGTTTGTCAAACAGAACGCTCACAACTTGGCAACCGTGAAAAAGCTATGACAATGTTGAAGAGCCGTTTGTATGAAGAGGAGCTCCGTAAACGTAATGAAATACGTGATGCCAATAATGCGAATAAGAAAAAGATAGAGTGGGGTAGCCAGATCCGTTCGTATGTATTCCATCCCTACAAAATGATTAAAGACCACCGTACTGAGTTTGAAGTGGGCAATGTGCAACCGGTAATGGATGGCGAGTTGGATGGATTTATTAAGGCGTATCTGATGAGTGAGAAAGAAGCGGAAGCGAAATAATTTGATAATGTGATGATTTGGTGATGTGTAAATGTGTGCCCGTAATAATAAGTTTGACATAATGAATTTGTTATGCAGACGAATAAAGATAAAAATCTGATTGTTGAACTAACCTTTGCATTTGCGCTGAAGATTATTAAGTATGTTGAAGAGTTGGAATCAAAGAGGAAGTATGTAATTGCGAATCAATTATTGAAATCTGCAACCAGTATTGGTGCAAATGTCAGAGAAGCTCAAAATGCCGAAAGTAAGAATGACTTCATCCATAAAATGAAGTTGGCAGCAAAGGAAGCAGACGAAACGGAATACTGGTTGTCATTATGTAATGCATCCGAAGGTTATCCTGTAATTCATTCATTGAAGGATGATCTTTTAGTGATAAGTAAAATACTATCAAAGATTATTTCATCATCCAAGAAATGAATTATCAAATTGACAAATTATCAAATCATCAAATTTAAAATTGCTTGTTATGAACTTAGGATATTTCAATTACCCCCTGCCGGCCAATGAGCCAATACTTAATTATGCACCTGGATCACCAGAACGTAAACGCTTAAAAGAAGTGCTTGCTGAGCTGAAGAGTACAGAGGTGGATGTGCCCATGTACATTGGCAGCAAAGAAGTACGCACCAATCATAAAAAGCCCTTACATCCGCCACATGAATTAGCACACACACTGGGCTATTTCCATGCCGGAGAAGAAAAACATGTACACCTGGCGATCGAAGCTGCATTGGCAGCCAGGGAAAGCTGGGCCAACATGAGTTGGGAAAGCCGGGCCAATATCTTTCTGCGGGCCGCTGATTTAATTGCCACCAAGTACCGTCCGTATATGAACGGTACCACAATGCTGGGGCAAAGTAAAAATGTGTTCCAGGCAGAAATTGATGCCGCTTGTGAAATCATTGACTTCCTCCGGTTCAATGTTCATTTCTTAAGTGAAATCTATCGACAGCAACCCATCAGTGGTGCGGGTATGCATAACCGTATGGAATATCGTCCGCTGGAAGGATTTGTACTGGCGGTAACTCCCTTCAACTTTACTGCCATTGGTGGTAACCTGCCCACAAGCGCAGCTATGTGTGGTAACGTGGTGGTGTGGAAATGCGCCAACACACAGGTGTACAGTGCACAGATGTTCATGAAAATCCTGAAAGAGGCCGGTTTGCCAGATGGTGTGATCAACCTCATTTATGTAGATGGTCCTACTGTGGGGAAAGTGTGCTTCAATCATAAAGAGTTTGCAGGGGTGCATTTCACCGGATCAACAGGAGTATTCAACAACATGTGGGAAACCATCGGGCGGAATATGTCGATGTACAGATCCTATCCCCGTATTGTTGGCGAAACCGGCGGAAAGGATTTTGTACTGGCGCACAAAAGTGCCAACCCCGATGTGGTGGTTACCGCTTTGTTACGGGGTGCATTTGAGTTCCAGGGGCAAAAATGTTCTGCAGCCTCCCGTGCCTATATACCTTCTAATATGGCCGAAGAAGTAAAAAAGAAATTGATTGCAGGAGTTAAGAGTATGAAAATGGGTACTGTTGAAAATTTCACCAACTTCATCAATGCGGTGATCGATGAAAAAAGTTTCAACAGCATCAAGAACTATATCGACAATGCGAAAAAAGATCCAAAAGCAGAAATTTGGGTAGGAGGTAAGTGCGACAAAAAGGAAGGATATTTCATTCAACCTACAGTGATCGAAGCCAAAACCCCGAAGTATGTAACCATGTGCGAAGAAATTTTCGGACCTGTACTTACGGTATATGTATATCCTGCCAATAATTTTGAAAGGGCGCTGGAGTTGGTGGATACCACATCTCCTTATGCATTAACCGGAGCTGTCATAGCCCAGGACCGGGATGCAGTTGAACTGGCAACAACCCGGCTGCGGAATGCTGCCGGAAATTTCTATATCAATGATAAACCTACCGGAGCGGTGGTGGGTCAACAGCCTTTCGGAGGTGCCAGGGGCAGTGGTACAAACGATAAAGCCGGAAGTATCCTGAACCTGTATCGCTGGCTTAGTGCCCGCACCATTAAAGAAACATTCAACCCTCCAACAGATTATCGTTATCCATTTATGGGTGAAGAATAAGATCTGAACCGGATAAAAGAGCAGAAGAGGTTGTCAACCGGGCAACCTCTTTTTGTTTCAGGGCAGTTCTTTGTATGGATTCAGTAAGTTTGGAGTGAAGTGTTTATTTTTATAAAAATTTAATTTACGTGAAACCCATCCTGTCAGGCGGACAGTTACAGCTTACCATTCAACGGCTTTGTCATCAGCTCATTGAATCACACTACCCGTTTGCCGATACAGTCATCATCGGTCTGCAGCCACGTGGTATTCTGCTGGCAGAAAAAATGGTGGCACAAATAAAGGCTGCTTATCCGGAAATTCAACTTGATTACGGGCAACTTGATATTACGTTTTACCGTGATGATACACACCGGCAAATTCATATTGCCAATGAAACAAGACTCAATTTCAGCATTGAAAACAGGAATGTGATTCTTATAGATGATGTTTTGTATACAGGTCGAACCATACGTGCTGCAATGGATGCACTGATTGATTTCGGCCGGCCTGCCAAAGTTGAATTATGTGTATTGGTTGACCGCCGGTTCAACCGACAGTTGCCTATTCAGCCCGATTATACAGGAAAAGCAATTGATTCTATTCTCTCCCAAAAAGTTACGGTCGACTGGTCAGCCGGCCAGGTGCTGCTGCATTAATTACCCGCATCTTTCGGGTTTTCTTTCTCAGGATAAGAGGAAAATGAAAACAAAAGAATACCCAACAGCCACATGAAGTTTGTACCCTTGAAATTGCTGAGAAACGACGTAAGTGCTGCGGCGTAGGTAAGAAACGTTCCGCCCATCCACATCAGTTTTCTCTTTTGGTCCAGCAATGGCAAGAAGCGAAAAACTTTTGACGTAAGTGCTGCTCCGGTTAGCAAATAAAGTCCCCCTTTCAACAGCCGCTGGGTTAGAGGATCCTCTGTAAACAAAGAACCTATCATGCATAACACACCGGCTACAAGGATCGTAATTTCGAAAATTGAATTTTTTTTCATAAAAAGATAAGTCTGGTGGAATAGCTTTGTTACTGAAACTTACAAGAAAGTGCCGGGAATAAAAAAAAGTTGAACCTTGACAGCTTATGTTTTTTTGAGTTGTTTCTGGTGTAACAATTCTTCAAAGAATAACTCATAATTGCGGATTGTTTTATCCAGTGAAAAATCTTCCAGTGCGGTTTTTTTACCTGCTTCAATAAATTGTTTACGCAGTTCGGGGTGTTCAATCAGATGGATAATCCGTTCAGCCAGGGCTGCACCATCATCATTCGGGTACAGGTATCCGTTCACACCGTCTTTTACCAGGTCCAGGTTGCCTGATGCAGCTGTTGCCACAACGGGAATTCCTATGGCCATCGCTTCAAGAAGAGCTTGTGATAATCCCTCGGAAATAGATGGCAGCACTTTAATTGTAAAAAGCGGATAATAATTGAGCGCATCTTCCGGAGAAATGATACCGGTATAATAAACAGTATGAATTTTATTGTATTGCTTTTCAATTGACTGCCATTCAGCCGTCTTCGGTAATCCAACAAACAGCACTTTTACAGGAAAAGGAATATGAGCCAACGCTTTCAATAATTGTTGCTGACGTTTGGGCCGTGCCACACAGCCAATGACAATGTCGTTTTCTTTTAATTGGTATTGTTTCCGGTATGCTTCGGTTTTTCCGGCATCCATGCGTTTATACTTTTCAGAAGGCGTACCGTTGTAAATAACTTTGATGTGTTCCTCCTTGATCCCTTTTCCAATTAACTGATTTTTTACACTCTGGCTTACAGCAACAATCCGGTCTGTTACTTTCATATAAAACCAGCTCTGTAATTTTCCACCGTCGCTCCGGGGTCGTTGCCTGCGGGTATGTACTACTACTGGTCTGAATCCGAAAATCCATTGTGAAAGAGCGGTGAGGTAACGGTCACGGCTGGCCTGTGGATTAATGACATCTATTTTATATTGCTGAACTGCTTTGCGTATAAGCCATATTGTTTTGAAATCGGCCTTGTTGCGGAACGGCATGGGAAGCGGAATCACTTTTGATCCCTGAATGAGACGGTACAGCAGCGACTCAGGGCGGCAACCAAGGTATACTTGATGTCCTTTTTCTGCCAGTCCTTTTGCCAGTACATGAATAGAATAGGTTGAACCTGCCACATCGCCCTGGTAACACAAAATCAGAATGTTCATACAACTGTCCGTTTCGGGTACGAAAGTAAGGTAAAATCAGGAGTCAGATATAGGGCGGCAGGGTACATCAGCGATCCTTTTGCGAATGCACAGCACTTCCAAATGCTGCAGCGTACCATTCATGTAAAAATGGTTGATTCCATCCCATCCAAAGCAGTGTCGTTTTATCTTTAGCAGAATCGTTTTTTTAAGCCGTTAAACTTTTTTTATGAGATCAACATGGATGCTGCTTTTACTTTTTTGCCCTTTATGGTTGCTGTCGCAACAGCCAACAAAGCAACAAAAAGGGAACTACTCCCTCGCTTCCCGGTTTTCACCCGACAAGGTGAATAAGTTTTTATTCAGTACCAGTGTGGATCCGCACTGGCTTAAAACAGGTGACCGTTTCTGGTATGTATATGAAAACAGGGAAGGTAAATCCTGGTATATAGTCGATGCTGCAAAAGTGCAGCGCCAACCCATGTTTGATCATGTGCGCATGGCTGCTGAGATTACAAAAATTGTAAAAGATCCATTTGACGCTCAGCATCTGCCCATTGAAAATCTGAAATTCCTGCCGGGTGAAACCAGCATTCAGTTTGAAGTGAAAAGCACAATCGATGAGGTGAAAAAAGATACGGCAACAGCCAATACAACCAACCGGCGGGGAGGAAGAGGGGCCGGAGCACAAACTGCTGCAGCTACCGGAAAGAAAATGTTCTTTTTCGAGTATAATCTCATCACAGGCCAGTTAACAGAATTAAAGGATTTTGAAAAAAAGAAAGATCGCCTGAGCTGGGCTTCATTTTCACCCGATCAGCGGTTTATTATTTTTTCCAAAAAGAATAACCTCTACTGGATGGACAGCGCTAATTACCACAAAGCCCAGATTAAAGAAGACGATAGTACAATTGTAGAGCATCAACTTACTACGGATGGGATTGAAAACTATAGCTATGGTGGAGGAGGAAACGAAACCAATGTGGATAAGGAAAAAAACAAAGACAAGCGTAAGTCCGCATTTGTAATGTGGTCGCCCGATGGAAAATATTTTACAATCATCCGGAGCGATAACCGTAAAGTGAATGATCTGTGGGTCATCAACAATATCGGCGATCCACGCCCGACACTGGAAACTTACAAGTACCAGATGCCCGGTGAAAAGGAGGCGCCTGTGCGGGAGTTATACCTGTTCGATTTTGAAAAGAAAACAGGTAAAAAGATCAAAGCATATGCGTTTAAAGATCAGGAACTGGCCGTATGGTCGGCTCCTCTTTTGCAAAAGCAGCGTGATGATGAAGACCGTGCTGTCATCTGGCATGGAACGAATGACAAGTTTTATTTTACACGTACCAGCCGGGACCTGAAAAAAATTGATGTGTGTTTTCTGCAAGTGGGTAGTGATTCAGCTGTATCTGTCATTCAGGAGCGGATGAATACATATATTGAAACCCGCCGAGTGGGACTGGTAAACGGTGGAAAAGAACTGATTCAATGGAGTGAACGTGATGGATGGGGACATTTTTATTTATATGATGGTACAGGAAATTTGAAAAATCAGATTACAACTGGCGCTTTTCATTGTGAGGATATTGAAGGCATTGATGAAAAAAACAGGGTGCTTTATTTTACGGCAAATGGAAGGGAGAAAGGAGATGATCCCTATTACCTGCATCTGTACAGGGTGAACTTCGACGGTACCGGCTTGAAGTTACTCACCCGTTTAAATTTTAATCATGCACCCAGCATGGATGATAATAACAGGTATTTTGTAAATACGTTTTCACGGGTGAACACAGCCCCGGTTACATTGCTGCAGGACAATAATGGAAAGGTGTTGATGGAGATGGAGAAAACAGATATGTCCGGACTTTTGGAAGCAGGATACAAATTTCCAGAGCCCTTCCAGGTGAAAGCCGCTGATGGTGTAACCGATTTATACGGAGTAATGTACAAACCGTTTGACTTCGACAGTACACGTTCGTATCCCATTATTGCTTACGTGTATCCCGGTCCGCAAACAGAAGCTGTGAATAAGTCTTTTGGAAAAAGTATGGACCGTATTGACCGGTTGGCACAAATGGGCTTTATTGTAATTACTGTGGGAAACAGAGGAGGACACCCTTCCAGAGGCAAATGGTATCATAACTATGGATATGGAAACCTGCGTGACTATGGATTGGCCGATAAAAAAGCGGCTATTGAACAATTAAGTTACCGGCATAAATTTATTGATATATCCCGTGTAGGCATTCACGGTCATAGTGGAGGAGGTTTCATGAGTACTGCAGCCATGCTGGTGTACCCCGACTTTTTTAAAGTAGCCGTGAGCAGCGCCGGAAATCATGAAAACAATATTTACAACAGATGGTGGAGTGAAAAACATCATGGTTTGAAAGAACAGATCAGTGATAAAGGCGATACCAGCTTTTTGTATTCGATTGAAAAGAATACGGAGCTTGCCCGTAATCTGAAAGGCCGGCTTCTGCTGTGCCATGGTGATATTGACAACAACGTGCACCCGGCAAACACCATCCGTATGGCCAACGCACTGATTAAAGCAAACAAGAGATTTGATCTGATTGTCTTTCCCGGCCAGCGGCATGCATTTGGAACTATGACAGAATATTTCTTCTGGCGGATGGCCGATTATTTCTCCCGTTATTTACTGGGCGATGATTCACAGCCAGTAGATATGGAAGAAATGAACAGAGAAGTGGAACGTGATTCTCCCAACAAGTGAGTATGATCTGTTTACTGAAAGAGCCCGCAAAAAACGGGCTCTTTTTTTATTTGATTATATCTTCTCAGCTAGTGATGCTTTCACCCACAGTTTTTGTTTGTAATCATTAACGGCGACGAGTTGTGCGGTTGGCTTGCTTGCTTGTTTGCTGGTTTTTTTGTCGAATAATCGTTTGTACATCCACATTGCTGATTTTACTTTCCAGCCAGCTGATGATATCGAGATACACAAAAGCCCGGCTTTCATACCTGTTGCCTTCAAACTTTTTGATCCGGTGGAGCAGTTGTTCAAACGCAGGTTTTAAGGCTTGTGGTTGAAGAGAGAAGGAACGGCGCAGAAAATCAAACACTTCTTCTTCCACATCACTCAGGTTCTCCATTTTGGCCATAAAACGATATACACTTTTTATCAGGTATTCCAGCAGGTTGAAGTTGCCCAGTTCATAATGGGCAATTAAATGAAGCAGTCGGGCATAACACTGTAAATCGGTTCGCAGATCAACCTTCCAGTTAATGATTTTTGAAAGGTATTCAATAGCCTTTTCATTTTTACCACTACCAAAGTAAAGGCAGGCAATCTTGTAATAAAAAACGAGCACCCGGTGCCGGTCGAGGTACTGATCGTATTGATCCAGTTGCTCTTCCAGGTGTGGCACAAGACGTAACCCTTCTGTAAACGTGCCTTCAATAAAATGAAGGTTGATTTTTGCGAGGTACAGGTATTGAAAGCTGAGGATTTTATAATTGTCGTTCTGCAGTACAACCTTTCGACGGGTGAATTTTTCAAAATCATTGATCGTATCAACAAGACGGGGTGCATTTTGTAAATCGAAATGTGCCGCCATCAGGTTATGCATACCTTTTATATAGTGTGCTGTTTCCACTTCCACCATTTCCGGAAACAAGGCAAACAGGTCTACCCACTTTTGCGTATAACGGTAATATTGCAGAAAATCCTGTCTGATAAAGGCATACCAGCAGTAGCTCTGGTAGAGGTACAACTGTTCATAAAACCCTCTGATGCGGGATGCTTCAGCCGGAAGATGGGCTTCAAAAAATGTTTTTACTTCTGTTACATCCTTCCTGTTTCTTGCAACTCCGTTTTTGATGTACCAGCTATATAGCTGAAGTGACAGGTCTGAAAGCCGGGAAGTAAGTGACAGCTTCCGGTTTACTTCTTCAGATTCGCCCGTTAACTGATCTGCCCGGTCCTGCATACTACGGGTGATATATAAAGCTTCAATTTTCTTTTCAAAAAACAGAATTTGCTGCAGATAGGTGATCTGCTGATGTGCCTTTGCTGTTTCTTTACTCCGTTCGAGGATTTTCAGGCTTTGTATGTATAAGCCTTTGTTGTAAAGAATGCGGGCAAAATCCATCTGTTCATTTAACTGCAGAGTAATGTTGTCTTCATGCTTCAGCAGGCGCAGACTGGATAAAATCAGTCGGTAGAGGTGTGCTTTCAGGTTGGAGAGCTGTTCCTTTTTAATGGACCTGACTTTGCGCAAGAGGAGGGTTTCATCATAGACTTCCATTTTCTCCAGCGCATCAAACAATTGTATCACCTTTAAATTAGCTGTACTCGAATTTCGCTTCACATACAGCTTAAAATTTCGTTTTTCGCTTTTTTCGAGCGATTGAATCAATAAAAAGACCGCATCGGCACTTCGGTTGGGCATCGTAATTCCTGCTTACTCAAGTTGTTTATAATCAGCGTGTTATCGACGCTAACACTTTGTTTATACACCGTAAAATACAAGGAATTTTGGTTTGAAAGCCCCGCCAGTTCAAAATAATTTAGCAAGGCAGACTTTTTACTGCATCTTTTTTCATGCAATGTGGTAACGAAGCCTGCCTTTTTTTTATCTATTAAGAACGTTCTATGGCCGCAGAACAAATCATTATTTTCGACACTACTCTCAGAGACGGAGAGCAAGTGCCGGGTTGTAAACTGAACACGAAGGAAAAATTAAAACTGGCTCTTGAACTGGAAGCCCTGGGTGTAAATGTACTGGAAGCCGGTTTCCCGATTTCAAGTCCCGGCGATTTTGAAAGTGTAAATGAAATCGCCAAAGTAATTAAGAATGCAGTGGTTTGCGGACTTACCCGTGCTCAACTGAAAGATATTGAAGTGGCGGCTGAAGCTTTAAAACCGGCTGCAAGAAAGCGCATTCATACAGGTATTGGTACCAGCGATCTTCACATAAAGTATAAGTTTAACAGTACCCGTGAGGAAATACTGGAACGTGCTGTGCAGGCCGTAAAGTGGGCACGCAATTTTACTGATGATGTTGAGTTTTATGCCGAAGATGCCGGCCGCAGCGATAATGAGTACCTGGCAAGGGTGATTGAAGCGGTTATTGCTGCCGGTGCCACTACTGTAAATATTCCGGATACAACGGGGTATTGTCTGCCTCATATGTATGCCGGAAAAATTAAGTACCTGGTGGATCATGTGGCAAATATCGACCGGGCAGTTATCAGTTGCCATTGTCATAATGACCTTGGTCTGGCAAGTGCCAACTCTGTTGCAGGTGCCATTGCAGGTGCCCGGCAGATTGAATGTACCATTAACGGGCTTGGCGAACGGGCCGGCAATACGTCACTGGAGGAAGTGGTGATGATCATCAAACAACACCCGGAACTGAACTTGTATACAACCATCCGTACCGAGCAGTTGAATCCAATCAGCCGGATGGTAAGTGATACGATGCGTATGCCGGTGCAGCCGAACAAAGCAATTGTGGGCAGTAATGCATTTGCCCATTCATCGGGCATTCACCAGGATGGATTTTTGAAGAATGCACTCAATTATGAAATCATAAACCCCGAAGCAGTTGGTGCCGATACTTCTAAAATAGTACTCACAGCCAGGAGCGGCCGAAGTGCATTAGCCTACCGGTTTCGTTTACTCGGCTTTGAATTTGACCGCAATGATATTGATGAACTGTACAACCAGTTCCTCAATGTGGCCGATCATAAGAAAGAAGTGGAGGACGCAGATCTTACCGCTATGGCAAAAGAATATCAATCATCCACTGCTTCGTTATAATCAGTATGGGAAAATCACTATTTGAAAAAATCTGGGAACGTCATATTGTGAAAACAATTGAGGGTGGTCCCTCTGTATTGTACATTGACCGGCATTTTATTCACGAGGTAACATCACCCCAGGCGTTTAATGGTCTCAATCAACGGGGCATCAAGGTGTTTCGTCCTACGCAAACCATTGCTACTGCCGATCATAATGTTCCTACGCTCAATCAGCATTTACCGATTCAGGAAGAACTCAGCCGGAAACAGGTGGAGGCGCTGGTGAAAAACTGTGCAGAGCACGAAGTGGAACTGTATGGTTTGGGCCATCCGTTCCAGGGAATTGTGCATGTAATTGGTCCGGAGCTGGGTATTACGCAACCAGGTATGACCATTGTATGCGGCGATAGCCATACGTCAACTCATGGTGCCTTTGGAAGCATTGCATTTGGTATTGGAACCAGTGAAGTGGAAATGGTATTGAGTACACAGTGTTTGCTGCAGAGCAAACCCAAACTAATGCGTATTAACGTAGATGGTGAATTAAAGCAAGGGGTTGTTTCTAAAGATATTGTCCTTTACATCCTTTCAAAAATTTCGGCCAGTGGTGCCACCGGTTATGCGGTTGAATTTGCAGGCAGCGCCATCCGCTCCCTCAGCATGGAAGCACGCATGACCATTTGCAACATGAGCATTGAAATGGGCGGACGGTGTGGCTTAATTGCGCCTGATGAAACAACTTTCAGCTACATCAAAGGACGCAAATTTGCTCCGGAAGGCGATGCATGGGAAAAAGCTCTGGCCGGCTGGAAAACTCTCATCAGCGATGCCGATGCTGTGTTCGACAAAGAATATCACTTTGATGCTGCCGATATTCAACCCATGATCACCTACGGAACCAATCCGGGCATGGGTATACCCGTTACGGGTACCATTCCCACTCAGGATACCATCAATGAAAATGATAAAAGCGGCCTTAGTAAGTCGCTTGCTTATATGGTATTAGAAGCCGGAGCTCCCATCAAAGGACAAAAAGTGGATTATGTTTTCATTGGCAGCTGTACCAACAGCCGAATTGAAGATTTGCGCATGGTAGCTGAGTTTGTAAAAGGAAAACACAAAGCCAGTAACGTGGAAGTATGGATAGTGCCCGGCAGCAAGCAGGTGGAAGCACAGGCGATAGCGGAAGGAATTGATAAAGTGTTTGAAGAAGCCGGTTTTCAGTTACGACAGCCCGGTTGCAGCGCTTGTTTAGGTATGAATGAAGATAAAATTCCAGCTGGCAAGTATTGTATTTCCACCTCTAACAGAAACTTTGAAGGCCGGCAAGGGGCAGGAGCCAGAACCTTGCTGGCGAGTCCGTTAACGGCTGCCGCTGCAGCGGTAACAGGAGTTGTGACTGATGTTCGTGAGTTGCTTAACTAAAAAATTAATAATTACTGATGGCCGCAAAGCTTAACATAGTACGATCAACTTTTGTACCACTTAACATTGAGAATGTGGATACAGATCAGATTATTCCTGCCCGCTTTTTAAAAGCAACCACCCGGGAAGGATTTGGTAAAAATCTGTTTCGTGACTGGCGTTTCGAAAATGATGATGAAACAAAACCCAAAGTTGATTTTATCTTAAATAAGGAACAGTATACCGGTGAAATTCTGGTAGCGGCTAAAAACTTCGGATGCGGATCTTCCCGGGAGCATGCTGCCTGGTCTATTGCTGATTACGGTTTCCGGGTAGTGGTGAGCAGTTTCTTTGCCGACATTTTTAAGAATAACGCACTCAATAACGGTTTACTGCCGGTAACGGTAACGGAAGAATTTTTGCAAAAAATATTTTCCCAGCCTGCTGATGCCACAATAACGGTAAACCTGGAAAATCAAACGATCATAATTGACTCAACAGGTGAGTCGCAAACGTTTGAAATCAATGCCTACAAAAAAACATGTCTGCTTAATGGGTATGACGACATTGATTACCTGTTAAGTATTCAGAAAGATATAATACAGTACGAAAACACGACAGCTTGATATGAATAAAAAAATTGCCCTGTTGAATGGAGATGGAATTGGTCCGGAAGTTACAGCCCAGGCACGAAAGGTGCTGGATGCTGTAGCTGCACAGTTCAGCCATCAGTTTGAATACAACGAAGCATTAATCGGGGCTGCTGCCATAGATGCAACCGGTTCGGCTTTGCCACAGGAAACCATTGATGTGTGCCTTGGTAGTGATGCTGTTCTGTTTGGTGCAGTGGGGCACCCGAGGTACGACAATGATCCTGCAGCCAAAGTTCGCCCGGAGCAGGGAATTCTTGGCATACGCAAGGCATTGCAGCTGTTTGCTAATATTCGTCCGATTACCACCTATACATCATTGCAGCATTTATCGCCTTTGAAGCCTGCACAACTGGAAGGTGTTGACTTCGTCATCTTCCGTGAGCTCACCGGTGGAATTTACTTTGGTAAAAAGCAAACTAGCGAAGACGGAAGCGTTGCATCTGATGAGTGTAGTTACACCCGCCCGGAAGTGGAGCGCATCGCACACCTTGCGTTCAGTTATGCACAGAAGCGCCGGCGTAAACTAACGCTGGTCGACAAAGCTAATGTGTTGGACACATCCCGTTTATGGCGTAGGGTGGTGCAGGAACTGGCCGTACAGTATAATGATGTAGCTGTTGATTATATGTTTGTTGATAATGCAGCCATGCAGATTATCCTCAATCCGTCGCAGTTTGACGTGGTGCTTACTGAAAATATGTTTGGTGATATAATCAGTGATGAGGCAAGTGTACTTAGTGGTTCGTTGGGAATGCTGCCTTCGGCTTCTGTTGGAAACGGAACGGCATTATTTGAACCCATTCATGGTTCTTATCCGCAGGCAGCCGGAAAAGATATTGCAAATCCAATCGGATCTATACTTTCTGCAGCCATGCTGCTCGACTACTTTGAATTGCACGAAGAGGCAGCTGTAGTTCGGGCTGCAGTTCAATGGACCCTGGAGAATAAGTTTGTAACAAAAGATATTGATGCTGTTAATTTTTATTTCACTTCTACCATTGGCGATTTAATTGCTGACTATGTAAGTGGAAAGATTCCGGGATCGGTAAAGCAGGAAAATATTGAATTGCGAAAATCAACGATTATATAACTAACGACAGTGAGTTGAAGTAGTTAATAAAGTTGAAATAGTTCTTTGTAAATCAGTCGGGCTTTTGTATTTTTAATCAACATAGAATATGTTGAAACAAGTAATACATAGAATCGGCAACATACTTACTACAGTCATTATTGTGGTGGTGATTTACATTCCTTTGTACAGAGGCGGTACTTGTATGTAACTGATACTAAAAGATACAAAACGACCCGCCTCCAGAAAGGCGGGTCGTTTTTTTAGAGGTTTTTACAAAAATGATAAGAATGTCAGAATTAAATAAATACTCGAAAGTAATTACACAGGATGTAACGCAACCTGCCGCACAGGCTATGTTGTATGGAATTGGTTTAACGGAAGCTGATATGAGCAAACCGCAGGTGGGTATTGTGAGTATGGGTTATGATGGCAATACGTGTAACATGCACCTGAATGATTTGGCTAAAATTGTAAAAGAAAGTGTGTGGGCCAATGAAATGGTGGGTTTGATTTTTAATACCATTGGTGTGAGTGATGGCATCAGTAATGGAACTGATGGTATGCGTTACTCGCTCATCAGCCGTGATTTAATTGCCGACAGTATTGAAGCTGTATGCGGTGCCCACTATTACGATGGGATTATAGCGGTGCCCGGCTGCGATAAAAATATGCCTGGCTCCATTATAGCTATGGGGCGTTTGAACCGTCCTTCTATTATGGTTTACGGAGGTACGATCGCACCCGGTCATTATAAAGGAGAAGAGCTAAATATTGTTTCTGCATTTGAAGCCTTGGGTAAAAAAATTGCAGGCACACTGGATGAAGCCGATTTTAAAGGCATCATTATGAATGCTTGTCCCGGCCCCGGTGCCTGTGGTGGTATGTATACTGCTAACACAATGGCAAGTGCTATTGAAGCATTGGGTATGAGTTTGCCATATTCTTCTTCCAATCCTGCATTGAGCGATGATAAAAAAGAAGAATGCAAACGTGCCGGCGAAGCCATTAAGTTGTTATTGGAAAAAGATATTAAGCCATCCGATATCATGACACGTGAAGCCTTTGAAAATGCTGTTACAGTAATCATGACGCTTGGAGGTTCCACCAATGCTGTTTTGCATTTGATTGCGATGGGTTGGAGTGTGGGTGTTACCTGGACACAGGATGATGTTCAGGGCATCAGTGATAAAGTACCTGTGCTGGCCGATTTAAAACCCAGCGGAAAATATTTAATGGAAGATGTACACAAGATGGGCGGTGTACCTGTGCTGATGAAATATTTATTAAAGCATGGGTTACTTCATGGTGATTGTTTAACAGTCACAGGAAAAACCGTAGCTGAAAATTTAGCATCGGTGCCTGATCTGGAATTTGAAAACCAGAAAGTGATTTATCCTTTGAGTAATCCTATTAAAGCAACCGGTCATTTGCAAATATTGTATGGTAATCTTGCTGAGAAGGGAAGTGTTGCCAAAATCAGTGGTAAAGAAGGAGAGTTGTTTACGGGACCAGCACGTGTATTTGATGGCGAACATGAATTAATTGCCGGTATTCAAAACGGCAGAGTAAAAGCAGGTGATGTGGTGGTCATTCGTTATGTGGGTCCACGTGGCGGTCCGGGTATGCCTGAAATGTTGAAGCCAACATCTGCTATTATTGGTGCAGGATTAGGAAAATCGGTGGCATTAATTACCGACGGTCGTTTCAGTGGCGGTACCCATGGATTTGTGGTGGGTCATATTACACCTGAAGCGTATGATGGTGGTTTGATTGCCCTGGTGCATGATAATGATGTAATTGAACTGGATGCAGTGAAACGTACCATGACGCTGATGGTTAGTGAAGATGAAATTGCCAAACGAAGAGCTGCATGGAAGCAGCCCGCATTAAATACAAAGAAAGGGTTACTGTTCAAGTTTGCACAACGTACAACCACAGCCGCAGAGGGATGTGTAACGGATGCAATACCTGAACGTCATTAATTGAATTGATAAAACGAATGATATGGAAACGCTTGAAGTGCAAAAAACAACAGCAGAACCAAAGCCAACCGTTTCGATTAGCGGAAGTGAAGCTGTACTGGAGGCTTTGGTTGCTGAAGGAGTAACTACTTTGTTTGGTTATCCAGGCGGTGCTATTATGCCTATTTATGATGCATTGTTTGATTACAATGAAAAGTTGCAGCACATCCTCGTTCGTCATGAGCAAGGAGCCATTCATGCAGCACAGGGTTTTGCAAGAGCCAGTGGTAAAACAGGTGTGGTGTTTGCAACGAGCGGTCCAGGTGCTACCAATCTCGTAACAGGTTTGGCAGATGCGATGATTGATTCAACGCCATTAGTTTGTATCACAGGGCAGGTGTTTGCTCATCTTCTTGGTACAGATGCGTTCCAGGAAACAGATGTCATCAATATTACAACTCCGGTTACAAAATGGAATTACCAGGTTACAGATGCAACGGAAATTCCGCATGTATTAGCAAAAGCATTTTACATAGCAGGAAGCGGCAGACCGGGCCCTGTGTTGATTGACATTACCAAGAATGCACAGTTGCAAAAGTTTGAATACGAAGGTTACAAGAAGTGTGAGCACATAAGAAGTTATCGTCCAAAACCGATTATTCGGAAAGAATATATTGCAGAAGCGGCAAAGCTCATCAACGAAGCGGAACGTCCATTTGTAATATTTGGTCAGGGTGTGATATTGGGTAAAGCCGAAAAAGAATTTAAAGCATTTATTGAGAAGGGCGGTTTGCCTGCTGCATGGACCATCATGGGTATGAGTGCGATTCCAACAGATCATCCGTTAGCAGTTGGAATGTTGGGGATGCATGGTAATTACGGACCGAATCTGTTAACCAACGAATGTGATGTGTTGATTGCAGTGGGAATGCGTTTTGATGACCGTGTTACCGGACGCTTAGATAAATATGCAAAGCAGGCGAAAATCGTTCACCTGGATATCGACCCTGCTGAAATTGATAAGAATGTAAAAGCTACTGTTCCGGTTTGGGGTGATTGTAAAGAAACGTTGCCGATGCTTACTGCTTTACTGCAGCAGAAAGTATACCCATTGTGGCTGCAAAAGTTTCATGATTGCATGGCAAAAGAAACAGAGAAATGTATTGATCCGGAATTAAATCCAACCAGTGACGTGTTGACCATGGGTGAGGTTGTTAAAACGCTCAACGAACTAACCAATGGTGATGCGATTATTGTAACGGATGTAGGTCAGCACCAGATGGTGGCTTGCCGTTATGCAAAAATGAATCATAGTAAAAGCAATATCACCAGCGGCGGATTGGGAACGATGGGTTATGCATTGCCGGCAGCCATTGGTGCTGCTTTTGGTGATTCAAGCAGAACAACTGTAGCTATCATTGGCGATGGTGGTTTTCAAATGACATTGCAGGAATTAGGTACGATTATGCAGTTCAAACCTAACGTGAAAATATTAATTCTTAATAACCAATTCTTAGGAATGGTGCGTCAATGGCAGCAACTCTTTCATGAAAAACGTTATTCGTTTGTGGATATCACCAGTCCTGATTTTGTACAAGTGGCAAAAGGTTATTATATCGATGGACAAAGAGTGACTGAACGTAGCAAATTAAAAGATGCTTTACAAACAATGCTCAACCATAGCGGAAGTTATTTGCTCGAAGTAATGGTAGGCAAAGAGAACAATGTGTTCCCTATGGTACCGCAGGGAAGAGGCGTGGCTGAATGTGTGTTGAGTAAAGAGGAGATTTAGTTTCATACAAAGAAATAACCCAAACAACGAAACAAAGGAATTTTGTACTTGGTATACTTTATTACGTTGTGTGAAAAAATATAAAATGTCAAAGAAAGAATACACAATAACTGTTTACACTGAAAACCAGGTTGGTTTATTAAATCGAATTGCTATTATTTTTTCCAAACGGAAAATCAATATCGAAAGTTTAAATACATCGCCAAGCGAAGTGGACAGTGTGCATCGGTTTACCATTGTAATTGATGAAACGGAAGAGGTGGTGCGCAAACTGTGCCGGCAGATTGAAAAGCAAGTGGAAGTGTTAAAAGCATACTACAATACCAATGATGAAATCATTTGGCAGGAGCTGGCAATGTACAAAGTACCTACAGATGTAATTGCCGAGCAGGTGAAAGTGGAGCGGCTTTTAAGTCAGCATGGAGCAAAAGCTGTTGTGATACGTAAAGATTATACCGTCTTTGAAGTAGCCGGACAACGTGAGGAAACAGATAATCTGATTAAGGTATTAGAACCTTATGGGTTGATTGAGTTTGTAAGAAGTGCAAGAGTGGCGATTATCAAGAACAGCGAAGGGTTTCATAAAAAGTTAAAGGAATTTGAGTATAGTGAGCCAGGTGAACAAGTTGTAGAAAATGAATACCTGAATGATAACGAGAAGGTTTTTAGTATGTAATGAAGTAAAAATTTAAAATCAAGAATAAAATAAAACAGTCTCCAGGTGAATAACTATTGACTTTTACCTTTTGACTTAAAATTTAAAGCAATGGCAAATTATTTCAATTCATTACCACTCCGGGAACAATTACAACAATTAGGCGTTTGTGAATTTATGGATCGCAGCGAGTTTGCTGACGGCGTAACTGTATTAAGAGGAAAGAAAATTGTAATTGTAGGTTGTGGCGCTCAGGGCCTCAACCAGGGGTTGAATATGCGTGACTCCGGCCTGGATATTTCTTATACATTACGAAAAGAAGCAATTGAAGAAAAAAGGGCTTCCTGGAAAAATGCAACAGAAAATGGGTTTACAGTTGGAACGTATGAGGAACTCATTCCAACAGCTGATCTGGTGCTGAATCTCACACCCGATAAGCAACATACTTCCGTGGTCAATGCTATTATGCCTTTGATGAAAAAAGGAGCAACCCTTTCTTATTCTCATGGTTTTAATATTGTAGAAGAAGGAATGCAGATTCGTAAAGATCTTACTGTAATTATGGTGGCACCAAAGTCGCCTGGATCAGAAGTAAGGGAAGAATACAAGCGGGGTTTTGGTGTGCCGACTCTCATTGCTGTACATCCTGAAAATGATCCGGAAGGGAAAGGCCTGGCCCAGGCAAAAGCTTATGCCGTAGCCACTGGTGGTGACCGGGCCGGAGTGCTCCGTTCCTCTTTTGTGGCAGAAGTGAAAAGTGATCTGATGGGTGAGCAAACTATCTTGTGCGGCGTATTGCAAACCGGCTCGATTCTTTGTTTTGATAAAATGGTGGAAAAGGGTGTGGAGCCCGGCTATGCTGCCAAACTCATCCAGTACGGGTGGGAAGTGATCACCGAAGCTTTGAAGCACGGTGGTATTACAGCTATGATGGATCGTTTATCAAATCCGGCAAAAATCCGTGCATACGAATTGTCTACTGAGCTGAAGAATATTCTTCGTCCCCTGTTTCGCAAACACCAGGACGATATTATGAGTGGTAAGTTTTCATCCACCATGATGAAAGACTGGGCAAACGGCGATCAGAACTTGCTTACCTGGCGTGCAGCTACAGCTGAAACAGCTTTTGAAAAAACAACCCCGGTTTCGGCTGTTATAACCGAGCAGGAATACTTTGATAATGGACTGTTGCTTGTAGCGTTTATCCGGGCTGGTGTGGAACTGGCTTTTGAAACCATGGTGGAGGCCGGTATCAAGCCCGAGTCGGCCTACTATGAATCACTTCATGAAACGCCGTTGATTGCAAATACCATTGCCCGTAAAAAGCTGTATGAAATGAACCGGGTTATTTCTGATACAGCGGAATATGGATGTTACCTGTTTGATCATGCGGCGAAACCTTTGTTGGCAGAATTTATGAAAACAGTAGACAGTGATGTTATTGGCGCAAATTATAATCTGGGAAAAGAAAATGGAGTCGATAACAGAGCCTTGATTGAAGTGAATAAAATCATACGCACTCACCCGGTTGAAAAAATTGGGGCAGTTTTACGCCAGGCAATGACCGCTATGAAGGCAATTCAGACATCAGTATTGTTGGAAAAACAGAAAGATCAGCAGGTAAGCGTATAAGCATGGACGTTAACATACATACCAAACCCGAACTGCATTTTCACAAAGCTGCACTCGATCTGAGGCAGGTGGTGAACCGTACACCCCTGCAGTTGAATCATAACCTGTCGAGGAAGTATCAATGCAATGTATTTCTGAAGCGGGAAGATTTGCAGGTAGTTCGTAGCTATAAGTTACGGGGCGCCTTTAATATGATGAGCAGTTTAACGGCTGAGCAAATGCAGAAAGGTGTGGTATGTGCCAGCGCAGGAAATCATGCTCAGGGTTTTGCTTTCAGTTGTAAAAAACTAAATATAAAGGGAGTGGTGTTTATGCCCGTGATTACGCCCAATCAAAAAATCAATCAAACGAAAATGTTTGGTGAAGATTTTATTGAGGTGAAACTGGCAGGCGATACGTTTGATGATTGTGCTGCTGCGGCTAAAAAATTCACGGAAGAAAACGGGATGACGTTTATTCCTCCTTTTGATGATTACAAAATCATTGAGGGGCAGGGTACGGTTGGTCTGGAAATTCTGGAAGAACAGAGTGATATTGATTTTGTTTTTATACCTGTTGGCGGAGGTGGCTTAAGTGCAGGTGTGGGAACGTTTTTCAAAACCTATTCGCCCAAAACAAAAATCGTTGGTTTGGAACCGGAAGGTGCTCCCAGTATGTTTGAAGCATTAAAAGCCGGCCATCCTGTAACGCTGGAAACAATTGACCGCTTTGTGGATGGAGCTGCTGTAAAACGTGTGGGCGATGTAACATTTTCTGTTTGTAAAGAAGTGCTGGATGATATGCACCTGGTGGCAGAAGGGAAAATCTGTACTACCATTCTCAAGCTTTATAATGAAGATGCTATTGTAGTGGAGCCTGCCGGTGCATTGAGCATTGCTGCGCTGGATGATTATGCTGAAGTGATTAAAGGAAAGAATATTGTCTGCATTATCGGTGGTGGTAACAATGATATCGACCGTATGCAGGAAATCAAAGAACGTTCTTTGCAGTATGAGGGATTAAAGCATTATTTCCTGGTGAATTTTGCACAGCGACCGGGAGCATTAAAAGAATTTGTGAACTATGTTCTTGGCCCGACAGATGATATTACAAGATTTGAATACATGCAAAAAACCAATAAGGAGAATGGTCCTGCTTTGATTGGTGTTGAATTAAAAAGCAGGGAGGATTATGCTCAACTCCTTGCGAAAATGAAGGAGTATCATATCAGTTATACCGAATTGAACAAAAATGATACTCTGTTTGGCTATTTGGTATAGTGCATGTAACGAGAAATGAACAAATGAAGGCGGATCAGCCTTTGAGTATTTGCTGAACAGGTGTTAGTCATTCTATTCAGTATTTTTAAACGATTGCTTGCTTCACACAGATTCGCATTCTGTAATTATATATACTAATAATCAAAACTTGCAAAGAATGGCAGGCAACCAAGGTTTGTACAATCCGGCATTCGAACATGATGCATGTGGTATTGGATTTGTAGCGAGTATAAAAGGAAACAAATCGCATCAGAATATTTCCGATGCGTTAACGGTGCTTGAAAATATGGAGCATCGTGGTGCTTGTGGATGTGAAAATAATACAGGCGATGGAGCCGGTATTATGATTCAGACACCTCATGAATTCTTTTTTGAGGAATGTTTGAAGTCGGGCGTACATCTTCCTTCCTATGGACGGTATGGTATCGGTACTTTGTTTTTTCCACGTGAAATTAAATTGCGGGAGGAATGCCGTGCTATCTTCAACAGGGCAGCAGAAAAACTGGGCTGTGAAATTCTCGCATACCGAAAAGTTCCTGTGAACCCCGATGGGATTGGTCCAACGGCCCTGAGTGTGGAGCCTGAAATGGAACAGGTATTTGTTGCCTGCCCTGATCATATAACCAATCCGGAAGAGTTTGAACGCAAATTGTTTGTATTACGAAATCATGCGTCGCATCTTGTTCACAGCACTGTAAAAAAAGATGCTATTGGCTTTTATATCGCCTCTCTCTCCTATAAAACAGTTGTATACAAAGGTCAGTTAACCAGTCACCAGGTTCGGCAGTACTTTCCGGATCTGAGCAACAAGCGGGTGGTCAGTGCTTTTGGATTGGTGCACAGCCGGTTTGCTACTAATACATTTCCTTCCTGGAAGTTGGCCCAGCCGTTCCGTTTCATTGCACATAATGGAGAAATTAATACGTTGCAGGGTAACCTCAACTGGCTTCGTACCGGGGAACATGGTTTTACCTCTCCCTTTTTCTCAAAAGAGGAAATGGAAATGTTACTACCCATTGTTACAGGTGGTCAGTCAGATTCTGCCTGTCTTGATAACATGGTTGAGCTGCTCACGCTCACCGGACGGTCGCTCCCTCATGTGATGATGATGCTCATTCCGGAAGCATGGGATGGAAACGATCAGATGGATCCGGTTAAAAAAGCATTTTACGAATACCATGCATCCATTATGGAGCCATGGGACGGACCAGCCTCTATCAGTTTTACCGACGGTAAAATGATTGGTGCCACGCTCGACCGGAATGGTCTTCGTCCTTCCCGTTACTGTGTAACAACCGATGACCGGGTAATCATGGCTTCTGAAACCGGAGCGCTGCCGGTAGATCCTGCTATCATCAAAGAAAACGGACGATTACAGCCGGGTAAAATGTTTGTGGTGGATATGGAGCAGGGCCGCATCATCAGCGATGAAGAACTGAAACGGCAAATCTGTTCGCAAAAACCGTATGGCGATTGGTTAAACCAATACAAAATACGCCTTGAGGAACTGGAAGATCCCCGTGTGGAATTCTCTCATCTGTCAGACGGGTCTGTTCTTAAGTACCAAAAGGCATTTGGGTACACGACTGAAGATATTGATTCTATCATCAAGCCAATGGCGTTGGATGGAAAAGAACCGATTGGGTCCATGGGTACAGATGTACCACTCGCAGTACTGAGCGACCAACCCCAGCACCTGAGTTCTTATTTTAAACAATTGTTTGCACAGGTAACCAATCCGCCGATTGATCCCATCCGGGAACGGATGGTAATGAGCCTTGCCACATTTGTGGGTAACAACGGTAACCTGTTAGATGAAGATCCCACACACTGCCATACCGTAGCATTGAAGCATCCCGTACTTACCAGTCGTGAACTGGAAAAACTGAGAAGTATTGACACCGGTATATTCCAGGCAAAAACATTGCAGACTTATTTCCGTGCAGATGGAAAACCCGATTCGCTCAAAAAAGGTCTCGATCGTTTATGCCGGTATGCAGAAGATGCTGTTCATGATGGATTTGAAGTAATTATTCTTTGTGACCGTGCGGTAGATAGTGATCATGCGGCAATACCCTCGTTGCTTGCAACAGCTGCCGTGCATCATCATCTCATCCGTAAGGGTCTGCGTGGACAGGTGGGTATTGTTGTGGAAGCAGGCGATGTGTGGGAAGTTCACCATTTTGCCTGTTTGCTTGCATTTGGCGCAACCGCTATCAATCCTTACCTGGCATTAGCTACTATCCGCAATATGCGGGTTAATGGAAATATGCAGACAGACCTGAGCTGGGATGATCTGCGTTATAATTACATCAAGGCCGTTTGTGATGGATTGCTGAAAGTGTTTTCCAAAATGGGAATTTCTACGTTGCAGTCCTATCAGGGAGCACAGATTTTTGAAATTCTCGGTCTGAACCAGGAAGTGGTGGACAAATATTTCACCGGTGCAACCAGCCGCATACAAGGAATTGGACTGGAGGAACTTGCAAAAGAAGCACTGGTAAAGCATTTTTATGCCTTCAGCCGGAAAGATATTCCTGTGGAGCGCTTGCCGGTGGGAGGTTTATACCAGTGGAAACGGAAGGGTGAGTTTCACCTGTTCAACCCCACATCCATTCATCTGCTGCAGTATGCAACAAAGATGAATGATTATACAACGTTTAAAAAATATTCCAAACACGTTAATGATCAAGGCGTAAAGGCTGCAACGTTACGAAGTCTGTTTGAATTTAAACGTAATCGCCCCTCTATCAGCATTGAGGAAGTAGAGCCGGCCGAGGCGATCTATAAACGATTTGCAACAGGTGCAATGAGTTTTGGCTCCATTTCATGGGAAGCACATACAACACTTGCCATTGCCATGAATCGTTTGGGTGGAAAAAGCAATACAGGCGAAGGCGGTGAAGATGAACAGCGGTACACACCTCTCGAAAACGGCGACAGCATGCGTTCGGCTATTAAGCAAGTGGCTTCTGCCCGTTTTGGGGTAACCAGTTTGTACCTCACAGAAGCTGATGAACTGCAGATCAAAATGGCACAGGGAGCCAAGCCGGGTGAAGGTGGACAGCTGCCTGGTCATAAAGTAGATGATTGGATTGGTAAAACCAGGCACAGTACACCGGGTGTTGGTTTAATTTCTCCTCCTCCGCATCATGATATTTACTCGATTGAAGATTTAGCACAATTGATTTTTGATTTGAAAAATGCAAACCGTGCAGCCCGTATCAATGTAAAGCTGGTGAGTAAAGCAGGTGTGGGCACCATTGCGGCCGGTGTAACCAAGGCCAAGGCCGATGTGGTGCTTATCAGCGGACATGATGGCGGTACCGGTGCGTCTCCCATCTCATCCATTAAGCATGCCGGCCTTCCCTGGGAGTTAGGCCTTGCCGAAACTCATCAAACGCTGGTTCGTAACAAATTGAGAAGCCGGGTGGTGGTTCAGGCCGATGGGCAAATGAAAACGGGACGTGATATTGCTATTGCCACGTTGTTGGGTGCCGAAGAATGGGGTGTTGCCACTGCCGCATTAGTTGTGGAAGGATGTATTATGATGCGTAAGTGTCATTTGAATACCTGTCCGGTGGGTGTAGCCACGCAGGATCCGGAGTTGAGAAAGCGCTTCACCGGTGACCCGGACCATGTAGTGAACTTTTTCCGGTTTATGGTGCAGGAACTTCGTGAAATTATGGCTGAGCTTGGGTTTCGTACGGTGAATGAAATGGTGGGACAGGTTGAGTGTTTGCAAATGCGTGAACACATACAACACTGGAAATACAGCAAACTGGATCTGTCGCCCATTTTGTATAAAGAGCCTGCATCTATGTACACAGGTTTGTATAACCAGGAAGAGCAGGATCATGGTCTTGCAGAAGTATTGGATTGGAAATTGCTGGAAACAGCAACACCTGCTTTGGAGTCCGGACAAAAAGTGGTGGGGTCCTTCGCTATTAAAAATACAGACCGTACTGCAGGTACCATCCTTTCAAATGAAATAACAAAGAAGTATAAGGCTGCAGGTTTGCCGGACGATACTATACATTTTAAGTTTACCGGTACAGCCGGACAAAGTTTTGCGGCCTTCAATACAAAAGGTGTTACGATGGAACTGGAAGGCGATGCAAATGATTATTTCGGGAAAGGACTGAGTGGTGCAAAACTGATCGTATATCCGTCTCCGAGAGTAAGTTTTGTTCCCGAGGATAACATCATCATTGGAAATGTGGCCTTCTATGGTGCAACGAGCGGCGAGGGTTATATCCGTGGAAAAGCCGGTGAGCGGTTTGCGGTTCGTAATTCCGGTGCCCATGTGGTTGTGGAAGGTGTGGGCGATCACGGGTGTGAATACATGACCGGCGGCAGAGTAGTGGTATTGGGCGATACCGGGCGGAATTTTGCAGCAGGTATGAGCGGAGGTATTGCGTACGTGTATGATGTGAAAGGTGTATTTGCAACGAACTGTAACAAGGAAATGGTTGACCTTGATCCGGTGCAGGAAGCAGATTTTGCAGAGTTAAAGGAAATGATCAGCAAACATCTTGCAGTTACAGGTAGTAGTGTTGCCCGTTTTATACTCGATGATTTTGAAAACCAGGTACGCAATTTTGTAAAAGTGTTTCCGTCTGATTACAAACGTGTACTCCAACAAAAAGCTGGTGGCGTTAAGGAAACTGTCTGACGGTACCGGAGTGAGATTATCAACTTTTTAAACTGACATTCATGGGTAAACCAACCGGATTTTTGGAGTTTACAAGAGAATTACCTGCCAAGAAGCCCGTGCAGGAGCGATTGAGTAATTATAACGAGTTTATTGAGCGTTATCCCGATGAAAAGCTCAATCAACAGGCCTCCCGTTGTATGAATTGCGGGGTTCCGTTTTGCCACAATGGTTGTCCGCTGGGTAACGTCATTCCAGAATTTAATGATGCAGTTTACCACAATGAATGGGAGCAGGCCTACCAGATTCTTTCTTCCACCAATAATTTTCCGGAGTTTACCGGCCGCATATGTCCGGCACCCTGTGAAACTGCGTGTGTACTCGGCATTAATCAGCCTGCTATTGCCATTGAGGAAATTGAAAAACACATTATTGAAATTGCATTTGAAAAGGGCCTGGTGAAAGCCCGTAAACCTAATATACGTACAGGAAAAAGAGTAGCAGTTGTGGGAAGTGGTCCTGCCGGTCTGGCTGCAGCTGCACAGTTGAATTATGCCGGGCATACGGTAACCGTATTTGAGCGGGATGATGCACCCGGGGGCTTATTACGGTATGGGATACCCGATTTTAAACTGGAGAAATGGGTGGTGGAACGTCGTGTGAAACTGATGGAGGAAGAAGGCGTCATCTTCCGGTGTAATTCCAATGTAGGTGTAAATGTGAATATCAATGATCTGCTTCGTGATTTTCATGCCATCGTATTGGCGGGTGGCTCTACTGTTCCGAGAGACCTGGCGATTCCCGGACGTGAGCTAAACGGAGTACATTATGCCATGCAGTTTCTGAAGCAGCAAAACAAGCGGAATGCTGGAATCAATCCAATGGCAAATCAACTCATTGAAAGTAATATTTATACGGAAGACATCCTGGCAAGCGGCAAAAACGTAGTGGTTATTGGCGGGGGTGATACCGGGAGCGATTGTGTAGGTACATCTAACCGCCAGGGGGCAATTTCGGTAACCCAGTTTGAACTGTTGCCCAAGCCTCCGGAAGGGCGTACTCCCTATATGCCCTGGCCCACTTATCCTATGGTTTTAAAAACGTCTACCTCCCACGAAGAGGGAGTTGACCGAAGGTGGGCGGTTGCCACCAAAGAGTTTATAGGAGATGAAAACGGCAACCTCAAAGCATTAAAAATCGTGGATCTTGAATGGTCTGTTGGTGATGACGGACGGCCTTCCCGTTTTGTAGAGCGGCCCGGCAGCGAGCGTGAAATTCCTTGTGAGCTGGCATTACTGGCCATGGGATTTGTGCAGCCACAGAAAGAAGGTTTGCTCAACGAATTGGGTGTAGAGTTGGATGAAAGAGGTAATGTAAAGGCAAGTGAAGCAGATTACCGTTCAAACATATTAAAAATATTTACATGTGGAGATATGCGTCGTGGTCAAAGTTTGGTTGTTTGGGCAATTTCAGAGGGACGTGAGTGTGCAAGATCGGTAGATGAGTTTCTTCAGGCCAGCTCGGTTCTGGAGCGCAGAGATAGCAATTTGCTAGTTAGATAAGAGCAATTCGAATCAATTGATGAGGGAGGATACGCAAGTGTCCTCCCTTTTTTATATTGGAAGAACTTCGAAAGAGACCTTTATATTAAAATAAAAAATATATAAAAAATATAACAGTTGTAAGTTGATTTGACCAGTAAGTTTGTAAAAGTTAACATTCTTTCAAATACTTGTATTAAAAATCGTTACTGGAATGAGTAAGATTACGTCAAAAAGAATTTTGCCGTTTGTGATTTTAGTAGGTCTTGCTGTGGCTGCTATGTTCATTAGTCCTGAAGCTGATTTTGTTCCTGCCGAAGGATCGGGTTACAATACAGCTGATATGGCCTGGGTGCTCATCTCTACAGCCCTGGTTTTCCTGATGACGCCGGGTCTGGCTTTCTTTTACGGGGGTATGGTTCACCGTAAAAACGTAATCTCTACTATGATCAAAAGTGTAGTTGCAGCTGGTGTAGTGGGAGTTCTCTGGGTGGTAGTTGGCTTCAGCCTCAGTTTTGGCGATTCCATTGGCGGTTTTATCGGTAATCCTGCTACCTTTCTCTTTTTCCAGGGTGTGAAATCCGGTGCTCCCTGGCCAGCCGCTGCAAGTATTCCTCTTACCTTATTCGCAATTTTTCAATTAATGTTTGCCATCATTACACCCGGTCTGGTGGTAGGTGCAGTGGCAGAACGCATTCGTTTCACATCTTACATTGTATTCATCGTTTTGTTCAGTTTATTGGTCTATGCTCCTGTTGCCCACTGGAGCTGGCATCCTGAGGGATTCCTTGCTAAAATGGGCGTATGGGATTTTGCCGGCGGAACAGTTGTGCATATTACAGCAGGTTGTGCTGCTTTGGCTGGGGCTTTGGTGTTGAAACGCAGAATTGTACACCGGGAGCAACAGGAAATTCCACCTGCAAACGTGCCCTATGTACTCATTGGTACCGGCCTGCTTTGGTTCGGCTGGTTTGGATTCAACGCAGGATCGGCTGTAGCTTCCTCAACACTTGCTGTTAATGCCTTCGGTACTACAAATACGGCTGCTGCAGCTGGTGGTCTTGCTTGGATGTTCTTTGATGTGATTAAAGGTAAGAAGCCGTCTGTTTTAGGGTTCTGTATCGGGGCGGTTGTTGGCCTGGTTGCCATTACGCCGGCAGCGGGATTCGTAGGTATTTCTCAAAGCATTATTATTGGAGTTGTGGCTGCTGTTATATCAAATATAGCTGTTGGCGTTAAACAAAAATCCCGTCTGGATGACACCTTAGATGTGTTTCCCTGCCACGGCTTAGGTGGCATGGTGGGAATGCTCCTTACCGGTGTGTTTGCAAGCCAGGTGGTACATGGTATTAATGGCGGTCCGCAGGGTTTGTTTTACGGAAACCCCTCTTTCTTCCTTACACAGTTGAAAGCTATGCTGATTGTGGTAACCTACAGTTTTGTTGTTTCATTCCTCATATTCAAAGTGATCAATTTCTTATTGCCTATCAGAGTTACTTCTGAGGAAGAGGAGTTGGGCCTAGATCAAACACAACATAACGAAAAGTATTTGCAGGGTACACTGTTGGTTACGCAGCCCAATGGAGCTCATAAAGAAGAATTCGTGGATTAAAATCAGCCTTTGACATAGAAAAACCTCTGTTTGATTTGCTTCTGCAAGTCGGATGTCCTTTGTATTGCCATAAATAAGAGTTTTTTTAATCTAAAACCAGATGTTTATGCGAAAATCAAACCTGAATCGTTCTCTCACTCTGTTTTGCCTTCTTTTCACAATGGGAACAACTGCTGTAGCGCAGGAAAAAAAAGAGGAAAAATTAGCAGTATCTGTTTCTCTGAACCATGATGCCTTCTTCGGCTTCAATCCGATGCTTACGGCTTCGTACCCGGTAGCCAAAAAAACCGACCTCACCTTCTACGGTATTCAATGGGGTGCAGGTACCGGCCGTGCCTGGGGTAACTGGACGGAGTTTGGTGTGGGTCTCAATTTCAAGACCGGTAAATTTGCCATCAATCCCCAATTAGGCTTTACAATGGGATCTCTCTTAAGCAGTGGCGCTGCAGAACCCGGTGTAATCGGCGATGGAATTGTGCCCAACCTTACGATTAATTTCGATGATTCAAAGTTCCTGGGACAATTCTACAGCGGCTATTATGCAGCTTTCCGTAACGAAACCACAGCAAGCGGACAGGCTACCAATAACTATATGCACTATTGGATTAATGCAGGGGTAAAAGCTACACCCTGGCTTGCCTTTGGAGCTCATTTTGAAAACCTGTACCTGGCAGGAGGTAAGCGTTTCAGCGGTGGTACGCTCGACCGTGCTGATGGTTACCAATGGATCGGCCCTTTCATCCAGGTGTCAAAAGGAGCTGCCGGTATGCGCTTTTCATTTGGTGCTGATTTGACCGATGATGCATCCTTCAGCAATAACGACTTTTACAAATTAGCTTTCTTCATCAATCTGTAATTTCAAGGTAACAGGGTCAATAATTTAATCGGGAGCCCCGTAGTCGCACATTGGTTTGTCTTCCTTCATTCAATGGAGGGTAGTACAAAAACCAAATAACGGCTGCGGGGTTTCTTTTTGCCTGCCTGAGTCGGACACACTACCGCCACTGCCAGATCCGATAAAAAGGGCGTTCGAAAGAACGCTAGCTGGTAGTTCCGAAGTTTCTGCTTTGTTACGACCTTACTTTTTCGTGATACAACTAGCTGCGAAACGGCAAAATAGAATCAGGATTTATATACATTATAAATATAAATATGTATTAAATTATAGCTTTAAGTTTTAAAAAAATGTATTTTGTGCTCATTGAAAATGTTTTTTATTCTTAAAAAATTTAAATTTTAACAGACATGGCAAAAATTTCTTCAAAAACTGTTCTTCCTTTCGTATTGCTGCTTGCCATTGCCTTAGGTGCGATGTTCATTTCCCCGGAAGCGGATTTTACCCCCGCTGCTGATGCCGGTTACAGCACAGCCGACATTGCCTGGGTTTTAGTTTCAACCGCACTTGTTTTTTTAATGACACCCGGACTCGCCTTTTTTTATGGTGGAATGGTTCACCGGAAAAATGTGATTTCCACCATGATCAAAAGTGTGGTGGCAGCCGGTGTGGTGGGTGTTCTCTGGATTGCTGTTGGATTCAGCCTTAGTTTTGGCGATTCCATTGGCGGCTTTATTGGTAATCCAACCACCTACCTCTTTTTCAAAGGTGTGAAAGCAGGTGCCCCCTGGCCCCTTGCCACAACCATTCCCTTAACCTTGTTTGCTTTATTTCAGCTGATGTTTGCAGTAATTACCCCCGGACTGGTTGTGGGTGCCGTTGCAGAACGGATCCGCTTTACTGCTTACATCGTCTTCATTGTTCTGTTCAGCCTGTTAGTGTATGCCCCTGTAGCACACTGGAGCTGGCACCCGGAAGGATTCCTGGCTAAAATGGGTGTTTGGGATTTTGCAGGTGGAACTGTTGTGCACATTACAGCCGGCTGTGCTGCTCTTGCAGGCGCCCTTGTACTAAAGCGCCGCATTACCCACCAGGAGCAACAGGAAATTCCACCAGCCAACGTTCCTTATGTGCTTATAGGAACAGGGTTACTCTGGTTCGGCTGGTTTGGCTTCAATGCAGGATCTGCAGTAGGCTCATCCACATTGGCCGTAAACGCCTTTGGAACTACTAATACGGCTGCTGCTGCTGCCGGACTTGCGTGGATGTTCTTTGATGTGATCAAAGGCAAAAAACCTTCTGTGCTTGGTTTCTGTATCGGTGCCGTGGTTGGATTGGTTGCAATCACACCTGCTGCTGGGTTTGTAGGTATTCCACAGAGTATTATTATAGGTGTGGTGGCTGCCATCATCTCCAACATTGCTGTGGGGATCAAGCAACGCTCCAAACTGGATGATGCATTGGATGTATTCCCCTGCCATGGCCTTGGTGGAATGGTGGGTATGCTTCTTACAGGTGTATTTGCCAGCCAGGTGGTACATGGCATCAGTGGTGGGCCGCAAGGATTATTCTATGGCAATCCATCCTTCTTTTTTACTCAGTTAAAAGCCATGCTCATTGTTTCTGCGTATGCATTTGTGGTTTCTTACGGAATCTTCAAATTCATCAGCCTTGTACTGCCGCTTCGTGTTACCGAAGATGAAGAAGTGCTGGGGCTGGATGAATCGCAGCATAATGAGAAATATATGCAAGGACATCTGTTGGTAAACAACGGAGGAAAAATTCAGGAAACAATTCCTTCTGAAATATAAGCCCGACAAACAAATTGGTTACTTACTAAAAAGGTACAGCCATGATGATGAGTTTCTGGACAAAGCTCACCGGCTGTACCCTTATTAACACTTTAAATGTTACACAATGTTACGTAAATTCTTTTCAACACTATTTGCTGTATTCTTCATTTCTGTTTCTTCTATTGCACAGGAGGCTTCTGTTGGAACCGGTACTACCACACCTGTAACGGGTGAAGTAACCACTGAGCCAAAGGAGGAAACGAAACCTTCACTTACCATCACAGGTTCTGCCGATGTTTTCTTCAAATATGATTTCAGCAAACAGGCAGCTAACAGCTTTACCAGTTTCACCAAAACCCAAAATGCTTTTTCACTGGGTATGGCTTCCGTGAAGTTTGAGCACACAGGATCTAAAATCGGGATGGTGGCTGACCTTGGTTTTGGTACCCGGGCTGCTGAGTTTTCTTACAATGACCAGGGTATAATGTCAGCTGTAAAGCAGTTGTACGTTAGTTATACACCTGTTGAAAATTTAAAATTCACAGCTGGAACCTGGGGTACACATGTAGGGTATGAACTCCTTGATCCGCAATTGAACCGAAACTATAGTATGAGTTACATGTTCAGCAGCGGACCGTTTTCGCACACAGGTTTGAAAGCAGAATACAGTTCGGGCAAACATGGCTTTATGCTGGGAATCAGTAATCCAACAGATATGCGACTTGTTCCTGAAGGGCAAATCAAAACTAAATACGCCATTGCCCAGTATAGTTATGCTGCTTCTGAAAAAGTGAAATTTTACCTCAACTATGTAGGAGGTAAGGCGCCGGATACTGCACTTGTAAATCAGTTTGATATAGTAGCAAATTTTACACTGAACGATCAATTCAGCATTGGTGTAAATGGTACACTCAACGGTTCTAAAGCATGGGATGGTACAACAAAGAAAAATCTTACAACAGAAAGCTGGTGGGGTGCTGCAGGGTACTTGAATTATGATCCTACGGCAGCTTTTGGACTCACTCTGCGGAGTGAATATTTTAATGATGAACAGTCAAGGCTGGGTTATGGAACGTCGATTTTTGCAAATACCCTTTCAGCCAATTTTAAAATGGGTTCTTTTAAAATTATTCCTGAAATAAGGTTTGAATCTGCAGGTACCGGTATTTATACCGATGCTAAATCAAATGCATCAAAAAGTAATACCAGTTTTATTGTTGCGGCAGTTTATTCTTTCTGACACCAACTCTTTTTCGCATAGTTTATTTATGGCAAGCAATCGTTACAACCCTCCATGTCCATGGAGGGTTTTTCATTCTGCAAGAGGCTCCTGCTGACTCAGGCAATGAAAACTGCCTAGCCCCCAAATGATATCGGTGGAATCAATCCCCACCACCGAACGGGTGGGAAAACATTGCTGAATAATCTCTATTGCCTTTTCATCTTTTGCACAACGGAATGTGGGAACAATGACAGATTGATTGGCGATATAAAAATTTGCATAGGAAGCAGGCAACCGCTGGTCTTCATACACTACGGCATCAGGCATGGGAAGCTCTACGATGTTCAATTGCTTTCCATTCAGCAGGCGCATGGTTTTCAGTTGTTGTAAATTGTGCTGCAGCAGTTCGTAGTTTTCATCTGCTTTGTTTTCTTCGATTACAGTAAGCACAGTGTCTTCATTTACAAATCGAACGGTATCGTCTATATGTCCGTCGGTATCATCTCCAACAATTCCTTCATCTACCCACAGTATTTGCTCAACACCGTAATACTGAATCAGGTATGCTTCAATTTGTGATTGATTTAAATGCGGATTCCGGTTCGGGTTTAACAAACAGGCAGTTGAGGTCATTAAAGTGCCTTTACCGTTAAATTCAACCGAACCTCCTTCCATAACAATTCCCGGATGGTATACAGGCACATTAAAATGCTGACTGATTAATGTTGGTATCACATCGTCCAGATCATAGGGAGGATATTTATCGCCCCACGCATTGTAGCCCCAGTCAACAATTACTTTTTTCTGTTCCGTATTTGGGTTTATCAGAAACGCTGGTCCATGATCCCGGCACCAGGCATCATTTGTAGGGTGGAAAAAGAATTGAACTTTAGTGAGGTCCACTTCTTTTTTTTGCAACTGCTCAACCGCAAATTGCTTCATTGTTTCATCAGCCACATTGATTCGTACCAGTTCACCTTTCGTGAGTTCCTTAATAAAGGCTGCATAAAAAGGAAAGATGGTGTGAATCTTGCCGGGCCAGCTGGCTTCTTTGTGTGGCCAGGAAAGCCAGGTTGCCTCATGCGGTGCAAATTCGGCAGGGAAAAAGTAACCTGATTGTTTAGGAGTAGAAGTTGTCATGTTAAGTTTTATAAATAATCAATAATTATAAATTAATAATTATTGATTGTTATTCCTCATCAATAAAACGCTTCGTTATTGGCTGATACGAATCAATTCTCCGGTCTCTTAAGAAAGGCCAGTGTGTCCGGTACCGATCAGTTTTTGTTAAATCAATTTCCTGGACATGCACTTCTTCTGCTTCATGCGATGCTTTGTACAGCAGTGTTCCAAAGGGATTGCTGATAAACGAACCGCCCCAGAATTTCATGGCGCCATTCTGTTCCAGTCCCACCCGGTTTACACTTACTACGTGTACGCCATTTGCTACCGCATGACTCCGTTGAATGGTTTGCCATGCATTATACTGCTCGGTATTCGTTGCTTCATCTTGCGAAGTGGCCCAGCCGATGGCAGTAGGATAAAACAGAATTTCAGCGCCCATGAGTGCAGTAATTCTTGCTGCTTCCGGATACCATTGATCCCAGCAGATGAGAATACCAATGGTTGCAAATTTTGTTTTAAAAACTTTATAACCAAGATCACCCGGTGTGAAGTAGAATTTTTCGTAATAAGCCGGATCATCAGGAATATGCATTTTCCGGTACTTGCCCAGGTAGGTTCCGTCTGCATCCAGTACAGCCGTGGTGTTGTGATACAATCCCTGCGTTCGTTTCTCGAACAGGGAAGCAATGATCACTACACCAAGCTCCTTCGCAACAGTACTGAGTGCATCCGTTGCGGGTCCCGGTATGGCTTCGGCCAGCAGGAAGTTGTCGTAGTTTTCTTCATCGCAGAAATAAAGTGATGTAAACAATTCCTGCAAACAAACGATTTGTGCACCTTTTGCTGCTGCGTCCTTAATGCCGGCAATTGCTTTTTGCAGATTTTCTTCTTTATGGGCGGTACAACTCATCTGCACCAGTCCAACCCGTACTTTGTTCATAGTTTCTTTTTTGGAACGGGCAAAAATACAGAATTAGTTGGGAGCAGACAGGTGCATTTCCTTGTCTTTACCGGCTACAGGTTTGATCGGGAATGTTGGAGAAGAGTTCTCTGTTCGGAAATAATATATCCGTATCAACAAAGCTGGTACGGATGTTTGAAAGGTGATACTAATATTGTCACGCAGAATTCCTTGCAGCATTAATAATACCAAACGAGCATCGGATGATGAGTTTTTCAAATGCGCTTTTCAGTTCGGCCGGGTGACCGGCTTCGTTCATTTCCCGGCAACGGGCAATGGCATACTGCTGAATGGTGAGAAGCGGCAGTACAATCCGTTCCCGCATTTGAATCGAGAGTTGTTCAACCGGGTAGTCTTCCATCAGCTCCGTATTACCGCTCAGCTTCAGCACATACTTCTTGGTAAGTTCATATTCATCATGAATCATTTGCCAGATTTCGCCGTAAACAGGATGATCTGCTAAGTATTCTGTGAGCGGGAAGAAACACTTTTTCATCGCCATTTCACAGTTGTCGATCAGTGTTTTTACAAAGAGCGAACGCTGGTACAGATTTTTCACTTCTGCAAAACGGCCTGCCGCTTCCATTTGTTGCAGAGCAGTGCCCACACCAAAATAACCGGTGACATTTTGTTTCAACTGGCTCCAGGCTCCCACATAGGGAATGGCCCTCAGATCTTTTAACTCCAGCCTGTTGGATGCTCCCCGCTTGGTGGGACGGCTTGCAATATTGGTATCGCTGTAATAACGAAGGGGACTGATATCAACCAGGTACTGCATAAAGCCTGGATGTTGTTTCAGCTGCAGGTAGGATTGATAGCTTCTTTCCGAAAGATCCACAATCAGCTTCTCTTCCTCTTCGGTAAGTGTGATTTTAGAGGCGCCAAACAAATCATTAGTAATGCCGGCATTCAGCAATTGTTCAATATTGAACTGGGCTGCATCAATGGTGCCGAAGTTGGAACTCACCGTTTGACCCTGAATGGTTAGTTGTATTTCTTTATTGGAAATATTACTCCCCATCGAAGCATAAAACTTATGTGTTTTGCCACCACCACGGGCAGGAGGGCCGCCACGACCATCGAAAAACACAACGTCAATGTCATTTTCTTTTGAAATGCGTGTCAGTTCTTCCTTGGCTTTATAAATGCTCCAGTTGGCCATTAGGTAGCCTCCGTCTTTTGTACCGTCGCTGAAGCCGAGCATAATGGTTTGGACTTTGTTCCGTTTGTTGAGGTGCGAACGGTACAATGGATTTTTGTATAACTGCAGCATCACCTCACCTGCATGCTTCAGGTCATTCACGGTTTCAAAAAGCGGAACAATATCTACGTTGAGTTGTTCTTTTTCCCAACCACTCAGCAGGAATAACTGAAATACTTCCAGCACATTTTCAGCTTTGGTACACTGGCTGATGATGTATCGGTTACATCCTTCTTCGCCATTCATTTGCTGAATGGTTTTCATGGCTTTCATTACTTCCAGCGTATCATGTACCATAGATTCTTCGGCCGGTTCAACATCAATGCGGTAGCCTGGCAAACATTCAAATGCCAACTCCTGATTCTTTGCCTGTAATGCTGCCAGTACTTTTGTATGTACGTTGCTGTCCTGCCTGATGTCAAGTGTCGCAAAATGCAATCCAAAGATTTGCACACGGCTGATGAGGTGTTCCACCTGTTGCACAAACAATCCGTTGTGCTGATGAATGAGGATGGAATGAATTTCTTTTAACGTTGTAAGAATTTCTTCCTGGGTTAAGAAGGTGGTGTAGCCGGGAATAAAAATATTATTGTAAAGCTTGGTTTCCAACTCGCTCAGTAATGTATCAACACCCCGGAAGGTAAGGCGGCGCTTCAGTCTCCGTACATCGAGGTAATAACATTTAATGACAGCGCCTCTCAAGGCGGCAGCAACTTTTAAAGTGATATCGGTTGTTACAAACGGATTTCCATCACGGTCGCCACCGGGCCAAAAGCCCATCCGGATCAACTGTTTGTTAAACTCCACACCGAGTTGTAACTGCGATTTAAGATGGCTGTAAATTTTACCGGCCGCAGCATAAAATACATTTTCAAGAAACCAGATAAAACTGATTGCTTCATCAAAAGGTGTGGGTTTTTGACGTTTTAAGAATGGCGTCTTACCCAATTGCTGTAAATAGGTATTAATCTGACTGGCATTATTTTCTGCCAGTGCTTTTGATAAGTCGTGTATAATGCCCAAAACCGAACCCGGATAAAACTGGGTAGGGTGGGCCGTTAGAACCATCCTGATTTCAAAATCATTCAGTTTGTTCAGCAGCTCCTCTTCCTTGTGGTGGTTTTGCACTTCGTTAAGCAGGTGTTTCATGGTACCTGCACCCTGCATATCATTGACCTCACGGAAAGCAGCATCTTCCAGCGCATCAAACAATACAATCTGCCGTTCGGCATATTGAATAAAGCGAAAAAGTAAATCAATTTTTTCCTGCTCTTTGGTGTAGTTGGTATGACGTTTAAAGAAATCATCCAGTATTTCAAGCGGACTTTGTTTTTTCTTGTAACCATCTTCACAATTGGTGAGGAGAAGTGATAACAAAATACCTGTACGCTCAATCCGGTGAAACGGTAAAGAGGTAAACAAGCTGTTGTACAGCTGAAACTTGATTCCAACCTGGTTTTTAAATTGCTGCAAACCGGTTGCCTGGGCAAATGACATAGCACATGGGTTTTAGATGGCGCAACCGTAGGGCGAAAGATAGTAAGAAACAGACGCTTGAAAAAATTGATATTTCAGACAAACGTTTGTTTTTGTCTTACTTCTTTTGCTGAAACAGCAGCAGGTTACCTCTGTTTTGTGCTACCGCTATGGCTGTTCGGTTCCCCATCGGAAAACTTGCCACAGACTTTGCATTGCCGGGTATGAAAATGCCGCTCTGCAAAATGCTGAGTGGCGAAAAGTTGCCTTTTCCATCGCCTTGCAATAGAACGCCATTCGATGCATCGTAGCGGCCCAGCATAGGATGCATGCCGTATTCATTACCGGCCAGTAACAAATCAATTGACCCATCGCCGTTATAATCACCGGCCGCAATTCCATACACCGGGCTCCATTGAACAGCTGCTGGTAGTTCATGTACTTTAAAGCCTGATTTACCCAGGTTTTCAATCCAGATGCTGTGAAAATTCACAGCCTTTTTTTCGAATTGTGGTTTGTTTGGAAAAGTTTTCAGCAACGAAGGCATATCTGTTTTGGCATACGGAGCATGACTGGCAAATTGTTTTTTCACAGAAGGGATTTCTTCAGCCACTTGATCCCTTGACGCAACGGGGTATTCTTTACGTTCGCTGTGAAGCAGACCTTGTCTCCAGGTACTCAGTAAAAGTTCAAAGCGGTTGTTCCCGTCAAAATCAGCATAATAAGCAGTTACCGGCTCCTTTTTGTTGCCGTTGAAATAGCCATTTGTACCGTAATTTCCTGCTACAAAATCCAGGTCTCCGTCTTTATCAATATCAACGGCTGTAATAACATTCCACCAGCCGGTTTCCTCATCCAGCGAATTTTGCTGCAACTTCAGTTTTCCGTTTTCATTTTTGAAAAGGTGGATGCCCATCCATTTGCCGGTAAGGATCAGATCGGGATCCCGGTCGTTATCATAGTCGGCCCAAACAGCATCGCTGATGAGACCGATCTTTGTCAGCTCCGGTGCCAATTCATTTGTAACAAGCGTAAACCGGCTGATTCCGTTTTTTGAATCATTCCGTAACAAGTATCCGCTTTCAGGGACCGGATATTCACCCGGAACGACAGCGCCACCTACAAATAAATCCAGATCGCCGTCTCCATCAATATCAGCACTTTTCACACTGCTTTTGCTTGCATAAATTCCGGGCAATGCAGCACTATCAATCCGGAAATTTCCTTTGCCATCATTGATGAATAATTGATCGGCATATCCTTTATCACCTTTCGGCAGTTCCATCCCGCCACGTGCAATATATACATCGGGATGTTTATCGCCATTTGCATCAAACACACAAATGCTTGCATCATCTGCAAGTTGTTTGAGACCTTCTGCTAACAGGCGGGGTGTGAATGTTTGACCGGGCTGCTGGAAAAAAATCACCGATGGATAGGGTGCAGATCCCCCAACTACCAGGTCGGTCAATCCATCTCCGTTCAGATCAGCAGATGCCAGCGCCGGACCGGTTTGCGAAAATTTGTGCGGTAGTTGACGCTGCAGGTTAAAATCAACAAAATCGGCCTCCTGGTGCAAAAACTGCAAGCCGCTTTGTTTGGTGATATTGGTAAACCAATTGTGTTCCGCTGTTGAAGCAGGAACTGTTTGTCTGTTTTTTGCATTGGCTGACTGACTGATTAGCAGCGTTTGATTTACTGTAACGCCGGTTAGCGTTTCTTCTTTTCCATCGGGCCATTGAATCAAAATGGAGTCAATGGAATGGATGGTATCAAGACCAAAGTGCAGCATGTTTTCAACCGACGACATATAGCCTCTGTAGGGTGATAACTCAGCTGTTTGAATTCCGTTTGCATGATAAAGGGTGGCAACGGTACCCAGCCCATTCATGTTGGAGGTACTTCCACGGAAACGTAGATTGAGATAATTGTTTTGTTGTTTCTGTTGTCTGGCTTTGTTTTCCAGCAACGTTGCTTCCTGGTTGGTGTTATTGATGATAATATCCATGTCGCCATCCCGGTCGAAATCGGCATAGGCAATACCGGCAGAATACGTGGGGAAATTCCAGCCCCAGTCGTTGGTTTTATTGGTGAAGGTGAGATTGCCGTTGTTGCGATAAATATAATTGCTGATCTGTACCGAGGGAAGTTGCTGCAAGGCTTCGTTCAGGGTAACTGCAGCACTCTGGTCACGGTAGGCAATAAAGTCGAGGTCGGTTACATCCTTCGGCAGCCCGTTGGTGGTCATCAGATCATTGTAGCTGTCATTGTCCATGTCCATAAGCAATGCCGCCCAGCTCCAGTCGGTAAAGGGTACACCGCTGTAGTAAGCAATTTCGCTGAATACAGGAGCACCAACGGAATCTCCTTCCAGCAGCCGGGGCCCCTGGTTCACCTGCAGGGTGTTGCGCACCAGCTGGTATGGAAATCCATATTGTTCGGTGTACAGGTACCAGTTATAATCCACCGGGTTCATCATCATCTTCTGCCGGTACTGATCTTCGGGCATCATATCCATTTCCACAATATCAACCAGTCCGTCGTTATTGATATCGGCCGCATCATTCCCCATTCCGTTCAGGCTTCCATGCTTGAAGTATTCGTTGATACGGTTGGTAAACGTACCGTTCTTATTGTTGACATACAAGGTATTACCACTGAGGTAGTCATTACTGATGTAAATATCTTTCCAGCCGTCTTTGTTGATGTCGAGAATCGAAACGCCCAGACCGTTGCCTTCCCATGTAATACCGGCTTCTTTTGTTACGTTTTTATACACAGGATGTTGTTTTGTTTCGTCCCAGTCGCACCGGTACAACACATCGTTCGTGAAACCACTGCCGTCGTTTTTTATTTTCCGGAAGGTGCTCGGAAATTCCTGGTTCAGATCATTTACCACAAGGAAGAGATCAAGATCCTGATCGTTATCATAATCAAAAAAAGCAGCCATATGTGTACTTACTGTATCAACCAATCCGTATGCAGCAGCCATTTCTTTGAATTGCGGAATGCCGGTTGTTTCAGTAACACCCTGGTTTACATAGAGTATATCTTTCTTCAACTCCGGTTTTTGCCAGGCGGCGGCACACACATAGAGGTCGAGCAGTCCGTCGTTGTTAATATCAACCACTGTTACACCCCGGCACCATTTTTTTTCGCCACCAACCCCGGCAACAGAGGTAACATCTTCAAAGCGGAAATTGCCACGGTTGAGGTACAGTTTGTTTTCGCTGAGGCTCGATGTAAAGTAAATGTCGGGTAGACTATCGTTGTTGAAATCACCAATACCCACACCACCGCCATTATAGAGGTATTGATAGTTGATCATATTCAGCATTTCATTTTCTACAATGATGTTGCTGAATGTAATTCCGCTTTGTTCAGAACTGATTTGTTGAAACAACGATTCTTCTTTTGCCGAGCAGGCATTCAACAAAAGAAGGAAGGCGGCGAAAACAATGCGTGGCATATGTAATTTTTAGAAGAACCGAAGGTAAAGCAAATCAGGAATGTTGCATCTTTGTGTTGGGAAGATGGTTGAACCTTTTACGGGCAACAACTGTTTGAATTAAAAACCGTTTATGAGTATTCTTAGCCAGATTGCCGAGTATTTGTATCTCAAAAAGCCTGATCCCAGCCGTCCCAAAACCCAGTGGATGAAGTACATGCATGGCATCAACCGGATATCTATTTTCCTCTTTTTATTTGCCTTGCTGATCATTCTGCTTCGCCTGGTGATTCTGCCCCTGTTTAAAAATTAAAAAGCCACCCCCGGGGGATGGCTTTATTTCTATGTTGTTTTTGATGCGGCTTACTGAACTACCAGTTTTTTCACTGCACTGAATTTGCCGGCCTGCATCCGATAGAGGTACTGTCCTTTCGGAAGATTCGATACAGGCAGGGTGAAGTTATACGTTCCCGGTTGCTGCGTTCTGTTTACCAGCAGCTGTACCAGCCGGCCATGCACATCATACAGCCCGATTGTAACTTCTGCACGTTCTGGTAGACTGTAAGAGATGGTAGTTTCACCAGTAGCCGGATTGGGGAAATTCTGGCCCAACCGGTATCCTGTTGCTCCGTTGATTACCACTGCCACGGTGGCCGAATACTTCTGCTTGCCATCTGCATCCAGTTGGTTCAGGCGGTACAGGTAGCGTCCTGGCGCAACATCAGCATCGGTAAACTGGTACTGCAACCGGGAGTTACTGTAACCTGCTCCATTCACAAAGCCAAGAACAATCCATTTGCGGCCATCAGTGCTGCGTTGTACTTCAAATCCGGCATTGTTTTGTTCACTTTCTGTTATCCAGTTCAGCAGCACATCGTTTTGTTTGGCCGATGCACTAAAGCTCAGCAACTCTACCGGCAGACTGTTACAGGGCAACGGATTTACAGTAACGCTTGCTGTGCTGATTACCGGACCGGCGTTACTGCAGTTGTTAAAGTCTGTCATACTGCTGAGCGTAAAGGTGCGGCTCTGCGCTGTAACCAGGTTGGGGACAAAAGTTACGTCCACCCAATAGTTGGTTCCATTGAAAGAATCATCGGGAAACACACCGCCAACTCCGTATTTGAACACACCGTTTCCACCATCCACACCATCCTGAAGCAGGGTAAGCGGACCGTTTGTAATGCCTGCTGTATTAAAGGCAGCGGGTGTACCGGAGAACTGACCATACGGCGCAAAGTAAGAAGCCGTATAGGTTGTGTTAGCTGTAATAAACACAGGACTTGCAAACTTCACGGTTTGCCAACCTTCCTGTGTTTCATTGGTGAAAGTGGCTGTTGCCAGCAAAGCACCACCGGCGCTCCAGAGACTGCCGGTATGCGGACCAGTATTGGACTGCAGTTTGTAAAAACGGATACCGGTGATATAACCGTTGACCGAAGAACGGAACTTAACACCTACCTCAATCGATGGGGTAAGTACGTTTTCTGCCGGGCCGCCCACTACACTGTTATCCCAAATACTTACTTCATCCGGAATGGTGGTCTGGAAGGGTACACCTGCCTGTACGTTGTTATACGTTGTTCCGTTTACAACAATTGTGTAAGGGGCTGTGCCGGTCGCAGCATTTAATTGAAGCGACACAGTTCCATCTCCACTGCATACCGATGTTGGGCTTACGATGAGTGAAGCGCTTGGTGTGGTGCAGGTAAATGCATCGTACACAGCTGTATAATTACCGCTCTCAACATTGAAAAATGCATATTCAATTCCTTTGATTGTTTCAAAGCGGAAGGTAACCGGGCTGGCGTTTCTGCTTACTGAAATTAATCTTGTTCCGGTGCCGGCAGAAGCAGGCAGCATGGCTTGGATATTTCTGGCAGAAGGATTGGTGCTGAGAACGAACGTGAGTGTATTGCTGCTCCAGCTCAGGTTTCTGAAAGATGAGCTGTTTCTTCCATCGAGCCAGGTAAGCAGTTGCTTTGCGGAGATGATGGGCAGGTTGCGTTGTTTGGCTTCTGCAATCACCAGGTCTGATGCCGGCGAAAAATCAATATCTGCAAAGAAGTTGGTGCCAAAGGTTCCGTAGTAGCCTTCAGGTCCAACAGCTTTATTCAGCAGTGAGGTGATGTGTGTGGCTACCGTTATTCCATACTGGTCATCTATTTGTGTGGGAACCTGGTAGCAATCAATCAGCGAACCGTCGGCATCAGCAAAGCGCATCGGCAGTCCTGAGCCAGTATACATTCCGGGACGGTCAAGGTGCCAGCTGTCGGGGAAGTACATATAGGTCATGTCAAGATGGATCCCTTTTTCAGCTTCCTTCTTAGCCATTGTGGCCCAATCGGACCATAACATACACTCGGCCCGGTTCGTAGTGGGGGTGAGACCGGTAAATTGAGTGGCCCATTGCCCCAATTGTGTATTGAATACTGTTTCCAGCGATGCAGGTGTGAAGTTGGTGCAGGTAGCATCAACACCCAATGAAAATTCGAAACCATCATTCTGCATCGACAAGGCCTCCAGGTTGGTGATAGGTGCATTGGGGTACAGATAAACGGTACCTCTTACTGCTTTCCAATCGGCTACATCGGCAGGTGTGTTAAACGTGCCGGATAGTTGTTTGTGTTTTTCAAATCGTTTTACAGCGCCTCCGTTACCATGTCCATCACCTGCCAATACAACTGCCGCTTTATGTCCGCTGGGCAAATACCAGAAGCGGGGCAGGGGCTTACGGTGCAGGTTGCTTTGCAGCAGAATATTGGCAAGAAAACGCTGCTGTTCATCGGCCTGTGGTATGGAAATTTTGTTAAAGTCAATCCAGTCGGGTTGGGGATCGCCGGGTGCATTTCCAAAAAATAAATCATTGGGGCGAATAGGCCCGGCTGGTCCACCCAGGTCATCCCTGTTTTGTCCGGCCCATGCCGGGTTGCCCTGGCGGGTGTACACAATTGATTTAGAAAGATCAAATGCAAACGCAACTGCTTTACCATTATTGCTGCCAACTGTATGAGTGGTTACTGCCGGATAAATGGTGGCAATGGTTGCCGATGAATACAGGGTAGCCAGCGAAGTGGCACCATTCAGTGTATAAAAATCGGCTGCACCGTGGAATTGAACGGTTTCATTTACGATGCCTGTGCCAGGGCCCGAATTATTAATGAGCAGGTACTGGTTGCTGAGTGTTCCTGCTACTGGTGTCAATCCCAGCAAGGGTGCCAGTTGTGCATCAGGACGGAAGGCGATCAAGGTTCCTCCGGCATTTACAAAATTGGTAAGGTTTGTAACATCACCGGCAGTCATGGTCATTTCGCCAAGAATAACTACATCATAGTTGGCGAGAACTGCGGGTGTTACATTGGAAATCTCTTCTACATCAAAACTGTTCAATCCTTCTGCACGCAACAGTTCAGCGGTATACTTGCTGAACGGGTTTGTGTTTTTATGTACAACGAGGATGGCACCGTTGCCAAATCCTGCACCAGGGTCGGGACGTGCCACGATGTTGAGGGTGATGACATTCGGCCCCGAGGCGCCTGTTGCTTCCATATTACCGCTGTCGTCGTAAGCACGGCATCTGATGGTAATGGTCCCGGGTGTTGCCGGCGCTGTAAACGAAAAAGACCAGGTATTCATACCCTCGGCCACACGCCAGGTAGTGCCTCCGTCAGTTGAAATCTCCACACCGCCAACGGCATTTGCATCGGATGCTGTACCTGTAAGTGTTACAACAGAGCCTGCGATTACATTACCACCGCTTGCAGGAGAGGTGAAAAGGGAAACAGGGGCAGTAATATCCGTACTGGCGGTTGCACTAATGAGATCGGATTGCAGTGTACCGGGCTGCACATTCATATCAGCAAACAGGTTAACAGTTGCCTGCTGAATATCTTTGCTCGGCGGCAGGGTTCCCTGGTCATGGTCGCCATCCAGGCCCCAGCTCCATTGTATGGTTCCGGCACCAAATACCCACGACGAAACGGGGCCGTTTACATACTTGTAAAGAGAGAGTTTATGGGTTACGCCAAACACATTGGTGTTAGATAAGGTAATACGGCCATTGGGATAACTGCCGGTATATTGCTCGTAATCGAATTCATATCCAAGAATGCCGTACGGAAGTGTGGCTGTTTGTCCGCTACCTAAACTGGCAATGGAGGTGTTTCTCCAGAAGCGAAGATTTTTATACGTAGCTGGAACTTTCAGATTGGCGGTTCCGGCAGCATAACTGATTTGTCCGGTTAATGCATTTTCCGGTTTACATGCATCGGCAGCAGGCGGAAAATCACAACCATCACGCCATAAACCAGTCCACGTATTGGGGTCGGGATCGCATTTGCCATTGCAAACGGCATCGCCCAGGTTGCCAATGCTCTCTTTATAGCAGACAAGTGTTTTGTAAGGTGTGCCCGATCCGTCTACGCTGTTTTCAAACCTGCTTTTCCAGTACACTTCATTACCACTGAAGAAGGCCAGGTGTACGCCGGCATTTCTCGCTGCTTCCACATTGTTACGCATCTCTGTATTCCAGTATTCATCATGACCAACGGAGAGGAATACTTTATGATTGAGGAGCAGCGATCCAAAACGGGCAACATCCACATTGGTACAGTAACTTACATTGTAACCATTGCGTTCCAGCCAGCGTACCATGGGGTATTCAGCATTGAAAACAAAGTTGGGTTGCGAACTTCCGCCACCGCCGCCACGGGTGGTGATGGGGCGGTTATAGCTTACTTTCACACCTCTACCGTTAGGGTAGGGTGCAGAGCCTGTATACAAACTGTAGCCACCATATCCGTTATAGGCTTGCCAGGTGGCATCGGAAGTTTGAAAATAAAGGTCGGCTGTACTGGCATCATCCCGCACAATAAAAATAACATGACTGCAATTGGTGGTCGCAATATCTGTTCGTTGCAAACGAAGAATATAAATACCTGAAACGGCAGTTCCCGGTATGGTCCATTCAGCACTCTGACTCCAGTTGCCGCAATCAACCAAACCGGTTGAAGGATCGGATATACAAGCCGGCTGCGTTTGCGGAAGAGCGGCGGTAATAGCGGCGTTTGCAATAAATCGGGCACCATTACCCTGGTAATATCCAAGCCGGTAGATGCGGGCAGAATAAGAAATTGCCGGTGTGTTGATTTTAAAACGGACCGTTTGTCCCTTGTTAAAACTGATGTCGGTAGCAAATCCCTGGATGCTGAGATCACCTGCATCTGCATTCGGAATTTCCCAATCTGTTTTAGGAGAGCCGGGCAATAGATTTTCTGTTACAATTGCATTCTGCGCATCGGAGAACAACGAAGTTCCCAGCAACAGTGTAAACAGGAAGAACCGAACAAAAACCTGGGAACGTTTTCCGGGACAGGTTAACTTGAAAACAGAAGTGCACGCATGACTATGTTTCATAGTGTCGTTTTTAGCAGTTAAGGGTTGCAGGCTGCAATCAGATGTGTTTATTCGAAGGACAGGACCTCAGAGATAGGGTTTTTGAAGAAAGGTGGATTTGATACTGTAAATGTATAAAAAGCTTTTGAATTTTCTCTTAGTTCTGTGGTTTGTTTAACTGCCAATACGGCTTTGTTAACAGAACCAGTCCGATGAACATGGATGCTGCTGCAAAAACAAGCAGATAACCTGCTGCGGGGATTGTTTCTGCAAAAATAGCAGCAAGACCTTGTAAAAAAAGGATCAGTTCATTCAGGAGGATGCCGCAAAAGAAGATCCAGATGCCGGTTTTTTGCTGCCTGCTGTCAAGTGTGATAAATCCCTGGTACAAAAACCAACTGATCAGAAACAGGGTGATAAATCCAAGTAACACAAGATGCAGAAAACCGATTACAATCGGGCGAAGCCCAAACGCATAGTGATTCAAAAAGGGGATGGAAGAAAGTGCCTGAAACAGAATTTTTAAAGTAAATGCAAGCAACGAAAAACCACCCAGCCATTTTACGGAAACAGGCAGTTTACCAAAGATTTGGTTGGGAGTTGCTTTCAGAATGAGCAAAAATAACAGTAGGGCGCACAATTGCATAACCGATGAAAGAACGCCGCTCAGGTACATCCAGTCCGGGATTCTCATCCACATCCATGAAAGAAAAAGAGATGGAACGAGTGCAAGGGTTAAAAGAAGCCACAGGTTTATTTCTGTTTTGAAACGGGTGTTAGCAGTTGCTTGCCTGCGCAGGCTGTAGAAAAAAAGTCCTAATACAGCAAAGAGAAACCATCCGTTGTATTGAAAGTGCAGATAAAAATAGACCGAACCAAAATACCAATCTTGGTGCAGGTTTTTCGTTGCCATCATCCAGGCAAGTGCAAAAGTTCCTGCAGAGGCCAGTGCGTTACAAACAATTGCAGTTCGGAACCAATGTCTGCCAACACAGGGTTCCACTACAGCCAGATGTTGCCAGGACTTCCAGCCAAAAACATAAGAAACAAGAATGGAAAGCGTGGAGAAAGTAATGGACAGAGGTGCGTAACCCAGAAACGGAAAACTGAGCAACATACCATAACTGCTGATCTGTTGTATCCACAAGAGGCGTTCAAATTTCCGGGCTTGTCCTTCGTTTAACTGCATTACATGTAGAAATGCAGCATATACTGCAGTGGAAGCCCAACCTGCAAATGCAAAGTGAGAGTGTGCATGCAACAGGTTCTTTTGATCAATGAACGGCAGGGGGAATACAATTTTGTACCGTAGTAACAATCCTACAGCTGCCAGTACGGTCAGATTCACCAGTGCCAGCCGGGTCCATCTATACGTAGCACAAATGGTTGATTCCATAGCAGCAAAAAAAAAGAAATCTTTGTGTTTGTAGTATGATTCTGATCACATCAAAGAAAGACCTTGCCTTTTTGAATACGTACAAAGCCTTCATCCTGCAGGTTGCGAATGGTACGGATCACTGTTTCCACACGTAAGCCGGTCATATTTGCAATTTGTTGCCGGGTTAAATCAACCAGGAATGGTTTGTTGTCTTCTGTGTGATATGCTTTTTTATACTCTTTCAGCAGTGCAAAAACTCTGTGTGTGGGCCCGTAAGAGGAAATTTCACGTGCAATCATGGATTTAAAACGCAACCGCTTTGCAAGTGTTTGTGTAAAGCAGAAGTGAATATCAAAATTATCTTTCAGTAAACTCAGAAATGCATCTTTCCTGAGCCTGATAACGGTGGCTTCTGTTTCGGCAACTGCACTGGCAGGGTAAGTTTGATGATCGAACAGCGGAGGTTCTCCAAAACTCTGCCCCGGAAAAAACAGCCCCTGGATGAATTCTTTCCCTTCCTCAATGCTGTTGCACATTTTTATTTTTCCTTCGGTTACCTGGTAGTAGAAATGGGAGATGTCGCCTTCACAAAAAAGAACCTGACCTTTCTCCAGTTGATGAAAAGTGGCACCCCAGGCAAGGAGCAAATCAAGATTGATGACACAGGATTCTTTTGCAGGCATACACCCGCAAAGTAATTAACTTTTCAGGTAATGAATCGTTTATCACCTGTAGGTGTGTAACTGATTTCTATCATTTTTTTGACTGATTCTTTTATAAAAGAGTTCATTTTCCAGCCATTTTCTGAAAAGAAAATTCAATTATGATTCCAGTCATAAAGACTCCCTATGGCTGTTGGTAATCTTGCATAACAATCATTAATAAATATTTCTGGTATGAAAAAAATGCTCGTTCTGTTTGCTGTTGCCGGCCTCATATATGCATGTGGCGGTAATGATTCTGAAAAAAAGGATCAGTCAAATTCCGGTAGTACACAATCTGTACAACCAGCCGATAATGCAAATCCTTCCTATGATCCCAAGCGGGGCGCTGGAAAATTTACAAAAGTGGAGGTTAAAGCGGAACTGGATGTTACAATGGCAGATGCAGGAATCAAAGTATACGAAGTTAAGTGTGCGAGTTGTCATAAGTTGACAGATGAGCGGTTGGTAGGTCCCGGATGGAAAGATGTTACCAAGCGGCGCACTGCAGAATGGATTATGAATTTTGCCACCAATCCGGATGAAATGCTGGAGAAAGATCCGGAAGCTATGGCGCAGTTGGAAATCTGTCTGGTACGTATGCCCAACCAGGGATTAACTGATGACGATGCCCGTCATGTTTTTGAGTTTATGCGTAAAAATGACGGCATTAAATAACGACTGTATTTCTTCTTAAACCTTAATAACAAATCACATGAAGATGTTTCAATCTCTGCTGTTGCTGCTTGTGGCAGCCTCAGCGCTGCAGTTTGCTGCCTGTAAGCCCAAAGGCGCAGCTAGTGCCGTTACCGCAGGAGCCGCTGAAAAAGCGTATGTTCCGCCAGGCAAATACGATTCTTATTACAATTTTGTAAGTGGTGGTTTCAGCGGACAAATGAGTGTTTATGGGTTGCCCAGTGGACGTTTGTTTCGTGTAATTCCAGTGTTCTCTGTGGATCCTGAAAAGGGATGGGGTTACAGCGAGGAAACAAAGCCCATGCTTATGACCAGTCATGGCTTTGTTCCCTGGGATGATCTGCACCATACAGAGCTATCACAAACCAATGGTGAAATTGATGGACGTTGGGTGTTTGGAAACGCTAATAATACTCCCCGGGTGGCCCGTATTGATTTGAAAACATTCCGCACCGCAGAAATCATAGAACTGCCTAATAGTGCCGGTAATCACTCTTCTCCCTTCATCACAGAAAATACTGAGTATGTGGTGGCTGGTACACGTTTCAGTGTTCCGATGGGAAACAATACAGATGTACCTATTGATACGTATAAAAAGAATTTTAAAGGCACGGTTAGTTTTATCAGCGTATCGAAAGAGGGTTCCATGGATATTGCTTTTCAATTAATGCTTCCGGGTGTCAACTTCGATCTGAGTCATGCAGGAAAAGGCCCCAGCCATGGATGGTTTTTCTTCAGTTGCTACAACAGTGAGCAGGCCAATACATTACTGGAAGTAAATGCTTCCCAACGGGATAAAGATTTTATCCTTGCAGTAAACTGGAAAAAAGCCGAAGAGTATGTAAAGGCAGGTAAGGGTACTAAGCAAACAGTAAAATATGCACGCAATGTGTATGACGAAAAATCGCATTCTGCCAAACACGAAATCAGAACAGAAGTAACTGTATTGGATCCGACTGTATTGAAAGATATCTGTTATCTCATTCCCTGTCCCAAATCACCGCATGGTTGTGATGTGGATCCAACGGGTGAATACATTGTAGGAAGTGGTAAACTGGCTGCATTGATTCCTGTGTTTTCATTTACCAAAATGACCAAAGCGATCAACGACAAAACCTTTGAGGGTGAGTTTGAAGGATTGCCCGTAATCAAATATGAAGCAGCACTGCACGGAGAAGTACAAAAGCCGGGACTTGGCCCTTTACATACCGAGTTTGATGGAAAAGGAAATGCATATACTTCGTTTTTCGTGAGCAGTGAAATTGTGAAATGGAATATAAAGGATTTGAAAGTGCTGGATCGTGTATCAACCTACTATTCAATTGGACACTTGTGTATTCCTGGCGGTGATAGTAAAAAACCTTCACCGAAGTATGTGATTGCCTACAATAAAATCACCAAGGATCGTTATCTGCCTACTGGTCCGGAGTTAACTCAAAGTGCACAGATCTTTGATATCAGCGGCGATAAAATGCAATTGATTCTGGATTTTCCCACCATCGGTGAACCGCACTATGCGCAGGCTGCTCCGGCAGAACTGATTTCCAAAAACAGTGTCAAGATTTTCAAGATTGAAGAAAATACGCATCCTTATGCGACCAAAGGTGAAAAAGAAGCAAAAGTTGTACGGGAAGGAAACAAAGTACATGTGTATATGAGTTCGATCCGCTCACACTTTGCACCGGATAATATCGAAGGTATTAAGTTAGGAGATGAAGTTTATTTCCATGTAACAAACCTGGAACAGGATTGGGATGTGCCTCACGGCTTTGCGGTGAAAGGTGCCAATACAGCTGAACTGCTAATTATGCCTGGTGAAACACAAACTTTGAAATGGGTGCCCGACCGTGTTGGGGTGGTTCCGTTTTATTGTACCGATTTCTGTAGTGCATTGCATCAGGAAATGCAGGGATACATCAGAGTGTCTCCCGCCGGAAGTAGTGTTCCTTTAACCTACCACGTAGGGAAAAAGGGAGCGGATGTCGCTGAGAGTACAAAAAAATAAATTTGAAGCGGTATGTTTCTTTCAGGCAGAACCGGCTTTAATGAAACGAGAGTCTAATATCCTTTTCTAATGTTTTTCTTGTAAGATGATTATCAGAAAGTCCTGTCATAACCATAACGCAGGTTATGGCAGGCCTTTTTACAGACGAATTAAAAAACTAACATGAGCAACAAACTTTCACCACGGGCACGCATCATCACCTTTGTCTCCGCTGTTGCACTGGGTGTTTCCCTGTTGTTTCCACTATGGCGTATTGACCTGACAGCTCCGCAATATCCCGAGGGGCTTGGATTAAAAATTTATCCGCATAAAATTGGGGGAGATGTTGAGGTTGTGAATGGGTTAAACCATTACATCGGAATGAGAACACTGCATACAGAAGATTTTATTGAGTTTACTTTATTGCCTTATATAATCAGCTTTTTTGCGCTGCTGGGATTGATTGTGGCATTGATCAACCGTCGTTGGTTGTTCTATACTTACACAGGCTTGTTTGTGTTATTTGGAATTGTGGCGATGTATGATTTCTACCGCTGGGAATACGAATATGGGCACAACCTGGATCCCAATGCCGCCATCATTGTTCCCGGTATGGCCTATCAGCCTCCGCTGATTGGATTTAAACAATTGCTCAATTTCGGTGCTTATAGTTTTCCCGATGTGGGTGGCTATATATTCCTTGTAGTGGGATTGTTATTGGTTGCTTTCAGTTACCTGGAGTTTCGTAAATCAAGGATCAACAGTAAAAAGGCTTTTGCTGCATTCATGTTCCCCTTGTTCATTTTGGCACAGGGGTGCAATACAGGCCCGGAACCCATCCGCTTTGGGAATGATCCCTGTCATTCCTGCAAAATGATCATCAGTGACCGCAGTTTCGGGGCTGAAATCGTTACTAAAAAAGGCAAGGTGTATAAATTTGATGATTCCCGTTGTCTTCTTTCGTTTCTGAAATCGAACCAGGTTGCTGCTGATCAAATCGGCAATGTTTATCTCGTGGATTATGCCCAAAAAGAAAAACTTATTCCTGCTGAAACAGCTCACCTGTTGAAAGGTGATAAAATCCGTGGTCCGATGGCAGGTGATATTGCTGCATTTGAATCGGAAGCAGACAAAAAGCAGTTCCAGGCTGAATGGAAGGCACAAAGTATCACCTGGAAAGACATTATTGGAAATCAATGAAAGTTAGTTTTACCATAGTACTGTTGCTTGCAGGTCTGATGGTGCAGGGTAAAATCTTTTCGGTTGGGATAGGGAAAGATTTTGCAAGGATCAGTCAGGCTGTGAATAATGCCACTGCTGGCGATACCGTTTTTATTTATGCAGGTGTTTATAAAGAAGGACAACTTGTTATAAATAAACGATTGTATATAAAGGGAATCAGTTTTCCTGTTCTTGATGGTGAGAAAAAATTTGAAATTCTCACCATTAAAGCCAGTAACACAGTTGTCGAGGGATTGGTATTCCGTAACTCAGGCCGTAGCAGTTATATGGATATTGCGGCGCTCCGCATTGCTGAGAGCCGTTATGTTACTGTTCGTAACAATCAGTTTGAAAATACATTCTTTGGTATCTATTCACAACACACTACTGCCTGTACAATTGTTGGCAATAAACTTCGCAGTGATGCGAAGGATGAAATTAATTCGGCCAATGGAATTCACTGTTGGAAAAGTGATAGTCTCAAAATTGAGGGCAATGTAATTACAGGTCACCGGGATGGTATTTATTTTGAATTTGTTACAAATTCCTTTATCAGAAATAACTATAGTTTTAAAAACGTACGTTACGGAATTCATTTTATGTTTTCCAATGATGATACTTATATAAATAATACGTTTCAGGATAACGGAGCAGGAGTGGCGGTTATGTACTCAAGCCGCATTCATATGCATTACAATGTGTTTGCCGATAACTGGGGTAGTGCGGCATATGGTATTCTGCTGAAAGATATCAGCGACGGCACCGTGAGCAGCAACCGGTTTCTCAATAACAGTGTTGGTATTTTAATGGAAGGCAGCAGCCGTTTAAAAATGGAGATGAATCTCTTTCAGAAAAACGGATGGGCTTTGAAAATTCAGGCGAATTGTATAGACAATGAAATTGCCCGCAACAACTTTCTGAATAATTCATTCGATGTGGCAACGAATGGAGAATTGGTGCTGAGCAGATTTGAACACAACTACTGGGATAAATATGAAGGATATGATCTCAACCGCAACGGAATTGGCGATATTCCCTACCGGCCGGTAAGCCTTTATGCGATGATTACAGAACGAAATCCCTATAGTATGATGTTGTACCGGAGTTTCATAGCTACTTTGATAGATAAGGTGGAGAAAATTGTGCCGGTACTGACACCGCTGGAAATGAAAGACGATTATCCCCTGATGAAACCCGTAAAAATGTAATGTATGATTATTGCTTCCAATGTAACCAAAACATACGGGAAACTGAAAGCGTTAGATAATGTAAGTGTTACCTGTAATAAGGGTCAGACAATTGGGTTAATAGGACCGAATGGCAGTGGAAAGACGACGCTCATTAAGACTATCCTGGGAATGGTGGTGCCTGATAGTGGCTTTATTACGTTTGATCAGCATAACATTCATCATAATTGGAAGTACCGTGAACGGATAGGCTATATGCCGCAGATTGGAAGGTATCCGGATAATATGACTATTGCGCAGGTGATTTCAATGATGAAAGACATCCGGAAATCAACTCAAATGCTGGATGAAGATCTGATCGCTGCATTTGAATTGCCGGCCATTCAAAACAAGAAAATGCGTACGCTCAGCGGCGGTACGAGGCAAAAAGTGAGTGCATCACTGGCCTTCCTGTTCAATCCTGATGTATTGATTCTTGATGAACCCACCGCCGGTCTGGATCCTTTGGCTGCTGAAATATTAAAAGAGAAAATTATGAAGGAAAAGGAAAAGGGGAAACTGATTCTGATTACCTCACATATCCTGAGTGAAATGGACGACCTGGTCAGTGAAATCGTTTATATGCAGGAAGGTCGTCTCCGGTTTCACAAAAGCCTTGACCAGCTGCGGGAAGATACCGGTCAGGTACGGCTGGCCAATGCCATAGCACAAGTGATGAAGCAAAAGTGAAAAGGAGTAAACTTTATAGATAAAATTTGAAGGAAACAGTCATTCACTTTGATTGAAAAAAGTGTTCAAATGAAGACAATCATAAAATATGTAATGCTGGATCTGCTGCGGAACCGGATTCTGCTGGCGTACACAGCCGTGCTGCTCATCATTTCAACAGGTGTGTTTAATATGGATGCCAATACAACCAAAGGGGTGCTGAGCCTGATGAACCTCACACTGATTTTTATTCCGCTGGTCAGTATTATCTTTTCAACAATCTATGTGTATAATTCTGCTGAGTTTCTTGAGCTGCTGGTAGCACAGCCCTTAAAGCGGAATACATTGTGGTTAAGTTTATATGCCGGTCTGGCAATGAGTCTTTCCCTTGCGTTCCTTGCCGGAACAGGTGTGCCGGTTTTGTTGTACGAGCCTTCCGCTACAGGACTGATGTTGCTTGTTTCAGGATTGTTTCAGTCTGTTATATTCACCGGCATTGCATTGCTGGCAACAGTTCGTACCAGGGATAAAGCCAGGGGAATCGGTATCTCCATTTTGTTATGGTTTACTTTTACGTTGATTTATGATGCAGTTGTGATGCTGCTGCTGTTTCAGCTGAGTGATTATCCTTTGGAAAAGCCAATGATTGTTGTAACGATGTTGAACCCCGTGGATCTGTCACGTGTGCTCATGTTGCTTCAGTTGGACATTTCAGCATTGATGGGCTACACGGGCGCTGTGTTTCATGAATTCTTTGGTGGTTTGGCCGGCATATTGATTTCAGTTGCTGTTCTTTTGTTGTGGTCGGTGGTGCCGGTTTGGTTTTCGGTAAAGCAGTTTCAGAATAAGGATTTATAATAGAATCCTGCATTAAATCTTTTTCATATGAAGAATGATATTCTTACGAATAGCGATATTGAGTTGCTGGTGAATACGTTTTATGAAAAAGTAAAAAAGGATGATGTTATCCATCATTTTTTTACAGAAGTGGTACAGGTAAACTGGGAACAACATCTTCCGGTGATGTACCGGTTCTGGGAAAATATCATTTTTCATACCGGCACCTATTCAGGAAATCCTATGGAAGTACATCAGAAGCTTCACGATAAATGCCCAATGCAGGCAGCTCATTTTGAACGATGGATTCAACTGTTTCAACAAACGGTTGATGAGTTATTCGAAGGCGATCATGCCTTCCGGATAAAACAACGGGCGCTGTCGATAGCTACTGTAATGCAGATCAAAATCACAAACAGTGCCGGAAGCGATTCTTTTTATTAAATGCACTTACTCTGCCATTGGCCTACTTCTGTCTACCACTTCTTTGTTGATATCCAGGTCAACGTGACAGCCGTTGCATTTCCTGGTCAGTAGTTGGTAAGAATCAATCGCTGCCGGTTGGTTATTTTCTTTCAAGGCGGCTTTGATGTGCTGAATGGAAGGGGATAGTTCCTCCTTATAGGATTTGTTGAACGGTTCTTTCAGCTTTCTATGGCGGTCAAATTTGCTGCTGATCACCTTCAGACTGCTGTCAAGTCCTGTTACGAGCCATAGTGCATAATCCCGGTTTCCTTCCCGTAGATATAAGCCAAGATTGTCGTGATACATCATGATGTCCAGCATGTTCTCATCCAGGTCTTTATGATTGGACACATCAGCATTCATACAGCTGTTGAACAAGCTTGTGGCAGAAGCAATTAATAATAGAACCAGCAATTTCATCATTGCAGAAAAGGAACAACATCCGCACAAAGCGGATGTCGTCCGGAAGTTTTGTTTGTTGTTGAATTATTTGGCAGGCGGCAGCAGAACACCGTCTGTCACATAGATGATACCGTTACTGGCTGGAATTGTAGCAATTATGTTCACCCCATTGATAGAGAGCTTACCATCCTTATTGCCAATCGTTGCATTATGCCCGCTGGCCATGCCATACGTAAGTCCGTCGCTCATCAGTGCATCTTTCAGCACACCCACATATACATGATATTCCAAGATGTTACGGAGTTTGTCTTTGTTTTCCGGTTTCAACAAGTCATCAAGGGTTCCGGCAGGAAGTTTGTCAAATGCAGCATTGGTAGGAGCAAAAACGGTAAATGGGCCGGCATTGGCAAGTACATTTACATATTCTGCTGCCTTTAGTCCTGCAACAAGGGTTGTGTGGTCTGCACTTCCAGCCGCAATTTTCACAATATCTTTGGCCGATTCATCATCTTGCACAGTTGACTGACCCCCATCTGTTGTTGTTGCAGCTGTATTACCTGCGGCATCTGGTTTGGTTGCTTCATTGCAGGCCACAGTAATTGATAACGCTGCAATCATAAGCAGGAAACGATACTTCATATTTAGTTGTTTTAAAGGTGAAAGAATTCAGAATACGAATGTAGCGGAGGTTATACGAGTCCATTATGATTCAAATCATAATGAGTGTTTTGTTCCGATTCGTAGTGAAAACTTACTTGCCGTTTACAAAATGCAGGATATGCGAAGCAGCCGACTGCGATGCGCCACCGGTTGCTGCCAATAATTCTTTGAGTTGTTTGTAGGCTGTAAGCATGTGTTTCCGCTCCGGAGCTCCGGGTAAGAGTTTTACCAATTCGGCTCTCAGATTGTCTGTGGTCAATTGATCCTGAATCAGCTCTTTCACCACTTCTTTTTCTGAAATAAGATTTACGAGTGATATGTAGCGGATTTTTATAAGTCTCCTCGCAATCTGGTAACTGATGGCATTTCCTTTGTAGCAAACCACCTGCGGTATTCCAAATAAAGCGGTCTCCAGCGTGGCTGTGCCGCTGGTTACCAATGCAGCCGTAGCCTGTTGTAAAAGCGCATAGGTCTGATTGCTAACACCAGACACATTCGGGTAGCCCTGCAGTAAGGAATTGTAGAATTCGTCAGGAATCCCCGGAGCTTTGGCTACTATAAACTGGTAAGCAGTAAAATGCCGGCTGACTTCCAGCATAACAGGTAATTTTTGATTAAGCTCCTGCTTACGACTGCCCGGTAAGAGTGCAATGATGGGTTTTTCTGAAAAACGTGCGGGCGGGGGCTGATGCAGGAACTGATCTATTTCCTCCAGTAATGGATGCCCTACATATTCAACCTCCCAGTTCCAGCGGTTTTTAAAATATTCTTTTTCGAAAGGAAGAATCACAAGCATTTTGTCAATGCATTGCTTCATCATTTTTACCCTGTTTTCTTTCCAGGCCCATACCTGTGGTGAAATGTAGTAAACGACTTTTAACTGATGTTCTTTGGCCCATTTTGCAATACGCAGATTAAAACCGGGGTAGTCAATCAGAATCACTACATCTGGCCGAAAGGCAAGTATATCTTTTTTGCACCAGGATAAGTTCCTGAGAATGGTTCGCAGGTTCATCAGTACCTCCGCAAAGCCCATAAAGGCAAGCTCACGATAATGCTTAACCACAGTAGCGCCGGCTTGTTCCATTTTATCGCCGCCCCAGCAACGGATTAAGGCTTTCGGATCCTGCTGATGCAATGCCTTAACAAGGTTACTTCCGTGCAAATCGCCGCTGGCTTCTCCTGCTATAATGTAATATCTCATGGATGCGTAAAGTTAAGAAGCGAACCTGTTACAGAAGTACGGTATCATATCTGAATTCAAAAGGAGGCTCAGCCACCCGCTCCCTGTTGGTGTTTTTTCTTCTCATTTAACCAAACAAAGAATTTCGTAATCACTTTGAAATAAGCGTAAAAGAAGAACAGCAGCAAGCTTCAAATCCGCTCTAGAAAACGTTGGTTAGGTTTTTATGCAGGATCGAAATAAACCGCTCTTCAAAGGATTCGACTGTATAGATAGCTTCATACCGTTGTCTTGCCTGTTCACCCATTTGTGAACGCAAGGGAGCATTTTGTATCAGTATTCTTATTTTATCTGTAAGCGCTGGCAGGTCGTTTTTTGAAATGAGAAATCCGGTCAGGTCCTGTTGTACAATCTCAGGAATACCTCCTTCATACGTACTGATAACCGGAAGATGATGTTGCATCGCTTCTAATAGTACAAGCGGAAATGCATCGTTCAATGTAGGTAAAACAAAAAAATCGGCTTCCCGCAGCAATTGCAACTTCTCTTCACCGGCTACTTTTCCGTGTGCTTTTACCAGGTGACTGATACCCTTTTCTTCTACCATCTTTTGGAACTGATCTTTAGTGATGTCTTTCCACTCACCTGCAAAATGACACTCAAACGAATGCCCTTCTTTTGCAAGTTGTTCACAGGCATCAAGTACAAACCGAAACCCTTTTGTATTAAGCAGATTACTGAGAAATAAAATACGGGCAGTAGCTGATGGGTTGTTTCGTACCTCTTTTTTTTGTTGCTGAATATCCGGCACGCCATTAGCACAGTAAAAGATTCTATCGGGTGAAATATAATCTTTCACATCATAATACAGGGCGGGAGATAAAAGAATCGCACTTGCTTTTCTATGCGAAAGTGCAAAACGGAAAAAGCGTTTTTTCCAGGGCCTTTTCGCAGACTCACTTTGTACTCCCTGATGATGAAAATGGAACAGAATTTTTTTCCGGAACAGGCGGAGTATTGCCACCACCATCATGTCTTTATAAAAAGCAAATCCAGTGGCCGATAAAGTAAGGTAACACAAAGCGGGGTTTACTTTTATAAGCAAGTAAAATGTTTGTGCTAACACTCTCATCGTCAGAAATAGTTTGATAAAGTTCAGTTTGCCAAGATCCTCCATAGCTCTTGCCGTGGCCAGATTGAGAAAATGACATTCAAATTCCTCATTAATTCGCCGGCTTTGGAGAATCATTTTTCCAACCTGGGCAGCACCATGAACCGGTGGCGGCAAATGCAGTATGAACAGTACACTGGAGGCCATAGATGTTTTTTTAAGAATTTCAAGAAAGTAGTTCCCGGTTTTCCACAGAGCGTATATCAGTAACTGCAGACAAACGCTTGAAAATCGCTTCCAGTTTGTTCCATAGCTGATATTCATCTATTTCCCAGCTATGACCCCACAAATGAAAACAACCGCCGTTTGAAACAACTTTCTGAATATATGTATCTGTTAACAGTTCGAGTTCTTTTTGTGCATGTGCAGAAATCCATTGCAATAATGATTGCATCTTTCCTCTTTTCAATAGATGTTTGAAATAGGTAGTCCGGGTATGCTCAAATACCTGGATGGTTGTGGGTAGAATGGGGTGTTGCCGGTTGACATCTGCTGAAATTTGCAGCAGTTCAGTTGTTCGGGACAAACGGAACCCTGCATTGGCTACGGCTGCTGCAGCCATTGTTGTGTACTGACCTTTTGGGAAACAAAAAGACACCGGTTCTTGACCCAACAGATCCGAAAGCCAATCGTAACAGCTGCTTACTTGTTGTTCCCAGTTAGCAGCATTCGTTTCATAAACGGCTATATGGTCCAGCGTATGACCGCCAACTTCAAAATGGGAGGCAATTTGTTGAATGCCGCTCTCCGGCATTACTTCGTGTTCCTGGTTTGTTTTCGGGATATAAAAGGTTCCCCTGAGATTATATTTAGCCAGCAGTTCTGCCAACCGGAAATCGGATGGATGCCCATCATCCCAACTGGTTGTAATGCAGGATTGCTGTTTCTTGAGTGGGGTTGCCGTGTTGTTATGTAATGATAAGGTCAAGCTTTGTTAGCAAGGTTTGAGTTATAGATGTTGCCTCTTCGTAAAGACGACAGTAAAAATACGGCAAAAAATGGTACGGGCAAAGGGGTACACGTGAAGCTTTCATTCCTCACACGGTTACAAACAGATAAGCCCCGGGAAAACAATGCTTCTCACCTGTATGTGAACATTACATGAAGAATTTCGCATACAGAACAATAAGTCCGTACATGACTGTCATTCCGAAAATGCCAATGGCTGTTTTGTCTTTGCGGCTGTTAATGAATACAGTAAAGAGGATAATATTGGCGATAAGACTCAGGCTGCCTACGGCTGTTAAAAGTGCTTTTGTTTCAAAAAAATATTGAATAAACCGACCGAATCCCATTGCCTGCGGATCAACCTTCAGCAGATAGTACAAGACAACACCAAGAATGGGAGCAAGCGCACCTATGGCAATTCCGAATGGGTATTTATCAAGTTTCAGCATCAGAATTTCAGTTTTTTTTCTAATTGCTTCTTTAATTCGTAATGAGTAAGATCAAACTGCACGGGTACAACACTTACATAGTTGTGCTGCAGGGCCCACACGTCGGTATCTTTTCCTTTATCAAAGTTTTTAAATTCACCGGTAAGCCAGAAATAACGGCGACCTGCCGGATCTTTTCGTTCATCAAATTCTTCATCGTATTTGGCATAAGCCTGGCGGCAGAATTTCATTCCTTTGATGAGGCTCTTGTCAACATTCGGGATATTGACATTCAGGCACAAATGGTTGTCTTTGTTTTTCAATGCAAGTACCTGCTCCACCAGCTTACGGGCATAATGACGGGCAGCTGTAAAATCAGCTTCCATACTGAAGTTCAAAAGTGAAAATCCGATGCTGGGAATGTGCTCAATACTGGCTTCAATGGCAGCACTCATAGTACCGCTGTAAATAACATTGATGCTGTGATTAGCTCCATGATTAATGCCGCTGAGGCAGATATCGGGCTTTTTATGCAAAACCTTATCTACGGCCAGTTTCACACAATCAACCGGTGTTCCGCTGCATTGCCAGGCTTCAACTCCTTCAAATAAGGAAACTGCGTGCAGGCGTAACGGGTAGCCTATAGTTATAGCGTGCCCCATTCCGCTTTGCGGCTTATCCGGTGCAACCACTACAATTTTACCGAGTCCTTTTACCGATTCGATTAAGTTTCGTATACCGGGCGCAGTTACTCCATCATCGTTGGTGATTAGAATAACCGGTTCTTTTTTCCTGGTTTGTTTTGCGGTTGCCATGAGTTCTGAAATCGAGGGGTAAAAATCAGATTAAATGTGCAGATCACAAAATGTTTAGGGTGGTTACCCAAATTCTGTGTGTTCATTCAAGCTGTTTTTTTCTTAAGTTTAGGTATCAATAAAGTGAACAAAAAAAGGAAACTATGCGTACAGCTGCCGATATTCTGCAATCAAAACCCCCGGCCTTTAATTTTATTGATGCTGATGCAAAAGTAATTGAAGGACTTCAACTGATGAGTTCAGTAAATCTGAGCTACCTGGTAGTAACAAAAGAAAATCAGTTTGCAGGAATTTTTTCCGAACGGGACTATAGCCGCAATGTAATTCTGAAAGGACTGAGCAGTAATGTTGCTACGGTAAAAGAGGTGATGAGTGTATCCTTGCCTGTTATTGGCATTCATGATACGGTTGAGAAATGTATGCAGTTACTGAATAGTTATAAAACCCGCTACCTGGTGGTATTTGATGACCAGGAGTTCAAGGGTGTTGTTACCATTAACGATGTGTTGCGGGAAGCTATTGCCAATAAAGCATTGGTATTTGATGAAAAGGATGTGCAGCAGATTACTGAAATGCAGGATAAAGTGTATTGATACTCATTCTATTTTTAATTCCTTTCTGTATAAAAAAACATCCGGCAATTGCCGGATGTTTTTTTATGAGTCTGGTGAGTTGAATTATTGTTTCACAAATTTCTGCAGGTGCAGCAATTCGCCATTTCTTCCTTCCAGTTTCAGCAAATAGATGCCTCCGGGGAGCGATTGAATGTCAACTGCATTTGCACCCTGAACCACGTTTCTGCTGATCAGTCGTTTGCCGTTTACATCAAATATATTGATGGTTCTTGCATCCTCTGTTCCGCCAACAGTAACATTCAGTACATCACGGGCCGGCACAGGGAACACATTTACCTGCAGTGATTGAGCGATGTTGGCAAAATCTTCACGGGCTGCAGTACCTGTGGCAACCCGGAGGGTATAGCAGTTACTGGCGTTGAATGCCGAGCTGTTTTGCCCGTTCACACGTGCAAAGTATGTGCCTGGGGTGAAAGTACGGGAAATGCTTTCATTGCTGGTACTGCTTAGTGTAGAGGAAGCAAGCAATGAACCACTGCTGTTATACAGCCGCAGGTTGTAATTGGCGGGTAAAGTTGTGAGTGTGATTGTAGCTGTTCCACCTGTTGTAATAGTGAATCGGTAATAATCATTGTCACCACTTGGGTTAATCAAACCTCTTACATCTGTATTCAACGGTATGGTGGCTGCACCGGAAAGAGTACCATTGGTGGAAACATCCAGCGGTCCGGGACAGGTAGAAGCGGCTGCCGTTGTGAATTGTGCTTGCACAAAGTTGCTGCTGCTGGCCGAACAGTTGGTGCGAACTCTCCAGTCGTACAAGGTAGAAGCAGTTAATCCCGTAATATTCACAGAAGTAGCAGTGGTAGCTGCTGCAGCTGTAATCCATGTAGACGAACTGCTGGCTTTGTATTCAACTGTGTAGTTAGAAGCGCCACTTACTGCTGCCCAGCTCACAGTAGCAGCGGTAGCTGTAATGGCTGAGGATGCAAGTCCGCCCGGATCGGTACAGGCAGGAGCTGTATCAGAAATACTGAAGTTGACATTAGAAATATCAAAGAAGATATTGCCAACAGCTTCTACTCTAACACGGCAGGTCGATGAAAGCAGTACCGGAACTGTAATTGCCTGGCTGCCATCGTTAGGTGTGGTTTCTGCCAGCACAACCGGGAAGGTTTGTCCGCCATCAGTTGACAAACTGATTTTCACATTGGCACAATTGATAGGCGAAAGATTGGTGCTGTTTACACTCCATGTAATCGTTTGTGTGCTGCCGCCAACCCAGGTTACTCCGGTGTTGGGCGCTGTTACTGCAAACGGACCTGCTGTTCCGCTCACCGTTACAATCGCATCATCCGTATTGGCATTGCTGCCACCAACCCGGTTTTCCTTTGCCAGGAAACGGAAGGTAAGCGAACGGGCTACAGAAGGCAGTACTTCCCATTTATTATTATTAGTACCATCGAGGATAGAACTCAATAAAGGAAACGTACGGGAAGTAGAAGTGGTGGGCAGGTAAGAACGGAAGTTGGGACCTGCGGTTGCAGTTGCGGACGGTACCGTTGGCGATGTGGATGTTCTTGCGTTTACCTGCTCCCAACTGTATGTAAGTGCATCTCCTTCCGCATCACTGGCAGTACCGGTTAAAGTAAACGGCGTGGAGCGGGGGATGGTGAAATCAGCTCCGGCATTTACAGTGGGGGCAGTGTTACCGGTCGGCGTGTTCACAGAACAACTGCCGGCTGTTGATTTAATATAAGTGGAGATCTGCTGAATCGTAATCGAATGAAAATAGTCATTGCTGTTTGACTGCACATCGGTAGTGGCACCGGTGATACCGGCATAACCCATAATGGTAGAACCGCTGCCGGGTTCGCATTGTGCAATCGTGCCTTCGAAGGAATGGGCAAATGTGTGATTACCTCCGAACTGGTGGCCCATTTCATGTGTGAGGTAGTCTACTACAAAAAAATCACTGGCAAGATCCTGGTAGGCTGTCCAGCCCCGTCCTTTTGACCCGGCTGTACAAACGCAACCAATACAGCCTGCATTACCATTGTTGGCTGCACGGTGTACCAGGTGCCCGATGTCATAATTGGCACTGCCAATGACACCATCGCAGGTAGTTTGGGTTTGACTGTTCCAGTTGCTGGAAGTAGTGAACGGATCAGAACTTGCATTGAGGTAAATGATTAGGTCATTGTTTGCAACCAGAATCATACGAATGCCGAGATCCCGCTCATAAATACCGTTCACACGGGTCATTTGTGTGTTCATGGCTGCCAGCACTTTCGCTTTGCGTTCGGCATCACTGGTTTCGGTACCATTCAGCCAGAATTGAGAATATTCACCACTGGCAGTCATTGCCAGGCGGTAGGTACGCAGCAAACCGTCATCAGCAGCCAGTCGGCCCGAAAGACCGCCACCGGAAACTGTTTTTTCTTTGGGGGTTTCTGTGAGACAGTTGAAGGGCTGACGGTAATCAGCCACATCTTTCCGTGCAACTGCTATGTACAGTTGTTCTTTGTTCGATAAATGATTGGCAGGGTCGATGTAAACAGTGCTTTTTCCGGTAGCCAGGATCATTCCATTGAATCCTTGCGGAGACATACTGAAACGGATCGAGGTACCGGGATTGGATACCGATACACCAGAGTAAGATTTTATACCTGGGTATTTAGCAGCCAGCTTCGGATCCATTACCGGAGCTTCCACTACCCGGAATTGTTCTGTTTTATTTCCTTCAACAGGCATGGAAATGATAAAATTTGATTGGGTAGCCTGTACCGAACGTTCAGACGGAACGGCTGCAAAGCGGGTCTGCATAGCAGCTGTGTTTAAACGGTACACCTGGTAATGGGAAGGTTTTGCCCGGTCAGTGAACAGGTTCACTTTCAAGTCAGATTCCTGAACCGGTGTCCAGAAATCCGTCTGTTGGGCAAAGGCAGATGAGGCAGATAAGGTTACTGCAAAAAAGAGTAGCAGCTTTCTCATGTAGTTTTGATTTTGATGAATAAAGATTAATTCGCTATCAAATTATATTTATTTTTTATAACAAAGACCGTAGAAGTACGAAACCCATAGAAAAATTAATGCAACATAGTTTCATTTTTAAAACTTCTATTTTTCAGGATGCTATTGTTTTGTTTTTACAAAGGCAAAACAATCTTATTTATACCCCCGGATTTTCGGGCAAATCCTTTCCAGGTGTGGATTTTAGCCCTATCTTTGCACCCCCGAAAAAAACAAACGGGACCGTTTTATGTCTGAAAATCAAATTATTAACTCAAACGCTGAACAACAGGAGCAGGCTGCTGAAGCTGCTACAGCGACACCAAATGTACCTGTTGCACCTGTGCAGACTGCACATGATGATTTTGATTGGAGCGTTGACAAACGCAATGTCGCCATTTACAATTCCGATGAGCGTGCCAAGTACGATGCCGTTTATGACGGTACGTTCAAGCAGGTGAACGATGGAGAAATGGTTGATGGCCAGGTTGTTGCTTTAACAAAAACAGATGTGGTTGTAAACATCGGTTTCAAAAGCGATGGTTTGGTTTCTCTCAATGAATTCCGTGATATTCCCGGCTTAGCAGTTGGCGATACAGTGGAAGTAATGGTGGTGGAAAAAGAAGACCGGGAAGGTCATCTGCACCTCAGCCGTAAACTGGCCCGTATTACCCGTGCCTGGGAGCGTATTGTGGAAGTACACAAAACCGGCGAAATTGTTACTGGTACTGTTACCAGCAAAACAAAGGGTGGCTTGATTGTAGATGTATTTGGTATGGAAACCTTCCTGCCTGGCTCACAAATTGATGTGAAGCCCGTTACAGATTATGATCAGTTTGTTGGTAAAACAATGGAGTTCAAGGTGGTTAAGATCAACGAAAACATCAAGAACGCTGTTGTAAGTCACAAAGCCCTTATTGAAAGCGATATTGAACAACAGCGTGCTGTAATCATGAGCAAGCTGGAAAAAGGACAGGTACTGGAAGGAACCATCAAGAACATCACCGACTTTGGTGCGTTTCTTGACCTGGGTGGCGTAGACGGTTTGCTGTATATCACCGATATCAGCTGGGGCCGCATCACGCATCCTTCTGAAGTGCTCAAACTGGATCAGAAACTCAATGTGGTGGTACTTGACTTTGATGATGAGAAGAAGCGTATCAGCCTGGGTCTGAAACAGTTGACTCCGCATCCGTGGGATACACTGGCAGAAACCATCAAAGAAGGCGAAGTGGTGAAAGGTAAAGTGGTGAATATTGAAGATTACGGTGCATTCCTCGAAATCATGCCTGGAGTGGAAGGACTGGTGCATGTAAGTGAAATCAGCTGGGCCAACACACCCATCAATGCGAAGGAATTCTTCAAAATGAGCGATGAGCATGAAGCCAAGATCGTTACTCTTGATAAGGATGCACGCAAAATGAGCCTCTCTATCAAGCAACTTTCTCAGGACCCCTGGAATACCATTGAAGAAAAATTCCCTGTGGAGAGCAAGCACAAAGGATTGGTGAAAAACATTACTCCTTACGGTGTGTTTGTTGAACTGGAGCCGGGTATTGGTGGTATGATTCACATCAGTGACCTGAGCTGGACCAAACGTTTCAATCACCCCGGTGAGTACACGAAAGTGGGCACTGATATTGAAACTATGATCCTCAGCATTGATAAAGATAACCGCAAGCTGCAACTCGGTCATAAGCAGCTCGAGGAAGATCCCTGGAATGCGCTGGAAGAAACATTTGCAATCGGAAGCATCCATGACGGTACGGTTCTGAAAAAGGACGATAAAGGCGCTGTGGTACAGCTCCCTTATGGTATCGAAGGGTTTGCTCCTAACCGTCACCTGAACAAGGAAGATGGTAAGCAGGTGCAGGCCGATGAAACAGCTCAGTTTGTGGTCATTGAGTTTGACCGTAACGAAAAGCGTGTGGTAATCAGCCATACCCGTATTTGGGAACAGGCAGTAGCTGATGAAAAAGAAGCGGTTGCCAAAGAAAAGAAAGCTGATGCGGTAAGAACCAAGAAAGCAGTGAAAGATGTACAAAGCAAAGTGGAGAAAACGACTCTTGGTGATTTAGGCGTATTGGCAGATCTGAAGAAGAAAATGGACAACGAAAGCAAAGAAGAAACAGCTGGCGAATAACCTGCTATGCTTTTGATACAGCCCGCACCTCCTGAGGTGCGGGCTTTTTTTTGCTTCAGCGGCAGCACGCTCATTTCCTTTCTGCATTTCAAGTACCTTCGCTGCAATCATTGTGTTATGCGTTTTTTTCTGGTTGGATTTATGGGGAGCGGCAAAACCTATTGGGGAAAGAAGTGGAGCGAAGCTTCCGGTTTAAAGTGCTACGACCTGGATCAGGAAATAGAACTGCGGGAGGGAAAAAGCATTTCCCGCATTTTCAAAGAAGAGGGAGAGGAAGCATTCCGGAAAATGGAACATACCGCCTTAAAAACACTGCTGCATCTCGATGATTTTATCCTCAGCTGCGGTGGTGGTACTCCCTGCTGGCATAATAATATGAAGTTGATGAATGCATCCGGTACAACAATCTATCTCAAAAGCAATGCAGTTGATTTAACAGAGCGGTTGCGACTGGAAAAAGAAGCCCGGCCTCTGCTGCAACAGGTGCCTGATGATCTGCTTCACGATTTTATCCAGGAGCGTATCGATCAACGGGCTCCCTGTTATTCACAGGCTACATTTCATTTGCCCGTATCCTTTCTTACACTCGAAAACTTTGAACGAATTGAACGACGTTATGCAAAATAAAATTCTTCAATATTCTTTTTTTTTGGCTGCACTTGCTGTTGCCCTGGGTGCCTTCGGCGCACATGGGTTGAAGCCCTTGCTGGATGATAAAAGTCTGCAGAACTATCAAACAGCGGTGCAGTATCATTTTTATCATGCGATTGCACTTGCAGTTTGTGGCATACTTCAATTGTTTACCACCAGCAGGAGAATCAGAATTGCAGCCTGGATGTTTGGTGCCGGTCTTCTTTTTTTCTGCGGTTCGTTGTATGCGATGTCGTTTTTGAAAGCAGGTGGTCTGGATGTGCCCCGTTGGCTCGGACCAGTTACCCCCTTGGGTGGTGTGAGCTTTATTGCCGGTTGGCTTATTTTGTTGGCAGCCAGCACTACGATTGTTCGTTCAAAGGAACCCGGAGCGTAGTCGTTGTTCCTTTGCCGGAACTGATTGCAAAACTTCCACCGATGGATTCCATCCGGCGGCTCATGTTTTTCAGCCCATTTCCAAACCTGCTCATTTGAGCATCGTCAATACCTCTGCCGTTGTCAGTGATCACGATCTCCAGTTCTTTATTGGTTTCAATGGTAATCGAAACTTCCGTGGCAGCTGCGTGTTTAATGATATTGTTTAAGGATTCTTTTATAACGAGAAATAAATTCCTGCGTACGTTACCTGCAAGCAGGTGATGGGGTGTTTCTGCAGCAATGATAAAACTCAGGTGAATTTGAACAGCTTCGCAGTATTCGGAAGCATATGAACGGATATAGGTGATAAAACTGTCAAGTGTATCATAACCCGGGTTCATACTCCAGATTATACCATTCATTTTCACCATCAGGTCGTTGGCATTAAATGAAATGTTGGAAAGCTCTTCAAGGGGATGATCCTTTGTTTTCTTTCGGGCAATTTCACTTAATAAACGGATCGCTGTAACGCCGCTTCCCAGTTCATCATGCATGTCTGCCGAAATCCGGCTCCGCTCTTCCTGCTGGGCACTCAGTACGGCAATCTGTTTCTCATATTCCTTACGTTCGCTTTCCTGTTTGACGGCTTCTTTCATTTTTACCTTTTCGATCAGTTCAATTTTGTTTTTATAATTTAAGCCTGCCAGAAATAAAACCATTTCAAGTAAAATGCCCAACTCAAAATAGAAAAGCGATTGCCGGAATATGCCATTTTCGGGAACCAGGTTGGAAGAAGGAAAAATGATCATGTACTGCGAAAAGCCGGCCATAAACAGGTTGGCCATATTCCCGGCCATCAGGTAATTCCAGATTTTGTTTTTTTTGATGATGCCTAGTATCACAAAACACAGCCCGATGAAAATCATGAAGTATTTACTTGTGTTTTCAACTGTATTCAGGTGGTCGTAGTGTTGGCCGGTAAAGTACATCCAGCTAAATGCAAGGATACATAGCAGGATGATGATTTCAGCACCGATGAGTAAACGGTTAAGAAAGGGCATTTCCGTTCCTGTATTCAAAAAATTACGGGAGAAGGCGATGTAAAAAAAATATCCGGCCATCAGCAGCAGATAGTCAAGGTATTCTTCATTGAAAAACGTAAATTCATCTGTTTTGTTATGTGTGATGGCCTTCAGGTAGAGTAAGATACCAAGACTCAATGCATACAAAGAGTAAAACAGGAACTCTCTTTTTTTATTCTGCAAAAATGCACCTGCAGAAAAAATCAGCATCATGAGTAAAGCTCCTACCAGCAGATAGGTGACTGTATCCAAGCCATACCACTGGTTGTGTAAAAAAGAGAGGTGATACTTGAGGTAATCGCCATGAATGAGATAAGGGCTGAACAGGCTTACGTTTGTCTTTGCAAAACGGGCTCTGCCCAAAACTTCTATTTCAGTAGTTGGTGCCAACGTAAGCCGGGCAAACGATTTTTGTCCATCGGGACGTTCTTCCTGTCTGATTTCTCTCCACTGGTTAGAACGATCTTTCTGATAAAGTACTATTTCACGTGTCAGTGAGCCGGTGGTTACATAAAAAGAACTGCTTGTGCCAGAGTCGCCTTTTAAACGGAAACGAAACCAAACATATCCATCCGATTGGGCTCGTTTTGATATCCGTTTTCTCACCTTCATGCTGTAGTTCCTGAACCATTCTTCTTTCAGATCATCGGCTGTAAGCGAACCGGAAGGGTCTGCCATGATAGAGAGGTAAGGTCCCAGGAAACGGGTACTGGTTACAGAATCCGCCGGTAATACAGGTTGAGTGGAGTCATTTTGTCCATAACAGGAAATGACCACAGGCAGAAGGAAGAAAATCGGCAGATACTTTTTCATAGCAGTAAGAATGAAAGTTAGGATTTTTCATTCGTAAAGGCAGCCCAAATCTTGATTTTCTCGTTCCTGCTTTTGCTATCTTTGTTTGCATGGGTCGTAAACGGAGTACGGACAACCAGAAGTCCGGCAAAAAGGAAGAGATGCAACAGGAGCAGGAAGAACAGGTTTCAGTTAAGGAACTGGTGAGGGATGAGCGTACTCATAAAATCACCGGTACCGTTTTTGTTTTACTGGCAGTGCTGTTGTTTCTTTCGTTCACATCGTACCTGTTTACCTGGAAAGAAGATCAGGATAAAGTATTGCTGGGTGCGTCCCGTTTTTTATTTGCAGAAGAGTTACAGGTTGAAAATTTGCTCGGACGAATCGGGGCGTGGATTGCCCACCTGTTTTTCTATCAAGGTTTTGGAGTCGCTTCTTACCTGCTCTGTACGTTTTTTTTCATAGTGGGTATCAATCTTCTTTTTGGAAAAAAAATGTTTTCAGTAGCACGGAATCTCAAGTACGTGCTGGTTGGTTTACTGGTACTGCCTGTATTTTTTTCTTTTTTCCTGGAGTCGTATGGATTTCCCTGGGGAGGCGCAATGGGCGATTTTTCTTCCCGTTGGCTCAAAGGATTCATAGGTACAACCGGAACAGCCATTCTGCTGATTGTTGCGCTGCTCAGCTATCTCATCTGGCGCTTTAATCCCGTATTTCAACTGCCAGCTAAAAAAGAAAAGCCAGTAGCAGCATCAGGTGAAGAAGAACTGATGCCGCTTCCTGAAAATGAAGCAGATCAGCTATCAAATCCCGAAGCCAGTAAGGAAACAGAACCCAAAAATCAACTCAGAAATAACGGCACACCGGTTGTGTTTCCCGTGCAAACTCCGTTAAAGGAACAGGACCCGTTACTTGATTTCACCATTCGGGAACAGGCGGAAGAATCGTTGCCACCTGTTTCAAATACAATCAAAGAAGATCCGATTCTGGTTCCCGAACCTGTGGTGCTGCAGCCATCAATGGATATTCCTCCGGTAGAGCCGCCGCAACGTAAGAAACAATCTCTTCCGGAAGAGGACCTGGAACTTGAAATCAAGAATGCTCCGGCAGTAACCCCCGAGGAAGGAGTAACAGAACCATCTGTAAGTGAAAACCTGCCCCCTTACGATCCGTTTCTCGACCTGAAAGATTATAAGTTTCCATCGCTTAACCTGCTTGAAAACCACGGTAGTGAAAAAATTGTACAGGATCAGGCAGAACTGGAAAACTATAAAAACCAGATTATCAGTACCCTGCGTAATTATGATATTGAAATCCAGAAAATATCTGCAACGGTTGGTCCAACAGTTACACTGTATGAAATTGTTCCGGCGGCAGGTGTTCGTATTTCACGGATCAAAAACCTGGAAGATGATATCGCACTCAGCCTGGCTGCATTGGGCATCCGTATCATTGCTCCCATCCCCGGAAAGGGAACCATTGGAATAGAAGTGCCGAATGTAAAAAAGACAGTAGTGAGTATGAAAACTCTTCTGTCCAGCGAAAAATTTCAGCACAACCATTTTTCATTACCCATTGCAATCGGAAAACGGATTGACAATGAAAATTTCATTGTTGATCTCACCACCATGCCCCACCTGTTGATGGCAGGTGCCACCGGGCAAGGTAAATCAGTAGGGTTAAATGCCATCCTGGTTTCATTGCTGTACAAAAAGCATCCTTCGCAACTGAAACTGGTGCTGGTCGATCCAAAGAAAGTGGAGTTGAGTTTATACCGCCATATTGAAAATCATTTTCTGGCAAAGCTGCCGGGGGAAGAAGAAGCCATTATCACCGATACTAAAAAGGTGATCAACACGCTCAATGCACTGTGCATTGAAATGGATAACCGATACGACTTACTGAAAGAAGCAGGTTGCCGCAACCTGCGTGAGTACAATGAGAAATTTGTGGCCCGCAAACTGAATCCGCAAAAAGGTCATCAGTATCTTCCATTTATTGTGCTTGTGATTGATGAGTTTGCAGATCTCATCATGACTGCCGGTAAAGAAGTGGAAATGCCCATAGCCCGCCTGGCGCAATTGGCCCGTGCTGTGGGCATTCACCTCATCATCGCAACCCAGCGTCCATCGGTAAACATCATCACAGGAACCATCAAAGCCAACTTCCCGGCACGTATTGCATTTAAGGTTTCGTCGAAGGTGGATAGCCGCACCATTCTCGATACCGGCGGTGCCGAACAGTTAATTGGAAAAGGTGATATGCTCATCAGCTATAATGGCGAACTTACCCGTTTGCAATGTGCATTTGTAGATACACCGGAGGTGGATGAAGTGGTTTCATTTATCAGCAAGCAGAGAGGATATCCGCAGGCATTTTTGTTACCGGAGTATGTGGACGAAAAAGACCTGGAAGGCAAGGACTTTGATCTGTCCGACAGAGATCCGTTATTCAACGATGCAGCACGTTTGATTGTGCAAAACCAGGTGGGCTCCACATCGCTCCTGCAGCGGCGCATGAAACTCGGCTACAACAGGGCTGGCCGGCTGATGGATCAACTGGAGGCTGCAGGTATTGTAGGCAGCAGCCAGGGAAGTAAGGCACGGGAAGTACTTATTAAAACGGAGGCCGAACTGGATCAGCATCTTGACTTGTTGGGCTAACTTGTTAAAACCTTGATAATTAGACCCTGTGCCACTTATTCCCGTGGCAAATTGTATCTTTACGGCCCCAAAATTGAACGGGGTAACTAAACTGATAGAATGAAAACGTATGTTGTACTACTGCTTGCCTTTCTGCTTCCCGCAAGCCTGATTGCCCAGAATAAATCGATGGGCCAGAGTGATCCCAATGCAAAAAAGATACTCGACGCCGTTAGCGCCAAATTCAAAACCTTTAAAGGTGTGAAAGCAACCTTCACCTTTAAAAACGAAGACAGCAAGGGAAAAGTGCTGGGCATCCGCAAAGGAAACCTGTTCATGAAAGGCAATAAATACCGGGTTACCATCACAGGTGGCCAGGATATTTTCTGCGATGGGGTAACGATCTGGACTTATGATAAGGCATCCAATGAAGTAACAGTTTCAAAATTTGATCCTTCTGCCAACTCCATAACTCCGCAGAAGCTGTTTACGAATTTTTATGATAAGGATTTTCTCTATAAGCTCAATGGAGAAAAAAAGGAAGGTGTAAAAGTGCTACAGGAAATTGAGTTGACTCCTTATGACAAATCAAAGCCTTTTTTTAAAGTATATGTGCTGGTTGATAAAGCAGCAAAAACAATTTATAGTACAAAGGTGATGGAAAAAAGTGGTGTGAATTACGTTTATACAGTAGCTACACTAAACGGTAATGCCCCCGTGACAGATGACGTGTTTGTGTTTGATAAAAAGAAATATCCCGGAGTGGAAGTAGTAGATCTGCGCTGATTTCACCAGACTTGAACGAACTAAAAATCCCCTGCCAGCAGGGGATTTTTTTATACATGCACAATGTAAGGTTTATGCATTTGCCATATCCGGAATTGCTTCCGACTTATAAGCACCCGCATCCAGTTTTGCTTTGGTTTCTGAAAAGGCTTTCAGCGTTTCTTCTATGTCGGCATCGGTATGCGCTGCAGACGGAATCAACCGGTAAATGATATGCCCTTTCGGTATAACAGGGTAAACAACAATCGAGCAGAAGATATTGTAGTTTTCACGTAAATCCATCACCATGGCTGTTGCTTCTTCCACGCCACCTTTCATATAAACGGGTGTTACCGGGCTGTCGGTCTTGCCAATATCAAACCCTCTTTCTTTCAATCCGTTCTGCAGTTTACGTGCATTGCTCCAGAGTTTTTCTTTGAGCTCGGGCATCGTACGCAGCATTTCCAAACGCTTAAGGTTACCAATGACAATGGGCATGGGTAAACTCTTGGCAAATATTTGAGAGCGGATATTGTAACGGATATAGTCAATAATCACACGGGGTCCGGCAAGAAATGCACCAATTGATGCCATTGATTTGGCAAACGTGCTGAAATAAAGATCGATTTCTTCCTGGCAACCCTGTTCTTCACCTGCACCGGCGCCTGTTTTTCCCAAAGTACCAAAGCCGTGTGCATCATCCACCAACAAGCGGAACTGGTATGTTTTTTTCAGATCGCAGATTTCTTTCAGTTTTCCCTGGTCACCTGCCATTCCAAATACTCCTTCTGTAATGACCAGTATACCGCCGGCTCCCTGTTTTTCGATCAGTGCGCTGGCTCGCTGCAGTTGCTTTTCACAATCGGCCACATCGTTGTGTTTAAACACGTAACGATGACCGGGGTGAAGGCGCAGCCCGTCAATAATACAGGCGTGACTTTCTGCATCATATACAATTACATCATGACGGCCGCAGATAGCATCAATAGTGCTCATGATACCCTGGTAACCAAAATTCAAGAGAATGGCATCTTCTTTCATTTCAAACGTAGCCAGTTCCCGCTCTAACTGTTCGTGGTAGTTGGAGTTACCACTCATCATACGGGCTCCCATGGGATAAGCCAGGCCAAACTGCTTTGCTGCTTCTGCATCCACCTTCCTGATTTCGGGGTGATTGGCTAAACCCAGGTAGTTGTTCAGACTCCATACAATCTTTTCCTTACCACGGAACATCATTCTGCTGCTGATTTCACCCTCCAGTTTGGGGAAAGCAAAATAGCCATGAGCACGTTCACGGTGTTGACCGATGGGGCCGTAGTTTTTTACCAACTTTTCAAAAATATCTGCCATGTTATAAAATTGTAAAGACGTTAAAATTGGCGCAAAGGTAAGATTTTAAGCCTTTTTCCCGAGAAAACAGGAGGGGAACTTTAACGGTTCCGGCTTATGCAGAACAGGGTATCTTTGCAACCTAATTGTGAAATCATGAAACAGTTCGTTTTTTTGGTGGGTTGTTTAATGACCCTCACCGTATCTGCCCAAAAAAAGACTCCTCAACCTGCAGCTACCGATGTGCCACGGCCCAAACTGGTGGTAGGTATCATGGTTGACCAAATGCGCTGGGATTTTTTGTATCGGTACTACAACCGCTATAGCCCTTACGGAGGCTTTAAACGCATGCTGAACCAGGGTTTTTCCAATGAAAATGCATTTATTCCTTATGCGCCCACGGTAACCGCCTGCGGTCACACAACTGTGTATACCGGAACCGTACCCGGCATTCATGGGATCGCCGGTAATGCATGGTGGGATTATGAAAAAAACCGGACTGTTTACTGCAGCGAGGATAAAACGGTAAAAACAGTTGGCAGCAATACAGCAGCGGGCGAAATGAGTCCCCGCAATATGCTGGCCACTACTATTTGCGATGAGCTGAAACTGGCAACTAATTTCCGGAGCAAGGTGATAGGGATTGCTATTAAAGACCGGGGTGGTATTTTACCCGCTGGCCACAGTGCCGATGCTGCTTATTGGTACGATAATAAAACAGGTAACTGGATTACCTCCACCTATTACATGCAGCAACTGCCGGCATGGGTACAGGCGTTCAACGATCAAAAACATGTGGATCAGTTGTATGAAAAAGGATGGAACACGCTTTATCCAATAGCCACGTATGTTCAAAGCAGCAAGGATGAAAATGAGTTTGAAGCAAAACCTTTCGGAAATGAGCAGAAAAGCTTTCCATACAGCCTCAAACAGTTTGTGGGCAAGAACTACAACAGCGTATCACAAACACCCTGGGGCAATACGTTGACGCTGATGCTGGCCAAAGAAGCCATCAAACAGGAGCAAATGGGTAAGGATAGTATTACCGATTTCCTGGCTGTCAGCTTTTCCAGCCCCGATTATATCGGGCATGCATTTGGACCGAACAGCATCGAAGTGGAAGATACCTACCTGCGGCTGGATAAAGAACTGGGCGAGTTGTTTGATTACCTTGATAAAACGGTGGGGAAAGGCCAGTATGTTTCATTTCTTACTGCCGATCATGGCGTGGCTCACGTTCCAGGCTTTATGCAGGAGCATAAGTTGCCAGGTGGTGCTGTGGATGATAACAAGCTGGTTGCAGATTTGAACAATATGCTGAAGGAAAAGTACGGACATTCCAACCTGGTATTGAGTGCCTATAATTATCAGCTGAGCCTGAACCGGCACTTGATTGATTCAGTGGATCTTGACCGGGAGGAGTTGATTGCAGCGATCATTCGTGTGGTTAAAAAAATCGAAGGTGTAGACCGGGTGTTTGAAATAGATGAATTGATGGAACAACCCTTACACCAGGTGGTAAAGGACCGGCTGGCCAACGGATGGCATCCCAAACGCAGCGGCGATATTCAGATATTGTTTGCGCCCGGCTGGATTGATGGAGGCAAAACCGGTACCACACATGGTCTCTGGAATCCCTACGATAGTCATATTCCCTTAGTATGGTATGGTTGGGGCATTCGTAAGGGTCGCTCTGTAGAAGAGGTATACATGACGGATATTGCTGCAACGCTGGCTGCGTTATTGCGTATTCAAATGCCGAGTGGTTGTGTGGGAAAGCCAATTCGTGCCATTTTTGAGTAAGACCGACCGGCAGAAGTCTGAACGAATCCCTGCCCATTTTTCAGGCAGATTACTGCTGGCATTAAACTTGACACGATACAGGTACTGCAGATAAGCCCCCGTGCGGGGGCTTATCTGTCAAATTGACCAAAGTAGCAGAATATGAACGAAAACAATCTTTTTTTGAGATCAGGCGATGAAGATGTTGACTTTCTTCCCATCATTCCGCTGAATGAAGTGGAAGGGGAGGATGAAGCAATTGAAATCGAAGATGAAATTCCCATTCTTCCTTTACGAAATACCGTATTATTTCCGGGTGTTGTATTACCCATTACGGTGGGCCGTGATAAAAGCATTCAAGCTGTCAATGAAGCGTATAAGACCAATAAGCTGGTGGGTGTTTTGGCACAGAAAGACAGTAGTATAGAAGATCCATCCACTAACGACCTCGAACGGATCGGAACCATTGCCAAAGTGGTGAAACTGATTAAAATGCCCGACGGAGGCACCACGGTCATCATACAGGGGAAAAAACGGTTTCAGTTAGACGCTGTTACGTCCGATGATCCTTATTTCAAAGCACGCATTACCATTCTTACCGAAGAATCAGTTCCCGATACCGACCAGTTTCGGGCACTTGCCGGTTCTATCAAAGATCTTGCATCGCAAATCATACAGCTTTCGCCCAATCTGCCCAGCGAAGCCGCCATCATTCTCAAAAACATAGAAAACCCCGGCTTCCTCATTCATTTTGTAAGCAACAACCTCAACAGTGAAATTTCGGAAAAGCAAAAACTCCTGGAAACCCAGAACCTTTCGCAACGTGCCGAATTACTGATGCACCTGTTGCAGCGGGAGTTACAATATGCCGAGCTGAAGAATAAGGTGACCAGCAAAACCCGTACAGAGTTAGATAAGCAGCAGCGGGAATACTTTCTGCAACAGCAGATGAAAAGTATTAAAGAAGAGTTAGGCGGTGATGCCAATGACCTGGAAATCCAGGAAATGAAAAAGAAAGGCGAAGCAAAAAAGTGGTCGAAAGCTGCAGCTGAAATGTTTCAGAAAGGAATTGAAAAACTGGAACGGATGCATCCGTCCACACCGGATTACTCGGTGGTCTACAATCACCTCGATCTGTTACTGGATCTTCCGTGGGAAGAGTATACCGATGATCAGTATGATCTACGCAAAGCAAAGCGAATTCTGGATCATGACCATTATGGCATTGATAAGGTGAAAGAACGCATTCTCGAATATCTTGCGGTGTTGAAGTTGAAGGGCGATATGAAGAGCCCGATTCTTTGTTTCCTGGGCCCTCCCGGTATTGGTAAAACATCGCTGGGAAAAAGCATTGCCGCTGCCCTTGGCCGTAAGTATGTGCGGATCAGCCTGGGTGGCCTGCACGACGAAAGCGAAATCAGGGGTCACCGGAAGACGTATATCGGTGCTATGCCCGGCCGTATTTTGCAGTCCATACGAAAAGTGCATACCTCCAACCCGGTGATGATTCTCGATGAAATTGACAAAGTGGGCAGCGATTTCCGGGGCGATCCCTCCAGTGCGTTGCTCGAGTTGCTGGACCCGGAGCAGAACCATACATTTTACGATAACTACCTGGAGTTGGAGTACGATTTATCAAAAGTGCTGTTCATTGCCACGGCTAATAATATTGCATCTATTCAGCCTGCTTTGCGTGACCGGCTTGAAATCGTTGATCTGTCCGGCTATGCCGTGGAGGAGAAAATGGAAATTGCCAAACGCCATTTGTTACCAAAACAAAAAGCTGCACACGGACTTGAAAAAATGAATTTCAAGTTGAGCGATACCGTGATACGAAAGATTGTGGAAGATTATACCCGTGAAAGCGGTGTGCGGGAGTTGGATCGTATGCTGGCATCAGTGATGCGTTCCCAGGCAAAAGAATTTGCCATGAAGGACAAGTTGAAACCTACTCTTACAGCAAAAGATATCGAAAAAATACTGGGTAAGCCCCGGTACAGCAATGAAATCTACAAAACGGTTTCCATGCCCGGCGTTACGGTTGGTTTAGCCTGGACTTCGGTGGGGGGTGATATTCTTTTCATTGAAACAATACTTATGGAAGGAAAAGGTGAATTGAGGCTTACAGGAAACCTCGGTAATGTGATGAAGGAAAGTGCTTCCACCGCCCTGAGTTACCTGCAGGCGAATGCCCGGAAACTGGGAATTGATACAAAAGATTTTCAAACAAAGAGCATCCATATTCATGTGCCGGAGGGAGCCGTTCCCAAAGACGGTCCCAGTGCAGGTATTACCATGCTTACTTCACTGGCAAGTGCTTTCACCGGGCGGAAAGTGAAATCACACCTTGCAATGACCGGGGAAATCACGCTTCGTGGTGCCGTTTTACCCGTTGGAGGTATAAAGGAAAAAATGCTGGCTGCAAGACGGGCAGGCATCAGAGAGGTCATTCTCTGCTGGCAAAATGAAAAAGATGTTCAGGAAATTAATTCCAGCTACGTGAAAGGGATTCAATTTCATTATGTGAAAACTATGCAGCAGGTTTTAGATCTGGCTTTACAATAGCTTCTTGCACAACCACTGGTTGTATTAAGAAAATCTTTGATTTTTTCATGAACTAAATTTACCCGTACGTGTTAATTTTACGACTAACGAAGTTTTAATTTCATGTTGGTTGTTTTAAGGGTTAAAGAAAATCCCTCCATGTCTATGGAGGGAATTTTTTTATCCGCTCATTTTCACATTGATTCTCAACAATAGCAAGTAAATTCGGGCGGAAATACTTATAAGTATGATTCGCCTTACGGCCATCCTCAATCTTTTTTTGTGGTTCATTCCTGTCCACCTGATGGCTCAAACATTAGGAGGCCGTTCTGCTTATAATTTTTTACGTTTTCCTGCTTCTCCACAGGCGGCAGCTTTGGGAGGGTATAACCTCACCCAGATTTCGGATGATGTTTCGCTGGCCTTTCAGAACCCGGCCCGTTTATCGGCAGCCGACCATTCAGCCATGAGTGCCAACTTCAACAGTTTGTACAACGGCATTACCAACTATCATTGGATGCAGGCCTACCGGCATCCCCGGTTGAAAACCAATTTTGCTGCAGGGATTCTTTATTTCAACTATGGGGCCACTACCCAAACCGATGCTTCCGGAAATATACTCGGCTCTTTGCGACCCCGTGATTTTGTAATGCAGGTTTCTGCCAGCCGTGAATACCTCACCAAATGGCGATATGGCGCCACAGTAAAATACATTGCTTCCAACTACGGGGTGGTACGTTCTTCTGCCCTGGCGGCCGACGTAGGTGTATTCTATACTGACTCAGCAAACCTGCTGCAGATGAGTCTGGTTGCAGTAAACATGGGTGGGCAACTGCAGCGGTATAACAATGCTGTGCCGGAAGAACTGCCGTTTGACCTGGTGCTGGGTATTTCCAAGCGGCTGGAAAATGCACCGATCCAGTTTTCAGTTACGGCCCATCATCTGCACCGGTTCGATATTTTCTACAACGATACATTGTTTAATAACGAAACAGGCACGAACACAACCAACAACCGCAAGTTCACCATCGACAAACTGTTCCAGCATTTTGTTTTCTCTACCCAATTATTGCTGGGTCAAAGGGTGGAAGTAACAGTGGGATACAATTACCTGCGGCGTACAGAATTGCGGATTACAAATGCCGCAAATGGGTTAGTAGGTTTTTCATTGGGTGTGGGAGCGTTGTTCCCCAAACTGCAGTTGCGTTTTGCACGCAGCTATTTTCAAAATTCCACAGCTTACAACCAGGTGGGTATTAATCTTCCTCTCAATAAATATTTTGGTCTCGGACGCTGGGGCGAAAAGAACGGATGGTAATTCCTCTTACATCTTGTTGCTTTTCTTTAACAGTTGCTGCGGGTTACAGAATGCATCTGCCGGGTATCAATAGTTAAATAAGTAATCAGAAAAGCGTGCATCGTTCAACTGGTTTGCTGTCCGGAACGCAAACCGTAAACCTGTAGCCTTTCACATTCATCACCTTCTCAATTGATAGTTATGAAAAAAGCACTCATCATTGCAGCTGTTGCAGCTGCAAGCCTGGCAGGTTATTACCTGTTCATAAAACCCGGTAAAAATGTACAAGCCGAATACATGGCTAAGATCAGCGGCACATGGAAACTGGACAGCATTACACCTGCAACCGGAAGGGATTCGCTTGCCATACTGCCCATCGCAGATAGTAATTTTGCAAATTACAGGTATCAGTTCCTTGATTCGGCTACAGTATACCGTATGTTAATCAACCGGGTAAAGGATACACTTTCTTATCAGTATCTGAAAAACAACTTTACATGGATTGAAAACGGCGACTCTACGTTCTGTACGGTTTTAGTACACGACAGTTCACGTTTTGTACTGCAAACGGGCGACTCTGCAAAGCTGGTATTCAGAAAGCTGGCAGACTAATAGGCCACTGCCTGTAGAATGAAACACATTTCTCATCTCATGTAAATTCCTTCAAATGAAGCAAATTCTTATTGCCATATTACTCATAGTGAGTTCTTCTTTATCTTCTTGTCGTGAAACAATGAAAGAAAGCGCTGCTGTTGCAACGGATCAAACAGAAGCGGATAGCAAACCAGCAGAACAACCAGTGGCGGATACAGCCGGTGCAGGTTTGCCTGCTCCGGGTCCCGATGCGGAGCCAACAAACGAAAAACAACAGCAATCGCCATCGGGCACCGTGGTGCAGCCCGACTGGGACAAGAAAATCATCCGTATAGCTACCATCACGGCACAAGTAAACGACTTCAGCAAGTTTGCCGTTTTCCTGCGGGAAAAAGTGAAGCAGCAGGGAGGTTATATTTCCAGTGAAGAGCAAAACCAGTTAGGCGATCGTTTGTCAAATACGGTAGTGATCAAAATTCCGGTTGATCGTTTTGATGAAACGTTGCGGCTCCTGGAAAAGGAAGTAGGTGTAACAGATGAAAAACAAATTACAGCTGAGGATGTAACCAAAGAGTATGTGGACACCCGTTCACGACTGGAAACAAAACGGCAAATGCGGCTCCGTTACCTGGAGTTGTTGAAGCAGGCACGCAATATGGAGGAAATCCTGCAGGTGCAGGCAGAAATCAACCGGCTGCAGGAAGAAATTGAATCGGTAACAGCACGCATCAACTATCTCACCACTGCCTCTGCCATGAGTACCATTCATTTGACTTATTACCAGGTGATACCGGGTGGTGGTGCGGATCATTCGCCCGGCTTTTGGCAACGCATCAGCGAAGCTTTTTTCAGCGGCTGGGAAGGTGTGCGGTCGTTCCTCGTGGCAATGGTACACCTGTGGCCTTTGTTTGTTCTTTCCGGTTTGCTGGCGTTGGTTATTGGAAAGTGGAAAAGCAGGAATAGAAGGTTAACCACGCTGCCTGCCGGGCACTGATGTTTACAAATGATCTTTTAGTAGTTGCAGAAAACGGGAGCGGGGAATCATCTCCGCTCCTAAACTTTCCAGGTGGGGTGTATACACCTGGCAGTCGACAAGCAGCACCCCTTCAGCCTGCAACTGCTGTACATACGAAATGAATGCATATTTACTGGCATTACTCACTCTGCTGAACATACTTTCACCAAAAAAGAAAGGTCCCATCCGGATGCCGTATAAACCTCCTGCCAGTTTCCCTTCCTGCCAGGCTTCCACACTAACGGCATAGCCTAACTGGTGTAATTCATTGTAGGCTGATTCAATGGAGGGCGTAATCCAGGTGCCTTCCCGGTCGTATCGTGACCGTCCACAGGTGTGAATCACCTCTTCAAAGGCCTGGTTGACAGTCACAGTAAATGACTTTCGTTTGAGCAGCTGTTTCATGCTTTTGCTCACATACAGCTTTTCAGGGAACAATACAAATCTTGGATCGGGACACCACCACAAGGGTGGTTCGTCTTCATTAAACCAGGGAAAGATGCCGCTCCGGTAAGCAAGAAGTAACCGATCCCGGCTCAAATCGCCACCCAGCGCCAGCAAACCTTCGCCGTTAGCTTTTTCTACCGGCGGAAACCAAAGCTCTTGTGATAAAAATGTTACGGGCATAATGAATCAGGATCAACCGGCAATCACTTCTACAGTGGCACCAATGCCCCGTTCTGTAATGGCATCGCACATAGGTTTCAGTTCATCGTAACTGCCGTTTTTTACGGCGTATTTTCCTTTTGTGTGGATGAGCCATGCACATTGTTCAGCCTGTTCCTCACTGTGCTGGCATACTTCCATAAGTGTTTGGATCACCCATTCAAATGTGTTTATCTCATCATTCCAGACAACCAGGTGACAGGGGTCTTCTGTATCAGTCAGTATCTCTGTCTCTTCTTCCTGCAAGGGTTTGGTGGACGATGCACTCATAACGCAAATTTAAAAAAGCATTCACAGAAAAGAACGATCTGATTCCCTGTTCAGCGATTATTTCTGTTAATTTCACACCTGTTACTGAAATGAATGTATGAACAGCCGCCTTTTTGATCCTACTACTGCATCCGCCGGGGGGCAACAGGAAACTGCCGCCACAGTAACCGGCAGTTCTGCCGAAAGCAGTTTGCTGTGGCTGGTGAGCTTTTTTCAAAAAATACGTCCATCTGATCTGGCGAACGCAGCACAGGCACAAAGCAGGTTTGAAACAATGCTGCAACAACTGGAGACAAACAGGGCACAGTTGTTTGCTTTGCGAAAAGCGTTGCTGAAATGTTTTTCGGGCTCAGATATCACAATGGCACTAACAGACAGTGGGTTGTTAAGCGGTAGGGGATTTATACAGGAATTTGGCTCTAAATTCAAGCACAAGTTGCTTCCTTCTTTATTGCCCTCTTCTGATTTTCTTTATGTAATAGACAGGGTGTTTTATAAGAAGAAGGATTATGTATGGGTAGGTCGAGTGGATCTTCAGCTGTGGATCCGTTTTTTTGACCTCATTGGTATTCGGGTAAATCTATCTGAACCAGGCCTCATTCAGCAAATGAATGAATCATTCCTTATTTTATCGCACCGCCTCACTGTTCTGGGTATGGAGAAGGAATTTCGAACAGGCGGATCACTCTTACAATCGGTTACTTTCCCTTTTCTGGAACAAAACCGGCTTGTTGAACAATATGTGGAAACAGGTATTTCCCAAGGTGTAAATGACGAACAACGGGCTTTGTTTGCAACGATAGCAGAAGCATTACATAATTGTAAACAAAGTATTCTCTGGTTGAAGGAAAGCAGGAAGGTGCATGGTACAAGTCTGGCCGAAACATTCCTGATCATACGGATGGAACAAATTCTGGAGCGCATGTTTTTGCTGCTTGACGTATTAAACCGGGATGAGGAGTTGAACACAGAACGTTTCATACGATACTTTACTACGGTTATTAAAAATCAGAATCGCAAAAACAGTATTGGTGAATTTTTATCGCAGAATCTGAGTGTACTGGCGTACCAGATTTCTGAGCATAGCGGTAAAAAAGGGGAGGATTATATCACTGTTACAAAAGCTGAATTTTACAGATTGTTTATTAGTTCGTTGGGCGGGGGCTTCATTATTTCCTTTATAGCAATTTTTAAAAATCTGTTGGGAAAACTTATATTGACCCCGTTCTGGAGTGGTTTCTTTTTTAGTTTAAATTATTCAGCCGGTTTCATTTTCATACAGCTTACGGGCTCTACACTGGCCACCAAACAACCCGCATTTACTGCATCAGCTGTTGCTGCGTCGCTCGATAGTAAGAAGCATGAAAAAGCCACCGATCTGTTAGGTCTTGCCATTACGGTTGCACAGGTATCCCGCAGCCAGATTGCATCATTCGCCGGGAATTTATTCGTTGTGTTTCCGCTTACTTTTTTTCTGGCAATGGGTTATCATATGCTCACCGGCAGGTATATAATTTCAGGCGGGGAATCGATAAAAACACTGGAAGCACAACATGCATTTCATTCACTGGCATTATTGTATGCCTGCTTTACAGGTTTCTTTTTGTTTGCCAGCGGACTGATTGCCGGGTGGGTGGAAAATTACATTGTATACGGACAGTTTGCCCGGCGTGTGCGGCAGCATCCCTTGCTGATGCACCGTCTGTCGGCCAGGCAAATGAACTGGTTGGTGAAACAAATTGAATCAAAGCTGGGACCGTTGACAGGCAATCTGTCGCTCGGTTTTTTCCTGGGTATGGCAGGGTTTGTTGGCACCATGCTGGCTATTCCGTTTGATATCCGTCATATTACTATTGCAGCCGGTAATGCCGCCATTGCGTGGTATGGACTGGATCAATTTCCGGGCTGGAGCTATACGTTCGTATTGTTGACAAGTATTGGCCTTATAGGAGTTTTCAACTTCCTGGTCAGTTTTGCATTGACGTTTTATGTAGCTGTGAGGTCAAGAGGTGTGCAATTGCGGGATTATCCGGAGTTTATCGGTATGCTTTTTCGTTATTTCAGAAAGCACCCGTCTGATTTTTTGCGACCTCCCCGGCAGCCCCGAACAAGAGTTGAGCTGGAGCGGCTGCTTCCTCCACAGGTAACATCCGCATCTTCTTCCAAATAAAAAACGGATTCCAGTGAAGAAATCCGTTCTTTTTTATAGGTTGGTAAATTGTTTCTTTAATAATGCCATCGCACAAATGCTTCCATAGCAGCGTAATGCGTTAAGCCAAGGTCGGCATATAATTTTGCCGTGCCTTGATTCCGCTCTTCGGCCCGTTGCCAGAACTCACGGGAATCATTACCCTGAAAGGGAACCATATCTTTTTGTGACTGATGAATAAAAATACCAAAACGTTTTTGCAGTACCTGGTCGGGACTCATGGGTACTGCCATTTCAATATCTTCCATATTCCATTCCTGCCAGGCGCCTTTGTACAACCACAACCAGCAATCCTCTGTCCAGGCTTCACCGGCTGTTTTCAACCGCTTCAAAGCTTCCAACACCACATTGAAGCAAACGATATGTGTTCCATGCGGATCGGCAAAGTCGCCCGCACAATACACCTGGTGTGGTTTTATTTTTCGCAGGAGTTCCATGGTCAGTAAAACATCTTCTTCGCCCATGGGATTTTTTACAACGGTTCCTGTTTCATAAAAGGGAAGGTTTTGGAAATGTACATTCTCTTCTTTGATGCCCACATACCGGCAGGTTGCTTTTGCTTCGCATCGGCGTATCAGTCCTTTGATAGCTCTGATTTCTGCTGTATCGGACTGGTTTTTATTTTTATGACTGATGAACTGTTTGACATCGTTGTAGATGGAGAGCGATTTCTGTGTATCAATGCCGGCGATTTCGCCGAAGCCAACAGCAAAGTCCAGGAAGCGGGTCACAAATTCATCGGTTACAGCAATATTGCCACTGGTTTGGTAGGCCACATGAACATCATGCCCCTGGTTGTGCAGCCGGTGAAAGGTGCCACCCATGCTGATGATGTCGTCATCGGGGTGAGGGGAGAAGATGACCACTTTCTTGGGGTAGGGAGCACTACGCTCCGGATGGGTAGGAATAACGGTGTTGGGCTTGCCGCCAGGCCATCCGGTAATGGAATCACGCAACATGTAATATACCTGCAGGTTGATTTCATAGGCATCCCCTTTTTCAACCAGCAGATCGCTGAGGCCGTTTTCATTATAATCAGATGTGGTAAGCGATAAAACGGGTTTTCCCAGCTTCAGGGCCATATTCACCACCGCTTTTTTAATGAGTTTGGGGGTCCATTCGCATTCGCCGGTGAGCCAGGGCGATTTAAAGCGGGTGAGTTCCGCTGCTGCCACTTCATCTATAACAAATGTAACATCATCATGATTCTGCAACAACGATGCCGGCACATGTTCATTGTCATCATCTTCCACCGCCTGTTTGATCACCGGAGCTTTGGAAGTACCCCATGCCATCAGAATGATTTTCCGGGCTTTCATAATGGTACTGATGCCCGCTGTTACAGCCAATCGGGGTACTTCTGATATGTTGGGAAATTCGTATGCGTTCGCCAATCGGGTGGTATTATCAAGCGTCACCATTCTTGTTTTGGTATACAGACCCGAGCCCGGCTCGTTGAACCCGATATGACCATTGATACCAATGCCGAGAATCTGCAGATCGATTCCTCCGGCTTCCTCAATCAGTTTCTCGTATTGCAGGCAATGTTGTTTAATGACTTCTTTGGGAATACTGCCGTTGGGGATATGAATATTTTCAGGCTTGATGTCAACATGACTGAACAGCAGCCGGTACATAAAATTGTAATAACTCTGAATGGCATCCCGTTCGATGGGATAGTATTCGTCGAGATTAAATGTGATGACATTTTCAAAGCTCAGTCCTTCTTCCTTATGCATCCGTACCAATTCTGCATACAGGGTTTTGGGAGTGGAGCCGGTTGCGAGGCCCAGCACACAAGGTTTATTTTCTTTTTGTTTTTCCCTTATAAGTTGTGCAATTTGTTCGGCAACAAAGCGTGAACCTTCATTGATACCCGGATAGATTTTAACCGGAATCTTTTCAAAACTGTCAATCAGGTCAAATGATTTGTGAGGCATATGTTTCTATTGTTTAAAGTTATTGTTTTTCAGCGAACTCTATTTCTACAACAATCAGATACATTGGTTTCTTTTGCAAAGATTGGTAAATCTGCATCCACTCCTGCTGACTGCTCTTTATTCGTTCGCCCTGTTCATTCCATTGTTCAGGACTGCACAAACATCCCAGCGAAGGGGTATGGGGGTAATAGGGTTCATTGCGGTAAAATGCGGGATCAATGGTGGTGCCGTGGGCAATGATTTCTGAACGTCCCAGCATGCCAGCTGTATAACTTTCATATAATCCTTCATAACGGCCAAGTTTTGCTCCCAACAGTTTTTTGTAAGTAGTTAACGATGCACTGTCTGTTCCAAAAAAAGTGATTCCTGTTTCAAAGGGTAGTTCCATTTGCAGGTTGGTAGTGGGACCAATCCATTGATTGGATGAAATGCCCGTACCTGTGATTTTATACAATCCCTGTGGAGTGTTCCCGTTGGTGAGATAGTAGGGAAGATTGGTGATAGATCGTGCCAGTTGAGGGAATTGCAACGCTTCTCCCTTTTTGTTATTCAGCCAAGTCCCGTCTGCTGATCTGATCAGCAGAAAGCCTGGTTTGTTTCTATCGGCATATTGAAAACTGCATAACACTGTTTGGCCGGGCAAAAAGCTGTGATCGGTAAAATCGTTGATCAGCGGCAGCTTTCTTTCATTTTTTGTTCTTTGTGTATGAAAGGGTACATAATATCTTGATGACCGGAATGCCAGGTCTTTGGTGTAATCCGCTTCGGGAGCAGCTGCAATAATGTATTCCCAGGCCATGGCCCTGACTTTTTCATGTGTCAATACCGGAAGGATTGATTGTACTTCTTTGTAAAATAATCCGGGATACAAGGTGTAAACCATTTCCAGATAACTCCGCTGAAAGCTGGCACTTTCTTTTGGCAATTGCTGTAAATGCTGCGGGATTAAGCCTTGCATTTCTGCCGGACGGTGCGACATCAGTTCCATAGCCCAGCAGGCACTGGTCCATTTTGCTTCTGTAACTTCGTTTGAAGGGAGTTGAATTGTTTGATGAATGATAGTGCGGAGCCTGTCGGCAACGGAATCACGGCATTGTTTTGATGCAAAAAAATAACTGCTGGTTGGCTGTGCATCTGCCGAAATCACAACTAACAGAAAGGGTAGTATGATCAATCGGAAGGACATGTTACTTCTTCTTAATTAATAGTGCACTGATCACTGGCCGTTCCGTTCCGTTAACGCCCGGTCTTACTGTGCGGGTGCCCCCCACAATCATGGAAGTTGAACCGCCTCCATCGAGGTTGATGGCTTCAAAGCAATTGAAGGTTTTCAACAGGGCTGCCAGATCGGGCAGATTGATGCCCGGGTAATTGGTTCCATTATCACCTTCTACGGCAAGGAGAAATACAATGCCGGAGGATGTATATCCAATGGCAGACCGGGGTCTGTTGGATGCGTTATCGATTGATATCAACTCTTCTTTATCTGTTATCTGAATGGTGTTGTTTTTGATCAGCACCGGCGAACCGCCAATGGCAGAAACAGTATTCCACAAACTGCCGCCCGCCGGAAACGTTTCAGAAGGTTCGGGCTGGGGGGCTGTATTTAACTCATTTGGGCTTGGCGAAGGATAACTGTAAATTGTATTATTGCCACTGCCCACATGATAAATCCATGCAACTGATGGTGCGCCGGTGGAAGAAATACCAAATGCCGCCCGTGTAGGATAATAAGTTGTATTGGAACCATTAAAGCTCCTTGTTACAGTTTTAATATTAGTGGCAGATACCACATTATTAAATTTGACTAAGCTGAATGATTGGTTCCCTCCAAAAAAACCGCCATTGATACAGGCATAGGTTATACCCGGCTCTTCAGCAAAAAAGGCAGAGGGTGTTTTAGATGTGGCTGAAACAACAGGCTTAAACTCGAAATCTGTTCTTTTGCTGTCGTATGCCAGGCAATATGCTTTTACTTTTTGTCCGTTAAAGAGACTATCGAAAAAATAGAGTTGAATGCCCTGTGGGAAACTGCTGGTAAAGCCGGATGCCGTTTTCCAGCCGGCCGGTAATGTAATCAGTGTCGTTCCCGGAGGGGGAGGAACTACAGGCGTGTTTGTTCCATTGCCGGGTGTGCTTTTTTTGGAGCACGAACCTGCAATTGTGATAAACGCCAGCAACAGGATTAATAACTTCTTCATAACTCAATACATTTTCTTGTTTGATTTTAAAGACTCAAAGTAGAATTGACATTCGCCAGAAAATCCGTAGTGGCGGTTCAGGCGGATGATTTCTTTCAACATTTGATCGGAGATGCGGTAGCCGTCACCCAGTCCGGTTAAGATACCCGGAAACACCACTTTTTTCTGTTCAGTTGTAACCTGTTCATGCAACTCCTTCAGTACTTTTTCATAAGCCTCCAGGTTATAGCGATATAGTTGCGGCATTACAAAATCGGCATATCCGCCCCGCAGCCACGATGGCCAGTCCTGCAGGTATTCTTCTTTACTCCAGGGGTAAATACTGGGTGCCCAGGAAACGAGGCAATCTGGTTTTGTCTGTTTTACTGCATTGTATAATCGTTTTCCGAAGCTGCTCATTTTATCCGCTTTCCATTGCAGCCATGTTGCTTCTTTGCTGTTTGCCGGAACGTCTGAACCGGTTTCTTCTTTGTACAATTGTTTTGTAAAATCATCATAGCCGCCTTCTGCCGGCATGGCGGGTAACCGGTCATCGCCCTGTATGCCATCTACATTATATTTCTTCACTACCTCAAGTACGAGATCGGTCATGAATTGCTGAACCTCCGGGTGAATAGCGTTCCACCAGTAAAAACCGTTCTTTTGTAACAGCCCGCCATTTTTATTTTTTCCCTGCCAGTTTTTGTTGATCTGAAACCAGGGCGATGCTGTATCCTTGTACGCATAGGAAAATCCAAATTCAAACCAGGCATGTACCTGCAGACCGTGGCGGTGACCCTCTTTAACAATTTCCCTAATGGGATCAAATCCTTTGAAGACCGGATCCTGTTTAATACCCGTATAGGCTTCCACAACTTTACTGGGGTACATAGTTACACCGTCGTTCCACACTACGACGAAAAGGGTGTTCAGCCCCAATTTTTTGCAAAGCCTTACTGTTTTGCGGATGTTCTTTTTTGAGTGCAAAGCATCACTGGCCACATTCGTGATCCATGTGCCACGGATGGGGCTGCTCAGTTGTTGTGCTGACCCGCTCATCAGTAGCAGGAAAGCCAGGCAGGTTACCAGTAGTTTCATTGTTTGTTCTGCAGTTGGGTTTTATATTCAGTATACCGGTTGTATAAGTGGTGAGCTGAAGTGTACATGGATTGCGGACTCATAAAGTGACTGAATTCAAAGGTGATTGCTTTATCGTAACCGGCTTTACGTGCTGCTTCCAGTTTCAGCTTCAGCTTTTCAAATTTAATCGGCAGAAATTTGATGGGCATATCCCTGTCAAAGCTTTCTGCATTGGTCCAGCATTGCAGTCCGTAACGATCGGCCAGTTGTTTGTTGACAGCAAAAAAATCTTCCAGTTCGTGAAAATCTATATGGCCGTCCTGGAACGCTACTGCATTAACAGCGTGCTTTATTCCATCAAAAATTTCAGCCCATTCTTTTTCATGCTCAGTGAGACTGATAGAATCGGCTTTCGATAGTTGACCACTTGCTGCCATTACCGCTTTCTTTCCATCAATCCAGGGTGAAATCAAGGTGGGTAATCCGTTACTTACATCTTTGCATTGCTGCCCGAGTGCAGCAAAGGCCTCAATGGCGCCTTTTGTTTTCCTGCTGATTTCCATGCTCAGGTACCAACCTTTAAAGGAGGGATGGTGCCCGTACTGATTCCACACTTCATCAATCACAAATTTGTTGTGTTCAATTTCATGATTCATATCACCCGTATCCCAGTATTTGCCACTGTCGTACAATCCAAAATAAAAATGCATTCCGTATTTATCTGCCAGTGATAAAAACAAATCCACCAGGTCAACCGGAGGCGTAAAGCAACCTTGTTTGATTAAATACGCAGAAGGGTAGGTGATGAAACTCCTGTAACCACTGCGGATCATAATAACGGTATCTATGCCCACTGCAGCCATGTGCTGAAAGTCCTGCTCCCATTCTTTTGAACTCCAGTTCTGGTGAGGTATGTCATGGCTTATTTCATCAATAAAAGTCCCGGTTATGAGCATTTGATTACAAATATTTATTTGTCAATAAAACTTCTTTCCACTTTATATATCCCTCTCCTGTTAAGTGTAACCCATCATTGGTATACAGCGGATTCAGTTTGCCTTCTTGATCTGTAAACGCATCATAAAGGTTCACAAAGGTGATTTTCTTTTCAACACAAAGTTTTCTTAGTTCATTGTTGATAAAGAGAATGTGCTCTCCTTTATTCTGATGGTTGTTAAACAGTGTAAAATTATTGTTTGTGGGCAGAATGCTTTGCACATAGATCTTTGTTGCAGGAGTTTGCAGTTGAAAACTTTCGATGATTCGTTTATAATTGCGGAGAATTATTTCATCGGGAATTTGTTTACTGATGTCATTTATTCCAATAAGCAGGAATACTTTTTGGGGTTTACGCCTGATCACTTCCTGCAAACGGTACAGAACACCAAAGGTGTTATCAGCGCTGATGCCACGGTTCATGGTATTGTAATGCGGGAAAAGTTCGCTCCACTCTCCACCATCGGTAATACTATCGCCCAGCCATATAATGCAATTTTTTGAAGAGGGCATTTGTTCAAACATACTCAGCTTCTGATCGTAATAGTAATACCGGAAAGAAGAGTCGTAGGAGGGTTGCGCCGCAGCGGGTTCAATTAACTGGCAGAGTAAAATCGGGAGCAACAGTAATGAATTGCGGATCATGCTGTTTCAATATCTGTATTGGTTTCAATTGCGGCAGTTTCCTCAACCAGGGGCTTTAACGGAACCAGCCATGTAACAAGAAAAGCCGGTATGGTGGATATCAGTACCCAGATGAAAAACTCTTTATAGCCAAGATAGTCGCTTACAAACCCGCTGATCATGGAGGGTATCATGAAGCCGAGATTCATTAAGCCACTTGCAAAAGCATAATGTGCCATTTTGTATTTGCCGGGTGCAATCTGCTGCATGATGAATAAAATCAAGCCCACAAAGCCAAAACCATAGCCAAAGTACTCTATTGCAACGGCCGAACCAATAATGTAAACATTTGTAGGCAATGCAATAGCGAGGTAGGCATACGCTGCAAAGGGAATATTAAAGGCTGCACACAGTATTAGTAGTGTTCGTTTGGTCAGTCCTTTATTGGATGCGTAATAGCCTGCGGCAAGTGAGCCAAGAACAAATGCAATGGCACCAAATACGCCATACAGAACACCAATTTGAGATGTGGATAAGCCCAGACCACCATCCGCTCTTGCTGCTTTAAAAAACAGGGGTGTTATTTTAATGGCCTGTCCTTCCGCAAAGCGGTAGAGTACAATGAAAATGAGTCCGTACCAGATGTATTTTTTCTGAAAAAAAGTAACAAGAACATCTTTTAATGTCTGAACTGCTTCTTTTGCAGAGTGCACCGTTGTGGAGGCGCCACCGGAAGGCAGTGCAAAGCGGTTGTAGAAACCGAGAGAAATCATGATGACACCATACAGTAACATGACAATGCTCCAGGCATTGATAATGCCAACTTTTTTTTCCAGTTCACCGGCTATATACACCAAAACACCGCCACTCAATACTTTGGCAATATTATAAAATGCTCCCTGCCATCCTACAAATTTTGCCTGCAACTTAGGCGATAATTCATTCAGGTATACACCATCTGCAGCAATATCATGGGTGGCACCGCTGAAGGCTATGATGGCCAGAATGGCAATGGAAATGGAAAAGAATGCATTTGCATGAAGCGATAAGGCAACCAGGCCAAACAGCACTCCCGTAAATATCTGTGTAGTGTAAACAAAAAATTTCTTGGTTTTATACATTTCCAGGAAAGGTCCCCATAGTGGCTTCAGCGTCCAGGGAAGCATAATGAGTGATGTCCAGAAGGCAATACTCGAATCTGAAATACCCATATTTTTATACATAATGGAGCAGGCCGCTGCCAGGGCAACAAACGGTAAACCCATGGCAAACCAGGTAGTGGGTATCCAGCGGACAGGATTCAGATTCCGGCTTTTTAAATCGGTCATATGAATGCAGTTGGGGGGGAAGATTCGAGTCGAAGTTAATTAAAAAAATTAATAACTATTTGTTTTAAATAAAAAAAATTAAGTAAGTTCGATGCATAATTGCAAGCTCATGCATCCTAAAATAGCCCGCTTCCTGTTGTTGCTTCTTATAGCAGCACCTTTTCTGTTGAGTGCCTGTTCCAAAAAAGCCGGAGGGGGTACTACTACGCCTCCGGCACCTGTGACACCGGTTTGGGATCCCAATGCCATGAGGGGGGTATGGATTACCACTACAGCCAGCACAGCACTTGACTCCCGTAATAACATTAAGCAGGCGGTGCAGGTATGTAAAACGGCAGGCATCAATCACATTTTCATGGTGGTTTATAACAATGCCCGCACCATGTACCCCAGCACAGTAATGAATAACCTGATTGGTGTGCCCATCCTGGAAAAATTTGCCGGCCGTGATCCTTTGCAGGAAATGATTGAAGAAGCACATGCAGTAGGTATAAAAGTACATGCATGGTTTGAGTATGGGTTTGCTTCCTCCTTTTCCGCCAATGGTGGACCAATCATAGCTGCTAAACCGCAGTGGGCTTCCATGGATTTCGGCGGTGGATTGGTTGTTAAAAACGGATTCGACTGGCTGAATGGTTTTCATCCCGAAGTGCAGCAGTTTATGATTGATCTCTTCAAAGAAGTAATCGCCACGCATCCGAACCTGGATGGTGTGCAGGGCGACGACCGGTTGCCGGCAATGCCTTCCTCCAGTGGCTATGATCCGTTTACGGTTTCTCTTTACAAAGCAGCGCACGGCGGTGCTTCTCCTCCGGGAAGTTTTAATGATGCCGGCTGGCTTTTATGGCGTTCCAAAATCATGAATGCATTTCTCAAACGCCTGCGTACCGAAGTAAAAGCGCTGAAGCCTTCGATTCAATTTACTATGAGTCCCAGTCCCTTTCCGTTTGGCTACAATGAATACTTGCAGGACTGGCCCACCTGGGTTGACAGTTCCTATGTTGATGCTGTGATTCCACAGTGTTACCGTTATGATATTACGGCCTATAATGCATCACTGGCACAGCAAAAGTCCTTTCACCGAAACACAACTGTTCCTTTATATCCAGGTGTGCTGCTTCGTTCAGGTTCTTATATAGCAACCGATGGTTTTTTAACACAAATGATTCAAAGTAACCGGCTGAATGGATTTAAAGGGGAAGTATTTTTCTTTTATGAAGGAATGCCGCAACGTACCAGTTGGTTTTCGGGGCAGTATCCTTTTATCAAATAATATAGGTTGCAGTTAGCTATTGTCCTGAAACATATCTTTCTGTATGACAGCTTCTTTGCATGCAGGGTCCGGGGTGAAGGCATTTTTTGTTTATTAATTTCACTGTACTGTAAATATGAAGTTTAGCTTTCTTCTTCTCTTTTTTTTTGCTGCTGTTTCGCTCAACGCACAGCGACTGACTTCCTTCGTAGATCCGTTCCTTGGAACAGGCGGTCATGGTCATGTATATCCCGGCGCAACAGTACCTTTTGGAAAAGTACAGTTATCACCCGATAATGGTGATGAAGGGTGGGACTGGTGTGCCGGATACCATTACAGCAGTAACACTATTGCCGGGTTCAGTCATACGCATCTGAGCGGTACAGGTATCGGCGACTGGTGCGATATTTCTGTGTTGCCTTTAACGAATCTGGATTCGATACGAAATGAAAAAATTAAAATTCCCTTCACTCATGCCAATGAAACCGCAAAACCGGGCTATTATGCTGTGTTACTCGATAACCAGGTAAACTGCGAGTTTTCAGCAACAGAGCGAAGCGGATTTCACCGCTATACGTTCCCGGGCGAAAAAGGGTGGCTGCGGTTTGATATGGGTTTTCGCATCAACTGGGATAAGTCAACCGATGGTATGCTGCAACTGGTGGATGAATACACATTGGTAGGCTACCGGTACAGTACCGGTTGGGCCAAAGGCCAGAAAGTATATTTTGCGGCCCGCTTTTCGTCACCGGTGCTCCAGCATTTTTTTGTCAACGACACAGCCGTCAATGGAAAAATTGCTTATGGTAGAGAAGTGAAAGCGGTGCTTGAATTTGAAACTTCAAGTCCGTTGAACGTTATTGTATCACTCAGCAGTGTAAGTGCCGAAAAGGCTTTGAAAGAATTAACCATGACTGCTGCTGCAACTCCTACGTTAGAAATCGTCAGCACACGTGCAGAAGATTTGTGGGAAAAGGAATTGCAGAAAATCAAAATCAATACAAACGATAAGCAATTCGCAACGAAATTCTATACATCATTCTACCGCACCTGTATGGCACCTGTCATTCACAGCGATGCCAATGGTGCCTACCAAACACACGATAACAAGCAACTCAGCTTCACCAATGGAAAAAACAAGTATACCATCTTCAGCCAGTGGGATGTTTTCCGGGCTTTGAATCCTCTGTTCACTCTCACGCAAACAGATCGTTTGCCCGATATGATCAACAGCATGCTGCAGTTGTATGAGGATAATGGGCTACTGCCGGTATGGGACATCAGCACCTGGGAAGCCAACACCATGACCGGTTACCATAGCGTACCCATCATTGCCGATGCCATGCTCAAGGGCATTAAGGGATTTGACTATGAAAAAGCATATGAGGCAATGCGGAAAAGCGCATTTCAAAATCAAAGAGGTACGCCGGAGTATATTCAATATGGATACCTGCCGCAGGATAAACATGGCTGGAGTGTAACCATTACGCTGGAGTATGCATTTGATGACTGGTGCATTGCACAGGTAGCGAAGCTGCTGGGGAAAACTGATGATTACAATCTGTTCATGAAACGGTCAATGAGTTATAAAAATTTGTTTGATGCAAAAACCGGCTTCATGCGCAGTAAGAACAGCGGGGGGAAGTTTATTGAGCCATTCGATCCTTTACTGAGTGAACATGGTTTTGAAGGACAATATATCGAAGGAACAGCCTGGCAACATAGTTTTTTTGTGCCGCATGATCTCCAGGGTTTTGCGGCTTTGTTTGGTGGTAAGGAACAACTGGTGAAAAAGTTGGATGAATTATTTACGGCTCCTTCTGTTTTGCATGGCGAAAATGTGAGTGCCGATGTTACCGGACTCATTGGTCAGTATGCGCACGGCAACGAACCCAGTCATCATATCATCTATATGTACACTGCATTGGGATACCCAGAGAAAGCTGCACACTGGTTGAAAATTGTTGCCGACAGTATGTATAAAACAGGGCCGGATGGTTTAATCGGCAATGATGATTGCGGGCAAATGAGCGCCTGGTACATTTGGACCTGTCTTGGTTTTTATCCCATGAATCCTGCCAGTGGGGAATACATGTTCGGTGTTCCTTTTGTTCAAAAAGCCACCGTAAGGCTTCCTTCCGGCAAGAATCTGAAAATTCTGGTGCGCCGGAAAAAAGAAAAGGGAGAGGGAATTGCCTCTGTTGTTTTAAACGGCAAGTCGTTACCGTTACTCTCTATTACACACAGGCAATTACTCGGTGGTGGAAAACTGAAATTTTATGTATACCGGTAAACGAAAGAGAAATGGTTTGTTATTGGTGTTGATGACTTTTTTCTGCAACAGCAGTTTCAGCCAGTATACCGGTCAGCTCATTCCTAAAAAGGGCCTGTATGTGACAACCAATGGATTCACCTGGCTAACGGGCTCAGAAATAAGTTTTTTTACACCCGATAAAAAGCATCATCATTATTATTTTACCTGGTGGGAACAGGATATGGAAATCACAAAGTCCGGACGGCAACGCCTGTTGATCGGAAGTAAAAACACTGCGGTGTATGGAACCTACGACCTTTCGCAAAAGGGATCAGTTATCAATACAAATATAACATGCAACTGGAATCTGCAGGAGCGTGGTGTGGCAGATGTGGTGTATGCCAAGCTATGGTTGCCGTTTTTTACTGAGGCTGTTTTCAGTTCGGCTGCTCAACGTTCCATCACCGAATGGAGCTCATTTAACGATACAACACTCCATATCAAAACAAGTTTTGGTAACTATCGCATCAAAGCCAACCATCCATTCCGGGTAAAAACAGATGCCAATCTGCAGCCGGGTGAACTGGATTACACCAGAAGGAGTCAATACCTGGTTCTTTTTGAGAAGGATATTCCGGTAACAAGTGATGCCGGCATTGCACGCAGTTTTTCTATAGAACAAGTGTCGGGGCCGGATAAGTCCGCCGATACGGCTCTGCTCTGTAAGCCGGCACCCGAGCGCATTCCCGTTGCCTGGCAACCATATGCCATGCATACAAGGCTGTTGCCACAGCCTAAATCGGTTGTATATCAGCAAGGCAAGTACGTGATTCCTGCAACGGGTAAGGAAGCAATGACATTGGTTGAAGCATCGTTCAGAGAATTACTGAAGTTACAGTGGCAGTTGGGCGAATTTTATGTTCCGCTCATTACAGCCCGTGAAAATTCATCGCTGCCGGCAGAGGGATATGTGCTTTCAGTAAACGGAAATGGAGTTGATATTCAGTATCAGCAACCAGCAGGCTTGCAGCACGCTTTACATACCTTGGTTCAGTTGGTGAAAAATGAATACGGAAACCTGGTGCTGCCTTACGTGGAAATCAGCGACTGGCCTTCAGTAAATTGGAGGGGAATTCACATGTTCACAGGACCGGAAAGCTGGGCTTTGCACAAGCGTATGTACGACCGGGTGTTGTTACCCCTAAAGATGAATAAAGTGGTGTTGCAGTGCGAACAGGCGCAATGGAAAAGCCGCCCTGAATTGCATAATCCTATTTCTGTACCCATGGAACATCTCCGGGAAGAGTTCGTTTACCTGCGCAACAATAACAATGAACCCATTCCACTCATTCAAAGTCTGGGTCATATGGAATGGTTTTTCAAACCCAAAAAGAATAGAAAATTAGCCGTCAATCCTTCTTATCCATACACTATCAATCCTGAGTTAAAGGCCGGCCGCACAGCAGTTCGACAGTTATGGGATGAAACGTTTGCAGTACTGCAACCGACAACCATGCACATAGGGTTTGATGAAATCGGGATGATCGGTTTTCATTTACCGAGAAAGAAAGAAGTTGAGTATTTTAAACTGCAGATAGATTGGCTGCACAAGTATGCCGTATCAAAAAATGCGAAATTGATGATCTGGGGCGATATGGGACTTGGTCCCGGTGAGGGCCCCGATGCATTAAACGGTGTTACCAAAGAACGGGCTGCTGCCATCCGTAGTTTTATACCGGAAGGAACGTACGTGGCCGACTGGCATTACATCAATAATCCTGATCCGGAAGTGTACAAAACAAACCTCCGCATCTGGAAGGAGAATAAAAATCAACCGCTGGCATCGCCGTGGCTATGGCCCAACAACGTACGTGGATTTGTGCAGGCTGCCATTGATGAACAGGCAGGTGTACTGCAAACCACCTGGGCCGATTTTGAAAGTAGTGAACTGAATATGCTGCTGAATATTGAGCAGTTCGGTGCCTATGTGCTGGCCATGGATTATGCATGGAGCGGCAGAAAGGAATTGCCCGCAGAGTTGCCCTATCATCCTGTGCAGGAATGGGTATCCCGGTTTTATTCACAGGCACTTCCGGTTCAAGCTGCATCCGGCTTACGTATCGCCTCCGGAATACAATTGAAAGATGTTACAAAAGCTCATCTTGCGGCAATGCCGGGTTTTGCAGTTTTGCAAACAGGTGAGCAACGGGGGGGCGGATTTTCATTTACAGGAACCACTTCATCCATACTGCCGGAAGGAACGGCTGTAGCCGAGGTACGCTTCCTCAAAGGGGATCGCATCGTGTACAAAAAGCAACTGCGGTATGGAGTGGAACTGCGTGCCACAGCTGATCAACGGATGCTGTTTGCCCAACAAAGTCTACAGGGACCAAAGCAGTTTTTTGATTTCCCCGGCACGTTATTGTTGTTCGATACGATACAGATTCAGTGTTTGCATCCTGCAGCCGGCTTGTTTGTTGAGAAACTGGTTCTCATTGATGCAGCGCAAAACTAATTACCTGTTCATCTGAATGAGTACGATTCATACTGCCGATTTAAAATAGATACTGCATGAGAAAAATCGCTGAAATTGTTATCTGGACAATCATTGCTATCGCTGGTGCTGCGGCACTTTCCATCATTGCATTTCAAAGGGGCGAATCCATCAATGCCCTCTGGTTTGTGATTGCTGCCGCAGCAGTTTATGTACTTGCATTCCGTTTTTACAGAAAGTTTATAGCCGAAAGAGTGCTGGGTATTGATGACAACAGATCCACACCGGCCTATGTGAATAACGATGGGAAAGATTATGTGCCTACCGGTAAAACCGTTTTGTTTGGGCATCACTTTGCGGCCATTGCAGGCGCTGGTCCGTTAGTTGGTCCGGTACTGGCTGCGCAGATGGGTTACTTGCCGGGAACATTGTGGATCATCTTCGGGGTGGTGTTTGCAGGTGCTGTTCAGGATATGATTATCCTGTTCAGTTCCACACGCCGCAACGGTTTTACCCTTGGCGAAATGATAAAAGCTGAACTGGGCGATACAATTGGATTGGTGGCAAAAATTGGTATTGTGTTGATTATGATCATACTCATTGCAGTTTTGGGCTTGGTGGTGGTGAAGGCGTTGATGGATAGTCCCTGGGGTACCTTTACTGTAGCAATGACCATTCCCATTGCCTTGTTCATGGGTATGTATACCCGTTGGTTACGGCCAGGGAAAACCTGGGAAATGAGCATCATAGGTTTTGTGTTCTTGATTGCAGCACTGGTGGCTGGTCAATACGTGGCTGCCAGTTCGTACTGGGCAGACATATTTACCCTCGATGGTACAACTATTGCCCTGTTGATGATTGCTTACGGTTTCTTTGCTGCCGTTCTTCCGGTATGGCTGCTCTTAACGCCCAGGGATTACCTGAGCACCTTTCTGAAGATTGGAGTGGTGTTAGTACTTGCTGTTTGCATTGTTATCGTTCGCCCTGAAATTCTCATGCCGGCAACAACTGATTTTATAAGTGGTACAGGTCCTGTGTTCTCCGGTAGTTTGTTCCCCTTTCTTTTTATCACCATTGCCTGTGGCGCCATTTCGGGTTTTCATTCGTTGATTGCTTCGGGCACTACACCCAAAATGATACAGAAGGAGTCGCACATTGGTGCTGTTGGCTACGGCAGTATGCTGATGGAGTCATTTGTAGCAATTATGGCACTGGTAGCAGCCTGTGTGCTGGAACCGGGCATGTATTTCGCTGTAAACAGCCCCTCTTCTGTGATTGGTATTGAACTCAATGATGTTAGCCAGGCAATCACTCAAATGGGTTTCTCTATTACTCCCGGCGAAATATCACAAATGGCTGATGACCTGGGCGAAAAAACGATTGTTTCACGTACCGGCGGCGCACCCACACTTGCAATGGGCATGGCGAATATCTTTTATCAGCTGATTGGTGGCAAGGAAGCGATGGCATTCTGGTATCATTTTGCCATTTTGTTTGAAGCGTTGTTTATTCTCACTACGGTAGATGCAGGTACCCGAATACTACGGTTCATGTTGCAGGAACTGCTGTCGTATGTACATAAGCCTTTGGGGAATACAAAGTCGTGGACTGGTAATATCCTGGCAACGGCATTGGCGGTGGCGGGTTGGGGTTTTTTCATTTACCAGGGTGTGGTGGATCCTTTAGGTGGAATTAATACGCTGTGGCCGCTGTTTGGTTTGTCGAATCAAATGCTGGCAGTCATTGCATTATTGCTGGCCACAACTGTATTGCTAAAGATGGGAAAGAGAAAATATGTCTTTGTTACTGTTGTTCCTTTGGTGGTAATGACCATAGTGACCTTTACTACTGCCTTGGAAAAAATTGCTTACCCGGATCCTTCGATCAGTTTCTTTGCACATGCACAAAAGTTTTCTTCTGCATTTTCATCGGGTGAAGTACTGGCACCTGCAAAGAACCTGGCAGAAATGAAAAAGATTGTGAGCAATGATGTGATCGATGGTGTGTTGTGTGTTGTGTTTTTGCTTATAACGCTGACAATATGGTTTACAGCGTTGCGTACATGGATCCGGATTGCAAAAGGAACGAATACATTACCATTGAAGGAAAGTACATATGTACCTGTCGCAGCCCTTACAGATTCTGCCGGTAAACGTGCAGAAGATTAATCAATCCGAGATTAAAGCGATAGTATTTTGCTGCGTGCAATCAGGCAGGCACCCGCCACGCCGGCTTTTTCTCCCAGCTTTGAGTTTTTCAGTTGTGTATCGTTGTTTACCAGGCTGAGCGAATATTTATTAATGGCACTTCTTACCGGTAAACGCAGGTAATCGCCGGTTTCAGCAAGCGTGCCGCCAAGTATCACCAGTTCCGGATTGAAAATATTGATCAGTACCGATAGTGCTTTCCCCAGCAGATCGCCCATTTCGGCCAGCAGTTCAATCATCAGCACATCTTCATGTTTGGCGGCATCAATCAGGTCTTCCAGTTTGAGGTCATCGATATGTTTCACTTTTTTCAACAGCAGTGAGGAGGATCCGCTTTTCAGTTTTTCCTTCACCTTCCCAAGTAATGACTGTCCGGAGACTTCAGTTTCCAGGCAACCCTTTTTGCCGCAGCCGCAAATAATATCATTATTGAAAAAGGGGATGTGACCAAATTCACCACTGAATCCACTCTTGCCATAATATACTTTGCCATCAATGATAATGCCTGAACCGGTGCCGTAATCCAGGTTGATGAAGAGTACATTTTTTTCATTGGTCACCACACCCTGTGCAAACTCACCAAAGGCCATAGAGTTAGAGTCGTTTTCCAAAAATGTCTTAATACCGGTTTCTTTTTCAATGATACCGGCCAGCGGTTCTTCCTGGAAATGAAAGTAACTGTAACTGTAGCCGGTGATATTGTTCACACGGCCGGAAAGGTTAATGCCCATGCCCAGAATTTTACCTTTAGGCACTCCCTGATCTTTGATAAACTTTTTTATGGTATTGATCAGAACGGTGAGCGACTGTTGTGTATTCTCCAGCGGATACGGTATTTTCTCTTCCAGTTTTACAATGTGTTTTTTGAAATCAAGCAGTCCAATATTGATGTAATACCGTTTCACATCAACACCTACAAAGTAACAGGCATTGCTGACAAGGCCATAAATGTTTGCCCGCCTTCCGCCGGTGGACTCCACTTTTCCAAGGTCTGCTATTAATCCCTCACTGATTAATTCATTAACCAGGCTGGTGGTTTTTGGAGTACTGATGTTCAGGTCCCTCGAAAGCTCTGGTATCGTCAGATCACCCAGTTTGTCCAATTGCCGGATAATATCTTTTTTCAGCGATTTGTTCTTATACGCCACACCGGGGCCAATGGTTTCGCCTGAAAAAAAATCGATCAGTGAAAACTTCGTCTTCATCCCTCTAAATTATTAATTATTTGCTGAACCTCTTCTGTAAAGACCGAAGGGCCAATGAATGCCGCTTTATTTTTAAATAAATTTAAAAAGTATTTGGCCCAAGTGAATATTTCTTATAAATTTATATTTCTTAATAATATTCTTTCTTATGAAGGAAAGTGCCATAACGACTGCTTCCCCTGAGGTTGCTGTAGATAAAAGTCTGCAGCAACTGGCAGTTCTTTACAAACAGGAGTTGCTGGAAAACATTCTGCCTTTCTGGATGAAATTCAGTCGTGATAAAGTGAATGGAGGCTTTTTTACCTGCCTGGAGCGCAACGGTCAGGTATATGATACCGATAAGTTTATGTGGTTACAGGGACGTGAGGTTTGGTGCTTCAGCACTATGTACAACCTGGTGGAACAAAAGCAGGAATGGCTCGATATGGCGCTGCATGGTGCTGCTTTCATGGAGAAATTTGGAAGGGATGGAGAAGGGAATTGGTACTTTTCACTGACGGCCGATGGTAAACCTTTGATACAGCCCTATAATATTTTCAGCGACTGTTTTGCCACGATGGCATTTGCTGCTTTAAACAAAGCATCTTCCAACGAGCGGTATAAAAAAATCGCTCTCGATACGTTTGAAAACATCCTTAAACGTCGCCACAACTGGAAAGGAACCTACAATAAAGCAGTTCCGGGTACCCGGCCACTTAAGAACTTTTCACTTCCTATGATCCTTTGTAACCTTTCACTGGAACTGGAATCGGTGATTGGTACCCAACGTGTGGACAGTTTCATTCCAGAGGTCATTCATGAAGTGATGGATGTGTTTTACAAGCCGGAGTTCGGACTGATTCTGGAAAACGTAAATGAAGACGGCAGCTTCTCCGATACGCATGAAGGCCGCCTGCTCAATCCGGGCCATGCCATTGAAGCTATGTGGTTCATCATGGACCTTGGTAACCGGTTGAACGACCAGGAACTGATCAGGAAGGCATGCCGCATCATGCTGCATACATTGGAGTATAGTTGGGATAAAGAATACGAGGGGATCTTTTATTTTCTGGATGTACAAGGTCATCCCACACAACAACTGGAGTGGGATCAAAAGCTTTGGTGGGTGCATGTAGAAACACTGGTGGCTCTTGCCAAAGGGTATGCACTTACCGGCGATGAACAATGTGCAAAATGGTTTCACAAGGTGCATGATTATACATGGACGCATTTTAAGGACCAGGAGTTTGGCGAATGGTTTGGGTACCTGAACCGCAGAGGTGAAGTGCTGTTGCCGCTGAAGGGCGGTAAGTGGAAGGGTTGCTTCCATATTCCCAGGGCCATGTACCAGGTTTGGAAAACATTAGAAACACTGCAAACAAGCGCTTGAAATGTTACATTACATATCACTTTCTGGCATTGCTGTTGCTGGCTGTTCAGCCGGCGTATAGTCAGCGGCATCTGAAAACAGATGTGCTCATTGTTGGTGCAGGTGCCAGTGGTACCGCAGCCGCTATACAATGTGCACGTATGGGTGTATCCACCATACTGGTGAGTGAAAATCAGTGGCTGGGCGGTATGATTACCGCAGCCGGTGTTTCTGCATTCGATGGTAATCATAATATGCCCTCAGGTATCTGGGCCGAGTTCAGGGAACAGTTATACAAAGTGTACGGTGGCCCATCAAAGGTGGCAACCGGTTGGGTAAGCAATACCTTGTTTGAGCCTCATGTGGGTGATAGTGTTTTCAAGGCAATGGTGGCACCTCTGAGCAATCTCACCATCTTGTATCGGCATCGTTTTGAAAAAACAATCGTCCGTGGTACAAAGGTGAAAGGTGCATTCCTGTTGAATGAAACAACAAAACAACGGATCCGTATTACAGCAGCTGTGGTGATTGATGCAACGGAACTCGGTGATGTAATGGCTGGCGCCGGAATTCCTTTTGATGTGGGCATGGAAGCCGGCAGCCTTACAGGTGAAGATGTGAACGTTCCCGAAAGCAATGACATCATTCAGGATATTACCTGGATAGCCATTCTGAAAGACTATGGATTAGGGGCCGATCGTACAATAGCCCGTCCGCCAAACTATGATCCCATGGAATTCGACGGATGCTGCAATGAATTCTGCAGCAGTCCCGAAAAACTTACCAGCAATGTGAGTGCACAAAAAATGCTGGATTATGGAAAGCTCCCCAATGGAAAATACATGATCAACTGGCCGGGCAAAGGCAATGATATTTACCTGAATGTGATTCCACTTACGCATGAACAGCGGCAGGAGGAACTCAAGAAAGCAAAAGCTAAAACGCTCCGGTTCCTTTATTTTCTGCAGACACAGTTCGGATTTAAACATCTGGATTTAGCAGATGATGAATTCCCAACCGAAGACAAACTGGCATTAATTCCCTACCATAGAGAAAGCAGGAGGCTGCATGGATTGGTCCGGTTTAAAATTCAACATATTTCAAAGCCATTTGATCAACCAGAAGCACTCTACCGCACCGGTATTGCGGTAGGCGATTATCCCATTGATCATCATCACCGGGAAAATCCAAAAGCGCCGCAGCACCTGGGCTTCTATCCGGTTCCTTCTTATAATTTGCCCATAGGAGTTATGATTCCTAAAAAACAAAAAGGCATCATAGTAGCCGAAAAGAGTACCAGCATCAGCAATGTAGTCAACGGAACAACCCGTTTGCAGCCCATCGTAGTTCTGACAGGCCAGGCGGCCGGTACATTAGCCGCTATGTGTGTAAAGGAAAAGAAACAGCCGCAGAAAGTTGGTATCCGCCAGGTACAGCAGCAGCTGCTGAACGACCGGGCTTATATTATGCCTTACTTTGATGTAAAGCCATCACATCCGCATTTTGTTTCCATTCAGCGCATAGGCGCCACCGGTATCTTAAGAGGGAAAGGAGAGCCCTACCAATGGGCCAACCGTACCTGGTTTTATCCTGATTCTACTGTTCAAACTGCTGTATTCCTTAAAGATGCTTCATCGTTTGTGACAACAAATGAAACGCTGCAGGAACAACTTACAGTAGGTAATGCATTGCTCGTACTGCAGGAAGCAATGAAGCAGCTCAACATCCGTTCAGCAACATTTGACCGGAATGATAGAAAGCTTTTTAATGATGCAATCAAAAACGCATGGATAGGTTGGGGACTTACCGGTTTCCGGGAAGACCGGCCCATTACCCGTGCCGAACTGGCGGTATTGCTGGATCAGGTGTTGCAGCCGTTTCAGCTGAAGCAGATAAACCATAAGGGGCAATTTTTGAATTAACGATTTAATTATAAACTCAAAACTATGATTATGAAAAAGCGAATGCTCATGATGCTGATGATTCTGGTATCGGCTCTTGCAGTAGTGGCACAACAGGTTCGGGTAACCGGCCGTGTTACAAGTGCTGCTACCGGCAATGCCGCCGAAGGAGTATCAGTAACTGTTAAAGGAACGAACAAGGGAACGATTACCCTGGCAAATGGCACATTTGCCATTGATGCTAATAAGGGTGATGTGCTGGTTTTCTCCGGCATTGGGTTTACCAAACAGGAACTCAATGTAACCGGCAATTTACTGGATGTTGAGTTGCAGTCAACTGCTGGTGACCTTGGCGAAGTAGTGGTGGTGGGTTATGGTACCCAACGCAAATCAAACTTAACAGGTTCGCTGGTGCAGCTCAATAATGCTGCTTTAACCAAGCGGCAGGTTTCCAGCTCTTCACAAGTATTGCAGGGCCTTGCTCCCGGTGTAACCGTACAGCAGCAAAGCGGCCGGCCCGGTGCCGATGGTGCCAGTATCCGTATTCGTGGTGAAAGCTCCATCCTCGGTAACAGCAATCCATTGGTGGTGATTGATGGTCTTCAATTGCCCTCTGGTACCGGACTGGATGCCTTAAACCAACTGGATCCCAATGCAATTGAAAGTATCACAGTTTTGAAAGATGCTGCCTCAACAGCTATTTACGGTAACCGTGCATCTGGTGGTGTAATACTTGTGAAAACAAAAAGAGCCACTAAGAAAGGTCTGCAGGTGAGCTACAACAATTTTGTTTCGAAGCAGGACTTCACATCAATCCCTCAGCGTGTAAGTGCCATTGATCACATGGTGCTGAGCAATGTGGCTGAGCAAAACCGAACCGGTAACCCGAATGCAACTTTATTTCCGCAGTCAGTAATTGATAATTACCGTAATAAGCCGGTTGATAATTTTGAAATCATTGATACTGATTGGCTCGGAGAAGTGCTTACGAACAGTGGACTGATGCATAATCACAATGTTCAAATCAGTTCAGGAGGTGAACGCCTGAATCTCTTTACTTCCTTTACGTTTTTTGATCAACGGGGCCTTACGCCTAATACCAATTTCAAAAGGTATGATGTTCGTATCAATCCTGAATTTAAAATTAATGATAAACTGACGCTTATAGGTAATGTTGCATTAACCAATAATTTTAATGTCATTCCTTCCACGGGCAGTCCCGAATTCATCATTCGCCAGGCTATTGGTTTGCCAGCAATTGGTGGTGGAAGGTTTGGTCCGGGCAGATATGGTACAGCCGGACAAAGCAACAACCGGAACCCAATTGCTATGACAGAAGCAGCAGGAACTTCCGAAACAGAAGGCAACAACCTGCTTACCCGTTTCGGTTTCAATTTCCGCCCGGTTAAAGGATTGGAAATAGAAGGTTATTGGGGCAGGGAAGTTCGCAACCCTTATACAAAATCGTTTCAGAAGAATGCAGATATCTATCAGCCAAACCTGGCAACCGGTCAGTACGATCTGATTGCACAGTGGCCTGGTACAACTCAACTTTCTGAAACATGGAGGAATGATGTTTACCGAACCTACCTTGGTCAGGCAACTTATAGTACCCGCATTAAGGAGTTGCATAGTGTGAAGGTGATGGCTGGTGCACAAAGTGAATATTACAGAAACTACTTTTTTGGTGCCAGCCGTTTGGGCTTTACCAATCCCAATCAACCTTACTTAAATGTTGGTACTGGTGCACAAACAAATAACTCAGGTGTTAGTGAACTGGCATTAGCCGGTTTCTTCGGCCGTTTGAATTATGGATATGATGATCGTTATCTGTTGGAATTGAATGGTCGTCGTGATGCCTCCAGCCGTTTTTCTCAGGCACTGGATAAACAATGGGGTACTTTTGGGTCAGCTTCTGGTGCATGGGTGTTCTCCCGTGAGAAATTTTTCGGAGGATTACTTGATTACATAAGCTTTGGTAAGCTACGTGCTTCTTTTGGAGCAAACGGTAACCAGAATATCGGTTCCAATAATTATGTATTTGACGCATTTTATCAAAATTCTCTCTACAATAATCCGCTTAACGGAACCAATGCCTATTTTAATAATCAGACAACGTTCGGATTGGCGCTGTTACAGTTCCCGAATCCTGAATTGCAATGGGAGCGTTCTCAACAGTGGAATATAGGTCTTGATGTAAGTTTCCTGAAGAACTTTACTATTACTGCAGATTATTTTGTCCGCTCACTGAAGGATATGATTTTGCAACGTGCCTTACCTGCTTCAGCTGGAGGTTTGGCGAATCCTTTCGTGAATGCAGGTACTATGGAAAACAGGGGATGGGAATTTACGCTCAACTACAAAAAGAACTTCAAGAAGTGGCGTTTTGATGGTACCGTAATGGTTTCTGATGTGAAAAATGAGGTAACCGGATTGGTTCCCGGGTTGCCTTTCCTCGGAGATGGCATCCGTTCTGCCCCGGGCAATGCACTGAATTCCTATTTCGGATACAAAGCATTGGGCTTCTTTGCTGATTCAAACGATGTAAAAAATTCACCAGTACAATTTGGTCAGGTCTGGAATCCAAATCCAACACAAGGTGCTAAACCCGGCGATATGAAGTATGCCGATATTAGCGGCCCTGATGGAAAACCTGACGGAATTGTGGATGCGAATGACCGCACATTTCTGGGCAATGCATTCCCTCGTTACGAGTACAGCATCAACCTGAACATTGGCTATGGTAATTTTGATTTGAATATTTTCGGTCAGGGTGTAGGTATGCGAAACAATTTCCTCAGCGGTACGGGTGCTGTTCCATTTGCCAGTGCTGATTTCGTTGCTTCATTGCTCGATCATCATAAGGATTACTGGAGACCCGATAACCAGAATGCAACATTCCCCCGCTTATTACCTTCTGGTTTTGGTGGGAATAACTACCTGTTAAGCGATTGGTGGATCCGCAGCGCTTCCTATTTCCGGATTAAAAACATCAACATTGGTTATACGCTTCCTCAGGCAGCGTTGCAAAAAATGAAAATCAGTAACCTCCGGGTATTTATTAGTGGACAGAATTTGTTCACGTTTACGTCTGCCTGGAATGGTTTTGATCCTGAAATCAATAATGCCAACGCAGAGTTTTATCCACTCATGCGCACCTTTACAGCAGGTTTGAATGTAACGTTTTAATGAACTATCAAATGCACACAATTATGAAAAAAATATATTTTCTGCCGCTGTTACTGGTACTTATCGGAACGGGCGGCTGTAAAAAGTTTCTCGACCGTAAGCCACTTGATGCTTCATCGGCAACTAATTTTCTGAGTAATCAAACAGAAATGGAGCAAGGGTTAAATGGTGTTTATGCATCAGCTATGTGGGTATTCCCCAACAATACACCCCTCTTGTTTGCAGTAGAGTCTTCCACCGACATGGCTATAAAAAGGGCGGGTAATGCAGAAGATCAGGTTGCTTTAGGTGCAAACGGTCCCTTTCTGTTTACGAATGATCTCGTAAACCGCAGCTGGAGCCAGGCTTACCGCCTTATTCAACGGGCTAATCAGCAAATCCAGGGTATGGAAATCGGGAAAGCCAGCGTAACTCCCCAGGTGTTTGGGCGTATTAAAGCAGAAACACAGGTGTTACGTGCCTGGGGTTATTTTCATCTCATGTATATGTTTGGGGATGTGCCCTTTTACACAAAGCCACCAACCGTTACTGATGTGTTAAGTGCCACCCGCACTCCGGTTGCAACAATAGTAGCTGAGCTATACAAGGATCTCGATTCGGCAGCTGCCGCTTTTGATGCAGCTAACGCACAACCCATCCTGGCCAACGGAAGAGTCAACAAAGCTGTGGCACTGGGCTTAAAAGCCAAGCTGGCGTTGCTGATTAAAGATTACCGCACTGCTGCTAATGCAACCAAAGCGATCATGGATACCAATTTGTATGGCTTAAATCCCAGCTATCCTGCACTCTTTATGCTGGCAGGCCAAACTGCAAATGTAAACAGGGAAATCCTGTTCAATCAAACCTATCCAACCGATCAGTTAAATCCGCAAAACTGGCAGGTGGTTCTCGGTATTCCACGGCAGGTGCTCAACTCACAAAGCAGCCATTTCCCTTCACAGGTACTGGTAGATCAGTTTGAAGGACGTGATGGGCAGCGCATTGATCAGTCAACGGTGTACGATCCTGCAAATCCACGTGAAAATCGTGACAGGCGCTTACGCTGGACCGTTGTAATGCAGGGTGATACAGTTAACTGGAGACATAACGCCAATATCGCTCCTTATGTAAATCCAAACGAGCGTACGATTTACAATATTTATTCGAATGTACGGCGCCGCTTTAACTGGACTACAAATGTGTTTGATAATGTAACCGGTAATATTGATTTTGTGAACGGACAAGCACTCAGCGGTATCTGGCCCTTTGGTGCCACCGGTAGTGTTGGTGGTGTGGGTTATGTATGGCGTAAATATGTCGACAGTACGCAATTCTCCTGGGAAACCAAGACTGGTTATATCCTTATGCGTTATGCAGATATTCTCCTCATGTATGCCGAAGCTAAAATTGAACTGAATGAAATTGATGGTACCGTTACCGATGCCATCAACCGGGTACGTAACCGTGTCGGCCAGCCGAATGTAACCACGACCAGCCAGGCACCGCTCAGAACCATTGTGCGTCGTGAACGTGCGGTGGAGTTCGGAGGCGAAGGACACCGTTTGTTCGATTTGCGTCGCTGGGACATTTATGCTGCTGCCAACAGCTTCCCGGTGGTGGGTGCCGCATTGAATCCTGCTGTTGCTCCTGCAACGCCTGCATTTGATGCCAATAATATTCCCAATTACACCACTAGTGTGAATGAACGGATTCGTTTCCGCAATCAAATACGAAATAACGCAGATGTCAGGTATAAACTATGGCCAATTCCGCAGTTTGAAATTGATGTTAATCCGGCAATAACCCAAAACCCGGGTTGGTAATTTTTAGTTGGGTCATAATCAATAGTTACAGCCCCGGTTTCTACCGGGGCTTTTTTACATAACTTTCAAAAACGAAAGCATATGAATACCAGAAACGAAAGCCTGGATGCACTACGTGGCTTTGCCATTCTTACAATGATACTGAGTGGTGCTATTGCCTTTGGTAATGTGTTACCCGCATGGATGTTTCATGCCCAGGTACCTCCTCCTGCACATAAGTTTGATCCTTCTATTCCCGGTATTACCTGGGTAGACCTGGTGTTTCCGTTTTTTTTATTCAGCATGGGAGCAGCCATTCCATTATCGTTGAAAAAGCATATAGAAAACAATCGTGGTTTTTTCTTTGTATTCTGGATGGCAGTCAAACGTTTCCTGTTGCTTGCGTTTTTTGCATTGTTCAGTCAGCACTTGAAAGCATGGGTTATATCCGATACACCTTCCGTTAAAGAACAATTGCTTTCCATCTTAGCGTTTGTTCTATTGTTTTTTCAATACTATGAAAACAGGAATGAAAAATACAAGACTGCATTTCTGCTAATCCGTATTCTTGCATTTACGGTTGCTGTTTATCTGTTATGGAAATTGCCTTTCTGGAGCGGAAAAGGATTTGATTTTTACAGGAGTGATATTATTATTCTGGTGTTGGCCAATATGGCCTTGTTTGGTACGGTAATTTATTATTTTACTGCCGGAAAACCCTATTTGCGGATCGGATTACTTCCGTTTATACTGGCCATTTTTCTTGCCGCAAAAGAACCAGGTGATGGTTGGGCAAAAGAATTGTTTCAGTTTCATTCAATTGGAATATGGAAGTTTGACTGGTTGTACAAGTTCTATTTCCTTAAATATTTGTTCATCATTATTCCCGGGACACTGGCAGGGGAGTGGATGATGAATCAAAAAGCCGAAGAGCAAAAGTTAAATATAAAAGTAAGTGCAGAAAATCTGTTGTTGCTCCTTTCCTTTACTTTGATCATAACCAATTTATATGGCCTCTTTACAAGAGCTTTGTTGTTCAATTTACTTGCCAGCATTTCTCTATGTATTACTATTTGGTATATCTTGAAAAATTCAGCCCAAAAAAATCTATACGGCCAATTTGCACAGGCGGGTACTTATTTGTTAATGTTGGGATTGTTTTTTGAAGCCTACGAAGGAGGAATAAAGAAAGATGCTTCAACTTACAGTTACTATTTTGTTACCAGTGGACTGGCCTTTTTTGCATTAATATTTTTTACAGTTTTGGCCAATCGGAACTGGGGTTCACCGGTTTCCGGCTATCTGTCGAAAAACGGGAAGAATCCTATGGTGGCTTACGTGGCGGGTAACCTGGTAGTGCTTCCGTTGCTGGCACTTACGCAAACCAGGCAATTTTGGGATGCCATGAATCAGAATTTTTTTATGGGCTTTATGAAAGGCGTGATTTTTACTGCAGTAGTATCTGTGATCACCATCTGGTTTGTAAAGAAAAAGTGGTTTTGGAAAACCTGAAAAAAAGACTTGGTTATGAATCTATCTCTTCTTAATCAAAGAGTTGTCAGAGGCCTTTTATCCGATCCGTTACAATGAAGAATAAAAAAACGGAAACTTGTCAAAAGTTTCCGTTTTACTGTGGGAGCACACGGGCTCGAACCGCGGACCCTCTGCTTGTAAGGCAGATGCTCTGAACCAACTGAGCTATGCTCCCATTTGGGTGTGCAAAGATAAGGGGTGGAATGAAATCAGAAAAAAGTTTTTTTCATTTTTTTATGGAAACAGGAGGTAGTCAGTTGCTGGAAAAACCAGCTTCTTCGGCAACGGTTTCCGTGCTGTAATCCTTAATCACATTGTATAACGTGTCTCTTTCCACGGGCTGGCGGTGTACTTGCTTAATAAGTGCCACCAATTGACCGGTTGTCATAGTGGGAGCTTGTTCCTCACTGCCGGCCATGCTGTAGATTTTAGTGGTATCATCAATGGTTCCGTCAATATCATTCACGCCAAAGCCCAATGTCATTTGAGCATTATGACGTCCCAGCATGGGCCAGTACGCTTTGAGATGTGGAAAATTGTCGAGATATAAACGGGCAACAGCATACATCTTCATGTCTTCGATAATGGAGCTTTCCGGCACATAGCTCATGTCGTTGTCCATATTGCGGAATTTAAGCGGAATAAAGGTTTGAAATCCCTTGGTTTCATCCTGCAGGTCACGGAGCCGTTTCATATGATCCACCCGGTGGTGGTATGCTTCTATATGTCCATACAGCATCGTGGCATTACTATGTAAGCCAAGTTGATGAGCGGTTTTATGTATGTTCAGCCATCCCTCGGCATCAACTTTATCTGCACAGATTTTTTCCCTTATTTCCGGGTGAAAAATTTCTGCGCCACCGCCGGGAATAGAATCAAGTCCGCTGCGGATCAATTGCCGCAAACCTTCTTCCACACTCACTTTTGCTTTGCGGAACATATAGTCATACTCAACTGCTGTAAATGCTTTGATATGCAGATCGGACCTGTGTTCTTTAATAGCTTTCAACAGATCGGCAAAGAATTGGAGGTCCATTTTGGGGTGTACGCCGCCCACAATATGCACTTCTGTAACCGGTACTCCATCATATTTTTTTACAATATCCAGCATCTGGTCAATAGTCAATTCCCAGCCAGCTTCACGGTGTGCATATAACTTTGAATAAGAACAGAAGTTACAACTGAACACACAAAGGTTCGTGGGCTCAATATGAAAGTTGCGGTTGAAATAGGTAACATCGCCATGTAAACGTTCACGTACGTGATTGGCTAATGCTCCAAGAAAGGATAAGCTTCCTTTTTCAAACAGAACTAGGGCATCCGCATCACTGATCCGTTCCTGGTTGTATACTTTTTCTGCAATCGTATGCAGTTCTTTGTTGGAAGCAGTGTGGGCAAGCAGGGTATCAATTCCTATGGCCATTTTGTATGTTTAAAACATGAATGAAAACAGGTTTTTTCAGATGGCAAAGGTACGCAGTGCCGTAAAAAGGAACCTGATTAATTTACTTTTACCAGCTTAAATGCCTTTTTAGTTCCGTCTCTGTAAAACAGGAACAAAGTATATAAGCCGCTTTGTCTGCCGGCCAGGTTCACTTCTGCATAATTGGGCCCGGTGATAGTACCACTCCTGCCTAATGCAATGCGTCTTTGCCAAACTAATTGACCGGCTGAATTGTACACCTGCATGTATTCCAGGTTTTGAGGTGAAGGATAATGCTGCACCACAAACTGATCCCGGAACGGATTGGGAGTGACCATCACTCCTTTACTTTTCAGGTTGGGATTTACCTGGCGGGTGAAAATATTTATATCGTCAATGTAAATATTGTTTTCGTAGTTGGTGGTATTACGGAAAGCCACTTGTATGTACTCGTTGAGGGATGTACTGAAATCACCCAGAAACACAGAGTCACGGCGCCAGGTGGTTGCTTTGGGAACAAAAGGTGTATCCACTCCAATGTTTCCGGTTGTAACAAGGTCTTTTCCCCATTTTTTATAAACACGTTGAAAGGTAGCTCCGCAGTCGGCAGAAATGAGAATTTCTAGTGTATCAGTGGGATTGCCGGCAAGGTCGGGCTGGCTATACGTGGCCGCTGCCAGTTGAAAGGTGACAAAAGCCGAGTCTTTTCCTTTCACCGGAATTAAAGGCGACACCATCCAGTCAGTTAACCCGTTATCATCATAGTCGAAATTATTTATGTACATCGAAGCCTGACCGCTTTTAGCTGCAGCGGTGGTTCGCTCCCAGGTAATGTCATTATTGCTGTTGATCAATTGCCAGTTGGCGGGCGGAAAGCTGGAAGCTTCAAAACCTTCGGAAAAGGGTGCTATTGCAAGGGGAAATACCACACCACTCAAACGTGCGGTATCGTTTGAGGTCTTTTGGTCGGCGGCTCCATTGGGATTGCTGGTAAAGATCACAAGATTGGTATTCAGCCCTGCGCTCAGGTTCATTGGATTTAATGAAACAGTGGTGACAGCCTGTGGTGCAAGGCTGCCTGTCCAGTTGGTGGTAACGATGGTGTTGTTCCCAAACCGGGCCTGGATGGTAAGCGATTGTAAGGCATCTGTTCCAACATTACGGATGGTTACAGAAGGCCGGTAGGAGTTGCTGCAGGAATAGGCCAATGTTGAACTGTTGTCGCAGGAACCGGCACCGGTAATACCTTCCACCCGTACATCACGGTTCAGCAACGCCGGAGGAACACAGGCATTGGAACTGGCCAGTTGCATCATCCAGGGAGTACCAACAATAGATGCGTTCATGCGTGCATATTGACCGGGAGTGTACATGACCATGGCCATATCATCCACATAATCCATAAAGTTCATCCACATAATGCCGGGAGCGTTGGGTGAACAATCGTCTGTGATTACATCTTCAGCCGCTGGTGCTCCGAAATTGCAGCCTAACTGCGGGGGTGTGTCGGAAATATCATCATCATCACCGCAGGTTTGTGTACCATTGCAATTGTTAGGACCCCAGATATGGAGCAGATCAAAAAAATGGCCGATTTCATGCGTGGCAGTACGCCCCATATTAAAAGGAGCTGTGGCAGTGCCGCCCTTACCAAAAAACCGGAAGTTGTTTACAAAACCACGCTCGTTCAGTGGTACAACCGACAACGGGTCTGATGGGAGAAACGAGTAGCCCAGGAAACCGGACGTCATTGTGCAAACCCATACATTGAGGTACCGGGAAGGATCCCATGCGTCGCTCCCTCCTCTGCAGGTGAATTTAACAGGATCCTGTAGACCGGGAATGGACTGAATCGAAGAATTCACCCGCACAATTCCGTTCGTGGCATCTCCTTTTTCATCACGCTTTGCAAGACAAAACTGAATGTTACTTTTTCCGAAAAAAGGTTTGAAAGCAGCCGGAATGCGGGTACTGTCTGCGTTGAGCCCCTTAAAATCTGCATTGAGCACATCCAGCTGTGACTGTATCTGTTCGTCTGTAATAAGCGACGGATTGTTCATAACCACATGCACTACTACCGGTATGGTATAGTTCATTTGTGTACGGTTTGTTCTTGCAGACTGCAGTTGCTGCTGGTATTGCTGCCAGGTACGTTGCCGGTTCATTTCCCTTTCTTTTCGTAAGAAAGGATATTGCTCCAGTAACTGATTCATTACATAATGGGTACCACAACGCTGAAAGCCGGGGTCTTTTTGCACAACCGGTTTTTGCTTCTGTGCCGAAACGGCAACAGAGGTCAGCAACAGCAAAGAGAATTTGAGAATCAGTACAGGATACTTCATGTGTGGTATAAATAAACTGTGAATGTACGAAACAGGTTCTGAAATAAGGCTCTTTGTTTAAAGGGGTTTATGCAGGCTTTCTCCTGTGAAGGAAGGTTGTTTTCTTAGTGCAAAATCCAGTATCTTTCCTCTTTGCTGATATGTTATTTGACAGAAACCAAAAACTGATTGCATGAATCTGAAATTTCGCTTAACGGTTATGAGCTTTTTCCAGTTCTTCGTTTGGGGAGCCTGGCTGATCACCATTGCTACTTATTTTTTTGGCAACAATATGGGAACGGGAATCCAGTTCGGGGCCATTTTTTCAACACTGGCTTTATCCTCCTTATTTATGCCGGCAATTACAGGTATTATTGCCGATAAATGGATCAATGCAGAACGGCTCTATGGATTGCTTCACATCTTGTATGGAGCAATTCTTTTTTATGTACCGCAGGTGAAAGATGCTGATACATTGTACTACGTCATTTTTGCTGCTATGATCTGCTATATGCCTACCATTTCCCTTTCGAATTCTATTTCTTACACCATCTTAAAGAATAACAATTTTGATGTGGTGAAGGTTTTTCCTCCTATACGGGTGTGGGGTACCATTGGCTTTATCGTTGCTATGTGGGCCACCAACCTAACCGGCAGCAAAGCCAACAGCAACCAGTTTATCATTGCCGCTATTGCTGCCATTGCCTTGGGTATCTATTCGTTTACCTTACCGAAATGCCCGCCACAGCGTTCCATATCAAAAGATGCTACGATTTTTGAACAACTGGGGCTGAATGCTTTCAAGTTGTTTGCGAAATACAAGATGGCGCTGTTCTTCATCTTTTCCATGTTCCTGGGGGCGGCGTTGCAGCTTACCAATATGTATGGTGATACGTTTTTGGATGATTTTAAGAATAATCCATTATACGGACCGGAATCATTCGTGGTGAAGTACTCTACAATTATCATGTCGATTTCACAGATTTCTGAAACATTATTCATTCTTACGATTCCTTTCTTCCTGAAACGGTTTGGTATTAAAAAAGTGATGTTGTTTTCTATGCTGGCTTGGGTGCTTCGTTTCGGCTTGTTTGCTTATGGTAACCCGGCAGAGGGATTGTGGATGATCATCCTCTCCTGCATTGTGTACGGTATGGCTTTCGATTTCTTTAATATCTCCGGATCATTATTTGTGGAAACCACTACCAGTTCCTCGATCCGCTCCAGTGCCCAGGGATTGTTTATGATGATGACCAATGGAGTGGGGGCCTTTCTCGGAAGTAAAATAAGCGGTTATGTGATTGATACTTATTTTACACACAATGGTGAAAAAGAGTGGCACGGCATCTGGCTTTCTTTTTCGGTTTATGCATTGGTGATTGCTGTTGCCTTTGCTGTGCTGTTTAAACACAAACACGACCCCAAACAACTGGGAGATATTGCGCATTAATACTTAGTTGTATAGACGAAAGGGACTGCTTTTCAGGCAGTCCTTTTTTATGCAACAGAACTGAAGGCCGGTTCGGTTTCTGTTTCATCATGTTCCTGTTGCACACGCTGCAGTATGTCTTTCAAATGTGTCATTCGCTGCAGTACATATGGGATTGTATCAAGACCCGTTACAAACTTCAGAATGTAAGTATAAATGCCAATGTAATCACCGGGCTGCAGGAATGCACCGCCCTGATGTACCGATATGAGTAATGCTGCGATGATCAGGATTAAAACAATGAATTCCATCACTCCAAAATTCCACGCTTCCTGATCGCTGATTTTTACCTGCCATTTTCGTAATTGATTATAATGTGTTTGAATGCGCAGGATGTTACGGCTCGACAGTGCATCTACCTGTTGCTCCAGTTCTTCATTGCGCAATGCTGTAAAACGACGCAGGCGCTTTCCATAGAAATAGCTGATAATGGTTACCGGCAACAGCATGGCCATGCAAAGCAGAACCACCCTTGTGTCGTAAAAAAACAGTAATACAAGAGCACCCAGAATGTTGTAAGCTGCCTCAATGATATAATTCAAATCAAATTCAAGAAAATCAACCACGTCACGTGAAAGGGTTGAGTGAGCGCTTAAGCGGGAAAGCTTGCGGTTGGGATTGCGCTTTACCATTTTCACCACCAGTGCTGTATAAATTTCTGAATACGTGCGTGAATCATACCGGTGGCGCCAGGTACCAATCAGCAGCCAGGCTGCATGAACCAGTGCCAGATTCAGCAAGCCATTATATGACTGTTGCAGTAATCCATTCACAGCTTCGCCCAGCAACCAGGGCCGCAGTAAAAGCCCCAGCATTTCCAGGGCATAAAGGCTGTAAGTGAGTAATAACTTGTATCGGTACTCACGAAGAATACTTTCGATCATCCAGTTTCCACGCATAGCAGGCTCCTTGAACGTTGTTTCTTTCTGACTGAATTATTGGTGCCGGGTTTAGTACAAGGAGAAAAATCCCGGGGCCGGATTGGTAAGTATGTACTGCAAAAGTAAGAAAGGAGGAATTGGCAGAAGGTTAAAGATGCCTGAAATTTTGCTCTCTGCTACTGACAGAATTTCCGTTTGTTCCTGAAACTACAGATCGGCAATTCGGAGCACCGCATTGACAATCAAATGTTTCTGCATTTTCATCCAGCAGCATTCCATAATCGAGGGTCAGTTCTTCACCGGCGGCAATGGGGCGAAGGGCAACCAGGTTAAGCCCGTCATAGCCGGTATTGGCATTGCAGGAATGATTCTGGGGTGCCCATTCCGATGGGTTTTGATCCCAAAGAACATACACCTCGCTGCTGAGCGGTACCGCATAATGCCGGAATAAAGCCTTTTCTTCAGCAAGCCAGGCTTGCTCCACAAACCGCTTTGTTACAATGCGTTGCGGTCGTTCCTCTCCCGTAAAAATCACTTCTTTTTCTGCCAGCGGTTGTGTGGCGTAGATACCGAAGCCGGCAATTGAATTCCCTTTCATCCGGTACTTTTTCTGCTTCCGTTTGTGCCGGGCAATGCCTTCGGCAACAATGTGACGCAAAAAACCAGCTTGGCCAATGCCATCCAGCTTCAGGATATAATCTGCAGATCCCTCATATCCGTCAGAATAAAAAACGGAGCAGGTAAAATTTACTTCAAGAAAATACAAATGTCCATCGGCATCCATCCGATAGTCCATCCGTGCATACCCCACGCCACCAAAACTTCTGAATATGCGTTGTGAGGCTTCGGTCAGTTGCTGCTTTAATAAAGCATCTGTCACCGGAATATTCGATTCAGGATGCAGTTCAGACGTTTTGAGTTCATACGTTTTGTAACTGCGTCCCTCTGGAAAAATGTATTCAATGGGTTGAAATACCCTGCATTGTTTTGGATAGGCTGCGTCCGCTGCCACCAGTACGGTGAATTCTCTTCCTGCAACATACTCTTCCACCAGCAATTGTGGCCAGGCTGTTAGTAACGATTTCGCCTTTACGTGAAGTTCTTCTGCCGTTTGCACCAGTGAATGCTCATCTACGCCCAGGCTGTCGCCGGCCTTGGCCGGCTTTACAAATAAAGGATAGCGCAGGTGCCGGACCTGTTGCTCCAGTTGATCTGTTGTTTCCACCAAAGCATAGTTTGCAGTGGGTACGCCTTCTGTATACGCAACATATTTCATCAGTTCTTTCGGAGGATCGTATAACAAGGAAGAAGGACCGGTAAAAGGCAGGTTTAACAACTCTAGCGTATAAATCACATCAATGGAGGGTACTTCCCATTCAAGGTAGCCTTCGCAAAGATTCACAAAACAATCGTAGCCCGCCCGACTGAGTTCGGAGAGTTGTTTATAGGTGGTGAGTTTATTCAGAAATACATGGTCTACCTGTGCATTTGGGTACAAAGCCGACAGATTACGGGGAGGATCGTAGTGCTGGTAATCAACAGCAGAAGTGGAATAATCGGGTTGCAGTACACAAATTTTCATAGTACAGTGCTCAGCTTGTTGATAGGTTTTGATGTTCGGGTTGATAATGACGCTGGAGTGCATCCTGCAGAATGTGTGCAATCATGCCGGCATAGGAGTGCTGCCCCAGCCGGGCAATTGAACCAATAGAAGTGAAATTTTCATCTTCGCTGAGACCGCATTGTGCATTTACTTCCAGCACATACAAGGTTCCGGTTGCCTGGTCCATTCGCAAATCCACCCGGCCATAACCGGTTCCTGCTACTGCACAATAGGCCTGCCAGCTCAATTCTTTGATAGCCGCATGGAGATGTGCCGGAGGCAGTTGGTATTGATAAAAGTCATCTGTTTCATTCACCGGTTGTTCTGCTTCATAGGTTTCCCAAAGCCGGTCGAAGGATAAAAACTTTTGTGTATCGGGCAGGTCTTTATGAAACACCCGTTCCACCGGCGTGTAGATGATAGCTTGATGTGGCTGCTGATAGGAGCCACTGATGAAGACGGTGTATTCGGGTCCGCTGATGAACTGCTCCGCCACCAGTCCGCCAAAGCTGAAATCCCAGCCCCGGTAACCCCGGAACAGCTCCTGCACCAGTTCCTGCAGTTCAGCAGGGGTATGTACCACATTGCGTGTTCCAAGTCCCATGCTTCCGCCGCTTACCGCCGGTTTTACAATTAAGGGAACTCCTACTTCTTCGCAAATGCCATCCAGTTGATCTTCTTTGCTGCGAACTGGCTTCCATGCTGCATGAGCCACACCTGTTGCGTCAAACAACTCTTTCATTTCTATTTTGGAAGTGGTGTTTGCATAAAAGGCGGGTTCAGCACCGGTATAGATTAGCTGGTGTTCCTGCAGGCAATGAATGACACCAATGCCCGGTGTGCCGTTTACTTCATCGCCATCACATAAATTCAGAATCAGCGGTGTTTGAACCGTACTTCCTGCAGCAATACCTGCAATAATATCTGTATAATTCTGAAGTGTCACCGGTTGCCATTGCCATTGCAGATGCAGGGTCTCAAATACACGGGTATATTCTTCAATGCTTTGTGAAAAATCATAATAATAATCCAGGTTGGGGTCATCTGTTTGCAGCGATGGAGCCAATACCCATACAAAGGGAGGTCGCTCGGGCGGAAAATTTGTCTGTAAGAAGGAGTGTGATAAATGCATCCGTCAGAGAGAGGTTGGATTCAGTTTTTGCCGGATAAAGGTGGTAAGCCGGTAGCTTGCCAACACTTCTGGTTTCATTTGTGAGGCTCCTTGGATTTTACCGAGGCAATTGCTTTCGCCGCAGAAGCATTGAAACGGTTCGGCCATATTCCATTCAGTTGAGGGATAGAAGAAGGTGAATTCTTCCCCGGCTTCAATTTCACGCAGGGCAATGAGTTGAAATGAATCCGTATCAAAAAAACTATTGGGGTTGCAGCTATGATTAATGTACTGTAAAAAATCGGGAAGAAGTTTTATATGGGCGCTTTCTCCTGTTTGAACGGTATAACGGCTGGGGCGACTGTACACTTTCTCTGCCGAAAAAGCACAGATGGTGCTTCCTTCAGGGAAGGTTTGAGTGGCAATAAGGGAATGGTGCCCGGTTAAAGGATTAATGTATACGCATCCGATGCTGTGTGTGGATACGTACTGAAGCGTTTCTGGACTGAGGTTGGGCATAGTCAATGGTCGTATTGTTGCGTAATATAATAACACTCGACAATAAATCCATAGATGGAAATGCAATTGTAGAAATTGTGTGAACAAGAAAGCAAAAGTCCCGTCTGTTTCGGACGGGACTTTCATTTGATAGTGCGAAAGAAACTTACATATGTTGTTCAATCTTCTTAACAAAGTTGGATTTCGGTTGTGCACCTACCAGTTTGTCAATCACTTTTCCGTTTTTGATAAAGAGAATGGCAGGAATGGAAGTGATACCAAAGTTCATGCTTACCTGGGGATTTTCATCCACATTCACTTTTCCTACTTTCACTTTTCCGTCGAATTCTTTGGAGAGTTCTTCAATAACCGGACCAATTGCACGGCAGGGTCCACACCATTCTGCCCAGAAATCAACTACGCTGAGTTTATCTGACTTGATTACTTCTGTGTCAAAATTTGAATCTGTAAATTGTAAGGCCATATGATTTTGTTTATTGTTTTTTAGAACAGCAAATGTAAGCCCATTCTCCGGAAACTGCTGTTCTGTCATTATCCACACCTGTTTACATCTTTTCCTTGATCAAGGCTTGCAAATAGTTGTCACTGCGTCATGAAATGCTGTACAAACAACAGGTAACATTTGCTAAAAGCTGGAGGTAACCAGTACTTCCAGTTCGGGGTGATTCATGAGAAATGCAGCCATGTCATCGTTCATTTCAAATCCTTTTTCAAGTGTGTACATGCCGATTTTCCAATCTTCACCAGGTTCATACAACATGAATTTGATGCTGCTGCGACCGGGATTGCTCTTGATATTCTGCTCGATAAAATCGATCATAGGTGCGGTAATGAACCTGGGCTCCACATTAACAATCACTTGCCGGGTAAGTACCCGTTTAATTGTTTCCAGCAGTAACACCCGTTCAATTTTGAACTCAAAATCATCGGTCTTGTTCCATCTTGTTTTAAAATTACCGTTTACAAACACGACTGATCCTTGTGTGAAATGATCCTTAAACCGGACATAGTCCTCACCAAACAAGGCCATTTCTGTTTTACCCGAATAGTCTTCGATGGAAAATATACCAAACTGCTTTCCCGTTTTGGTAATCCGTTGCTGGGCATCTGTTACCAATCCGGCCAGCCGGAAATTCTGGAACGGGTTGGGTTGCAGCGTGATAGCTGTTTTGAATTCATTAAAGTCGGAAAGCGATATGATTTTATAATGCTTCAGTTCAAAGCGGAAATGATCCAGCGGGTGACCGCTGATGAACATGCCGGTCACTTCTTTTTCATAATCCAGCTTTTGTGTAAGCGTCCATTCCTCACAGTTCGGAATTTTGGGGGTGGGTATTTCCATCATCATCGCTTCACCAAAAAGGGTGTTGGTGTTCTGGGTTTTGTTTGCCTGGTAACGGTTGCCAAAATTGATAATGCGTTCCAGTGTGGTGCCGGAATCTCCGGGCATAACATGAAAGTATTGTGCCCGGTGCATGTCGCTAAAACAATCAAACGCTCCTCCATATACAAGGCATTCCAGTGATTTTTTATTGACGGTACGCTGGTTCACCCGTTGTATGAAATCAAAAATATGCTTGAAAGCGCCGTTCTTTTTGCGCTCTTCAATAATACTCTCCACCGCTGCTTCGCCCACACCTTTCAAGCCACCTAATCCAAGACGGATAATGCCTTCTTTGTTTACCGAGAAGCCGGATAGAGATTCATTGATATCGGGACCCAGTACTTTGATCCCCATTCGTTTACACTCTTCCATGAAGAAGGTGAGCTTTTCAATATTACCGGCGTTATTCAGTACCGCACTCATATACTCACCCGGGTAGTGCGCTTTCAGATAGGCAGTTTGGTACGCAACATAGGCATAACAGGTGGAGTGCGATTTATTAAACGCATATTGTGCAAAGGCTTCCCAGTCGGTCCATATTTTTTCCAGTTTTTCTTTTGGATGTCCCTTTGCAACAGCACCTTCAATGAATTTGCTTTTCTTTTCATCCAGCGTTTTTCTGTCTTTCTTACCCATGGCCTTCCGGAGCACATCGGCATCACCTTTACTGAAGCCGGCCAGTTGTTGGGCAAGCAGCATCACCTGCTCCTGGTACACGGTAATGCCGTAGGTTTCTTTCAGGTATTCTTCCATAATCGGTAAGTCGTACGCAATTTGTTCCCTTCCATGTTTCCGGTCTATGAAATTAGGAATGTAAGCGAGGGGCCCGGGCCGGTACAAAGCGTTCATGGCAATGAGGTCGGCGAACTGATCGGGCTTGAGTTCTTTCAGGTATTTTTGCATACCCGGACTTTCAAACTGGAAGGTGCCAATTGTATCTCCCTTTTGATACAGCTCAAAAGTTTTTGCATCATCCAGCGGTATGGTGTCAATATCAATTTCGATTCCGTGATTTTCTTTGATGAGCTGCAAAGCGTTTTTGATGATGGTGAGGGTTTTTAAACCCAGGAAGTCCATTTTAATGACCCCGGCATCTTCAATGATGTTTCCTTCAATTTGGGTAACCCACAGCTCCGAGTCTTTTGATTTGCAAACCGGAATCAGCTCTGTAAGATCTTTCGGGGCAATGATGATGCCCGCTGCATGTAATCCTGTATTTCGTACGGAGCCTTCCAGAATTTCGGCCTCATGCAAAACGGTCGACGCAAGGTCGGAGCCGTTGTATATGTCTCTCAGTTTTTTTACCGTTTCCAGTTCATCAGGAGCGAGACTTTCTTTTTCTTCGAGGCTTTTTTCGCCTTTAAAAGGAGCATGTAACACACGCTTCAGACTAATACCGGGTTTTTCCGGAACCAATTTGGCCAGCGCATTGCTTTCGGGCAGGGGCAGGTCCATTACACGTGCCACATCTTTGATGCTCATCTTGGCAGCCATGGTGCCGTAAGTGATGATTTGTGCCACCTGGTTACGGCCATATTTATCCACCACGTAATCAATGACTTTCTGGCGTCCTTCATCATCAAAGTCCGTATCAATATCCGGCATGGACTTACGGTCGGGGTTGAGGAAACGCTCAAACAGCAGGTTGTATTTAATGGGATCTATATTGGTGATGCCAATGCAATAGGCTACCACACTACCGGCCGCTGAACCACGACCCGGACCCACAAACACACCCAGGTCACGGCCTGCTTTGATGAAATCACTAACAATCAAGAAGTAACCGGCAAAGCCCATGGTTTTGATGGTGAACAATTCAAAGTCGATCCGCTCCCTGATTTCTTCTGTTATTTCATGATAGCGGTTTCTGGCTCCTTCATAACTGATATGTTTCAGGTATTCCCACTGATTAAGGTTGCTGTCCTCATGCTGCTGAAACTCTTTCGGAATCGGGAAAGCAGGAAGCAGGATATCTTTTTTCAGGTTCAGCACTTTTACCTTGTCAACAATTTCATTTGTATTGTCAATCGCCTCCGGTAAATCGGCGAACACCTGTTTCATTTCAGCAGTAGTCTTGAAATAAAACTGATCGTTGGGAAACGCAAAACGTTTGTTTTTGATATGGATGTCGTCATCGCTGAATTCACGAAGTGCCGGCGTTGCCAGTTTTTCGCCGGTATTAATGCATAGCAGAATATCGTGTGCATTAAAATCGGTTTGATCCACGTAATGTGAATCATTGCTCGCAATAATTTTTACGTTGTATTTTTTGGCAAACCGCACCAGGATTTCATTCACTTTGTTTTGCTCAGCCATACCGTGGCGCTGCAATTCCACATAATAGTCCTGCTGAAAAATATTCAGCCACCATTTGAATTCATTCTCTGCTTCTTCTTCTCCTTTGGAAAGGATGGTTTGAGGTACCCAGGCTCCCAGGCAGCAGGTGGTGGCAATTAATCCTTCATGATATTTGTTGATGAGTTCTTTGTCAATACGTGGATATTTACTGTACATACCCTCAATAAATCCAAGGGAGGTGAGTTTGATCAGGTTTTGATAACCTACTTCATCTTTGGCCAGCAGCACCTGGTGGTAACGGGGATCTTTTTCTTCCTTACTGAAGGTTTTGCGGTGACGGTTTTCAGTCACATAAAATTCGCATCCCACAATGGGTTTCACCTTCAGGGAACCATCAGCATTTTTCTGTTTATGTGCCTGCGCTACAAACTCAAAAACACCAAACATATTCCCATGGTCGGTAATGGCAAGTGCCGGCATATTGTCATTGGCTGCCTTTTTATAGAGGGCTTCAATATTGGCAGCCCCATCGAGTAATGAATACTGCGTGTGAACGTGTAAATGTGAAAACTGTGTCATATGCCGGCCTCTTTCGTTTTAAGAGAACCTCAAATTTCGGTATCCCTTGAGATATCAGCGTTGTAAAAATTCCACAATTTATACAAGAAGCCGTCGTTTCTGTAACAATGCCGTTTGCTTGCATCTATGGGTGGTATGCCCTACCTTTGCGCCGGTTATTTTTAAATGTATCAATGAAAAACTGGATTCTTTTTATTGCATGCGCCTGGCTTCTAACCAGTTGTACCGCCCTGAAAAGCAGCTTTCAGGGCAAAGGAACCAGTACATCCCGCCCGGCGGCACAACCATCCACGACTTTTATTGAGGGAATTGAAATTCAACCGGTTATGGCGCCAGTTGCAACCCGTTCGTCGCAGTCCGGAAAATCAGCCGTTCAGGATTTTACCAAAAAAATCTCAGATTTTGCAGGCTCGCTCGAATCATTCGGCATCAGCCAGTTTAAGTATGCTTTTTACCTCGATGTGCCGGTGGAATTACTGTCCAACCGTTACCTCTATGATTTTATTGATGATTGGTGGAAAACGCCCTACCGGCTGGGTGGCACAACCAAGAAAGGAATTGACTGTTCTGCTTTCGTGCAAAGCCTGATGCTTTCTGTTTTTGGGTTCACCGTTCCACGCACAGCCCGGGAGCAAAAAGGAGTTACAGAGCGGGTGCCCCATGAAGAGTTGAAAGAAGGCGATCTCGTTTTTTTCAATACCGGAAGAGGCGTTTCGCATGTGGGAGTATATCTCCATAACAACCGCTTTGTTCATGCCTCAACGTCGGGAGGAGTCATGATCAGCTCTCTTTCCGAGTCCTACTGGAACCGGCGTTATTTGGGCGGAGGTCGTTTATTCAACCAGTTGCGGCCCTGATCAAATGAAACAGCCATCGCTGGCTTTAACAGCAGCCCTTTGTTATGCTTACAAAACGGATTATCCCCTGTCTCGATATAAAAGATGGACGCACTGTAAAAGGTACCAACTTTGTAAACCTGCGTGATGCAGGCGATCCGGTTGAACTGGGTGCCCTCTATGCCCGGCAGGGTGCCGATGAACTTGTGTTCCTCGATATTACTGCCACCGTAGAAAAACGGAAAACCCTCAGTGAGCTGGTGAAACGTATTGCCCGGCATGTGAATATTCCGTTTACAGTAGGGGGCGGTATCAGCGCCGTGGAAGATATGCAGGTGCTCCTGCAATCGGGGGCCGATAAAGTAAGTGTGAACACGGCTGCTTTCCGAAATCCGCAACTCATTGAGGATATTGCAAAGACTGCCGGAAGCCAGTGCTGCGTTCTGGCCATTGATACCCGGCAGGAAGAAGACGGACAATGGTATGTGTACCTGAATGGCGGACGAACCAAAACCGATACGCTCTGTACCACATGGGCCCGGCAGGGTGTGGAACGGGGTGCCGGTGAAATCCTGCTCACCAGTATGAACAACGATGGTACAAAAGCAGGCTTTGCTCTTGATATTACCCGGGAGTTGGCTACCTCGCTTCCGGTGCCTGTTATTGCCAGCGGAGGGGCCGGAACCATGCAGAATTTTGATGAAGTGTTTCAACAGGCGCATGCCGATGCAGCTCTTGCCGCCAGTATTTTTCATTTCAAGGAAATAGACATCAGGGAATTAAAGAGCTACCTGCATTCAAAGAATATAGCCGTGAGGTTGTAGTTTTGCTCCGGCTCTGCGTTCTTCTTTTTTTAATTATCAATTTACCAACGTGAAACCCGATTTTTCAAAATATACAGAAGGATTGATGCCCGCCATCATCCAGGATTTTCAAACAGGCAAAGTACTCATGCTGGGCTTTATGAATGAAGCTGCCTTCCGGCAAACAGAAGAAACCGGCAAGGTTACTTTTTTCAGCCGCAGTAAACAACGTTTGTGGACCAAAGGGGAAGAGAGCGGTAACTTTCTGTTTGTAAAGCAGGTACTGCTGGATTGTGATCAGGATGCCCTGCTCATCAAAGTGCAGCCGGCCGGCCCTACCTGCCATACCGGTGCCGATACTTGCTGGAGCGAAAAAAATCACAGCGATGATTTTCTGCTGTACCTGCAGGATATTATTGATTTAAGAAGAAAGAGTACAGATGGTAAGAGCTATGTTCGAAGCCTGTTTGAAAAAGGACTCAATAAAATTGCCCAGAAAGTAGGAGAGGAAGCCACTGAATTAATTATTGAGGCAAAGGATGATAACCAGGATCTGTTCCTGAATGAAGCGGCCGATCTGCTCTTCCACTTTATCGTTTTGTTAAGAGCCAAAAATGTTACTTTGCAGGACGTGACTCAGCTGTTACAACAAAGACATTCCCAATCATGAAGAGGATCTTATTTTTTTGCGGTTTCCTGATGGTAATCGCTTCCGTTAAAGCGCAACAGGCATTTACAATAAAAGGTACGATTGCAGGTGCTCCCGATAACACCGAGGTGTTGCTTCACTTCGATAACCCGCAAAACGAACCCATTGCAAAAGGCACTGTAAAAAAGGGAGCATTTGAACTTACCGGAACCTTTCAGGAGCCGGCGCTCTATGTATTAACGGTGGCAGGTGCAAAACAAAACCTGGGACTCTTTCTCGAAGCCGGCAACCTGAGTATAAAAGCTCATATGGATTCTTTGCCCAGTGCAGAAGTAACGGGCTCGGTACTGCACAAAGCGTTCGATCAGTTCAGGAAAGACTTTGATCCCTTGTTTTTACGCCTCGATGTATTAGGCAAACAACTAAGCAACCCTGCATATGCCAGCAAACAGGATTCCATCTATGCGGTTGCACGAACACTCATTACAGAACTGGATGCAAAAGTAGACGCTTACATTGCTGCCAATAAAAATTCAGCGGTAACGCCCTTGTTGCTCTATATCATGTACAGCTTTTTCCAGCAACCCGAAATATTGGATACACGGTTTGCACAGTTGGAAGAGCAGGCACGCAGCAGTTACTATGGACGCATGGTGAACAACATAGTACAGGAAAATAAAATCGGAGCGGTGGGTACTGAGGCTATGGACTTTCAACAGGCCGATACGTCAGGCGCCATGATTTCTCTTACGTCTTTTCGGGGTAAATATGTGCTGGTTGATTTCTGGGCCAGTTGGTGTGGTCCCTGCCGGATGGAAAATCCAAATGTGGTGGAGGCGTTTGAGCAATACAAAAATAAAAACTTTACTGTGCTGGGCGTTTCGCTTGACCGTTCCCGTGATCCATGGATTCAGGCGATACAGCAGGATGGTTTAAAGTGGACCCAGGTGAGCGACCTCAAATTCTGGAATAATGAAGTGGCGAAAATGTATAAAATCACTTCTATTCCGCAGAATTTTCTGATCGATCCTCAAGGGAAAATTATAGCGAAGAATCTGCGTGGCGAAGAACTGAAAGCCAGGCTGGAAGAAATTCTTAAATCCAACTGATTACTGTATGAAACAGCTTTTTGTTTGGATGCTGGTGCTATTGCTTTCTGATGCAACCTCAGCGCAGGAGAAAAAGTTTATCCTTGCCGGAACGATACCGGCCTCTGCCAAAAAATTTACGGTCTTACTCTCCTGGAATAATGGCTCTTCTGCTGAAGAAGCGAAAGTGAATAACGGAAAGTTTGTCATTAACGGAACCATTGATGAGCCTGTCATTGCAACTTTATCATTGCAGGAAACAAATCCTCCGGCAGGCAAGCAGTTTGATTATGATGAATACCAGGCGAGCAATCTGCAGTTGTTTCTCGACGAGGGGGCTATAACCATTCTTACAAATGGTAAGTTGTCCGATGCACAGGTCAAAGGAAGTTCCCTCACCAATGAATACTTTAAATACCAGCAACAGGTAAAACCCCTCAAAGAGCTGGAACATCACATCGGCAAAACATATTATCTCTACGGACAACAAAAAAATGAAGCAGTAACAAACAAGTTAATGCCGCTGTATGAACAACTGGGACAGATTTTTCTGACGGAGCAGGAAAAGTTTATCCGGCAGAATCCTTCTTCACAGGTATCGTTGTTTTTTGTTCAGGAAGCATTGGGCTATGATATGGATGCTGCAAAAGCCGGCCCGTTGTTTCAACTGCTGAGTCCCGAATTGCAGAACAGCGCAAAAGGAAAAGAAATACAGGGGCAGATTACGATAGGGAAGAAATCAATGGTGGGAACGGTTGCAGAAAACTTTACGCAACCCGATTCGGACGGAAAGCCTGTAACGTTGCAATCGCTTCGTGGCAAATATGTGCTGGTTGATTTCTGGGCCAGTTGGTGCGGTCCCTGCCGGGCCGAAAGCCCTAACCTGGTAAAGGCATACGGCCAATATCGTGATTCGAATTTTGAAATTCTCAGCATTACACTGGACCAAAGCAAAGACAAATGGCTGAAGGCGGTGAAAGAAGATGCATATACCTGGCCCCAGGTGGGCGATTTAAAAGGATGGGAAAATGCCGCAGCCCGGCAGTTTGGTGTAATGGGTATTCCATTTAATTTCCTGTTAGATCCCAATGGTGTCATCATAGCACGCAACCTGCGGGGTGATGCACTGGACGAGAAGTTGAAAGAAATTCTTAAATAAGATCATATCTGATCAGACTTAACAAGGCTCTTCCTTAATTTCGCAAAAAATACATTATGAAAAAAATCTTATGGATTTATTTAGTGGCAATTATTTGCTTTGCGCCTGCTGCTCAATCAGCCAATCATGTAATGCCCCAGGCATCCGGTGTTCCTGCTACGGAAGTAAGCAAGGCGGTAGAGGAGTTTCATAACTTATCCCGTAAGGAAAAGAAAAACCGTATCAATGCCGTAAAAAAGGAACTGAAATCATTCCGCAAACAGAAAAGTGCGGATGAAAAAACAATTCTGTATGTAATTCTTGCGATTCTGCTACCACCCCTGGCTGTTTACCTGCACCAGGAAGCGATCAATACAAAATTCTGGATCAGCCTGATTCTTACATTGCTGTTCTGGGTGCCAGGTGTGATTTATTCATTGCTAGTGGTACTGGATGTGATTTGATAGAAAAGAAAAGGAGAAAATATAAAAGGCCCCGCATCTGAGGGGCCTTTTGTTTATTTCAGGATTCCATGTAAGCTGCCGCCTTTTGCAAACAGGCGGTCAATCTTTCGCTCCACTTCCGGAACCTTTTCAACCGGAGGTGCATGGTGCGGCTTGAGCCGGGCATCAAATACAACCGGACCGTTGCAACCCCAGTGTTTATGGCGGGTAAAGGAATCAATGCCGTATACATCATGACTCGGATTCACTCTTGTATAACTCACCCATAAGTAATTACGCAAAGTGGCAGCCGTGAAGGCAGCATCATCGCAAATAATCAGCTGAACAATGCCGGGTAGCGAGGCCTGCTTCAGTTGTTGGTTTAACACCTGCATCTCCTCTTCAGCCACTTCATAGGTGGTAAATGCTTTTGTCTGTAAGGCTATAACACCCGGCATACAGAGTTGTGGATTTTCAAAGTGTTGCAGTTCTTTAAAAGCAGTGGGGATTTCTTTACTCAGGTTGCGTTTCACATCTCCATAAGCAGCCAATACAAGTTTGCTGCCGCTGTTCAACCCCGTGCCGGAATAATCCAGTGTGTCAATGGTGGTTTGGGTATGGAAGTGCAGATCTCGTGTGAGATCAATGCGCTCAAAAATATAGCTTAGAAATTCCTGTATATGATGGGTGTGCAGTTGGTTCGTATCATCGGCAGTTATGAACAGGAACTTGGCAAGGCTTAATTGCCCGGTACCCAGCACATGATTGGCAATGGTGAGCAGTTCCGCCGGTTGCTTGGCGGGCATATAAGGTGTGTAGCGTTCACTTCCCAATGCTAACAGTAACGGGTGAACGCCGGCTGCATCCACGGCATGTACTTCTTTCAGTCCGGGTACTTCCTGCGGAATAGCATCGCCGGTAAGCTCATGAATCAGCTCTCCAAAACTGGTGTCTTCCTGCGGGGGACGTCCCACGACCGTAAAAGGCCAGATGGCATTGCGGCGTGCATACACTTTATGTACTCTCATGAGCGGGAACGGATGGGTGAGACTGTAATACCCCAGGTGATCGCCAAACGGTCCTTCCGGTTTATTTTCAAACGGCAGCACCTCCCCCGTAATTACAAAATCTGCATCAGTGCTGAGCATATTGCCATTGGTATCATACATGTGCCGGAATCTGCGTCCGCCCAGTAATCCGGCAAATGTGAGTTCGCTGATTCCTTCCGGTAAGGGCATAACGGCACTGAGGGTGTGCGAAGGCGGGCCACCCACAAAACAACTCACTTGTAACGGTATCCCTTTGGCGTTGGCTTTGGTTTGATGCACCCCAATGCCACGATGTAATTGATAATGCAGGCCTATTTCTTTGTTTACCTCATACTCATTGCCGGTAAGTTGAATACGGTACATGCCCAGGTTTGATTTCATAACACCCGGCTTGTCAGCATCTTCGCTGTATACCTGCGGTAGTGTTACAAACGCACCTCCGTCCATGGGCCAGTGATGAATCAACGGAAGATCACTGATATTGATTTCTTCAAAGGAATGCGAACTCCGTCGTTTAGGCAATGCATACAGGGCGGCGATGCCGGTGCGTAGATTCTGAATGGGTTGCTTCAGCGCTTTCATTGGATCGCCTTTGAGTTCAATGACTTTCTGAACGAGTGCTAATGTATCACGGAAAAGAAATTTACTTCGTTCCAGCGTGCCAAAAATATTCGAGGCGGCCCTGTACCGGCTGCCTTTCACCCGTTCAAACAATAAAGCCGGGCCTTTGGCCTCATACACACGCAGGTGAATTGCCGCCATCTCAAGGTATGGATCTACTTCTTCCTGAATACGTACAAGATGGCCGTTACGTTCCAGATCCAGTAAACACGATTCGAGGTTAGAATATGCCATAATGGTAAAGGTAAAACAAGGTACTAAACAATAAGCCCTCTTTGTTGTTTGATTACCTTTGCAAATCAGGATCATTTCTGTCTGTTGTGATACCTTACTTGCAGTTTATATCAGAAAAAGTAAAACAGACGGAAAAAAATGTAGCAACATGGTTCAGGCATATAATTTTCTGGCTTCGTGGCAATTGTTTCCCGAGAAATGCAGCTATGAATTTGGGGAAACACCCAAGAGCGGTAATTACAAAATTGAATCGGTGAAGAATGGCACACAGCTGCAGATCAGCAGTAACTGGGTTACGTTTCTCAACGAGGCATTTTATACTTCGTATCAGGCTATTCCGGATGGTTCCTTACATGATTTTGAAAATAAGGAAGTGGCACAACAAATCAGGGGAACAATCACCAATACCTCAACGATGGTGATTGAGTTACTCACAAACGGCCAAGTGAAGCTTACTGCCATACATGAAATCATGCCCAATGGATTTCTGCGTATCACACAGGAAGGATTTACGCCGGACTACAAGCGTTTCAAAAATGTAGAACTCTATCACAAGCAAATGAGCGTTCTGCCTTATGCTTCCTCCGTAAGCGGTGTGGCGATTCGCCCCACCAAAGAAGGGGTCATCCGTCACCAGGCACTTACGGCCATGGAAGAACAAACGAATATGCAGCTGGATCAGATCCGTCAGCAGATTGAATTACTGGCCCGCCAGGCACAGGAAATTGTAAAACGGAAAGAATTATCTCTGATGATCTATGAAGCAAAGCTCAACTTCCGACCTGTGATTGGTCATGTGTATCATCTGTATCAAAAGCAAGACGATTCGTATATTTTATCCATGATCAGCCCGCAGGAGTGGGGCGAAGGAGGGCCGTTCAAACAGTTTATTGCATCGGCCAAACTACTGGCCGACCATACCTGGATGGAGTTGTAAGGAAGGATTACTCTCTGTGTATGCCCGCTTTTTCTTTAATCTTCCGGCCAAAGAAATATTCAACCGAAATATTATAGACGAAATGAGCAATCATGGGCAGTAGTAAACCATTGCTCAGGTATACAAGTGCATGAAAACCCAGCGCAAAAGGAATGATCTGCAGAATGGCTTTTTCACCCTGGGTGCCATGTCCAAACCCAAACACAATGGCGCTCAGCAGGGCGGCCAGCCACCAACGGTTGCCCGTTTGCTGCATCAGTAATTCATACAACACGCCCCTGTAAACATACTCCTCACAAAATGCGGCGATGGCCACCGCTAGAAACCAAAGCAAACGGTCACGCCAGGTATCGGGCAGCAGGTGGTGAAGTGTTGACTCGTCTTTTTCAGAATTTGTTTTTTGCGAATACCATGCAAGCCCTAACGCAAGCGATACAAACAACACAGCTGCGCCGATGGTAACTGCTGTGAAACGGCTGCTGAATTCTACATGTAACTGGCCATTACGTGCAGCAAAAAAAGCGATGAGGGCAAGTCCCAGCTGCAGTGCAATAGATTGAAGGTAAATAGGCGCCTTTGCCAATTGAACCTGCTCATTTTCTTCTTCCAGCTGACGGATGTTGCGGTAGCTTACCGCAGAAAGCAGGGGCAACCCGGCCGCCACAAGAATCATAAACAGTAAACTCATAATGCGGGGGTTGTTTGGTTTGCTGATTTCAGTAGTTGCTCATGTAATTCCAGAACCTGTGGCAACAACAGGTGCCGGTCATCATTTCTTAGCACAAAATCACATAAGCGCATCTTGATCGTATCTTCTAGCTGGTTGCGCATCCGTTGTTGCACCTCGGCGGCTGTAACTCCGTCTCTGGTCATGACTCTTTTGATGCGGAGGGCCACCGGAGCTGTTACCCCGATAACGTAATCAAGTCCCTCCACACTACCACTTTCAAATAAAAGAGCGGCTTCTTTTACAACAAAAGCTGCTGTCTGTTGTGTAAACCAGGTTGTTGCATCTGCAATCGTTGCGGGATGTACGAGGCTGTTCAGCAGTTCCAGTTTTTCTTTGTTGCCGAAAACAGCGGCAGCCAATACCTTGCGGTTTAATTGGCCGTTTTCATAAACAGCGGCACCAAAGTGTTGTTGAATAGCGGTACGTAGCAAAGCATCCTCTTGCATCAGTCGTTTGGCAGCAGCATCTGCATCATAAACCGGTATGCCCAGTTCACGAAAAATGCGTGCAACCATGCTTTTGCCGCTTCCAATCCCTCCTGTGAGTCCGATTTTTAACACGGGTAATAAATGAAATTGCGATTTCAAATGAACGATTGCAGATTTTCAGGTCTCCAACCGGGTTCATCGGAAATCGCAAATCTGCAATCAGGTCCGTCTTATTTTTTATCAGCAGCCGGCTTGTTCAACTGGGTTGTCCAATCCATGCTGATCGATGATTTTTCGATCTTGATATAACTGCCTGGATTAATTTCCAGTGATAACGTATTATCGTCATTTACTTTGTTCACCACCCCGTGAATGCCGGCAATGGTTACAACTTTATCGCCTTTTTGCAGGTTGTCAATAAAGGTTTTTTGCTGCTTGGCTTTTTTCGCCTGCGGACGAATCATAAACAACCAGAATACAAGAATCATTAAACCAAGAAACAACAACTGGATCGTGCCACCACCTTGTTTGGGATCGGCAGCTAAGAGAATCAGGGAATTCATCATTTGTTTTTATTTTTTAGGTAATACTTCGCCTTCAAACAGGAGGGTATAATTCTGGGTTGCAGTATTGCAGGTCACATTTACGTTTTTGGAAGCTATGCCCACACGGCCGGAACTGTTAAACTCTGCTTTAATGACTCCTTCTTCTCCCGGCGCAATCGGTGCTTCGGGCTTCTCAGGAACGGTGCAGCCACAACTCGCAGTAACATTGGAAATGATTAAGGGCTTGCTGCCTGTATTTTTAAAATGGAAACTGATGATGATTTTTTCGCCATCAGTTACTTTTCCGAAGGTTTGAACGGAGTCGAGCCACTGTACAGTTGTCAGGTTCGAGGAGTCCTGCAGATTGTTGGTGGTGGAGCCTTCGGCCGGGCTGATGGAAGCTGGTTCCTTTGGCTCATTCGTGTTAGTGCCGCAGGATGCAGCGAAAAGGAGCAGGGCAAAAGCCGGAAGCAAGATCTTCATATAATATAATGTTTTGCGGTGCAAATGTACAAATTCACCGGATCTATGATTTTTTAAAACTCACTTTGTGCAACTTATTCTGTTGCGAAAGGTCTTTGTGAATACTGTCAAGGATGCCATTTACAAACTGACCGCTTTGCGGCGTGCTGTATTCCTTTGCCAGATCAATGTATTCATTGATGGTCACTTTCGGCGGAATGGTTTCGAAGTATAGAAATTCACAAATACCCATGCGCATAAGAATCATGTCCAGCGTGGCGGTACGCTCCGGATCCCAGTTTTGAAGTTTTGATTGAATCAGCTCATTGCATTGAGGTTCTTTGTCAATCACTGCCAGTAACAAATCCCGGGCATAGCTGCGTTTATCTGGGTTCACAAACTCCTGGAAATTGTAAGTATGTGGCTTTTGCAGAAAGTTCAGCATGAGCAAGTTCATCATTTCACTGTCATCATCCCAATGGAGAAACTGCTCTTCAATGTAACTGACAAAATCTTCATCTGGCAGCATGAGGTCGGTGAATACAAATTCCAGAATTTCTTTTTCCTGCTTTTTTTCCCGCAGGGCGGCGCCAATGTATTCTTTGTAGAAGTCAGTTTCGGAGAGGTTGTTATACAGCTTCCGGATCCAGTCATCGGGCATATACAGCTCGGGTTTAATTTCCCGTACAGCTGCCTGGTAAGATGGTTGCTCCAGTATTTTCCAAAGCAACTCATTCCCTGCCAGTTTCACATTCACATTTTTATCCTGCTCGGTAGGGAGATGTTTAGAGGCCCTGATACGGGCATCTCTTTCTGCATAACGGCAAACTTCTGTGAGTGTGTAAACCAATACAATAAAAAGCTGACGGCTCTGGTCAAGATGTTGATTCAGGAACCGGCTGGCTTCTTCACGGGTGATGGAACCATCTGCTGCGGTACATGTGTAGAGGGTTTGCATCACTTTCACCCGTATATTTCTTCTGCTGATCATGTGGTAAAGAACTGTTTCTGAGGTGGCAAATATATGAAGTTGAACCCTTAATTTTACCAGATATTTTGACTGCCCGTCTGATTGCCTGTTTTAATTTATAACGTTATCTGAATGAAAAAACTTTTCTTTATTACCACGGCTCTTTGCTGCTCCCTTTTCTTTTTTCAATGTAACTATTCAGGCAAATCATCAGCAGGTGCTGATGCGCCTGTTGAAAACGAAGTTGTTAAGAATGAAGAGGAAGAGCAGGATGGTATTCGTGAAGCGATGGAAATGGAATTTGAGCTCACCAAAGATCCGAAGCTGGGCTTTGTTCCCCGGCAGCGACTGGCTACGGCTTACGAAAAGCTGTATGAAGCCCGCAAAAGCGGACGTGCCGCCCGTACTTCTTCGCTGGGTATCAACTGGGTTGAACGGGGACCGAACGACAACCAGATTGGTCCTTCCAACGGCAATACCCGTGGGCCCGGCAGCGTGGCTGTAACCAGCGGCCGCATCCGTACCATTTGGGTGGATCTGAACGATCCAACCAATAAAACCGTGTGGGTAGGAAGTGTGAGTGGCGGATTGTGGAAAACCAACGATATTACAAATCCGGTTCCGAACTGGGCTGTTATCAATGATTTTTTTGGAAACCTGGCCATTACCAGTATAACGCAAAACCCGGCGAATAAAAGTATCATGTATTTTGGTACAGGTGAGCGTAATAATAATTTCGATGCAGTTCGGGGAGGTGGTGTTTGGAAAAGCACCAACGGAGGAACCACCTGGAGCCTGCTGCCTGGCACTACTAATTTCTGGAATATTGCAAAAATTGCCTGTGACGCAGCAGGAAATCTATATGTAGGTACCAACGGAAACGGGTTGGGCGTTCAACGGTCAACCGACGGGGGGCTTACATGGTCTAACATTACGCCTGCAACCACCGGGGGCGGCACAAGAGTATCTGAATTGCGTATCAGCAATACAGGCCGCCTGCATGTAACATTAAGCGGTAGAACTGCTTCTACATCAGGTTACTTCTTTACAGATAATCCGGCAACTGTTACTTCCGCCGGCTGGACATCCCCAATCACTTCGTTCCCCGATGTTGAATTTAATTGCGAACTCTCCGTAACAGGAAATGTGTTATATGCCCTTCCTTCCAATGCTTCTGATTTAACGCCCCAGATTTATAAATCCACCGACGGAGGTTTGAACTGGGCTGCCACCGGAGCCTCACCGCCCGGATCCAGCTCTTCAGAACCCACAATCAACAGCGCACAGGGTTGGTACAACCTGGCAATCGGTGCCGATCCGGCCGATCCCAATATTGTAATTGCAGGCGGACTCAATTTCTATCGCACAACCGATGGTGGTTCCAGTTGGTCGCAAATTACCCGTTGGGTGGGTACTGATCTTCAGTACGCACATGCCGACCATCATGGAGTGGTATGGACGGGTAACCAGATTCTGGTTGCCACCGATGGGGGTATTTTCTATTCCACAGATTATGGAAATACATGGGCCGATCGTAACATCGGGCTCCGCACCAAACAATTTTATGCCTGCGCCATCCATCCCACTTCCACAAACTATTTTCTGGGCGGCACACAAGATAACGGCACACACCAGTTCAGCCTGGCTGGTCTAGGAAAAAGCGTGGAAGTATTTGGAGGGGATGGAGGCTTTTGTCATATTGACGAAAACGAACCCCAGTTCCAATGGGGTGCAACTGTCCGCAGCCAGTACCGCAGAAGTACGAATGGGGGAACCAGTTGGTCTTCTGTTACGTATTCTTCTTCTATCGGTCAATTTATTAATCCAACGGATTATGATGACGTAAATAACATCATGTACACCGGTGGAGGAGTGGGGCAATATGTTCGCTGGAATGATCCTCAAACAGGAAGTTCCTTTACACCGGTATCAGTAGCTACGGCCACCGGAGGTACGATTCGCAGCTTTAAGGTTTCCAACTATACAAATAACCGGGTTTTTATGGGGGCTTTTGATGGAGTGATCGTCCGGGTGGATAATGCACATACATCTTCTCCGGTTGTTACCAACATCAAGGGTTCAAATACGCCCAACACCACTGTATCCAGTATTAACAATGGTACGAGTGATAACGCCCTGATTGCCACCTATTCCAATTTTGGTGTGCAACATGTATTTGTTTCCACAACGGGCGGCGGTGCAGGAGGCTGGACAGATGTTACCGGTAACCTGCCCGATATACCGGTTCGCTGGGGTATGTTTTACCCGGAAGATGATACCAGAGCAATTGTTGCGACTGATATGGGTGTGTTTGAAACTTCCAATCTCAACGGGGCATCTACCATTTGGACCATCAATCCAACAATGCCTACCGTAAGAACTAATATGCTTCAATACAGACCGTCGGACAGAACCTTACTGGCTGCCACACATGGCCGTGGTTTTTGGACGGCTACGTTGCCTGCTACGGCTCCTTTTATCCGTTTTGCATCTTCGTATACTTATGCCGGGTATAAAGAAATCGGTTCCACAACTGCCGGATGTCAGCAATTCCGTGACTATACCATCAATATGGGAATTGGAACTGCACCTGTCGGTGATGCCAACGTGCAGCTTTCTGTAAGCGGCGGTACCGCCGTGGAAGGTGTGGATTATGATATCACCACTAACGGAAGCTTCACCAGCCCTTCTAAAGTTCTTACGTTCCCCTCAGGTTCTACGGCTACACGGTCATTTACGTTACGTATTTACAATGATGTGCAGTTAGAAAACGAAGAGAACTTCACTATTTCTTATACTGTTTCCGGAGCTACCAACGCAGTGGCTACCCCTGGTGCCACATCTATGACCATCCGTATTGAAGACAATGATGTGGAACCCCTTCCCTCTACTTTTTCAGGACAGTTTAATGCCGGACAGTATGATTCAGATCTTTCAACAGCATCGCCTTTCCGCAGCACAAAAAACAAGTTCCGTATACAGTATTTGTTTACCGCTGCAGATTTGGCAGCTGCTGGAATACCCGGAGCGGGTAATATTACTTCGATGACGATCAACGTGGTATCGAAAGCAAGTACCCGGCCCTATAACGGATTTACAATTTCAATGGCTAATTCAACAGCCGGTAACCTGAACACGGGCTTCCAGTCCGGAACTTTCACAGAGGTATTCAATGGTAACTATACTTCTGTTTCGGGGGCCAATACATTTAACTTCACTACACCCTTTGCATGGAATGGCACTTCAAATGTGCTGATCAATATTTGCTTCGATAATGGAAACCTGTTTGATGCAGGTGATGATCTGGTGCAGGGCACTGGCAATGTATCGAACTCAACCTTCCGCACAAGTACGTTTTCTGATGCAACGGCAGGTACCGGTTGTTCATTGGGTGCAGCATTTATTTCTTTTTCACGCATTGTTGCAACGTTTACTGCTTCAAACGGAAATGGAATTGCCACAGCTCTTAATACCAATCGCAACGAGTTTGTGGGTACAGGTAGTGGCGTTCATCACTTCCTTCAGAATGGAGTGGGAGATGTGATTGCACGTATGAATAATGCGTCGGCCAACCTGGGTTGCGTCACAGCAACAATCAGTGAAGCGGGAACAATCTGGCAAAGCTTTTACGCAGGAACACGTTCGCAAAAAGTGTTCAATATCAATTATACCGGCAATGCCAATGCAACCTACACAGTTGGATTGTACTTTACCACTACCGAACTTGCCGGCAAAACACCGGGTGCACTCAATATTGCCCAAACCAGTGCTGCCAATGCTGCCGGAGCCAATAGCTCTAATTCAAAAGTGCTGGCTACAACTGTTACAAGTTTTGGCACCGGCTTCTTGTATACTGCTACCGTAACAGGCCCGGCAAGAGTATTCCTGACAGATGGTTTCGTAACCAGTGTGTTTGATGTACGAGACCGCATGGCCAATTTTGTGAAGCTGCTGCAGAATCCGGTGCGCTCCTCTATTTACCTGGAAGTGCAAAATGATCGCCGGATAAATATCGCTGCAACACTATTCACCTTAAAAGGACAAGTGCTGAAAACATGGAACCTGGGTCGTGCTGCCGGTAATACTGAGTTGCCCCTTTCCGGAGTATCCTTACCTGCCGGTACGTACCTGCTGCGGGTGGATGCAGGAGATAAAATGCAGTCGTTTAAAATTGTAAAACAGTAAGTCTCTCATTTTTCGATAGCATCTGTCCGGCAAAATGCCGGACAGATGTTTTTATAAACTATGCGTATAAAATGCCCATAAGCAATATAGCTTACCATCTGTAATGATGATTTGGGTATACTATCCCGAATGGTTCGGGACAAGTTGTGACAAAAGCAGAAAACAACAAACAAACACATGAAACAATTGGTTTTGCTGGGTGCTTTACTCCTTATGATACCGGTCCTGAACTCCTGCTCTCAGCCGCAGAAACTGGTAAAAAAAATTTACGCCTTTTCCCTGCTTCCACAGCGGGGAAACGTTCAGGTGGATGATAAAGGCAATGAAGTTCCGGTATCTGCTGATACGTCGTACCTGGTGTTTGTAGAAACCCTTTCCGACAGCATTGTTTGGAAAACAGCCTGGATCGGCAACCAGTCTTATTCTATTATAGCAGATCGTATAAACGGAAGTGCAGTCGAGCCCGGGTTGAACCCGGCTGATGGAACACCGGTAACATTGCAGCCGGCTGCAGGGCATAGCCTCTATCGCCTGGTACTTACTCCGGTGCAGGCAGCAGGTGTAAAACGATCATCTGCTCCCGGAACCATCCTCCTCGAAGCAGCTTTCAGGCACAAAACATTTGAAAAAACAGCAGATCCGGTTCGCTTTCTCAGTTCACGGCCGGCTTACTGAGAAATATGACCTTGTTTGACAGTTCCGTCAGAAACCGGCGTTTTGTCTGAAAATTTGTCTCGTTTGCCTGTCACTCTACACGCATTCAGCCGTTGAATGGGGCACTTTCTGCAATTTTTTCCTGTTCCGTTGGCATGGCACTGTATTCGCTATTGCTTGTCTGCCCGGCAAAAACGGCTGTTTTAGCCAGCCGTGGTAAATCAAACTCATTTTTAAAAATCAAAATTGATACATTATGGCTAAGAAGTTGAATGTAACTCCTTTGCACGATCGGGTGATTGTAAAGCCCGCCCCTGCCGAAGAAAAAACAGCCGGTGGAATAATCATCCCCGACACAGCAAAAGAAAAACCCCAGCGTGGCACTATTGTAGCTGCCGGCCCCGGTAAAAAAGACGAGCCTGTAACCGTAAAAGTAGGCGATAAAGTACTGTACGGTAAGTATGCAGGAACCGAAATCACCATTGACGGTGACGACCTCCTGATCATGCGTGAAAGCGACATTTTAGCAATTGTTTAATTTAAAATTGCTAAGGGAATAGGTGAGTTCAGCCTCAATCTGAAATCTACAATCTAAAATTTAAAATCGTTTTAATATGGCAAAGCAAATCTTCTTCGATCTGGAAGCAAGAAATAAAATGAAAAAAGGCGTTGACACATTGGCCAACGCAGTAAAAGTTACCCTCGGTCCCAAAGGACGTAATGTGGTAATCGAAAAGAAATTCGGTGCACCCGCTGTAACAAAAGACGGTGTTACAGTTGCAAAAGAAATTGAACTGGAAGATGCAATTGAAAATATGGGCGCTCAAATGGTGAAGGAAGTGGCTTCCAAAACAGCTGATGTGGCTGGTGATGGAACTACAACTGCAACTGTTTTAGCCCAGTCAATTATTACCGAAGGTTTGAAAAATGTGGCTGCAGGCTCCAACCCTATGGACCTGAAGCGTGGCATTGATAAAGCAGTTGAAAAAGTGGTGGAGCATCTCAAATCTCAGTCACAGGCTGTAGGAAATGACAATAAGAAAATTGAAGCAGTTGCAACGATTTCTGCCAATAACGATCCGTTTATCGGAAAACTGATTGCAGAAGCAATGCAGAAAGTAGGTAAGGATGGCGTTATTACTGTAGAAGAAGCCAAAGGCACCGATACAACTGTGGAAGTGGTGGAAGGTATGCAGTTCGACCGTGGTTACATTTCTCCCTACTTCGTTACCAACAGCGAAAAAATGGAAGCTGAATTGCAGAATCCCATGATCCTGATTTATGATAAGAAGATCTCTGCTATGAAAGACATTCTCCATATTCTGGAGAAAGTAGCACAAAGCGGACGTCCGTTACTCATCATTGCAGAAGACCTGGAAGGAGAAGCGCTGGCTACCCTGGTGGTAAACAAATTGCGTGGTACGCTGAAAGTGGCTGCTGTAAAAGCGCCGGGTTTCGGTGACCGCCGTAAAGAAATGCTCCAGGATATTGCCATCCTTACAAAAGGAATTGTTATCAGCGAAGAACAAGGTTACAAACTGGAGAATGCAGATCTGAGCTATCTCGGTCAGGCAACTTCTGTAACTATTGACAAAGACAATACAACCGTTGTGGGTGGCAAAGGCAAAAAAGAAGATATCAATGCCCGCATCAATCAAATCAAAGCGCAGATTGAAGTAACTTCTTCTGACTATGATAAAGAGAAATTGCAGGAGCGTTTGGCAAAACTCAGCGGTGGTGTGGCAGTGCTCAACATTGGTGCCGCTACTGAAGTGGAAATGAAAGAAAAGAAAGACCGTGTAGACGATGCATTGCACGCTACCCGTGCTGCCGTGGAAGAGGGTATTGTTCCCGGCGGCGGAACAGCATTTATTCGTGCGGTTGCTGCTCTTGATTCTTTCCGCAGCAGCAATGAAGATGAAAAGCTGGGTGTACAGATTGTGCGCCGGGCACTGGAATCTCCCATGCGCACGATCGTTGAAAACGCAGGTTTGGAAGGTAGTGTAATTGTAAACCGTATTAAAGAAGGGAAAGGCGATTTTGGTTTCAATGCACGTACGGAAGTATTTGAAAACCTCCTGAAAGCGGGTGTAATTGATCCTACCAAAGTGGCCCGTGTAGCTCTTGAAAATGCAGCTTCTATTGCCGGTATGTTGCTTACCACCGAATGTGTGGTGGCCGACAAACCCAAGCCTGAAGCACCTGCAGTACCGCACGGTGCACCCGGTATGGGTGGCATGGATTATTAAAATCCGCTTCCCGCAAGGGAATAACCTTTATATAAAATCCCGTTTGTTTTACAGACGGGATTTTTTTTGAACCTTGAATTGTTGTGTGATGAAAATAAGAAACGGGCTTCAGCATTTTTGTTTCAGATTGCAGACATGAGGGAAAGGGATCCATAAAAACGACGATGAAGCACCCGGTCTTCCGTTTCTCATACTTTGGAAAGGTGGCTGTATCAAATAGCAGAAGGTTTTACAAAAGGGTTGCAAGCAATGCAGACCGAACAATGAAAGGATATCAGTATCAATCTTTGTTCTTTCGCCGTCGTTGTCACTTTGTGTAAACTCTCTTTGAGAATGTGTCCTGTTTAATCACAAGCCTGCTGCATGGCCCGCCATGTTTCAGCATCCAACAGTGCTTTGCTGCGAAGCTTTTTTGTCTTCCTGGTTTCCAGAATTACTGCCGCCCGGTCTTTGGAATTGGGGTGTGAATTCAGAAGTACAAATTCATCGGGCAAATCGGTGATGGTTGATAAACGGAAAAGGAAGTTGGCAAAATGCTGCGGATCCAGGTCTGCTGCCAGCAGGTACTTGACCGCCACTGCATCGGCCTCCGACTCCAACTTACGGTCATACGCACTCGAAGAAAGCATTTTTATCAGCTCACCCAGAATTTCAGCGCCGGCACTTCCGCCAATCACGCTGGAAAGCAGTGCAATTCCTGCTTCCTTCACCAGTTTGTTCATGACATGTTTCTTTTCCACGTGCGCAATTTCATGAGCAATCACGCCCGCCAGTTCTTCCGGCGATTTACAGTTTTTAATCAAACCCGTGTGAATCACAATATGCCCGTTGGGCAGGGCAAACGCATTGACTTCTGTTTTCCGGAACACATGAAATTTCAGGGAAGAGGTATCAATACGGTTGCTGAGACAAAGCCGGTTTTTAATCAGGTGTACGTTCTGAATGAGTACAGAATCTGTTTCTTCTTTTTCTGCACCGCTGTAAAATTCCCAGAGTTTATCGCCCAGTTTTTGTTCACTCACCTGGATCCGGTCTTTCAGGTTGAACCTCTTAATGTAATCAAACTGGCTCAGCAGAAACCAGGTACCTAGGAATAAGGCAATCAGAACGGCGGCCTGTGCAAGTGCTTTATCCATATGATTCAATGAATGATCGGGAGATTCAGGGTTTACAAATAAGATTGGTAAGGGGTGCAAAAACCCACCACTGCACATGTTTCCCTTTACGCACCTGTATGGCAGCTATAAGGGTGGCAATAAATTCGGAGAGATTGAAAAGGATCAGTGTAATCATATAAGCGATCCATGCATTACTGATTTCAAGTTCCGTAAAAAGAATACGGAGTGTCCACGTAAATCCTGCAACGTTAATAAAGAGCAGCGAGAATTGTCCCAGCAGTGCCTGGGTACAATGCCATCTTACAAAATAAGTTCCTTTGCGGTTGCCAAGATAAAACAGGAAGGTCGCTAACAGGTTTACAATAGGGAGGGGCAGACCCACCATCACGGCAATCAGCGACATGAGGTAGCTGTTTGAAGCTTTTTCCCGCTCATGTTCTCCAGGGTTGTATGAGAATGATTCGCTCATCAGTTTCCTTTCCAGATGTTCCAGCACCAGTTACAGGTGATCAGTACTGCCAGTAAGAACGCCAATGGTTTATGGCGGCGGAGCATCTGTTCGGTGCGGAGGTAAAAATGATAAAAACTTGTAGTGCGGCGGATGCCATCCCAAAGGAACCATGCTGGCAGGAGGATCATTCCGGCTGCTAGTAGCCAGGCCAGGGGGTTCATAAGGGTAGCCTGCCACCAGTCACCCTGCAGGAGGAACATGAGTCCCCTTGTGGTACCGCATGAGGGGCACGCAACACCGGTGACGGTTTTAAACAGGCAAACTGTCTGCTCCGGGTGGTGCCTGCCGGTTGTTAATTCATACAACAGGTAAGCATACCCACCCAGCAGCAACAGTGAAACCAGCCCGTATGTTTTTTGCACGGGTGACATTGTATTATCAGCTTGCAAATGCAGTGGATAACAGCGCCATGTTCTTTTCACGTGTGGCGCCCATGATCAGGAACCAGTCAATAATAGCCCAAATACCCAAACCACCACAGGTAAGCAGTTTGCCGATACCCAATCCGGTATCGCCAATTAAAAAACGGTCAATGCCTAAACTGCCGCCCAGTAATGATACAATTAGGCTGGTGGTGGGATCTTTAAACTGAAGTGTTTGAACCAACGGCCATTTGTCATCGCTCATTTGCAACAAGCTTTCACGAACGGAGTTGAGGTGGTGGCTTTCAAAAAATTTCCCATTAGTCATGAGAAACATGTCAACTTTTTGTGCATCCATTTTGGTGTTGTAGTCCTACTCTTCCGGCTTTTCGGTAACGCCCCTGTCTGCAATCTCCCGACAGGTGGGAGTTTCTGTTTCTGAATCACCGGAAAGGGTCATCAGCCGACGTAAAATAGCATGGACAGACAGATTTTCAAAATAAAACAAGAGAAGTTTTTCAACAACACCCGGGTGGGTTTCTGTCATCACACATCTGTTTCAAGAAAGGACAGGTTGATCTCCGAAAAACGTACATGTACTTTTCTGAATTGCACGCCGGCAGTAACAAGCATTTTACGGGAGGCAATGAAGGTGTCTGTTTCGGCATACTTGTCGCTCAGATAAATCACCTCGGTAATACCCGCCTGGATAATTGCTTTTGCACATTCGTTGCAGGGAAATAAGGCCGTATAAATGCGGCATCCATGTAAATCCATACCAATATTATTCAGGATGGCATTCAGTTCGGCATGGCATACATAAGGGTATTTTGTTTCAAGAAAGCCACCGGTTTTTTCCCAGGGAAATGTATCGTCATCGCAACCGGCAGGTAAGCCGTTGTAACCTGCACCCACAATTTTATTTTTTTGATTGACAATACAGGCTCCCACCTGCGTAGAAGGATCTTTACTCCTTTTGGCAGAAAGAAGAGCCACTCCCATAAAGTATTCATCCCAGCTGATATAATCGGTTCGCTTACTCATTGCAGAATTAGATATGCACTGCGAAAATAACAAGAAAACAGAAGCTCTCTTTATGCAGCTTCTACCCGAAGCGCTCCCTTCACCAGCAGGTACTGGGCCGAACTGTAGGTAAGCATGACCAGCACAGAAAGGAGCACATGGTGAAACGCAAACAGATTAACTGCCAGCAGCGAATCGGAAATTACAAACTGCAGGGCGCCGTTGAAAAACAAAGTGGCTACAGTAGGCGGCACTCTTCGCTGGGTATTGATAGCTGCAAGAAACATCAGCCCAATCGTAATGGAATAGATGATTACAGGAACTTTCAAGGTATCAAGGAACGGGTTCAGCAACCACAGGAACAGTACTACATATACCAGTACGGGTATTCCCACCAGGGGCTCCTGCCAGATGGTTCCCTTCGAAAAGCCGGGCAGTTGGCAGAAGTAGAGGATATAACAAATATGCGCCAGCAGAAAGGAAACCAGGCCTGGTAAAAAAAAGCCCTCCAGCTGCAGCAATACATCGCCCGCCCAGGAAAGGAGCAGGGCAGCAGCAATGGTTCTGAACAGGAATGATTTCGGATGTTGGTAGCCGATAGTAAGCCATACCAGCAGCAACGGCATCAGCAGTGGTTTCGTAAACCATCGTAACGTTGGCTGGTCTGTATAAATCAATACAATGTCTGCCAGCGCAACTACCCAAAACAATACCGGCATCAATCGGGTTGTGTTCATCAGTTTTGTTCTTGATAAAGGGTGGCCTTCCAGAGGTACCATTTCTGTAAGGAGTCAATTACGTAAGTAGTGTCACGCAGGGGTTTGTTTACATTCAGTACCACCAAATGAGTAACAGAATCTTTCGTTATCACCTGCACCTGGTGACCATTGGATTTCATTTGCGCTGCCTTGCTTTCTGCAGCTGTGAGGCTGGAAAACCGGCGTATCTGTAACCGGAAGCTGGCTGTATCGGTTGCAGTCACAACCGTAGTGCTGTCAACGGGGGCGGGCATTACGGCACTGGTATCAACAGGCGGAAGGGTGGCTGCTGTATCTGTCAGCGCTTCTTCTGTCTCAGATACCACAGCTGCGGTTTCTTTTTTGGGGATGGCAAGATAGATCGCCCATCCGATCAACGCCAGGGCCAGTACGCCGGCAAGGATGAGAAAGGGCGTTCGTGAGCTTTTGCGTTCCTCCGATGAAAAATCGAGCTGGTGGTCCACCGGTTTTTCCTTCGTACGGTCTTTCAGCACGTAATGCTGCATGACGGCCTCTTCCCCGGCTGTGGAAGGTGTTCCCTGCTCAAAGGAAAGTCCGCCCTGGCTGCCCCGGCTGATGAGTCCGATTCCATTCAGTTGAAAGGGTTTACCAATGTTCAGCAACTGGAGGCCGTTATTGATGAAAGAATCAAGATCGCTCTGGGCCAGAATTTTCATTTTACCCGAATGCTCTACCAGGTAGGCAAGAAATGTATCATCTGCCACCGCAGAACGGTTGGCCGTAAACGTAATGGTATCGGCTGGCCAGTTCTGGTCTTTCAGTTCGTACACATTGACGGAGGGATTCAACTCAAAACTGCCGATGCCCGGCAAAGTGAGGCTTTTGTGCTGATATAAGTATGCGGCTAACAGGTCCTGGACTTTCACGGGATAATTTTTATCAAACTTATAAAAAAATCAGGCAAGCCCGAAGCGTTTTTTCCGTTCAGTTACCCTGTTGCTGTATTTTTGCACAAACGCAGCGTTATGAAGTTGACGGATGATGAGTTTGTGAAATGGTGGGAAGAAAACCGGGAAGCAGAACGAAAATGGGTTCGTCAGTTAAGTGTGGGATTGCCGGTTGGACTGGTTTTCGGATTTCCCATCCTCCTCAGCCTTGTTCTTAGGGGCTGGTACAAACGCATGCCATATGTATCCGGCACACAGTTTATGCTGATTCTGATGGCATCACTGGGTATTGCTGTTTTTATTGCAGTGTTCCGGATGTATTTCCGTTGGGAACAGCACGAGCAACGATATCTGGAAATCAAATCCCGGCAGCAACCATCCTGATCCGGGCACGGCATCTCTTTTCTTTTGTGATTTCTTTGCTTCTTTATTCCGGCTACTGCTCTATATTTGTCCGCATACAAAGATTGCAAGAGCTGATTCAAGCAACTCTTTCAAAGTGAAACTATCGTTTAAACACATCGTTAAAAACACACATGAAATATTTATTCCTGTTCGTTAGCGCTGCACTTTTGGTGAGTGCCTGTGGTAAAAAGTCCGATAACTGTACCTCCGTACCAGGCACTACTGTTGCTCCGGATGCAGAAAAAACTCGTGTTACCAATTACCTGGCAACCAACCCCGACGCTGGGGCTGTTCAATTGGAAAACAGCGGCCTTTATTATTCTGTTTCAGCTGCCGGAAGTGCCAAGAAACCTACGGTATGCAGCAGAGTGGAAGTGAAATACGTGGGTAAGCGGGAAGATGGGGGCATCTTTGATCAAACTCCGGGCACAGGCTCTACCACCTTTCCATTGGGCAACCTGATCGAAGGTTGGAAACGGGCCCTTCCTTTAATTGGCGAAGGAGGAAAAATGAGAATTTATATTCCTCCATCGTTGGGTTATGGACCTGCCGGGTTAATTAACAACCAGACAGGTACCGTGATTATTCCTGCCAACCAGATCATCATCTTTGATGTGGAACTGGTGTCGGTACGCTGATAAAGAAACAATTCTTTCACAAAGCCCCGGTAACCTGCTGGGGCTTTTTCATTTATTTTTGTATAAATCTTCTGCACTTGCCATACGAACCGATTTCTGTTTTCGATATGTTTAAAATAGGAGTGGGGCCATCCAGCAGCCACACCCTCGGCCCCTGGAGGGCAGCTCAACGTTTCCTTGAATCACTGGAGCAGAAACATCCTCTGACAGAGGTGGTATCGGTACGGGTACTATTGTATGGATCGTTGGCAAAAACGGGAAAAGGCCATGGAACGGATGTGGCCGTGCAACTGGGTCTCTCCGGCGAAGATCCCGTTACCTTTGATGTAAATGCCATTGATGCAAAAATGCAGGATATTGCGGCCATGAAACGCCTCGTGCTGGGTGGCCGGCATGAAATTGATTTTGATCCCCGGGAGGATATTGAATTTCTGATTACGGAGTCACTCCCGTTTCATCCCAATGCACTCACGTTTCTCGTTTCATTGCACCAAGGTGAAACCGTTGCACAAACCTGGTATTCTGTGGGAGGTGGTTTTGTGGTACAGGAGCAAGAGCAACCTGCCACTACTGCGCAGGTGCAGCTGCCGTTTCCCGTAGATACGGCCGGCGATTTGTTGCACTGGTGTATCAAAACAGGCTTTACTATCAGTGAAATTGTGCATGAAAACGAGCTTTCATGGCGCAGCGAAGAAGAAACCCGCAGCGGTGTCTTGCGCATCTGGAAGGTGATGCAGGAATGCATTTTTAAGGGCTGTCATACGGAAGGGTTTCTGCCGGGCGGACTCCAGGTAAAACGACGGGCAGCAGCACTGAACAAAAAACTGCTGGGTACAGCCAGCTATCAGGATTACAAAACATGGGTACAGGCCATTCAGCAGGCAGGAACCGGTTTTCAATACACACTCGACTGGGTGAGTTGTTTTGCCCTGGCTGTGAACGAAGAGAATGCTTCTTTTGGCCGGGTGGTAACAGCACCTACTAATGGCGCAGCCGGGGTCATTCCTTCGGTGCTGCAGTACTACATCACTTTTTGTGAGCAGGCAGATGTTTCAGGTACGTTGGAAGACCGCATCATCCGCTTCCTGTTTACCGCTTCAGAAGTGGGCAGTATCTTCAAAAAAGGTTCTACCATCTCCGCAGCAATGGGCGGTTGCCAGGCAGAAATTGGTGTGTCCAGCGCTATGGCCGCTGCCGCACTAACCGAGTGTATGGGTGGTACTCAAAAGCAGGTGTTGATGGCCGCAGAAATTGCCATGGAACATCACCTGGGCCTCACCTGCGATCCAATTGCCGGGTTGGTACAAATTCCTTGTATTGAACGTAATACCATGGGTGCCATCAAGGCTATCACCGCCAGCCAGCTTGCCCTCCAGAGCACGCCCGATTTTGCCAAGGTTTCGCTGGATCATGTGGTTGCAACTATGTGGAATACCGCACAGGATATGAGCCATAAATACAAAGAAACAGCTGAAGGGGGGTTAGCGGTGCATATTCCTATTTCTTTAAGCGAATGCTGAATGCTGCTGGTTGCAGGGTCTCTTACATTCGTAAATGCAAAATCCGGGTTAAATCTTTCTCAACTCTTTCAGCTACAAGCAAATGGAATAATAAATTTACAGACATTTGCATCCCGAAAATCGGGGAACATGTTGAACTAATCAAACCTATCTTTGTTAACTTTCTTTTACAAACCGGAATAATTTTCAGATGGCAGGAGGAACGAATACTGACGGGTCTATATTAAAACCACTTCAGCGCTTTTTTCAGGTGTTACGACTTGAACGAAAGGAAGTGAGCTCCATTTACTTTTTTGCAATTCTTTCCGGGTTGCTGCAGCTTTCCATTCCAATTGGCATACAGGCAGTTATCAATTTCGTTCTTGCCGGAGCGATTTCAACCTCCATGGTTGTATTAATCGGCATCGTGGTCATTGCAGTGTTTTTGTCCGGCGTTTTACAGGTAAGTCAGATGAAGATTATTGAAAAAGTGCAGCAGCGCATTTTTGCACGTTATTCCTTTGAGTTTGCCTGGCGTATTCCGCATCTCGATCTGCAGAAAGTGGATGGGTATTACATGCCGGAGCTGATGAATCGCTTTTTTGATGTCGTTTCTTTACAAAAAGGCCTCAGCCGCCTGTTGTTGGATATTCCGGCAGCAACGATTCAGGTGTTGTTTGGACTCATATTGCTTTCACTGTACTCTAATATTTTCATCATTTTCAGTTTTGTTATCATCATCATTATTTATCTCATACTCTATCATACCGGGGCAAAGGGTTTACGTACTTCACTGGAAGAGAGCGACTATAAATACGGTGTGGCAGGTTGGCTTGAAGAAGTTGCACGGGTAATGAAGTCATTCCGCTTTTCACGAATCACCAATTTGCCGGTTGATAAAACCGATCACCTGGTCACGCATTACCTCGATGCACGCACCCGCCACTTCAAAGTGCTGGTGATGCAGTACTGGGCGCTGATTGTTTTCAAAGTACTGATTACAGCTGGTATGTTGATTGTAGGAGGGGTGCTCCTGGTGCAGAACCAGATTAACATTGGTCAGTTTGTTGCTTCTGAAATTGTTATTCTTACCGTTCTTGCCTCCGTAGAAAAACTGATTCAAAGTCTGGATAAAGTATATGATGTTCTCACCAGTGTTGAAAAATTAGGGAAAGTGTTGGATAAACCCCTTGAACACACTGGATCAATGCAGATAGACAGCTCTAATGGCTTGTCGGTTTCTATGCAAAAACTCACTTTTGGCTATCACGAGGCTTCACAAATTCTGAAGGGCATCAGTTTTACGGTGAATCGTGGACAGAAAGTTTGCTTCATGGGCACCGAAGGGTCCGGCAAATCAACCATTTTGCGGCTGTTGACCGGATCGTATATGGAGTTCGAAGGCAGCATTACCATAAATGATGTGCCCCTTGGAAACTACAATCCAAATTCGTTACGATCGATAACAGGTATTTTGTTTCACCAACAGGATATTTTTGAAGGTACACTCCATGAAAACATAGCTCTTGGTGATACCAGCATTACAGCAACTCAAATTGTGGAACTGGCCCGGAAGATTGGATTAGAATCGTTCCTGTCTTCGCTGAAAAATGGCTTTGATACTCCTATTGATGCCGTAGGGAAGCGGTTAAGCGGAGGTGTGATCCGTAAAATATTGTTACTGCGTGCACTTTTATCGCAACCCCGGCTTTTGTTGCTGGAAGAACCATGGCAGGGTCTTGATGAAGAACGCCAGAATCAGGTAAAGGAATATCTTCTTAAAGAAACACCGGATACCACGGTTCTGGTTACTACGAACGATGAATCATTTGCACGTCAATGTGATTACGTGATTGTGCTTGAACACGGTACCATTCTGAAACAGGGCACCCCCTCACAACTTTTCTAAACGAAAGCAACCATGGCAACAGATTCACTTACACCAGATATTGAAGCGAAGTTGGGCAGGCAGATGCAGGCGTTTGATCATATTTACAGGAATTACAAAAAGTCGAATATCCGTCGCATTTTCTGGATGGTTATTTTTTCAGCACTTGTTTTTTTGTTTATTCCCTGGACGCAGAACATCCGCAGCGAAGGTGCAATTACTACGTTGCGCCAGGAACAACGTCCCCAGCAGATCAATACAATTATTCCCGGTCGGATTGTGAAATGGTGGGTGAAAGAAGGCGATATGGTACGCAAGGGTGATACTATTGTACAACTGGCGGAAATCAAAGACGACTACCTGGATCCGAACCTTCTTCAGCGAACCGAACAGCAGTTGGGCGCCGAACAACTTACGATTGACTTTTACAGAAGCAAAGTCTCAACATCGCAGCAGCAGATCAACGCTCTGCAGAATGAGCGGGACCTGAAGCTGAAGGCAATTGATAACAAACTCATACAAACCCGCCGTAAAGTTCAGAGCGATAGTATGAAGGTGATCGCTGCTCAAAACGAAATGACGGTTGCAGACCGCCAGTTGGATGGCGCCACCCAAATGTTTGAAAAAGGCGTCATACCACTTACCGAGTTTGAACGCAGACGGGTCTTACACCAGAATGTAAATGCAAAGCTCATTGGAGCACAGAATGATTTTGGCAACAGCCGGCAGGACCTGCTGATCCTGCAACTCGAACGCAACTCGGCCATCCAGGAATACACAGAAAAAATTGCAAAAACACAGGGTGATCTCTTCCAGTCGCAATCGCAGATCGCAAGCGGACAGGGAAAAGTGGCCAAACTGCAGAACCAGTTTGATAACTACCGCATCCGCAGCGGACAATACTTTGTGATTGCACCACAGGACGGACAGGTCATCAAAGCCAAAAAGGCGGGTATCAATGAAATGGTGAAAGATGGCGAAATGATTGTGGAAATTGTCCCCAAAGTGTACCAACTGGCTGCTGAAATATGGGTGCGTCCCATGGATTTGCAGTTGCTGCGCTTAGGTCAGCCTATTCGCTTTATGTTTGATGGTTTTCCTGCGATTGTTTTCTCCGGATGGCCCTCCGCTTCTTACGGTACGTTTGCAGGAAAAGTATTTGCCGTAGAAAGCAATGTTAGCAATAATGGTATGTTCCGTGTGCTGGTTGCCGAAGATAGAGATTACCGCCCCTGGCCGAAAGACCTTAAAATGGGTACAGGTGCCGTGAGCTTTGCATTGCTGAAAGATGTGCCTATCTGGTACGAATTATGGCGGCAGATCAATGGCTTCCCGCCCGATTTTTATAAAGAGCAGAATGACGGTAAGCAGCTGAAGGAAAAGGAGACGGAAAAGCATAAATACTGATGAGGAAGATGAAGGTACTTCAATTGTTATTTCTTGGTTTGCTGTGCTGCTTTCCTGTTTCACGGTCTGCAGCTCAGGATTCTCTCCGGGTAATGGAGGAAGATGTATTCCTGGCAATTGTGCGCCAAAACCACCCCGTTGCCAAACAGGGAACGCTGCTGGTTCAACAGGCACGTGCCAATCTCCTCAGTATACGGGGAAACTTTGATCCTGTACTGTATTATACGAACGATCAGAAAACCTTCGACAACAAAACTTATTTTAATTACCAGAACGGCGAACTGGTCATTCCAACCTGGTTTGGTGTGGAAGCCTATGCAGGCTTAGAAAATAATTTCGGGGATTTTAAAAACCCTGAGCTCACGGCAAACAGAAGCAGCTATGCAGGTCTGAGTATTCCGCTGTTAAAAGATCTGGTACTTGATAAACGCAGGGCTGCTCTGCAACAGGCAAAACTGTTTACACAACAAAGCGAATGGGAGCGGCGGAACCTCATCAACGACTTGCTGCTCGATGCGTGGTTTGCCTACTGGAACTGGGCCCGTGATTACCAGGTGTACCAGGTGTTGGTAAATACCGTTCAGATTAATGAGTTCCGCTACGGGCTGGTTAAGATATCCTTTGAGCAGGGCGACCGTGCCGCCATTGATACAACCGAAGCCCTCGCCCAGTTGCAGAGTTTTCAGCAGATGCGGGAAGATGCCTGGCTGAAGTTCCGCAAGTCGTCGTTGGAACTGTCTACCTATCTCTGGTTGCCTAATAACCAACCCGTATATCTCACCGAAAAAGTAGTGCCTGATACGTTGTGGTCCCAACAGCCGCTGAAACGTTTTAACGTGGCCGACTTGTCGCAGTGGCTCACCAACACCCTCAGTAATCATCCCAAGCTGCAGATGATTGATTATAAGATTCAGGCGCTGGAAGTGGAACGGCGGCTCAAGTTCCAGTCCTTATTACCCAAGGCAGATTTTAAATACAATTTTCTGCAACGGGGCTACGAGCCCTGGCGGGGTATGAATGCAATGCTGTTTGATAACAATTTTAAATTCGGACTGAATGTTGCCATACCCATTCCCAACCGGAGTGGAATCGGGGCTTACCGTTCGGCACGTATTAAAATCAAGAGTACAGAACTGGAACGGAGTTTTACCCAGCTGAACCTTGAAAACAAAGTACGGTTTCATTACAATGAAGTGCTGAATCTGCAGGAACAGATTCGCATTTTTGACGATGCCTATCGTAATTACGTACGCTTATTTGAAGCAGAACAGTTTCGTTTTTCCTTGGGAGAAACCACCTTGTTTTTACTCAATGCACGTGAAAACAAAGCGCTGGAAACCTTGCAGAAATTGCTGGAACTGAAAGCAAAATTCTACCAATCCTTCGCTACCCTCAACTGGGCCAGCGGACAGTTACAGTAATCATTCAGTCTTCCGCTTCATACATCTGTTTTCAACATTGAGTCTTCAGTCCTCAGCATAGAGCATTCAACCTGCCTTCAGCTGTAATACCCCTCACTCAAACCAAACTTCCGCTCCGGGGCATTGTTTTCGATTTCGTGGAAGCCATTGGGGGTAAGACCTGTAAAGTCTTTGTAATCTTTCGACAGGTGTTGGTAATCGTGATAATTACATTCCACTGCAATCCGCAACCAGTCTAGATGGGGGTGTGAATTTTTTAAACGGAATGCTTTATCAAACCGGATGATACGTTCAAACAACTTCGGATTTACACCCGTACGTTCTTTAAATTTCCGTTCCAGTTGTTTGGTGCTGAGGCATGCTTCGGAAGCAAGCTGTCGTAGGCTGTACTTGTTGCTGCCATCAAGCAGTAACAGGCAGGCCTGGTCTACTAACAACCTGCTTTTCTTTTGCTGTTTGATCAGCGACCGTACAAATTGATTGGCAATTTCAATCATGTCTCCATAACCGGCTGCATGGAACAACTGCTCATTGACCGTTCGGATACTGGTGGAGAAAAACGTTTCTGCATCCAGGTACTGGTTCGTTAGTTCATGCGAGGGAATACCGGTTAAACGATACAGGGCTCCGGGATTAAATAGAATCTGAAAGACAAGAAAGTGATTTCCGATTAACCGGTTGGTTACCTCAGAGAATTGACCGTACAACACAACCGGCAGATCTTGTACCAATTTGCCACTGTTTTTGTATTCCACCGTTTCGGTATCATACGGGTAAAACGCCAGGCATTGCTCCGGGCGGGGCGGGTAGGCCTTAAAAGGAACAGGTTCCCCTTTTGGAAAAGAAAGGTGAACAATGCGGTAGAGTTGAATAAACTCACGCACATCCGGCGCCGGTATGAAATCTTTCAGCAGCAAACAGAACAGTTAGAAAGTAAGATACAACAATTGATTAAAGCGTAAGAGGTGGTCCTACTACCTTCATATCATGCTCGGCATGGATACGGTCCATTTCCTCCGGGGATGGACGTTCCTTCAGTTGATTCATGTAGGTAAAGAACTCCTCCATCTTACCGGCGGGTTGCAGGAAGTAGATGAGCTTTCCTTTTTCACTCAGCTGGATCCATGTATGCGGAATGTTCCGTGGCAAAAAGATGGTTTGCCCTGCCGTTACTACATGCGTTGCACCGCCCACCACGAAGCGGTATTCGCCTTCGATAACAGTGAAAATTTCATCCTGTTTCAAATGAATGTGCATCATCGGACCCACCTTGCCCAGTCCGGTATATTCAAACACCGAAAGTGCACCGTTGGTGTCTTTGGAAGAAATTTTTAAATCATTCGGGTGTACACCCAGGAATTTGACCACATCGCCAAAGCGGGATTTACCAGCATCTACAATAAAAGGATCAGTGCCGGCAGAAGAGTTTGTTGCTCCCGCTGACCGGAAGCCCGCTAGCAAGGCCGGTGTTGCCAGCAGCGAAGTGAGGAGAAATTGTTTACGTTGCATGATGGATTGGTTTGAGACTGTAAAAATCAAACCTGCACCTATTAGGACAGTGGTAAAAAATAGACATTTTTCTTCGAACTCCTCTTCAAGCGGGGTAATTGTAAACAGCAACACATGTTCCACTTGAGCTGAACAATTGCGCCGGAGGGGATTTTGATAATTTTTGCCGCTGTTCCAACGACCATGTTGGTTGCACGACTCATGTGTTAAATCCTGTTGCTTTTGTACTTATTTTTATGCGGTAACTTGCTTCCATTTTCTAATTGACAATTATGAAAAACAGTATGTACAAACTATTCGCCCTATTTATCCTTGCACAGTGTTTTACATTCCGGGTAAAGGCACAAAACAAAAGTTTCATTGGTATGAATTTTACCGTGGAAAGCGGTATGTATAATTTCCGCCCGGGACTTGGTTTCCATTTTGAAAGACAGCTTACCCGTCGCAGCGGTATTGAAACCGGGCTGTATTACCGTACCTATGCCCAGCAGGGAACCTTTACCTTAACCAGTTCTGCCGGCAGCGCTTCATTTCCTTTTACCGTTGTGGAACGACATCTTTCCATCCCTGTGCTCTATAAATTTTATTCCCGCATTGTGAACCTGCACATTGGCCCTACGTTCGACTTTTATATGGGGTGGAGGCATATCAATAAAACCTCCGCTTTTGAAGTCACCGATTACAGCATTGATCCCAACTTTTCGCTGGGTCTGATGACCAAAATCAGCAAAACCATCCGCCTTGATGACAGGTTCACGCTTCAACCCGAATTGCGCCTGAATCCAGTCATCAGCCATAACCGGTTTTATGCCGGTTTCGGAATTATGGGCAGGTATGCGTTGAAGTGAGGTGGCGGCGGAAATTACGTAATGCAAAGGTTGCCGGGTAACAGCGGGTAAACTGCTGTAAGTTGACTTCAATGTAAGAGGTAGGTAAACGAAAGGAAAATGTTGCTTGCAGTACAGAATAGGGTGTTCAATTCTTCACCATCTCCTTCACCACATACTCCTGCTTGCCGCTGTACACTTTTACAACGTAATATCCTTTTTGGAGATCGGCTACCGGCAACCCTAACACAAATACCCCTCCCGGCTTGCTGAAACGGTGGGTACGTACCTGTTGCCCCCAGCTGTTGTAAAGCACCAACTGCAGGTTGTCGGCCGGGGCGGCATCCAGAAACTTCAGCTTCAGTTCGGTACGTACAGGGTTGGGGTAGAGTTGTACCGTAGTTCCATCGGCAGGCGGGGTAGGCGTACAGTCCACCGGCAGGGTAACAGAAACACTGTCAACCGGCAGTGCCGTATAACCGGCTGCTGTGGTATCAATCACCTGCACCAACCGGTACTGCAGGGTGCCACTGGCGTCTTCATCGGTATAGGTATAACTGCGCCGTGCAAACGAAGTGCCACCCAACGGAAAATCGGCCAGGCGGCTGTAACTCGTTTCGCCCGGAGCTTTGCGCTCCAGTTCGTACCGCATGCCCTTGTAATCTTTACTGGTCCAGTTCAGTACTACTGAACAGTTCTGCACCGTGGCGCTGAACTGTGCATGAGGCTTCAGCAACAGGGCAAAAGCGGTTTTTACATTCGGCAGTCCATAGCCATACTGATCCTGCGGATTATTATAACGGTCGGAGGCTTGACGTAATGCTTTAATAATTTCAAAGTTGGTTGCTTCGGGAAACAGCTGCCACAGACAGGTAGCCAGCCCCGCCATATTAGGTGCCGAAAAAGAGGTGCCGCTGCCGCTGGCTACGGTGCCGCTGGTAGAAGAAAGCAAGGTGCCCACACCCACCGACACTACATCAGGCTTGATGCGCCGGTCGGCCGTTGGTCCCCAACCCGAAAAACCGGCAATCATACCGCTGCTGTTCACCGCACCCACCGATAATACACTATCGCCATCGGCCGGGGCGCTGATGTAGCGCCAGCTGCTGTTGCCTTCATTGCCGGCGCTGGTCACCACCAACATGCCTTTCTTCGCTGCATGGTCGGCCATTCGGGTGATAACGGTGATATTGCCGTTCATCTGAGTATAATTGTGATCCTGTGTTGGCAGATCAAATGTTGTATAACCTAACGAGGAAGAAATCACATCCACACCGGCACTGTCTGAATACTCAGCTCCCAGCGTCCAGTAATATTCTTCAATCACGTATTCGCTGGCCGCATCTTCGGTGCGGAGGAGGATGTAGTTGGCATCCGGACTGCTACCCACCAGCGTTCCGGGAATATTGGCCGCTGCAATGGAAAAGCAATTCAATCCGTGGGGATGATCTTCATTGACATTGGTATTGTTCTGATAAAAATCCCAACTGGCCACAAACTGGTTGCGGGCCCGGGCCGAATCAAAAAAGCGGTTGGTCAGATAACCGGTGAATCCGGCATCAAAAAAGGCCATGAGTTGTCCTTTACCACGGGCACCCAGGCGGTGCAGAAAATCGCCCTGGTGCAGTTTGATCTGCCCGGTGGCAGCGCCGTAGTTGATGGTATCGGAACCGGTGCGCCCCCAGGGAACCGGTACGGGATGTTCATAACGGAATTTAGCTGGTCGTGGTGCAGCCACGATCCGGAATGCAAGATCTTCTACCTGCTTCACAAAGGGGAGTGCGTTGATGGTGGCTATAGCACCCGCATCGGTTGTTTGAATCAAAACGGCATTCAGCCATTTACTGCGACCTAAAATGGTTACGGCCCCTGCGTTTCGAACACTTTGTATGTAAGCTGGGTTGACGGGTAAATCGCTGCTGTCAAGGGCGATGGAATGCCGGTTGCGGCGGTCAATAGCACGCTGACTGAGATAGGCTGTTGGATTATTGAATGTAAACGGGGTGCCTGTCTTATTGGTAAAATACACCACTTTCCGGCTTTGTGCCGAAGCAGGCATCACCTGGAGAAAGAAGGTGAGCGACAGTAACAAAACAGGGAGAAGTACACGCACCTTCATACAACAGCATTCTTTAGTTTTTGTTGATCATCCACTGTTTTACGCCAAATCCAACCCGCACGGGATCATACGTGGTTACCAGGTTGGGTGGTGTGCCAATGGTACGCTGGCGGGGTTGGTTTTCCCACAGCACATGCTCCCGGTACACCAGGCCAATGTTTTTGGCATATTTCTCAATCGAATATTCACGGGAAGCATAAATGGTATCGGTGGTCATGGGCACATTGCGTGATTCATCAATATGCAGGATGGTGGTTACATCCGGTACAGATAGTGTGCCGATGGTTTCCGGCTGGTTCACCGTTTCGTAGGTAAAATCCCACAAATCCATATTCTCATCAATGCTGGTGGCATAGATATCAGAGTACGGCCGGTCGGGCAAATGACTGTTTCCTTTCCAGGTAAATCCTTCTTTCACCGGCAGTTGTATTTTAACCACCCGTAGGTTGTTTTCAATTACTTCCACCCGTTTATCGAGTGGTGTTATAAAATAAGATCCCCTCAGCACCCAGGGACCGCTGGCTGTTGAATCGTTGTAGTAGGTAGAAATGCGCCAGGTGGGACGGTTCAGGTTGTCGGTGGTTTTGCCTTCCACCACATGCCGTACCTGGTAACGGTTGGTGACTGCCAGTTTTCCGCTGTTGATGAAAACCAGTGAATCAAGACGATAGGTAATGTATTTACCTTCTGCCAGCGGCAATAGTTCATCGGGTTGAAGGGTGTCAAATCCCTCGGTACTGCGTTTGCAGGCACCAAGCACGAACAGGAGAAACAACCACAGGGGCAGCTGTTTGGTAAGGCACAGGCGTACGAGAGGCAATGCGTTCATGTAAGCTAAGTTAGTAAATGATCGTGTTTCAACGTTAAAGACCCCGCTTGCTGCCGTTGTGCTGCATGGAGTGGGGCCTTATAAGAACGTAAAAATCTGGTTTTCATTGTTTATACTACCGGTAAACGTTGGATGATACCGCCTCCGATCACATCATCGCCTTCATAAAAAACGGCACTCTGGCCGGGTGCAATGCCCTTGGCTTCCTCGTAAAAGTGCACTGCCACCGTTCCATCGGCTTGCGGATACAGGTTCGATAAGGTGCCTCCATCTTTATACCTGATTTTGGTGGTGGCTTCCATACCAGGGGTGATGGTATCGTATTTCAGCAGGTTGATTTTACCCACTTTCATTTCATTTTTGTTGAGGTCTTCTTCATCGCCCAGCACCACCGTATTTGTTTCGGGGTTGATACCTGTTACATACACGGGCTTGCCGAAGGTGATATCCAGTCCCTTCCGTTGACCAATGGTATAAAACGGATAGCCTTTGTGTTGCCCCAGCACTTTGCCGGTTTTGTCCACAAAATTACCGCCGGCCACCCGCTCTTCCAGTCCCTCCACACGGCGTTTGAGAAAACCCCGGTAGTCGTTGTCCGGAACAAAGCAGATTTCGTAACTCTCGGCTTTTTTGGCCAGTTCGGGATAGCCATAATCAAAGGCCATCTGGCGTATCTGCGTTTTACGGTAGCCGCCCAGTGGCAGCAGGGTACGGCTCAGCAAATCCTGTTGCAGTCCCCATAGGACATAACTCTGGTCTTTTGTTTCATCAACCGCTTTGCTGATGACATAACGGCCATTGGTATGCTGGCGGATTTTGGCATAATGCCCGGTGGCAATAAAATCGCAGCCCATAGCATCGGCACGCTTGAGCAGGGCCCTCCATTTGATGTGGGTATTGCACAGCACACAGGGATTGGGCGTACGGCCGCTGAGGTATTCGTCTACAAAATTATTGATGACAAAATCGCCGAATTCATCACGTATGTCGAGAATGTAATGCGGAAAACCATGTTGAACAGCTGCTTCACGGGCATCGTTGAAACTATCGAGATTGCAGCAGCCGGTTTCCTTCTTGCCTTTGGCACCGGTTCCGCTGGAAGCATAGTCCCATGTTTTCATGGTAATTCCCACCACTTCGTAGCCTTCATGGTGCAGCATGAGTGCGGTAACGGTACTGTCAATACCGCCACTCATAGCTACCAGCACTTTTCCTTTTTGACTCATGATCTTTTTGTTGTAACAACCAAGGCAGTAGTTGGTTGCAAAATGAACCTGCAAATTTACGGAAAGAGAGGGGAACCTGGAAGTGCTTTAAAACCCTTTGGCTTCCAGCCTGAATTCGTTTTTGATTCCGTCGTAGCGGAAATCGCAATACTGCAGAATGTCACGGCCCAATATGCCATGCACCTGCGAACCTGAAAAATCGCCTTCCAGCACTTCAATGGTGAGTGCTTTCTTTTTAAAAATAGGGAGGTACAACACGCAACCGTAGCGTTCCACTTTCCAGCTGCCGCCTTCACCCAGTACCCATTCATCTGTATCAGGATAGGGTTGAAGGGAGAGCATTCGGATGAAGGACCGGTCCAGCCCGGAAATATTGGATCCGGTATCAATCAGCAGTTTCACCCGGACAAAACTTTCCGGCGAACTGAAATTTTTAAACCGGAGAAAGGCTTCTTCCGAAGCGAAGATTTCCGCCTCTACAATCGGGCCTTGTTCAAGTAATGTTTGCTGGTTAAAATCGGGCATCAATCAAATGTCAACATAAAATAAGCTCCTTGTATATTTTGTGCAGCGGGGCGAAAATATATTTCAACAAGATTGCTTTTTCATAGCCCGAAAACATGTAATTTGTGTGTCTCATTTTATTCAGTAAACCAAATTTCAAGTTATGATTAAGTTACAGGTAATTGGCAATCTGGGCAAAGATTGCGTGGTAAACACCGTGAATGGAAAAAACGTTATGAATTTCACCGTAGCACACACCGAAAAGTACAAAGACAGTTCCGGTGCCCAGCGTGAAAAAACAATCTGGGTGGATTGTGCCTACTGGAGCGACCGTACCGGTATTGCACCGTATCTCAAAAAAGGAACACAGGTATATGTGGAAGGAGCGCCTGAAGTGCGTACCTACCAAACACAGGAAGGGAAAAGCGGCGCATCCTTGTCGCTGCGTGTATTGAGCATTCAACTGCTGGGCAGCCGTTCTGCTGAAGGTGGCGGAGCTCCTGCCGGTGGCGGTTACAGTGCTCCTTCATCGGCGATGCCCGACGCTCCTCCGGCTATGGGCAACGATGCGGCTGATGATCTTCCGTTTTAAAATATTCAGTTTGTATAACGCAAAGGCCACGAAGTGATTCTTTCGTGGCCTTTTTCTTTTTTTGCTATTTCCGCTACGAAACCTTCTGGTTTCTACATGCAGCATTCTGTCTTCTTACTCCCACCGCCAACGTCTCCGGAGCATGGTCTCCGTAGGCTGAACCGAATCATCCTAAGAACGTTCTTTCTATCATCTATCATCTATCATCTGCCAACTATCATCTGCCACCTATCATCTAACCTACATCATTCCTTCATCTGCAAAACTGAAATACCCTTCATCGCTCACAATAATGTGGTCGAGCACATTCATGTCGAGCAACAAAGCGGCTTCTTTGATTTTGCGGGTGAGCTGCTCATCGGCCCGGCTGGGTTTGAGATTACCAGAGGGGTGGTTGTGACACAAGACAAGGCTCACGGCATTATGCTCCAGTGCTTTTTTCAAAATCACACGTGGGTCGGCCACCGTTCCTGTTACGCCACCCTCGCTGATGATTTCCAGGTGGTTGATTTTATTGGCCCGGTTAAGAAAGGCTACCGCAAATACTTCCACGGTTTTATCACGTAACCGTTGTTGCAGGTACAAAGCAATATCACTGCTGTTTTTTACTACCTCTTTCTGCACCTGCCGAGCTTGACGCCTTCGCCCCAGCTCCAGGGCTGCACAAATGGTGATGGCTCTTGCCTGGCCCACACCCGGCACTTTCATGAGTTCTTTGATGCTTCGCTTTCCCAGTTCATCCAGGTTGTTTCCGGCCAGGTGCAAAACCGCCTGGGCTACTTCCACTGCTGATTGTTTAGCAGTACCTGAACCGAGTAGGATCGCCAGGAGTTCGGAGTTGCTGAGTGCTTCGGCTCCTTTTAACTGGAGCTTTTCACGGGGCCGGTCATCGGGAGCCCATTCTTTAATGCTTTTCCGGTTAGTTTGCATATTTGAAATTAATATCATATTTTCGACAAACCAAAATCCTGATATTTAAAACCAAACTCCTATGACTCCTTCTTCTAACGTTAAAAGCAGTCTGCTCAAAACTGTATTCTTCCGTCTTCTGATTCTTGCAAATTTCATTCTCAGTGCCTGGTTTATCAGTTTGCTTGCAGGAGAAGTAATGAAAAGTAATTACCCCGCAACTGCAAAGGAAACCGTGGCTCCGGAAAAAGCAATTATAACACTGGCACAAATCAAATAAGATTTGTTTGGGCGTTCAATCAATCATTCCGTTCTTTTTTTGTAGCAGTTGCTGCAAAATTGAATTAGGAGCGGATGGGTGTTAGGACTTATCTTCGCCGCAGTTTTTCCTCCTCCAAACTGCTTTGTTATGATGAATCCCATGCCTAAACTGTTTTCCGGTACCGGCTCACAGTACCTTGCCGAAAAGATTGCCAAAAAATTCGGAATGCCTCTCGGCAGAAGCATTACCCAACGGTTCAGCGATGGGGAATTTCAACCGGTGTTCCAGGAAAGCATCCGGGGCGATATGGTATTTCTCATTCAAAGCACGTTTTCGCCCACCGATAATCTCATGGAACTGCTGCTCATGATTGATGCGGCCAAGCGGGCCTCAGCCTACAAAGTAGTGGCTGTCATTCCTTATTATGGATTTGCCCGGCAGGACCGGAAAGACAAGCCCCGGGTGGCGATTGGGTCGAAACTGGTGGCCAATATGCTGGAGGCAGCCGGGGCCGACCGGATTATTACCATGGACCTGCATGCCCCACAGATTCAGGGGTACTTTGATATACCGGTGGATCACCTTGAATCCTCCTCGATTTTTATACCTTACATTGACAGTTTAAAGCTGGAAAACCTTACCTTTGCGGCCCCCGACGTGGGAAGTGCCAACCGAATCCGGGAAATTTCCTCCTATTTTGAAGTGGATATGGTCATTTGCGATAAGCACCGGAAGCGGGCAAATGAAATATCCAGTATGGTCGTGATAGGAGATGTGGCAAACAGGGATGTGGTGCTGATTGATGATATCTGTGATACGGGAGGCACCCTTGCCAAGTCGGCCGCTCTTTTAAAGGAAAAAGGCGCACGTAGTGTGCGGGCACTCATCACCCACCCGGTATTGAGTGGAAAAGCCTACGAAAACATTGAAAACAGTGTGCTGGAAGAACTGGTGGTGTGCGATACCATTCCACTGCGCCAGGAAAGTCCGAAAATTAAAGTTCTTTCCGTATCAGACCTTTTTGCAGTGGCTATCCGCAACGCTTATGAAAACAAGAGTATTACCAGCCTGTTCATGCATTCGCAGAGCCGGTTGAAATAATGTTCACTAAAAACAAACATAAACAATGAAAACAATTACAATTGAGGGTCACCTGAGGACCGAAAACGGGAAGAAAGCCGCCCGTCAACTTCGCTCTCAGGGTATGGTGCCTGGTGTAATTTACGGAGGCTCAGCAGAAATTAACTTCTACGCTCCTGCCAGTGCATTCAAGCAACTGGTTTACACACAGGATTTTCAGTACGCAGATGTAAACGTAAACGGGAACACATATAAATGTATTCTCAAAGACCTGCAGTTTGATAAAGTATCAGATGCACTGGCACACGTTGATCTGATGGAACTGGTGGAAGACAAGAAAGTGGTGGCAACCATACCGCTTAAGTTTACCGGTACTTCCATAGGTGTACGTGAGGGTGGTAAACTGATTCTGAAGATGAAGGCATTGAAAGTAAAATCATTCCCTAAATTTCTGAAAGAATCAATTGAAGTGGACCTTACTCCGCTGGAACTGAACGGAAACATTCGTGTACAGGATGTGAAAGCAGATAACTATGAGGTGATGAATTCTCCCCGTATTCCCATTGCTTCTGTGGTAATGACCCGTCAGCTGAAGCAGGAAGAATCAAAAGAAGCCAAGAAATAATTCTTTTGTGATACAATACTGGAAATCCCCCTTTGCAAAGGGGGATTTTTTTTAAATTGAGCAACAGAGTATGAAATACCTCATAGTTGGGTTGGGAAATATAGGGGATGAATACCAGCATACCCGCCATAACATCGGATTCGATGTGGTGGATGCTTTTGTAAAAAAGCACGGGGGAAGTTTCCGGACCGATCGGCTGGCAATGGTGGCGGAAGTGAAACTGAAAGGCAAATTCGTATGCTGTATCAAGCCAACCACCTACATGAACCTCAGCGGTAAGGCAATGAAGTATTGGCTCGATAAAGAAAAGATCCATATTTCCCAAAGCCTGGTTGTGGTTGATGATCTGGCTTTGCCGCTGAATAAACTCCGGCTCCGCTCATCGGGAAGCCATGCCGGCCACAACGGCTTAAAAAATATTGAAGAAGTACTGTTTTCTAATCAATACCCAAGATTACGGTTTGGTATCGGCAATGATTATCCGAAGGGCCGGCAGGTGGATTTTGTACTGGGCCGCTGGGTCCCGGAAGAAGAACCAATGGTTGCCCGCAAAACAGAGTATTCTGTTGCAGCCATTGAAAATTTTGTTTTTCTTGGCACTGAAAAAGCCATGAACCTTGTAAATGTTACAGAAATATCACTTTAAATTTCGATTTTCAGGTAGTAACTTCGCCAATAGCCTCAATTTTGAGCAAGGCTCTTTCAATCCGTTGTCCTGCAAAAACTAACAACCTTATTAAGAACTAAAACTCAACCAAATGAAAATCTTTTGTGTAGGACGAAATTACATTGATCACGCCAAAGAACTGGGAAATGATGTTCCTGATGAACCGGTGATTTTCCTGAAGCCGAAAAGCGCTCTTTTGCAACCGCACATGCCTTTTTATTACCCCGAGTTTACCAATGAACTGCATTACGAAATTGAGTTGGTGCTGCGTATCTGTAAAAATGGTAAATACATTCCGGAAAAACATGCCGCTAAATATTTCAATGGAATTTCAGTTGGAATTGATTTTACCGCCAGGGATGTACAACGTGACCTTCAGGAAAAAGGGCTGCCCTGGGAAAAAGCAAAAGCATGGGATAACTCGGCTGTGGTAGGTAAGTTCATAGACATTAAGCCCGATATGAATCCCGATGATATTAATTTTTGCCTCTACAATAACAAAGAACTGGTGCAACAGGGAAACAGCGGCGACATGATTTTTACCTTCAGCCAGATCATTTCTAATATTTCACAATATTTTTCTCTGAACATCGGCGACCTCGTATTCACCGGAACACCCAAAGGCGTAGGAGAGTGTGTGGTGGGTGATCAACTGGAAGGGTTTCTTGAAGACGAAAGCTTACTGGAAGTGGAAGTGAAGTAAGATTTAAAATATCTTGTTTGAAAAGCCATTTGTCATAACAAATGGCTTTTTTTCTGCCCGTTGCCGTTAACTTGCAGCCAATTGCTGCTGTATGAATGATTTGCAACTTTTGCGCAAAGCATGGAAACTCATGTGTTATGCCCAACACATGGCCCGTGTTTATGAAGAAAACCGTTCACTTTGCTCTTATGTCCATTCCACTTCCCGGGGGCATGAAGCCATTCAACTGGCCACCGCCTTCCACCTCACACCGGAAGACTGGGTAAGCCCTTATTACAGAGATGAAAGCTTGTTGCTGGGACTTGAAGTTGAACCGTACGAACTGATGCTGCAACTGCTCGCCAAAGCAGCTGATCCGTTTACCGGGGGAAGAGAATATTACGCACACCCCAACAGTCGTGGCAACGGAAAACCGGGCATGATTCACCAAAGCAGCGCCACAGGTATGCAGGTGATTCCAACCACCGGTATTGCACAGGGTTTGCAGTATCTGCAACGAATCGGCAAACTGGCAACTGAAACAAGGCCCGTTGTGGTCTGTTCGTTGGGCGATGCCAGCATGACCGAAGGAGAAGTGAGCGAGGCATTACAGTTTGCCGTGCTGAAACAACTGCCTGTTATTTACCTGGTGCAGGATAACAACTGGGGAATCAGTGTGACGGCAAAAGAAGCACGTGTGATGGATGCTTATGAATATGCTGCCGGTTTTCCCGGTCTTCACCGCATCCGGTGTGATGGAAGTGATTTCAGGGAAGCATACGATATCATGGAGCATGTGATTTCCTATGTAAGGGAGCATCAGTGTCCCTACCTCGTACAGGCAACAGTGCCCTTGCTGAACCATCATACCAGTGGGGTTCGGAAAGAATTTTACCGTAGTGAAGAAGATTGGCAGCAACATCTCTCCGATGATCCTTTTCCGAAATTACGTTCCCTTTGCTTACAGGAAGGTATAGCCGAAGAGGAGCTGGAGCAGGTGTTTGAAGAGGCCGGCGTTTTTATTGAGAATGAGTTCAGGCGGGCGGTGGCAGCGCCGGATCCTGCCCCGGCAACGGTAACAGGCTTTGTGTTTGCTCCCGCTGCTGTTACAGAAGAAGCGGGTGAGCGTTCTCCTGCCGGGGCAGTAGCTGTACCTATGGTGGATGCTGCTTTGTATGCCATACGTGAGCTGATGGAAATGTACCCAGAAGCGGTGTTGTACGGCCAGGATGTGGGAAGGCGATTGGGCGGTGTGTTCCGGGAGGCCGCTACTCTGGCCGCTCAGTTTGGTGATCACCGGGTGTTTAATACAGCTATTCAGGAAGCCTATATCATCGGGTCTACGATTGGTATGAGTGCAGTAGGTGTAAAGCCCATCGTGGAAATACAGTTTGCCGATTATATTTATCCGGGTTTCAACCAGTTGGTTACCGAACTTTCCAAATCCTGCTACCTCAGTTGTGGCCGGTTTCCGGTACAGTCGCTCATTCGGGTACCGGTAGGTGCGTACGGCGGCGGCGGTCCATATCATAGTGGAAGTATAGAAAGTACACTTCTTACAATCAAAGGAATTAAAGTGGTATACCCCTCTAATGCGGCCGATATGAAAGGGCTGATGAAGGCGGCATTTCTGGATCCTAATCCTGTGATTATGCTGGAGCATAAAGGGCTCTACTGGAGTAAGGTGCCTGGTACTGAAGCGGCCCGCTGTCCGGAACCAGCCGCTGATTATGTAATTCCACTTGGTAAGGCAAACATTGTAGTGCGTGCAGATGAAGAGGCAGTGGATGACGGTGATTCCTGCTGCGTTATTACCTATGGCATGGGTGTATACTGGGCCAGGGCGGCTGCTGAATTGTTTCCCGGCAGGGTGGAAGTGGTGGATCTTCGTACCCTGTATCCGCTCGATGAAGACCTGGTGTATAATGTGGTGAAAAAGCATGGCCGTTGCCTGGTGCTGACAGAAGAACCTCAGTACAACTCCTTTGCTGAATCGCTGGCGCACCGTATAACCCATACATGTTTTCAATGGCTGGATGCTCCCGTTGAGGTGCTTGGTGCTTTGAACCTGCCGGCAGTGCCCTTGAATAAAGGCCTGGAAGCGGCGATGCTCCCTTCGGCCGAAAAAGTAAGTGAACGGCTGGAATATTTACTGAGCTAGATTTTTGCAGCAACCTTTCTGGTTGATTCATTGGCTGAAGGTCGGTTGCGGAGTGGTTGCCAGATACTGTGTGAAAAAAGTGGGTTTCCTCTCAAATTTCGGTAAATTGGATCGTGGCAATTTTTGGTGGGCACATGTTTCAAGTAATCAGACGAAAGCAATGGTGGCAAATCATCCTCCTGCAATGCTTGTGGTTGACACAAAGCAGCTATGCACAGGTGTGCCCGGAGAATATAGACTTTGAAAACGGGAACTTTAACCGATGGATCCCGTATGTGGGGCAGGTTTCTGCTGCCAATGGCATTCACCAGTTTCTTCTTACCCAATCGCCCGGAGCGGAAATTGATCGCCACACTATGTTCAACCGGGTAAATCATTCCGCTCAACGTGATATATATGGTGGATTTCCGGTCGTGTGTCCGAATGGAAGCGGCTTTTCTGTTAAACTTGGTAATAGCTCAGGCGGTGGGTTGGCAGAGGGCTTGGCCTATGAATTTACAATTCCTGCCGACCGTAATCAATATTCCATCACGTATCATTACGCCGTCGTATTTGAAGGCCCGAATCATCGTGAGTATGAGCAACCAAGGCTGGAAATAGAAGTGTTGAATGTAAGTGATCAGCAGGTCATTGATTGTTCTTCGTTCAAATTTGTTCCCTTCGGTTCGGCTTTGCCGGGCTTTTATGAATCGCCCAACTCCAATGGCGGAACGCCGGTTTGGTGCAAGGACTGGACTGCTGTTACCATTAACCTCAACAACCAGGCAGGGAAAACAATCCGTCTTTTTTTCAAAACAGGTGATTGTACGTTTGTACGTCATTTCGGCTATGCATATATTGATGTTAATACCGAGTGTACAGGTGAGTTTACAGGTGCCCGTTATTGTGCTGGTGATACATCTGTAACGATGTTGGCACCTTATGGCTTCCAGGAATATAAGTGGTTTGATCAATCATTTACCCGGCAACTGGGTTCCAGGCAGGAACTCTATTTGCAGCCTCCGCCACCACCCGGCACCATTCTGGCACTGGAGGTAACTCCTTACAATGGCTATGGATGTAAAGACACACTGTATGCCCGGCTGGTGGATACGTTAACGGTTACTGCAAATGCCGGGGGCAACCAGGTATACTGCGGTGTAACGCCTGTAGTGTTGGGTGAAAATCCAAAACCGGGTATCCGTTACCGATGGTCTCCTGCAACTGGTTTATCGGATCCTGCTATAGCAAATCCGTTTGCCACACCTACCCAAACAACCCGATATGTTCTAACCGTTACGAGCGGCGGCGGCGGTTGTGTGGATACAGATACCATCCTCGTCACCTCCTCCATTCCTGATACAACGCTGCAAACAAAAGGACAACTTTCCTTTTGCCGCACTACCGGTGATAGTGCAGTTTTGCTGGTAACGGATACGCAACAGGTGCAATGGTATCGTGGTGCTGAATTGTTGCCGGGTGAAAACAAACCGGTATTCCGGGCTGTTCAGTCGGGTGATTACAGAGCCGTTGTTACAAATACGCTCGGTTGTAGTCTAACTACCCGTTCAGTACCTGTATTGATTGAAGATCCGGTACCGGCAATCCGGTATCCACTCCGGTATGCATTTGTGAATCAGCCCTTGCTGTTGGAAGCAAGAAAAATAGGTGTGGAAACAAAATGGAATCCCTCTGTTTTTTTAAGTAATGCGTCGACTGCACAACCTGAATTCCTCAGCCGTTCAGAGCGGATCCAGGAATATAAAATTCTTCTTACGTCAAAAGCAGGTTGCATGACAGTCGATACTCAAACGGTTCAAACCATCAAAGGAGTTTCCGTTTTTCTGCCGAATGCGTTTACACCCAATAACGACCGCTTGAATGATGTGTTAGCTCCCATCCTTACAGGTGTGAGGGAAATAACTGTCTTTAAAGTGTTCAACCGGTGGGGTGTGGAGGTATATTCTTATACACCTTTCAGTGAGGGGTGGGATGGAACATACAAAGGAGTGCCTCAACGTTCAGATACCTATACGTGGAGATTTACAGGAATCGGGTTTGATAACAAAGTATATGAACAAAAAGGATTGGTGGTTCTGTTGCGATAAACCGGTTTACGGAAGAAGGACGAAGTCTTACATCAGTCACGAACACAACGAACCGCAAAACCATTTCCTTTCCGGAATGCATAGACATTTATTTGAGGGTAACCATGTCCCATATCGCATCCCCAGGCTGTTGAAGCCGTGCTTTCCTGCCTGCTCCACCAATAGCCGAATGTAAGTAGTCCTTTAAAACTACCTTCATCAGTCCGGTTACCAGATGGTAATGCTGCAAACCCCGATTTATTGGTGCCATTGCCTCCGTTATGCCACCCGATACTGTCTTTCAACAACTTTCCTGCTTTTTCATTTCCTCCCAGGAAGTTAATCAGACGCTTCCATTCCTCCTGGTTGGGAATATGCCATTTTAAAGGAGCTAATCCACGGGGGTCAGTAACAGCGTGCCAGTTGTATAACTTTCCATAGATCGGACCGTTTTGATAATCATTATTATAGTAACACCAGGCAGGTGTACCTTCCATGTCTGCTTTCTCCCACTCTTCTTTTGTTTTTGCTTCCGGAATCACATCTCCATTACGGAAACGTGTAACATTTAAATTCTGGGCCATCCAGGTTTGAGTGCCCAGCTTTGCAATTTTGTATTCGAATCCATCTATGTCAATTGCCTTTACCGCTGTACTGTAACCAGTGGTTTGAGCTGGTAATCGCAGGAATACTAGTAACAATAGTACAAATGTGATAATTCTTTTCATGCAGGTTATATGACTGTAAAAATGCTTCATGGTTTGCTTTTGAAATTGATTCTGTCAAAAGAATTTCAATAATTAAAGTTAAACCATTAATGGCCGGGTGACAATACCACAAATGTGGTATATATTTTAACTGAGAAGAAAAAGGTAACAATCAAATGCCTGCGGAGAATATCCAATCAGGATCAGTTCATTTTCAAGAGTACAAAGAAAGCAAGTACTATCAGTAACAATACCACGAGGGTGGTAATGATGATGAGAGAGAGGGAAGGTGGAGGCTTTACAGATGTATGCCGCTTTTTACGCAACTGTTCAATCAGCCGGCGGTTGATTTGTGCAACCAATTGAGGAGCATCTTGTTTTTTGCTGAGCAACTGTAAACCTTCTTCTGCATCTGTAAACAAATCACTGGCAGCCATTCGTTGTTCTAATTCGGCTTTTTCTTCAGGTGCAAGGCGGTTGTTCAGGTAATTGAGCATTTCCTCTTCACTCACCTGTACGTCGTTGTTAAATATATGTTTCAGCCCGTCACTCATGTTTCATGTGTTTGAGTAAAAGCAGTCTCAAATTACGCTTTCCATTTTGAATATAACTTTTAACCTGCAGAAGGTTATACCCGGTTGCATCAGCGATCTGCTGGTAGCTCTGCTGTTGCAGGTAAAAGAGTTCCACGCAGGTTCGTTGCTCGCTGCTTAATTGAGGAAGTGCGGCAGACAGTACCGTAAGCAGTTCTTCTTTTTCAAGTGCCTGGTGTAATTTATCTTCATCAGCAGGCTGATAAGATTGTTTTTCCGTAAGCTCAACCGGTAGTTTTCCTTTATGCCTTAATTGCATGAGGCAGTAGTTTTTCGCCACCATGTAAATCCAGCTTTTGAAGTAATCAACTTTGTATTTACCTAATTCATGGATGGCTTTCTCAAAAATCTGCTGCACCGCATCTTTGGCTTCTTCTTCATTCTTCAGATACTTCATGCAAACACCTAACAGCATCAGTGTATACCGTTGCAGCAGTTGACCCAACCACTGATTGTTGCCATCCGCATAAAACCGCTGAAGCAGTTCCTGATCAATTTGATTGTTGTGGTTATGATTTTGCTGCAGATCGGTCATGGAAACAGGATCGCTTACCTTGTTTATTGATCAGATGATGGATTACAGATTTTCCATAAAAAAACAGGTTTAATTGGATTACTACTTGTTTGTTACCGGAAACCGGTTAAACCAATTAAAGAACCGAATTTGTTTTCAATCAGAATTTTGCAGGGTGTTTCTTAAGTACTGACTCTAAATGCAGGGAAATCATTTATGATTGCAGCTGTTTTATCCACTGGATCAATTGTTTTTCCCACCCGATCATTTTAAAAGCAGTATAAAAAAGCAAGATTGCGAAATACTTTTTAATGGTTTCCTGCGGTAACTCCAAAGCCCACTTGCTTCCCCAATAGCTGCCTGCAAGAAAACTGATTGCCAGCAGGCCCACGACTTTAAAATCTACATATCCTTGTTTATAATAGTTGAGCATTCCGAATAGGGCAACCGGCAGTACCAACAGGCCGAGAGAAGTGCCTTGTGCGGCATGCTGACTGTAACCGAAAAAGAAAACCAGGGCAGGAACTACAATCAATCCACCGCCAACACCAACCAGTCCGCCCAGGATACCTGCAGCAAAACCAATGAGCAGCAAACCAAGAATCATTGTTGTGTCCATAGCTGAACGTTGCATGAAAATGAAGTAGCTGATTATTTACGGAATTTTTCTTTGTAATAGGCAATAGCCTCCTGTATAATGATAAATGCTTCCTGTTTATTTTGAAAGTTGTCTATTTCAACCACTTTGTTTTCCAGCACCTTGTATTCTTCAAAAAAATGCTTCAGTTCGTTAAAAAAATGTTCCGGCAGTTCGTCCACATCCTTAATATGCTTTACGGTGGGGTCATTGGCTGCAACAGCAATGATTTTATCATCGTGCTCTCCCTGGTCAATCATCTGCATATTTCCAATAACATTTGCTTCTACAAGACAGAGAGGTTGTATTGGTTGGGAACAGATCACAAGAATATCCAGCGGATCGCCATCCTGTCCCAGTGTTTGCGGAATAAATCCGTAGTTCACCGGGTAGATAAAAGAAGAAAATATCACCCGGTCGAGTTTCAGCAATCCAGTGTCTTTATCAATTTCATATTTACTGCGGCTTCCTTCCGGAATTTCAATAATGGCATTAATTGTTTCGGGAATTTTTTCTCCGTATGATGCGCCATGCCAGGGATGTAGTACTGTAAGCATAAGTGGTTGTTTTCAGGACGAAGGTAAGCTACAAACGGGTACCAGCACATTCAGCCCCTTTATTCAAAATCTTTGTACAGCAGGTATTTTTTACGGATGACCTTGAAGGCTGTTAAGGCCGGTTCCCAACTCTTCCTGATTTCTTCTTCCGTTTTACCTTGCTGGATCTGCTGCATCAGGATGCTGTTGCCCGCCAGCTTATTGAAAAAATAATCTTCCGGTTTACCGCTTTTTGAGGGTAAAAAGAAGTTCTTCTTGTCGGGGAATAAACGGTAGGCTTCGAGTAGCCATTTCAGCTGCATGCGGTTTTCTGTACGTTTCAGCACTTCATCCGGCGTTCCGCTTAAATCCCAGCCATAGCAAACCTGGTCCTGCAGTTTGGGTGTTTTGGCCCCCTCCATGCTGCGGGGGGTAAAAGCCGTAAGTGTTTTGGGCAATGAAGGATGACCGAAAATCTGAAACTGTTTGGTGGTGCCCCTCCCTTCACTCAATACGGTACCTTCAAACAGACAGGTGGAGGGGTAGAGGTAAATGGATTGAATATTGGGGATGTTGGGTGATGGTTTCACCGGCAGCTCGTAACGTGTGGTATGAGTGTAGTTACTGCAGGGTATAACTGATAATTCGAATTCCTTGCCTTCAGTTCCTTTGCTCCATTTATTCAGGCTCTTATCATACCATCCTTCGCCGTACAGCATTTGAACATATTCACCGATGGTCATGCCGTAAACAACCGGTACAGGCTGCATGCCCACAAAAGATTTGTAGGCAGGTTCCAGAACAGGTCCGTCTACATAATGACCATTGGGGTTGGGACGGTCAAGAACGATCAAATGTTTTCCATGTTCAATGGCAGCTTCGAGGTAGTACTCGAGCGATGATATAAACGTATAATAACGAACACCCACATCCTGAATATCAAAGACCATTACATCAATTCCGGCAAGGTCTTCCTTGGTGGGTTTTCGCCTGTTGCCATAGAGCGATACAACCGGAATGCCGGTTATTTTATCGGTATAATTTCCGATTTTTTCACCTGCGTCGGCTGTGCCCCGGAAGCCGTGTTCGGGACCAAAAATGACTTTGATTGTAACGCCTGATTTTTTCAGCGTATCTACCAGGTGGGTTTGGCCCACCAGAGAAGTTTGATTAGCAAAAACAGCCACCGACTTGCCTTTTAAGAGGTGCAGGTATTGGCTCATGTTTTCAGCACCGGTTTGTACGGTGCCGTTTTTGATGTTTCCACGGGTATAACCACCCCTGCCTTTAACATCCTGCGACCAGGCGGAGGAGGTTAGTGCAACAACTAAAGTCCATAAAAATAAAGAACGCATATCTGGTGCTTGTTTTCATCAAAGTTGCATCTTTAAAATGGGAAAAAAAAGTTAAGGCCAAGGGTCATATTTCGGTATTTTTGCAGGAAATATTTATTTATGCAAGCAAAAAAAGGAGATACTGTTCGTGTGCATTATACCGGTAAACTTACATCCGGCGAGCAATTTGATTCAAGTGCGGGTCGTGAACCCCTGGAGTTTGAAGTAGGAGCCGGAATGATGATCAAAGGATTTGATGAGGCTGTTGTGGGCATGGTCATCGGCGATAAAAAAACTATTACCCTTCAGCCTGCTGAAGCATATGGCGAACGTTTTGATGAAATGATTATAGAATTCCCCCGTGGCAATTTCCCTGCCGACCTTGTGCCGGAAGTAGGTATGCAGCTGATGATGAATAATGGGGCCGGACAACAATTTCCCGTAACGATTGTGGAACTGAAAGAAGAAGTGGTGGTGCTGGATGGAAATCATATGCTGGCCGGTAAAGAGCTGGTGTTTGATATTGAAATGGTGGAAATTGATTCCAAAGGCCTGATTATTGTTCCTTAAACAGGAAAGCATTATACTTTAAAAGAGCAGCTGATTTTTATATACAGCTGCTCTTTTTTATTTTTTTATAAAGATCCATTGACGAAGGTCGTTCTTTATCATCTTCTCCTCAGCCACCAGCCAAGCCAGGCACCAACCAGGGACCAGGAAACTACACAATCCAGCAGGTGGGCATTCAAATCAAATGTTTGATACCAGATATGCTGTACGTAATGGGCATTGAAGAAGATGATCAGTCCTGTTGCTATGGCAGAAATCAAAATGCCACTGAATGTTGGGTTGGAGAACCGTTGTAATACCCATATAAATAACAACACAACCACTATGTTGATGAGAAAGTTGCGGAACATGTTCCTTCCCATATTGTCTTTCATTTCTTTGTGAAAGAAGATCTGAGCCCATGGTTTACCGATTGATTTTTTGTTAAGGGCCTCCATGTCGTCCATCGTGGAAGATTGTGGCACTGTTGGCAGAAAGAAGCCCCCATCGGCACCCAGTCGTTCATTCAAAAAGGCAAGAATCGTATCCTGTTGGGGCGTGTATTGTTGCTGTGGACGATGCAGGTCAAGAAAGGTCCAGGAGGAAAACTGCCAAAGGAAGATAAGTGCGGCGCCAACAAGGCTGCCAATGATCAGTTTACTCATAACAATGATTTTGATGAAACAGTAAAATAATCAATCTTGCTGCCAACTGCAAGTCCCCGTTTCAAAGAATCATCGACGGTAGTACTTCTGAAAAAGAGAATAGAGCAGCGGAATTGCCAATAAAAGGGCAATTGTGGTGAGCCAGGAAGCTTCCAGGCCAAACCCTCCACCGGTAAGTACAATGGATCCGCTAAGATCCTGCTGTAGCAAAGCGGGCAGTTCCAGTCCGCTCACTTCAAAGCCGAGAACAGGTCCTTGCAGCCAGTTCCAGGCAAAATGAAAGAAGATTCCAAACCAGAGATTGCGGGTGTAAATGTAATTTAGGCCCAGAACCAGTCCGGCCAGCAGAATGTTTACAAAAGCAATGAGATTAAAATCGGGGTTCAGCGAATGGAAAACAGCAAATACCAGGGCCGAAAGCATGAGCGAAGGGGTTGGCTGCCATTGTTCCATCAGGTTGCGTAGCACATAACCCCGGAAAACCAGTTCTTCACCAAATGCAATGAGGATCATCAGCACTGTTACCGACAAAAAGGAAGTAAGGGAAACAGGTTTGGTGTACCATCGCAGCAGTTGCATCCACCACAATACAGCTGCAATACCGCATAGGATAACGACCGCACTTAGGATCCCTGCCAGCCGTTCAACACCCAATTGCTTCCACTGCAAACCCAGGCTGGTAAAGGTTTGCCGGTCAAAAGCCTTTCTGAAAAACAAAACAAGAAAGGTGCCCGCAAAAAAGTTATAAACAAGCGGCAGATACAAAAACGGAACCGGCAGAGATGTGCCGTTGCGGACTGATGCTGGAAATAAATCCCAGATGCTCCCTGAAAGCAGCAATAAAAGAACATAACAAATCAAAAAGATCAATACCCGTTTCCATCCTTGGTGTATAAGTGGCTGCTTCATGAGTCCGATTTTGTACGGAGGCTGAAATCCGTTTTCTTTACAATTCAAAATTAAAAGTATGGATTTAACGGCTACTTTCGGAACAGCGGATCGATTGATGCGGTATGTACAGGTTGATACTCAAAGTGATCCTGTTTCACCGTCGGCCCCGTCAACGGAAAAACAGAAGAACTTATCAGCCATACTGGCGGCCGAGCTCCGGGAACTGGGCCTGGCAGATGCGCATATGGATGAATTTGGATATGTGTATGCGACGGTTCCGGCAACAACCCAAAAACAAGTGCCGGTTATTTGCTTCTGTGCACATGTTGATACGGCCCCCGATTGCAGCGGCACCCATGTAAAGCCCATCCTGCATAAAAATTATGATGGAAGCCCTATCGTGCTGCCCGATGATCCTTCACAAGTAATCAGCCCGGAAAAGTATCCTTACCTGAAACAGCATATTGGGAAAGATGTGATAACGGCCAGTGGATTGACGTTACTTGGGTCCGATGATAAAGCCGGTGTGGCTATTATCATGAGCATGGCCGCCTGGTTACAACAACATCCGGACGTGCCGCATGGTACGATCAAAATCCTGTTTACGCCCGATGAAGAGGTGGGCAGGGGTACTGAACATGCCAACCTGGAAAAACTGGGAGCTGTTGCTGCTTATACGCTGGATGGAGGTGAACTGGGTACGCTGGAAGATGAAACATTCAGTGCAGATGGTGTGAAAATCACGGTTCATGGAGTGATTGCTCATCCCGGATATGCAAAAGGAGTGATGGTAAATGCTTTGAAAATTGCAGGGGAAATACTCTCGGCACTTCCGAAACAGGAATGGAGCCCGGAAACAACTGAAAAGCGCCAGGGTTTTGTTCATCCGGTAGGTATCAACGGGATTGCAGAGAAAGCTACCATTGAGTTTATAATAAGGGATTTTACAGTAGAAGGATTATTACAACATGAACAGCGGCTGAAACAAATTGCCGGGCAGGTACTCAGTGCCTATCCCAACTGTTATATGGACTTTGAAGTGCGGGAACAATACCGCAATATGAAACAGGTGCTGGATCAGCACCCGTATATAGTTGCCTATGCCGAAGAAGCGTACAGCAGGTGTGGCCTTACAGTAGTCAAAGAGCCGATCCGTGGCGGTACAGATGGAAGCCGTTTCAGTTACATGGGACTGCCTTGTCCGAATTTATTTACTGGCATGCAGGCGATACATTCTAAACATGAATGGATTGGGGTAAGTGATATGGAGGCCAGTGCCGCCATGCTGGTGGAACTGGTGAAAGTGTGGGAAGAGAAATCGGGTGCTTGATATCTTCTTTACATCAGATGAAAAAACCTGAACTTATAACCAGTACGATGTAAAGAATCACAAGGAGCAGGTATACAAACCCGATGATACTCAAAATCAAACCCGCCTTTGCCAGACCTTTATTACCACCCTCAAGTATGCCCGGGTTCTGTTTTTCTTTGGTTAATGCGCTACTGGAGAATATAAAACCTGGTATGGATAACAGGGGTAATAATACAAGCGAAGAAACTCCCAGAATGAAACCCACTAATGCATGATTGTTTGCTTTTCTTGCATCATCTTTTTCGGGCAGCATACTCACTGCCCGCAACCCCAACCGCTCTGTCCATTTTAATTTACGGCCCAACTGTAGTTCCATCGTCCGTTTCAATGTTTGGTAACCTGCTTTCCGTTCCTTGTTGATGGTAACAAGTTTTTTCTTTCCAGAATTAGATTGTATGTCAGCAGTGGCTCCGGCAGTGAAAGGAGCTGAAAAGATGAAAAGAATCAGAAACGATAGGAGTGTCAATTTCATAACGGTAATTTATGATTCAAAATAATCAATTTCCTGTTTTGATTGTGGAAACACAATCAAAAATATTTTCACAAGATAATAAGAATCAGGGTTTGCGAATTTCCGGTAAGTCGTACAGTTTTGTCGTACCTTCCAAAAAAAATAAAACTTATGGAATTCTTAGTACAAAACATCTGGATTTTACTACTGCTCATCATCATCCTAAGTGGATTGTATACAGTGAATCAGGGCACGATTGCTGTGATTACCATGTTTGGTAAATACCGCCGGGTTGCCGGTCCGGGTTTGCGGTTTAAAATACCTGTGCTTGAAAAAGTATTCAAGCGAATCAGTATTCAAAATCGTTCAGTAGAACTCGAGTTTCAGGCTGTTACCATTGATCAGGCGAATGTATATTTCAAGAGTATGCTTTTGTACTCAGTGCAAAATGCCGGGGAAGAAACCATTAAGAAAGTTGCGTTTAAGTTTTTTTCCGATAAGGATCTCATGCAGGCCCTGGTTCGTACCATCGAAGGGAATATACGCAGTTATGTAGCCACCAAGCGCCAGGCAGAAATTCTGGGCCTTCGTCGTGAAATTGTGGATTATGTGAAATCTGAAATTGATCATACACTCGAAGACTGGGGGTATCACTTACAGGATTTGCAGATCAATGACATCACATTCGATCAGGCAATTATTGAAAGCATGAGCAAAGTAGTGGCCAGTAACAACTTAAAGGCGGCTGCAGAAAATGAAGGTCAGGCCTTGCTGATCACCAAAACCAAGGGTGCGGAAGCAGAAGGAAATGCTATTAAAATTGCTGCCGAAGCTGAACGGGAAGCAGCCCGTTTGCGGGGTCAGGGTGTAGCCCTCTTCCGCCAGGAGGTGGCAAAAGGTATGACTGAGGCAGCTGAACAAATGAAACAGGCCAATCTGGATACAAATGTTATTCTCTTCAGTATGTGGACCGAAGCTGTAAAAAACTTTGCTGAATACGGAAAAGGAAACATCATTTTCCTCGATGGAAGTGCTGATGGCATGGAAAAAACCATGAAACAAATCCAGGCATTAATGGTCAAACAGGCGGGTTCCTGAATTGACTCTTCTTATAAAAAAAAGCTGTTGCTTTTGCGGGCAACAGCTTTTTTATTGATAGTTATCGTAGAATCTATTCTGTTTTCTTGGTAAGGTCCACCCCGTCGGTATTAAGTGTTACATTGTCCTTATTCCGGCGCATGCGCATATTAATCATTTCCACAATCAGAGAAAATGCAAGCGCTGTATAAATATATCCTTTGTTGAATTCCTGGTGGAAGCCATTGGCGATAAGTATGATGGCAATGGCTATCAGGAAAGCAAGTGCAAGAACCTGCAGGGAAGGATGTTGGTTGATGAAATTGGAAATGGGTCCGGCAAAGGCCAACATCACACCCATACTCACCACTACAGCTATGATCATAATAATGATATTATCAACAAGACCGATAGCAGTTAAAATACTGTCTACGCTGAAAATGGCATCTACCATAATGATCTGGAAAATGACCATTCCGAAAGTTGCAGTTCCACCCGAAGCGGCTGGCTTGGTCGATTGTTCCAGCTTGTGATGAATTTCCAGGGTGCTTTTAAACAACAGGAAAATACCACCCGCAATAAGAATGATGTCTTTCCAGCTAATCGCAAGGTCGCTGCCCGGTTGCAGTGGGTCTTCGATAAACGGAACAGTAACAACGGGCTCTTTCAACTGCATCATCCAGGTAATGGTAAACAGCAAACCAACCCGCATCAGGAGGGCAAGGGAAAGACCAATGTTGCGGGCTTTGGCCTGCAGTTCACGGGGCAACTTATTGGCCACAATGGAAATGAAAATGATGTTATCGACACCCAGCACAATTTCAAGGAAGGTAAGAGTAAGGAGGCTGATCCAAACAGCGGGATTGCTGAAATCCGGAATTTCCATCAAGAACATAAAAGAGAGTTTTTTTGCAAAGCTATAACAAAAGGATTGTGCAATCGTTCAAATGTTGGACAGATCTTTGGTTGTGGATAATAAACGTAGTGACAGTTCGTTTAAATGGCCTTGAGCCGTTACATTTGTCCGGCTTGGAACAACAAAATTCCTGAATCTATATGGAACTTTTTCTTTTACAGGTACAAAATGCAATCGATACGCTTACACAGGCTGTGCCAGCCCCGGTAGCTCCCAAGGAAATGCATTTGATTGATTTGCTGGTGAAAGCAGGGTGGATTATGATTCCCCTCCTCCTCTTAAGCGTGGCTACCGTTTATGTGTTTGCAGAGCGCTGGATGGCCATCAAAAAGGCATCGGACATCGATGATAATTTTATGAATATTATCCGTGATAATATTGTCAGCGGAAACGTGACTGCTGCCCGCAATTTTGCACGGAATACCAACAACCCGGTAGGGCGGATGATTGACAAAGGGATTCAACGGATTGGCAAGCCGATAGATGCCATCAGCACCAGCATGGAAAATATTGCACAATTGGAGTTGTATAAACTGGAGCGGAATGTGAGTATCCTGTCTGTTGTTTCAAAGATTGCACCCATCTTCGGTTTCGTTGGTACACTGGTGGGCTTGATGCAGCTCTTTTTTAACATCAATGCTACCGGTGAGTATGAGCTCAGCACCATTGCCGGAGGTATTTATACCAAACTCATCAGTTCTATTACGGGTTTGGTGATCGGGATGCTTGCCTATCTGCTGCATAACATTTTGCAAACCCAGGTCGAAAAGACAGCCAACCGTATCGAAGCAGCTGCCGCCGATTTCCTTGATGTGTTGCAGGAGCCTACCCGTTAAATCTGTTCTTCATGAAACTCCGCAAAAAACATAGAGCCGAAAGTGAGGTTTTTACCGATGCGCTGAATGACATTCTGTTCATTCTGCTTATGTTTTTCCTGATTGTATCCACCCTCGCTAATCCCAATGTGCGGAAAGCTTCACTGCCCAAAGCGAAAAGCAATACACGCAGCAAGCAAACGGTGGTGGTAACCATTGATGCTACCAACCGGTTTTATGTAGGCTCTAAACCGGTTGATCCACTGCAAATGGATTCCACGCTATCGCAAATCATCCAGAGTAAGCGTACCGGTGGCGAAGAAGTGAGCATTGTCATCAATGCCGACCGTAGTGCCACTATCGAAAGTTTTGCTGCCGTGCTGCGTGCCGCTGATCGGCTGGGCGTAAAGGCGGTGATGAGTGTGGATAAGAAGGGAGTGGAGTAGGAAAGGTGGAATGTAGAAGATAGAATGTAGAAGATAGAATGTAGAAGATAGGAGAATGCCGATCGTTTATTGAATTCATTGCCAGCTTGCCCGGATCATCCGCTCATTTCCGCTGATATCTTTTTTCAATTGTACATTGCTGAAGCCAGCTTGTTCAAAAACAGCTTTTGTTTCCTTGCCCAGCAGTTGATTAATTTCCACGCTTACGCTTCCGTTTTCATTTAAATGTGTTGTTGCAAAGTTGGCAATTGCTTTATAGAATAATAAGGGATCTGTATCCGGTACAAACAACGCCAGGTGTGGTTCGTATTCTTTTACATGGGCAGCAATGAAAGATTCTTCCTGTTCGGCTATGTAGGGTGGATTACTGACAATAATGTCGAACTGGCCCAGTTTGCTCCATTCTTTTTCATTGAGGAAATCAATTTGTTCAAACTGTATAGCTGTATTCAATCGTTGTGCATTTTCCCGGGCAACGATAAGTGCATCAGCACTCACATCAATGGCTGTTACAGTAGCTTTGGAAAGTTCTTTCTTCATTGTTATGGCAATACATCCACTGCCGGTTCCAATGTCAAGGATAGATATGCTTTTCATTTCCGCATTCAGTTTGTTTTCCCGGATGATCCACTCCACCAGTTCTTCCGTTTCCGGTCGGGGTATAAGTACTGCTGGGGAAACAAAAAAAGAGTACTTGTAAAACCATGCTTCCTTCAACAGGTATTGAACTGGTTTCCTCAGCAGTAATTGATGCAGGTATTCAGGAAGTTGCTCCACTACATCTGCGGGAGCTGCTTCATCGGGCAGCTGACGCAATGGTTGTTTGCCCCAGCTTTCGATCAGTAAACGGGCAATGCTTGCTGCTTCTGCTTCCGGGTAAATTGTTTGAAGTTGTAGCTTGAATTGTGTGTATATATCTTTCCACAGCATTGTTGCAAAGCTACCTCCTTCTGATGAAACACTTACTTTTGCACCCTTGCCATGCGCACTCACGAATCTTATATGTATCGTTGCATCGAACTGGCCCGGCGGGGGGCAGGATGGGTAGCGCCCAATCCACTTGTTGGATCTGTGTTGGTCCATGAGGATCGGATCATTGGGGAAGGTTGGCATGAAAAGTACGGCGATCCTCATGCAGAGGTAAACTGCCTGGCATCAGTAGCTGAAAGCGACCGGCATTTGATTCCGCATGCAACCTTGTATGTATCTCTTGAGCCATGTGCCCATTTCGGCAAAACGCCTCCCTGCAGCCGGTTGATAGTGGAACATAAAATTCCCCGTGTGGTCATTGGTTGCCGGGATCCTTTTCCGGACGTGAATGGCAAAGGCATGGAGCAACTGCAAGCGGCCGGGGTTGAAGTGTTGGCACCAGTGATGGAAGCTGAGTGCCAGGAGCTGAATCGCCGCTTTTTTACCTGGGTGGAGCAGAAGCGTCCTTATGTTATTTTAAAATGGGCACAAACCTCCGATGGTTTTATGGGCAGCGGAACAACAGAACGACTTATCATCAGCAGCAACAATACAAAGCAACGGGTACACCGTTGGCGCAGCGAAGAGGCAGCCATACTCATTGGCACCCGTACGGCGTTGTACGATAACCCGCAATTAACCAACCGGTGTTGGAACGGGCCTCAGCCTGTACGGATTGTGTTGGACAAGCAACTGATGATACCGCCCACGCACAATTTGTTTGATGATACTGCAAAAACGGTGGTGCTGAATGAAGTCCGGAGCGATGGTAGCGGCCAGCCCCGGTATGTACAAATGCCCGTTTCCTTTTCTGTAAGTGATATTCTTTCGGCTCTTTATGAGCTGCAATTACAGAGTGTGCTGGTAGAAGGAGGAGCAGCAGTATTGCATCAATTTCTGCAGATTGGGTTGTGGGATGAAGCCCGGATCATTGAGAGCAAAACAAAAGCAGCAGGATCTGGTCTGAAAGCCCCGGTTCTGCAAAACAGGAATCCGGTACTGGAGGAAACCAGTGGTGAGGATGTGATCCGTTACTATCGCAATAACTGATTGTTCTGATTCTTATCTTATAAACTGAGTGTATGTTGTATTTATTTGGAAGTATTGTATTCTCCTCCAGTCTCACCTTATTGTTCAAAGTGGTGGAGCGGTATCGCATTTCGAACCTGCAGGCTATTGTATTCAACTATTTTACCTGCGTAGTCACCGGATTGCTTATGGATGGATCCTTTAAACTCAATTCGGCTGTAGCAGGTGAGGGTTGGTTTTCATGGTCGGTTCTCATGGGACTCATGTTCATCACCACATTCAATCTGATTGCCTACACCGTGCAAAAAATGGGAGTGGCCATTACATCGGTAGCCAATAAATTATCGCTGGTGATTCCCTTTTTGTTTTCTATTTACCTGTACAATGAGGAGGTAACACTGTTTAAAATTGCAGGAATTGTTATAGCACTTGTGGCGGTGGTACTTACGTCAATGCCATCGGGTGGTAAGGAGCCTTCCGGTCAGCCGTTCCAGCCTGCATTACTTTTGTTACCGGTGATCCTCTTTGGTGCCAGCGGCTTAATTGATACGATGATCAAATACGTGGAAACGACGCACCTCAACGATGCCAATAAAAATCTGTATCTCATCACTTCCTTTGGAGTGGCAGGTATTGCAGGATTGGTGGCCTTGCTGATTTTGTTACTTACCGGCAAAGAAAAATTTGATTACCGTTCTATTGCAGCAGGAGTGATTATAGGTGTACCCAATTATTTGTCGATCTGGTGCCTGGTTCAGGTATTAAAAAATTATTCAGGAAACAGTACAGCCATTCTGCCTATCAATAATATGGGTATTGTGTTGTTCAGCACAATGGTTGCCTGGGTACTCTTGAAAGAACATCTCACCAAAACTAACTGGCTCGGCATTCTGCTGGCGCTGGGAGCCATTGCACTGATTGCGTATGGGTAAGAAGCATATATGAGCGATGTAATGGTATATTATACAATAGAAAGTGAATCGTTCGCCGAATTCAAAGACCGGGGCAGCCGTTTTCTGGCCTGTGCCTTTCCCATTCAAACAGTCGATGATTTTAAAAAACGCTTGAAGCAACTGAAGGAAGAACACCCTAAGGCGGTGCATCATTGTTTTGCTTACCGGATGGGTACCGATGGAAATCAGTTCAGAGTGAGTGATGATGGGGAACCTTCGGGTACTGCAGGTCGTCCCATTCTGGCGCAAATCGACAGCAGGCAGGTGACCAATGTGGCAGTGGTTGTTGTGCGGTATTTTGGCGGAACGCTGCTGGGCGTTCCCGGACTCATACAAGCCTACAAATCGGCAACTGCTTTTGCATTACAGACAACCCCTATTGTACAGAAGCAGGTAGAAGTATTGTATGCGCTGGAGTTTGACTATCACCGCATGAACGAAGTGCAGGTATTGCTGCGCCAGTTTTCCTGCACAGTTTATGAGCAGGAACTGCAACTGTTTTGCAGAATCAAAACGGGCATTCCCAAGAGCAGGCTTACAGAAGTATTGCACCGGCTGGAACAGTTGTATGATCTGCGGCTGCAGAAACTCAGCTAAGCTTTACCCGTAAGCTTATACATCAACAATCCCACATTTTCTTTCATGAATGTATTCCACTGGTCAAACGCACCCGGGCCAGGCAGGAGCGATGTTGGAAACGTAAAAGGGTCATCAATGGCTGTATAGTTACAAGGGTAGGGTTTTGCCGTTAATCCTACTTTGTTGAAAACATGCAGGCTGCGTTTAATATGGGTGGCAGAGGTGATGAGCAGGTAGGGTGGTGGCAGTTTCAATGAATCAATCATCTGCTTTGAAAACAATCCGTTTTCGTGTGTGTTGCGGCTTCGGTTGTCCTTGTAAATGTCCGTTGCAGGAATCCCTACCTGCAGCAACTGCTCTACAATAAAATCGGCTTCTTTCCAGGTTTGCCTGCTTTTCAGGATGCTGCTGTTGCCGCCGCTGACAATGATTTTTTTAATATGCCCCTGTTTGTATAAACGTACGGTTTGAATAAACCGGTCGTTCGCTCCTTTGAAATACCCTTTGCCTGTTTTTTGGTTAAAGGCACAAAAGCCTGTCAGTAAAATGCCGGCTTCATAGGTTTCTCCGGGCTGCAGGGTTACTTCAGCCGCCTGCCAGTTCAGTGTAATTTTATGGATGATCCAGGGGTTACTGAAAAACAGGAACAGTAAGCCGGTAATGATCCATAAACGGCGTTTTCGCTGCTGGTTTCGGGTTACCAATGCCCAAACGGTGAGCAGGAGCAACCAGTTAAACGGCTGAATAAAAAAATGAAGGAGTTTTGAAAGAAGGAAGAACATAACTTGCTGATTGCGGCTCAAGATACAGATTTCTCTTCTTGACAGCATTGCATGCTTTGGCATGATTTTTTACGGAACTTTATAGAACGAAATCAGAATGTATGAAACAAACATTGCTCTTTGCTGTATTGTTGACGCTGGTAATTGCCGAAAGCCGGGCACAGCTAAAACCTGCGAATGCCTGTGGCGCCATTGTGGTGGATGTGTACAAAGGCTGGGTGAATGAAGCGAAGCCCAATTCTGATCCGGAGCAGATCAAAGCCAAGCTCCCCTGCTTTACTTCATTTGAAAAAGAGGGCAATGAATCAAAATGCGGTGGTGGGGTTTATTATGCCGATAAGGATTTGAAATTCCTGATTCAGCGGGATTACCTTGTAATCGGAGAAAAGTTTAAAGGCACTTTTACGTTACCGTTGCTGGGCATGAAATCAGATGATTTATTTGTGAAGCTGGGGAACCCAAAACTGAAAGATGCCAACTGGGAAGCCTATCAAATGGCTTATGGAACACTCCTTGTTTTTTATAATGAAAAACGGGTAATTCATAAAGTGATTATCAGTACAGTTGGTACAGATGATCTCAATTTATGTGAAGAAGACTGGAAATAATGAATGCTTCGCTGCAAGACTGCGATTCTGTTGCACAATCAAATCCATCCGGCACCCAGCGCAAGCGATACCAGAAGTAACAACAAAGCAACCGTAAACTGCAGGAACTGGATGGTGACTTTTTTCAGTAGCCGGTTTCCGATATAAGCGCCGGTAATGGCGGCAAGTACTGCAGCACTAACCAACGGCAGGTTATTGATCAATCCTGCTTTGCTGAACCGTGTGGCATAAACGCCCAGCCGGGTCATGTCAACAAACGTCGAAACCACCACAGTGGTGCCAATAAATGCTTCTTTTGATAATCCTGCTTTTATAAGAAATGCACTTCGCAATGCACCCTGCATACCCGATAAGCCACCAAAAAAACCACTCAGGAATCCGCCCAGGGGTAACTTACTGGGGCTGAACTGCAACCGTTGAAAGCCGGGCCATAATTCCAATATTGAAAATACGAATAGCACAACTGCAATCAAAAAATGAAGTACTGTTACAGAAAATTGTTTTTGAAGCAATTCGTAGCGGAACAGCACCTGGCCTTCACTGAATTGAAGTAACAGCCAGGCACCAAGCAATGCTGCCACAACTGCCGGAATACCAAAACGAAGCAGCACTTCTTTATTTGCGTGCCTGCCTGCAAGAAACAGCTTAAACAGGTTATTACAAAAATGAACCACACCCGTTAACGCAATCGCAATTTCCACAGGGAAAAACAACGCCATTACGGGCATGAGCAGGGTGCCAAGACCAAACCCGGAGAAAAAAGTAAGCATTGATGCTGCCAGTGCAACCAGGCAAATGACTACATATTCCATGCTTTATTTACTATGCTGGTGGTTATGATTTGCAAAGCGGTTTTCTGCTTCACCCCATCTGTATTATCTCTTCTGAAAGAAAGGACTCACCACCAAGTCCTTACTGCCGGCAGTGTGCTGATAAAATCCTTCTCCGCTTTTTACTCCCATCTTCCCGGCAGTAACCATATTCACCAATAACGGACAAGGTGCATACTTTGGATTGCCAAACCCATCATGCAGCACTTTCAGGATCGCAAGGCAAACATCCAATCCAATGAAATCGGCCAGCTGCAATGGCCCCATCGGGTGTGCCATGCCCAGCTTCATCACCGTATCAATGTCTTTCACGCCGGCCACACCTTCATACAGACTGTAAATGGCTTCATTGATCATGGGCATCAAAATGCGGTTGGCTATAAAACCCGGGTAGTCGTTCACCACGCAGGGAACTTTGCCCAACTGCTTGCTCAGCTCCACGATGGTGCCTGTCACTTCGGGGAGGGTAGCATACCCGTTGATGATTTCCACCAGTTTCATCACCGGTACCGGGTTCATGAAGTGCATACCAATCACCCGTTCCGGACGATTGGTTGTAGCGGCAAGTTGAGTAATAGAGATGGAAGAAGTATTGGTGGCCAGGATGCATCCCGCCGGTGCAACCTTATCGATCTGCTGAAAAATGCTGGTTTTCAGTTCTGTATTTTCTGTTGCGGCTTCAATCACCAGTTCTGCATTGGCAGTGCCTTCCAGCAAATCAGTAGTGGTTGCCAGATGTTGAAGTGCAGCTACTTTTTGTTCTTCTGTGAGTGATCCTTTTGCAATCTGCCGGTCCATATTTTTGGTAATGGTGGCTATGGCTTTATTCAGTTGCGCTACATGTACATCAATCAACTTTACCTGGAATCCCGCCTGTGCAAATACATGTGCAATACCGTTACCCATGGTTCCGGCTCCTACGACAGCAATCTGTTTCATGTTTGGTTTTTTAATAAATTTTATTTTACTACATCCTATGCCGCAATCAGTAACAGGCATGTGCCCGGCTTCAAAAAGGAACCTTTCATAAATACTGATCCGTTGCGATGATTTCGTCTAAAAATATGGCGCATTAAAGGTAAATCAAATCAATCGGTCTCCGGCGGGTTCGAATGTCATTTTTAGAGATCAATTTCAACAGGTACCATGATCACACCTTAGCATTGGTGAAAGCAGGATCATATAAAAAAATCGCCGGGGTTCTATTTTTTTGATTTGAAATCGCCCCGCTTCCAGGCCTGGATAAATTCGGCCCATGCCAGCGGACTGAAAATGGGTTGCGGACGGAACTGTCCGGAGTAGTAGGTGCTGCGTGCCGAGTTCCTAAGAGACATGTTGGCCGCCTCGCCTCCATCACGGGGGGTGGATTGCATGAGAATGCGGCTTTGGGCTGTGAGTGTATTTTGCCGGGCAATTTCTATTTTGTCGGCAGGTACCGGTGTATTCACAAAATCCCGCTCAAACTGTTCCCTGCTGGGGCGTGCTTTGATGATGGTTGCCGGCAGGTAAACGGTATCCACCACCATCAGTTGAATGATGCTGAAACGGTTGCCGTCGAGGTTTTTGGGGATGGGGACAGACTTTGCTTTAAAGCCTACGCTGGTAAATTCAATTACATCGCCTTTCAGCACCACAATGCTGAATACCCCTTGATCGTTGGTATAAGTACCCCTGTTTTGATTCCGCACTTTAACGGTTACAGCTGGAATGCCCCGCAGGCTGTCGGCTGTCATTACAACACCATACAACTGCACAATTGAATCCTGCATGGATTCAAACTGGGCTGCAGCTGCTTTGGGTAAAAAAAAGGCCGCAATCAAAACCGGCAGGTACCATTTCTTCATGAGCTTCAAAAATAAGTGTAAATCGCTTCCCTCTCCAACAATTGAATGACTTCATTGGTTAATTTTGCTGCCTGGTTTCTTTTTTTTAACAAAATCTACAAATATGACAAAGGAGCAAGTGCTGGATGCGTTGCGGAATGTACAGGAGCCCGACCTTGGGAAAGATCTCGTAACCCTCAACATGATACAGGATATTGAAATTGATGGAAATAATGTATCGTTTACTATTGTATTAACTACGCCGGCTTGTCCTATGAAAGATTTGATGGGCAATGCTTCCACCAATGCGATTAAGCTGTTGGTGAATAAAGAGGCCAACGTTAAAGTCAACTTCACATCCAATACCACGTCCAACCGCAAAGACCCGAAAATGGTACTGCCCCAGGTGAAAAACATAATTGCGGTGGTAAGTGGTAAAGGCGGCGTAGGTAAAAGTACCATCAGCGCTAACCTGGCCCTTGCTTTGGCACAAAGCGGAGCCAAGGTGGGATTGATGGATGCAGATATTTATGGTCCCAGTGTGCCCATTATGTTTGGAGTGCGGGGCGAACGTCCGAAGATGACGGAAGTGGAAGGTAAGCCCATGATTGTACCAATGGAGAAATATGGTATTCAGTTTATGAGTATTGGGTTGCTGGTGAATGAAAAGGATGCGATTGTGTGGCGGGGCCCTATGGCCAGCAGTGCTATTAAACAGTTTATTACTGATGTGATGTGGGGCGAACTGGATTACCTGGTGATTGATATGCCGCCCGGCACAGGAGATATTCACCTGACACTGGTACAAACGGTTCCTGTAACCGGAGCCGTAGTGGTTACCACTCCCCAGGATATTGCCCTGGCTGATGCCAAAAAAGCGGTGGCCATGTTTGCACAAACGCAGATTAAAGTCCCGATAATCGGATTGGTGGAAAATATGGCTTATTTCACCCCTGCCGAATTGCCCAACAATAAGTATTACATCTTTGGCAAGGAAGGTGGAAAGCGACTGGCAGAAGAATTTGAACTCAACTTCCTGGGACAAATTCCGCTGGTACAAAGTATACGTGAAGGTGGCGATAGCGGTAAACCCATTATGGCCAGCGATGAAGCAATTACCAAAAAAGCATTTGAAGAGTTTACGGCCGCAACCGTACGCAGCATTGCCATGCGGAATGCAGAATTGCCGGTAACGGAACTGGTGAAGACGTTAGTTTAACTCTATTAGAAATAAAAAAAAGCGGACAAACTGTCCGCTTTTTTTATTTATGATTATTAATGTTGATGTGCTGCACCGCCTGCATTGCTACCGCTGGCAGCCGTCCGTAAATCTTTTACATAAAATAGTTTACCGTTTGTAACAACAATCTGGATGTTATCAAGCGCTGAAATGCGTTCCAAAGGGTTGTTGGAAGTAATGATCAGGTCAGCGGTTTTATTTTCTGTTACAGAACCCGTAAGATGACTTAAGCCTGCGTATTCTGCACTCCAGATGGTTGCACATCGTAACACATCGGCGTTGCTCATACCAATCTGGGCATAGTTTTTAAATTCTGTGCTCAGCCCATTACCACCTCCGGCATCGGTTCCGGGTACAAAGCGGATCCCTTTTTGATGCAGCACCCGCAGCCAGGCAAAGAGGGTATCCACTGAAGCCTTTTCAAGACTGTCTTTCAGATTCATCTTTGCTTTCGTTTGTATGGGTCCGTATAAAATACTCGTAGGATCCAGCACCGTTTTCTTTTGTACCATCAGTTCAATCAAGCGCTGACCATACGCAGTACCGGGCGATGCTTCATAGGCCCGTTCTTTCATCAGCGTAAGTCTTACACGGGTGCGTGTGTCTACGCTTGTTCCAAAATAGCCCAGCACCAGCATGTTGAGATGATTCACTTCATCATAACCGTCACGTATCGCTTCTTCAGCTGTCATAAAGGCCGGCACATGTCCATGCACTTTCATGCCCAGCCGGTGCGCTTCTGCAGCAAGAACTTTCACGTATTCGGGCTTGATGCTGCTGTAGAGTTTGATGGATTGGTAACCCATTCTGTGGTAGGTACGTACCGCTTCTATTCCTTCTGTAATATTGTTGATAAAGATGCCACAGGGACCGGCCATTTCATCGTTGTAATCAATGAAGCCACTCATCCAGGCAATGCGTGGTCCCACCAGTATCCCCTGTTCCGTTTTCTGTTTGATTTCCGGCAGTTGCAGGTTATTGCCCAGGTCACGTATGGAAGTAATGCCGTTGATGAGGTAAGCGATTCCTTCACCCGGGAACGTATGGGCATGCATATCCCACAAGCCCGGCATTACATACTTGTTACTTGCGTTGATGCGTTTGTAGTTGGCAGGAATCACCACTGATGCTGTATCTCCGATTGCTTCAATTTTGCCATTGCTTACCAAAAGCGTTTGGTTGGGCAACAGGTTTCCATTAACGACATCAACAATATTGCAGTTGAATAATGCAAAACGGTTGGTTGCTTTTTGCAGTAATGCGGTTGATTTTTCTTCGAGAAAATGGTTGAATACACTGTCGTGAATACGGCGTAATTCCGGGCGCAACACTTCTTTTCCGGCTTCTATGAAATCATTCCAAGGGTACACCTGTGCCAGCAGCCGGTTATCAGGATACAGCCATACAAGCGATGTAGTAGTTGATTTTTTGATTGTAACCTGGTACAGGATGGCTGTTACCGGTTTTTTATTGACCCGGAATGTACGCTGCAGCACTTTTTCATAGGTCATTGGTTGTTCGCCATGCAGCGCCGCATTGGTGTAAATGGGAAAGAAGAATTCATGCAGGCCACTCCAGGCGAAATTACCCAGGCCCAACGATTTGAAATCTGTTCGGATGGTATCTCTGCCACGTACGTTGCAGAACACACTGTCTTTACGGAAAATGCGCAACGAAACTGTGTCTTTCATATACTCCACCCCACTTTGTTCAAAGCGTACCAGTCGTTGTTGATCGTCAGTTTCGATTGTAAAAAACTGATCGGGGCCACGTCCCCGGTCATTGTACATGTAATGAATCGTGTTGATATTCTTCTTACGTAGAATGTTTACAAAACCGGCTTTCCGGTTACTGTAGAAGATGTGGTAAAGGCTTGAATCCTGTGCCAGGCAGGCAAGGCCTCCAAAAACCAGTACGAAAAGGGTGGAAATTTTTTTCATGGAACTTCAGGCTGATGTTTTAAGACTAAATATAGCGATCTGAACCGGATTGTGAAACAAGGGCCGGAGCCATTTGTGTATCTTTGAAACATGTACCATGTGCCATATTTTAAGGAGCCTGATCAGGGTGTATTGATTTCTTTCATGCAGGCGCATCCGTTTGTTGTGCTTACGGGGGTAAATGCCCTGCAGCAACCGGTGGCCACTCATGTACCGGTGTTTACAGATGAACGTGAGGGCAGGTTGTTTCTAACGGGGCATATCATGCGTAAGACCGATCACCACCGGGCGTTTGAACACAATCCACGGGTCCTGGCCATTTTTAATGGCCCGCATGCTTACGTAAGTGCTTCGTGGTATACTGATACCCGGCAGGCAAGTACGTGGAATTATATGACCGTACATGCGGGTGGAAACATCAGGTTTCTGTCAGAAGATGAATTGTACGCATTGCTGAAACGCACTACTCTTCATTTTGAAAATGATCAACCGGTTCCCTCATTGATGGAAGAGTTGCCGCAAACGTATGTATCTGAACACATGAAAGCAATTGTGGCTTTTGAAATAGAAGTTGAAAAGCTGGAGCACGTTTTCAAACTGAGCCAAAACCGGGATGAAGAAAGTTATGATTCGATTGTCAGGCGCCTGGAACAAAAAGAGGGACAGGCTGCCGAACTCGCAGCAATCATGAAAAACAGAAAACAAAAAGTATTCCATACATGAAATCGGTTTCAATCATCATCCTGATACTTATGAGTTGTGCAAACAGTAAACCGGCAGGAGATACGAATAAACCCGTACGGGACTTTGACAGGCAGGGGCACAGGGGCTGCAGAGGACTGCTGCCCGAAAATACCATTCCGGCGATGCTCAAAGCTCTGGATTTAGGCGTAACAACACTGGAGCTGGATGTGGTGATTACAAAGGATCAGAACGTGATTCTTTCACATGAACCCTTTTTCAATCATGAAATCAGCACAAAGCCGGATGGAACTCCCGTAACAGAAAAAGAAGAAAAGGCGCTCAATATTTACAGGATGACGTATGATGAAGTGAAGCAATTTGATGTGGGTTTGAAACCCCATCCCCGGTTTCCCCGTCAGCAAAAGCAAGCAGCATACAAACCGTTACTCAGCGATTTGTTCGACAGTGTGGCGAACTATATGATGACCAGCCGCCGGCCGCATCCGTATTTCAACATTGAAACCAAGTGTATGCCGGCAACGGATGGGCTCTATCATCCCAAACCGGAAGAATTTGTGGAACTGCTCATGTCTGTGATCAAAGCAAAGGGTATCGAAGACCGGGTTATCATTCAATCCTTTGACTTCCGTACACTGCAGTACCTTCACAAAACGTATCCCCACATGAAAACTGCCATGCTGATTGAAGATTCTGATAAAAGAAGTATTCAGCAACAGATTCAGGCATTAGGTTTTGAACCAACCATCTATAGTCCGCATTATACATTGGTGAATGAACAACTGTTGCAGTATTGCCACGAACGAAACATAAAGGTTGTTCCGTGGACAGTCAATAAAAAAGAAGAAATCGTACGTTTGAAAGCAATGGGGGTGGATGGTATTATCACTGATTATCCCGATCTGTTTGATTGATGTGTATATAACATTTTGAAAAATTCATGTATGAAATTTGATTCTTCACTTTCTTTTGCCCATCAGTTGGATGCCAGTGATCCACTTCGGGATTTCCGGCAACAGTTCCTGATTCCGGCTCATAACGGCGTCGAACAAACGTATTTTTTGGGAAACTCGCTGGGCTTGCAGCCCAAACGTACCAAAGATTATATGCAGCAGGTACTCGATGATTGGTCACGATATGGAGTGGAGTCGTTTTTTCATGCAGAAAAGCCATGGATGGATTACCACGACCAGCTCACCGGAACGCTTTCTGAAATTGTGGGTTGCCGGCCGCACGAAGTAACGGTCATGAACAACCTGTCGGTGAATCTCCACCTGATGCTCGTGAGTTTTTACCGTCCGCAGGGAAAACGCTATAAAATTCTCTGCGAAGCCAAGGCGTTTCCCAGCGACCAGTACATGATGGAAACACATGTACGTCATCATGGCTTTCAGCCCGATGATGCAATTATTGAAATACAACCCCGGCCCGGCGAGACTGCTATCCGCAATGAAGATGTGCTGCAGTGCCTGGTGCAGCATCGGGAAGAACTGGCGCTGGTGCTGCTCGGCGGCATCAATTACTACACAGGGCAGGTATTTGACATGTACACCATTACCACTATGGCACAACAGGCTGGTGCCAAAGTCGGGTTCGACCTGGCACATGCTGCCGGTAATATTGAACTGAAGTTGCACGACTGGAATGTGGATTTTGCCTGCTGGTGCAGTTACAAATACCTCAACAGCGGTCCCGGTGCAGTGGCCGGAGCGTATATCCATGAACGTTACCATAACGACCCGGCGCTTAACCGTTTTGCCGGTTGGTGGGGCTATGATAAATCAACCCGTTTTTTAATGGAGAAAGGGTTCAAGCCAATGCCCACAGCCGAAGGATGGCAGCTGGGTACACCTCCCATGCTCCTGTACGCCGGCCATAAAGCCGCACTGGATGTTGTG